>DASSEH010000294.1:0-2544 GCA_035695325.1 Candidatus Angelobacter sp.
AACCCAGGCGCATCGCCTCAAGTGGAATTGCCCCACCACCTGCGAAGGGATCGAGAACCTTTGGTGCACGTCCGCCGTATGCTTCGCGAATTTTCTGCCGGAACCACTCCAAATCTGGCCCCGATTCTCTCCCCCAGTGGAGAATACCCCCTACCGTTTCCTCCACTTTCTTCTCTTCAACCCGACCACTAGCGGGAGTTTCCGGTGAACCGCCATTCAGGAGCCCGTAAACTCAACAGTCACAAAGGTTTTGGGGATTTCAGTTTGTATTACCCCTCTATTTCTATTCATATATATGTATTTTACAAATATGTATTGACTTCTATTCTACAGAGTATTACCCTCTCACTGCTATGCCCAGCCTGGTCACCAAATGGAAAAAAGGCAAACCCTACCTCTACTGGGTCCGCTCTGCCCGGGTCAACGGCCACTCTCGCATCGTCGAGCAGCTCTACCTGGGCCCCCGGGAGCGGGTGATAGAGCAGATCCGTGCCCAGTTCACCTCCTCCCCCACACCCGACCACCTCCCCCAGCTCCACACCGTGCAGATCCGGGAGTTTGGGGCCTCGGCCTTGTTTTATTCCCTGGCCCAGGAGTTGGGGCTCGTCGAGCTGATCAACGCGCATGTCCCTCCAGCTCCTCCGGGGCGGCGTACCTCGCTGTCGGTCGGGCACTACCTGGCCCTGGCGGCCATCAACCGCGCCATCTGGCCCAAAAGCAAGCGGGCCTTCGCCGAATGGTACCGGGGCACGGTGCTCGCCCGCTTGGTGCCCGCTCCCTCGGCGGAGTTGGACAGCCGGCGTTTCTGGGACCACATGGACCTGTTCGAGGCTGACCAGGTGGCCCACATCCAACAGGCACTGCTGGCCAAGCTCTCTCAACGCTTCCCCTTGGGGGAGCAGTTCCTGGTCTATGACACTACCCATTACTATACCTTCATCCATACCTTCAACAGCCGGCCCCGTCTCCCCCAGCGAGGAAGAAACCAGCAAAGGCGCGCGGACCTGCGCCAGATCTCTTTGGCCTTGGTCGTCGATGAGCAGCGGGGCCTGCCCCTCTATTATCGCTGCTACGAGGGCAATACCACGGATGTGGTCGCCCTGGGCCCGAGCCTGGCCGGGATGGTTGGCCACTTTCTCCCCCAACAAGCCGCCGCACGCCTCACACTGGTCCTGGACAAAGGCAATGTCTCGCTGGACAACTTCAAAGCCCTCAAGCAGGCCCAGTTCTCCTTCATTGCGGCCATCCCGGCCGGGTGGGTGCGCCGCGTCTATCAGGTCTCCTTGAAGGAATATCAAGCTCTGGCTCTTGCGGATGGCAGAAGGATCAAGGTCTACTGCAGGCCCAAGAGGAAACTCGGGGGCACCGAAGGCAAGCTCCTGGTCGTCTTCAGTCCCAACTTCTATCGCAAGCAGGTGCGCACGCTGGACTTGCTCCAGCGAAAGGCCGAACAGAAACTGCTGCGGCTGCAAGCGTCCGTCCGGGAGGCTGCAGAGCGCCACCGTCCCCGCACCGAGCGGGCCGTCAGGGGCGAGATCACCAAGCTGGTGTGCCACGACCGGCTCAAGGACTTCTTTGTGCCCACCTTCCAACTGCGCCAAGGGGCGGTGGTGGCTCTGCGCTGGCAGTGGGAGAGGCGTAAGAAGCGGGAGATCAAACATCGCGACTTTGGCAAGACGGTCCTCTTTACGGACCGCCAGGAGCTCGGCGAGCAACGCATCGTGGAAGCCTACCGCAGCCAGGCCAGGGTGGAGGAGATGTTCCGCATCAGCAAAAGCCGACGGCCCGGGTTGTGGTGGCCGGCGTATCACTGGACGGACGGCAAACTGCAGGTCCATGCCCTCTACTGCTTTCTGGCCATGCTGATGATCCGGATGGTGTTGCTTCGGCTCCAAGAGCGCCACCTTTCCATCGGGGTGGACCTCCTGCTGGAACGCCTGCAAGGCATTGAGGAGGCCCTGGTGGTGTATGCCAATGGTGCGGCGCAACGGGTGATCACCGAGCGCAGCCCAGAGCAAGAGGAACTGTTTATTGCCCTGGACATAGAGACCTTGGCACAGCAGTTGGGTAATACAGTGCTTCATCCCTAAAACCCTGGGGGGAGAAGGGGTTCGACCCCTCATGACCTCCTGTTACCGGAAACTCCCGCTAGGCGTCTCGACCGTGCAGAGACCCGCAGACGCATCGCACACCGGCGCGCTCCCGGAGCGTAGCGTGCCGCACGGCGGGAGCGCCTGGGCTCGCGTGAGCCCCGCGAGCCGGTGGCGGGCCTGGCCGCGGGCGTGCTTTGCAAGGGAACTGACGCGAGGCTTGACGGGAGTAATCGACTGGTCTATTATTCCTGCATGAAGGAGGACGGGTATGGCAGAGCAGGGCACAGCAGACACGAGTCCGAGCGCCAAAGTGACGACGAAGGCGGCCCTGGTGGTGTATGCCAATGGTGCGGCGCAACGGGTGATCACCGAGCGCAGCCCAGAGCAAGAGGAACTGTTTATTGCCCTGGACATAGAGACCTTGGCACAGCAGTTGGGTAATACAGTGCTT
>DASSEH010000295.1:0-1528 GCA_035695325.1 Candidatus Angelobacter sp.
TAAGTCCAATAATCGCTGCCCTCGAGCGCGGCGATCACGAAAACCGCCAGCAGAATCCCATCCAGGATGACGAGCCAACTGGCAAACCTTTGCAGACTTTGTTTTGAAGGAATTCTCACGCTATGAAACAGACACCGGCAGAGCCAGCCTTGTTCCGTCACAAATGATTTTTGCAGTCATGCCACTCTTTCTTCCGTTCAGCATGATTAAGCGCAAGGTCGGAGACGGTCTCCGCAGGGCAGACGCATCTTAAATCGTAAACAGCTTGAGCAGGTAATGATTGTCCCAGCCAGCTTTGAGACGTTTGCCATGGATGCCGAGCTTGCAGGTTTTGTCCTGTCTGAGTAAGTTCAGAGCGATGCGGTTGAGCAAAGAGAAGTTCTGAGCCGCGTGGCCCTGGCGTTTGCGGCTGAGGTCTTCGCCAAAAGCGACATCCAGCACCCAGTGCAGCTTGTTTTCGATGCCCCAGTGCTGGCGGATGGCACTGTTGAGTTGTGCGGCCTGCGGTGGGAGGCTGGTGATGTAGTAGCGGGTTTCCCGTTCCGTAGTACCGGTGGCCTTGTGGAATCGTTCGGCCTCAATACGCACCATGCCCTGCAGAGAGGGCCACTGGGAAGCCTTTTCCAGCAGACTCAGGTCGCCAATCACCGAACAGGTGCGACTTTCGACGCGCCCGTGACCACCATCTACCTCTTCGGCGACGGCATCGACGGCAAGCATGCGGAACGAGTCCTGGATTTCTTCCAGCAGCTGTCCCTGGTTTTCTTTGACGGCCAGAATGTAGTCGGCTTTCTGGTCCACAATCTTCTGCGCGATGGTACGCTGGCAGCCCATGGCGTCAATGGTCACCACCGTTCCACTGAGTTCCAGCATCTGCAGGAGCTTGGGGATCGCCGTGATTTCATTCGATTTGTCATCCACCCTGCGTTGCGCCAATACCAGATTGTTCTGATTGGCCCAGGCCGAGACCAGGTGCACCAGGGTTTTGCCCGCCTGCCGCGTCCCCCGCAAGGCTTTGCCGTCGATGGCCACCACTTCACCGGCGGTCAATTGGGCGATGGAAGCTACCCAGCCCACGAATCCTTTCTCCAGTTCCTCTGGATCCAGTGCCGAGAAAACCCGGTTGAAGGTGTCGTGCGAGGGAATGCCGGCAGGAAGTCTGAGAAAGGTGCTCAACCATTCTCTCTTGGCCTTCCCATAGTCTTCGATCTCGTTCCAGCCACTGGCTCCGCTCAGCACCGCAGCTATCGCGATCAACAGTATCTCTTCCAGTAAGTGTTCCCGCGTTCGCTCCACTCGCGGGTCCGTCAACTCAGCAAAATACTTCAGGGGACTCTCCATATCCCCATCTCATTCCCATTCTTCCCCTTTGCCTATAGCTTTTAAGATGCGTTTGCCCTGACGGTCTCCGCAGCAGGATGGAAGCCGCCATGAAAAAAAGAGACAATGTGCAAGTTCCTGTGCCACAATTTGGTCGTTCTAATTCACGAAATGCATGAGTTAGTGATTGCCCCGGTGTTTTGGGGGC
>DASSEH010000296.1:0-1400 GCA_035695325.1 Candidatus Angelobacter sp.
CGAATAGCTTCGCCTTACGGGGTGTCGGTTCGACTTTTGCGTGCAGGGTCAGGCCGCCTGTAAGCGTCGTGGCGGGTCGAGTTGGCGGCCTTTGAGATACTTGACGAGGGCATGACTGAGGATGCGGTACCATCGATCGAGGTCGGTCAACTGCTCCGCAGTTTCGCGCAGGGTGGCGAAGAAGGCGGCGATACGGGTGAGCGCCCGGCGCGCCCGGTCCCGCTCACCGTGAGAACTGCTGATCGTCACAGTGGCGCGTCCGGCGTGGTTGGTCTGTCGACCAATCGCTTGCAGCAACAGTGGGCGACTGGTGATCGCCTCGCGGTGATGGTCAGGATCGGCCAGACGCACGAACAGGTTCCACCAGTTGAAGATGAGGGCGACAATGCGTGCCATGATCCGGCAACGCGTCAAGTCGTGGGTGGTAAATCCGCCCCAGCCCCAGTGGTTCTTTAACTCGTCGAAGCTGTTCTCACAATCGCCCCGGTCCCGGTAAAGCTGCCCAATGGTCAGAACCTCGGCCTCCAGCGAGGTCACCAGAACAGCATATTCCCAGGCTTCCTGGCGCTCCTCATCGATTTCGACAAAGCCGAGCGCCAGTTGTCCATCCGCCTGGGGCTGAGTGATCATCACTCCGGCCAGACGGCGGCGGAGCAGGACGACGCGCCGTTGCCGGCTCCAGCCCATCAGGCGGATCTCGCCGTGCTTGCCTTGCCAGCCGGCCCCGGCATCACGCCAATCGTCATCCGGCATCGCGCGCTCGAGCACCCGTTTCACCCGCTTGGTCAGGCGCAGCTTGAACAGATAGGCTTGGCTGCGGTGCTCCGCCTCGCTGATCACCCCCTCGTTGCCCCAGTCCCGATCGCCGCGCAGCAGCCAAGGTGCGCATTGCGGCCCAAGCCGATCCAACAGCGTCCATAGTCCCGGCGCCGAATGCTTCGCCGCGTGCTGGTTGCCTGCTTGAACCTCGACCTCCAACACCAGCCGCAAATTGGCCAATATGTAGCTGTGATAGGTCTGCGAAGGCCGCCCCGGCTTCTTCGGGTTGTAGCCGACCACTGCTCCTTCCTGGTGGCCGTAGAGCGGTTTCACCGTCGTGTCGACATCCAGAATCCATGGGTCGCGCAACAGCGGCCGCGTGCAATAGTCGAGCTGCTCCTGCAGCCAGGCTCGTCCGGCTTCCGCCTCGATCTTGCTCAGTGCCCGACGGACCGCGTCCTCGCTCACCACCTTGGTCATCCCAAGCAGTGGTGGATTGACCGGGTCGCAGCGCAGCGTCGTGATGTGGGCGTAGCGCCGATGCCCAGCCAGCACCGACAACATCACTGTCCCTAGTATGTCCCGCTTCGACGGCGCGTTCGGGCTTGTCAGAGACAGCGGACACCCCGCAACCCAGCCGT
>DASSEH010000297.1:0-1022 GCA_035695325.1 Candidatus Angelobacter sp.
GGTGAAGACGGCATTGGATGTGGCCGTAATGCGGCTGGTCAGCATTCCCGGCAGCCGGTCGGAGAAATAGCCTGGTGCATGCCCGGTCAGGTGGCGGAAGATGTCGCGACGCAAATCCCCGGTCACGCCCACAAATGTGAAGCTCGCCGTCCAGCTGGCGATCCGCCACAGAAAATTATCCGCTGTTATCAGCGACATAAGTAAAACGAATGCCAGCCATACACCGCCCGCGCGGGCCGGCCCGGCTGACAAACCATCGACCAGATACTTCACGCCATATTGCGTGCCTACCGAACAAGCAACTGCTGCAACAACTGATGCGAGGATGACGACATGCGATGCAAGACGCTGGCGGAGATAGCGCAGCATGAACGGAAGCGGACGATTGGCGTATCCTGAAAGATTGTCCATGTGGCTGCAAACCTGTTGGAGGAGAAGGAAGACCTTAGTCGGATACGTTCCGTTCGATCGAATGATGGATACTTCTCCGCGGCTCCCATCGCGCTGCCATCACTGCAAAACAATTTTGCAGTTTCAGCTTGGGAGAAAATCTGAGCGGCTGTAATGGAATCAGCAAGACCGCCGTGTGGAAGAAGTGCGAGCGCTAAGGGGACTTCGCAGATGCGAGAACGTTCCCAATGCTTGCTGTTGACAACCAAGCTACCGGGCTTTTGTTCATCCACGACAACATCAGGAGACGAATAGATGCGCATCGCGCCTTCAGGGCGCTTTTCCCGCGAAGCGCGCGAACCCGATCAGCACCACCGGTCCATCTGGTTGCTAGCCAGCCCGCATTGCCCCGACATACAGAATCGCCAAAACCTAGGGCGTTTGGGGTGCTTGTCGGTCATATCTCTCCTATGGATCGGGCGGTACTGTCCGTATTTAACCCCTTGTGTCCTAATTTGAATTTCGCGGTGTCCTAATTTGCGCGATGCAACCTTTGAGATAGCTCAAGGGAAATAGTCCGCGTGAACAAATAGAGGTTGAATTATTCTGTTAATGAAACACTAACGGGCTTC
>DASSEH010000298.1:0-11083 GCA_035695325.1 Candidatus Angelobacter sp.
GTGGGAGTTATACCGAGGCGTTTCACGCGCCGACACTGGGAGAGCTGACACCCGCAGGCACGCAGGACTTCCCGTCCGTCGTGGATCCGTTTACTACTACAAATCCCCCCGCATTCAGGACTCAAGACCAGGTGGAGGAACGCATTGCTGGAAACCCGTTCCTGCATCCGGAAGTGGCGTATGAATGGACCTACGGAGCTATTTACAGCCCGAAATGGATCAAAGGTCTGACCTTGAGTGCCGACTGGTGGCATATTGACATGCGCGATATTGTGGCCTCCCTCGGCGCGCAATTCATTATCCAGAACAGCAATCGCGCACCTTTTGACGCTCTCGTCACTCGTGCTGCGCCGCCGCCGCCGACGCCTCAAAATCCGCATCCATTCGGTCCAGTGATTCTGGTTCAGGATCCTAGCGCAAATGTTGCCGGGGCAATCTTCGAAGGGCTCGACTACGAAGCGATCTATATTCTCGACTCTTCGATCTTTGGGCACGGAGACTTTGGAAGGTTGACGACTACTGTCAACGGCACCTGGCTGTCCCGGGCTGAGCTTCAACCTACCCCGCAGAATAAACGATTTGGCATAAACGGCCAATTCCAGTCCACGTCGTTTACTCTGACCAGTTCATTGCCATGGCACCGGGCCAATTTCAGTATCTTCTACGACGGCCCGCCCGACACTTGGGCTGGTGGTTTGGACGTTGGTGCCGTAGTCCACTGGACCGGCCAATTTGAAGACGACAACATAGATCTGACAGGATCGCCGAAGCCAAATATGCCGAGGACCGGTGGTCCGGGGCCTCACCCCGCGGGACCCAACAATCCTAAGGTCGTGGACGGCAGCATTCCGCTTGGCACGATTATCGACAACTCCGCTTCTTTTCCTAACCGCGCGCGCAAGGTGGCCGCATGGACCACGCTGGACTTGATCTTGAACTACACGTTTAACCTGCCGCCGCCTGCTGCGGCTGAAGTCCCTGGCTTTGCCAAGGACGGGGGCAAAAACGTGAAGACGCACGACGGCAAGGAGAAAAATGTCGTCCCAGTAGCTACGGCCGAGTACGGCTGCGGCAACTGGAAATGGTGGCTTAACAACACCACGCTCACGCTTGGTATGCAGAACGTGACGGATGAAGACCCACCGTTTGTGGCTGGCAACTTCGAGAACGGCTACGACGAGTCGTTAGCAACCATCAAAGGCCGGTTCTGGTACGTCGGGCTAAAGAAGCGATTCTAGTTCTCTCCGTTAGTTAGGTTAACGAAGAGGCAGCCCTGATGTTTTCGGGACTGCCTCTTTATTCTACTTCTCTTGCTTCAAATCACACCAAAGGCTGCCTCTGGCTCTTACCGTGTGCTCGTTTGAAAGACCGTGCGCGCTGCGTTCAAGTATTGCAATGTGTTCTGCTTCTCTTGCGGGCTGTTGTAGTCGCTCCGCGCCGTTGCCCCAGCGATCACGCGATCGAGCCAGCTGACAAAATAGGCGGCGTCCGCTGGCGAGCGGGGCAGCTTTTGATCAACTGTTACGTAGATTGGGCTCGTGCTGGCATAAGGATAGATGTCCTGGATCTTCGGGTTTGAGTGATCGTTCCAGGCGCGCAGGACCAACCAACCGCTGGCCGGAATCTCAACCCTTCCACTGACATCGGCTTGTGTGCGCGCCCCATTAAGATGATGACTGGCGATAACGCGACCGTTGAAGATCAACTCGAAGTGATCGATCGGCACGATGGACCGCAGAGATACGTGGTACGGCAGTGTCGTCGGCTTGATCAGTGTAATGTCATCCCCCGGATGTTTGCCATCGATCTCCAAACCCAGTAAGGGGCCGTTAGTGACGAAGGTCCGACCCTGTTTCAGACCCGAATGCAACTTTTCTGGGGTGGTCTCGCCGACAATGGCGATGAATACCCGATTCATGCCCACCGGACCGCGTAACGAAGCGTAGTTCGCCATCGCGTCGGTGCCTGCGCCGGCTGGGATACGAAAACCAAGATTGAGCAGGCGATACCATATGTCGGCGGTGGAACGGTGATCGGAGAAACCGACGAGCTCATAATAATCTGCGTTGCCGAGGGCAACATCGGCCGGCAAGCCATTACTAAGTTCCGGATCCTTGTCGGGGTTGACTGGGGCATCAAAGGGATGCGCATAACCGACCAAACCATGCTGCGCGTGGGCCAGGCCAGCGATCACACCATTGTGCGGATAGGGACTGGCCAAAGCCGATTCCCGATAAGCGGCAAAATCCGGGGTCAGGAAATGATCATCCAGATCGAGCAGACCTAGATGTCCCCAGTAGCTGCTATGAAATTCCTGTGCTTGCATCAGTAGCACGTCGTCTTTACGCAGCGGCCGGGTAGTGAACTGCGCGATATCGGGAATGCGTTCTTCCTTATTGACGATCAGGTTGTAGACGGCGTCTAGATGTTCGGCACGTGCCTGTTCGATCAGATTTAACGGAGTGTTGTGATAGTGCCCGCCATAATTCATGTGCACATGCAGGTCCGCGCTAGCGAAGTGGCCATATTGCGCCGGTAACCGCAGCGGCTTGAGCGCGATTGTCATCGTATTGCCGTCTTTCGTGATGCCGACTCGCCGTTCCGCGATGGCGTAGTCGAGGCCATGAGAGACCTGCAACTGCCCATCGCCAGTCGGTAGGATCACGGTGCATTCACCCGGGCAGTGGAAGTAATGGTTTTCGAACGGTTGCAGGCTGCGATCGAAACCGTCGTCGGTATGCATCCAGGCGTTGTCGGGCGCGTAAGCGCGACCATCGGCAGCAATCACACTCACTCGGGCCGGCACTTTTTGGCCATGCTCGTCACGCACACTCAACTGGAGGCGACCGACCTCTTTTAGGTAATGCCGTTGCGTGGCAGTGATGCGAGTCCGCGCGCCGCCGAGGACTTCCTGGATCCAGAGCGAGGTATTGCCGTCCTCGTTACTGATATAACCAATCCGAGTGCCGTCTGGCGAAAAGCGCGCTTGAGTCCTATCGAAGTCACCGAAGGTCAATGGGAACGGTGCGGCACCCTGCATGGTCGTCAGCCAGAGCTGTTGCCACTGGCGACCGTGATAACTGCTGAACAGAACCCGCCTGCCATCCGGTGCGACTTGCGGTTGCGTGCGCCACGCTGTTTCTTCACTAAAGATTTTTTTCAGATCTTGTGGCGCGTTCACAGCCACGCACCAGATATCACCTGTTCCATAAGCGACTTCCCGATTCGAGACGAACAACAGGCGTTGACCATCGGGAGTCCAAGAAGGATTGATCGCATGGTCGGTTGTGGCGTAGTAATAGCGATAGACGTTGCTGGTGTGTTCAGGCACCAAACGTCTCGCGCCGCTCAACCGATCGTCAGCAACCTCTGCGAGATAGAGATTGAAATGGCCACTGTCAGCGGTGGAAACGAAAGCGATCTGGTGGTCATTCGGCGAATAGCGCGGTTCGAGATTGATATCGCCATGCGAGGTTAGCGCGACTTCCGTGCCGGTTTGCAGATCGAGCTGCCACAACTCGATGGCGTCCTTCTGGTAGCGGGTGAATATAATATGTCGACCATCATGTGACCAATCCGGCTGGTAGTCGTAGCCGCCTGCGTGGGTAAGTTCACGCGCCTGATCGTCACCGATAGTCTGGCGCCACAGCGAGCCACCCATACTATAAACAAGCTCCTTGCCATCGGGCGAAAAGGTTAATGCCGATGGGCCGCTCGTTAGCTGCGGCAGATACATCTCGCGGTAGTAATAATTGTGCGGCAACTGGATTTGCGCCGCTACAGGCTTGCGCTCCGCCAGCGCCGAGAAGGGAGAGAGTAACAACAGGCCAGCCAGCAGAATCTTGGGCTGGCGCATTGTCATTCCCATTATTGAGCCATTGCTTCGACCAGGGCAGCCTCTAGCAAAGTCATTGCCTCGTCTACCTCCGCCACCGACACCATCAGCGGCGGCATGAAGCGCACTGTACTCTGCCCACAAGAGAGCAAGAGCAGGCCTCGATGAAATGCGCGCGTGATCACGGTATGACACGAAAATTTGCAAGGGTTGCGGCTGGCTCGATCGCTAACCAGCTCCATGCCGATCATTAGTCCTTTGCCGCGAACTTCTCCGATCACTTGGTGCCGCGACTGCAATTCGCGCAAGCGTTCCATAAAATAAGCGCCCACTTTCTCGGCATTAGCCGCGTACTCGCGTTCGATCAGGTCGAGTGTCACCAACGCGGCGGCGCAACATAGCGGATTTCCACCGTAAGTGTTCGCATGCGCGCCAGACTTCCATTGTTGCATGATGCTTTTCTTAGCTACTACCAGACCGATCGGCAGGCCCGAGCCCAGGCCCTTGGCCAGCGTCATGATATCCGGCTGCACGTTCCAGTGCTGGCAGGCAAACATTTTGCCGGTGCGCCCTATGCCTGATTGCACTTCATCGAAAATCAACAGAATGCCGTGGCGATTGCAGAGTTGGCGCAAGCCAGCCAGAAATCCATCGGGCGGTACCAGGTAGCCGCCTTCGCCCTGAATCGGCTCGACCAGGATGGCGGCGACTTCGCTGGCTGGCACGTTGCTGACGAACAAGCCGTTCTCTATATAGTTAAGGACGGCCTGACCTTGATCCTCGCCCGCGAACAGCGGTCGGTAAGTATTCGGAAACGGCACGTGGGTGACACCCGGCATGGTCGCGCAACCTTGCTGCTGGGTTTGCTTACTGGCAGTGAAAGCCAGCGAACCCATCGTGCGCCCGTGGAAACCACCGAGAAAGCCGATGAATCGCGAGCGTCCACTGACATAGCGCGCCAGTTTCAATGCGCCTTCCACCGCTTCGGTGCCGGACTGGCAGAAAAAACTCTGCACCGGCTCCCCCATCGGTGCCAGTGCATTGATCTTTTCGGCGAGGGCGACTTGCCCTTCGTGCCAGTAATCAGAAGAAATGTGCAGAAACCGATCTGCAGCGTCTTTGATCGCTTGAACCACCTGCGGGTGTGAATGGCCCGTGCTGCAGACGGCAATGCCTGCGGCAAAATCCAGGAAGCGATTGCCATCTACGTCCCAAACTTCGACACCGCGACCATGCGACATCACAAACGGGTGCTCGCGCGGATACGAGGGTGACACCACTTTGGCATCGCGGGCCAGCACAGCCCGCGCTTTGGGGCCGGGCAATTCCGTCCGGATAGCGGGACGGCTATCGGAACTCTTGTTCATGCTATTGACCTCGCTTGCTCGAGCGATGGACGCGGAGTTTTCCTGAATCGACGCGCATCGCCAGCATGCGCGATATCCGTTCGCTTGTGCAGGTCGCGAAGAACGCGCAGCTCGTCTGCGGTGGGCGGTGCGACAACGTCGATGATATCGGCAACTGCCAGTGGCCAGCCTGTTGCCGCACGGACCTTGTCCACACTGACGTTCTCATAGCGGGCCACTAGCGTGAGCTCCTGCGACCCGGCCGCTGGCTTGAGCACACCCAAATCAGTGATCACTCCTTGCGGTCCCGCACCGGGGATACCACGCCGCGCTCGCTCGCCATTTCCATTTAAAAAGCCTGCGCTCGTGCAAAAATCCAACTGCGCGACAAAGCTGCGCGGTGATTGTTTCAGCACGACAAAAATTTGTTTGGCGTGGTGGGCAATTTCCGGCGCACCACCAGCACCCGGCATCCTCGTCTTTGGCTTTCCGTAGCCGCCAATGACAGTGGTATTGAGATTCCCAAAGCGATCGATCTGCGCCGCGCCAAGAAACCCGACATCGATGCGACCAGCCTGCAGCCAGTAGGAAAAAATTTCCGGTAAGGGCACCACGGCGTCTGCCGTTTCGGCCAACTCGCCATCGCCAATCGATAACGGCAATACCCTCGGCTGCGTGCCGATGGCGCCAGATTCGTAGATGAGTACGATGTCCGGCGCGTGAGTTAGACGTGCGAGATTCGCTGCCGCGGAAGGAACACCGATGCCAACGAAACAAACGCAGCCAGGCCAAATCAAACGCGCGGCCGCGATCGTCATCATTTCGTCCGGCGTATATTTATTTAGAGAAGAGGAATCGACGTTCATGCGGCCTCCGCCAAGCTGTCGAGAAATTCTGCGTGGTCTCGGCTACTGATCACGTGACGATCGATCCACTCAGAAAACCGTTCGCGGTCGCGAGCGATTTCATCCCAAGCCAGATAAAACGCGTTGTCTCGCGCGTAGTAGCCGAGCGCGTAGGACGGATAAGCACCGGTTGGCACTTCCGCAATCGCTGTCACCACCCAGTGAGGCAAAACAATTGCATTCATCGGCGCGTCCAACGACTCGACGACTTCTTCAACTGTGACGATCAGCGTCGTCGCGGCCAACGCCGATTCTTTCTGTGCGCCAACGATGCCGCGAATAAAAACGTTGCCCTGTCGATCGGCGGCTTGCGCATGTAAGACGGTGACGTCAGGATTAATCGCGGGCACGGTCGCGATCTTCTCGTTTGTGTAAGGGCAGCGTACTTCGCGCACTTCCGAGTTAACGCCGGGAAGATCGGTTCCGACGTAGCCGCGTAACATTCCAAATGGCATCCGAGCCGCGCCTGCGATGTAAGCCGCCGCCATTCCCGCGTGCGAATGTTCGTGAATCTCCAGCGGTCGCGGCCAATCATTTTCGACCGCATCGCGCAGCCGATGCAGCGAGCCGACGCCGGGATTGCCACCCCAGGAAAACGTCAGTGCACGGGCACAACCAACACCAATCAATTGATCGTAAATCAAGTCCGGCGTCATCCGGATCAGATGCAGATCGCGTTTTTTCTGGCGCAGAATTTCGTGCCCGGCTGCGAACGGAATCAGATGGGTAAAACCCTCTAGCGCCACGCTCTGACCATCATGGATATATTGATCGATGATTTCTTGTAAGCTCCCGAGCTGCATCGCCTATTCCACTTTCGTCTGCGATTGTTCGCGCAGGTATTGCGCCAGATAATAAAACGAGGCGATCCCTTTGCCCGACGAACCCGACCCTTTCCAGCCACCGAACGGTTGATAGCCCGGCCACGCACCAGTGGTGGCACCTTGGGGACGATTCACATAGGTGACTCCGGCCTCAATGTTGTCGAAAAAGTAGGCTGCATCGTCATCGTTGCCGTAGAGACCGGCGGTTAGTCCGAAACGTGAATCGTTGGCCAGCCGGATCGCTTCAGCGCGGTCGCGTACGCGACAAACCATCGTGATCGGGACGAACATTTCCTCTTTGAACAGCGGATGCGTGGCCGGCGCTTCAGCCAGCGTCGGCGCGACAAAATAGCCGTGCGTCAGTTCACCTTCGGCCAGACGCTTGCCGCCGGACAAAATTCGCCCGCCGTTTTCGGTAAGTTCTTTACTGTAACGCTCGTAGTTTTTCAGCGCGCTGGCTGTGGTCACCGGCCCGAGCCAATTTTCCTTTCGCGAAGGATCGCCAATCGTAATCGCGTTGATTTTTTCCTGGAGCTTCTTGATCAACGGATCCGCGACTTTGTCATCAACGTAGATTCGCGACACCGCCGAACATTTCTGTCCGCTCAATCCAAACGCTGAACGCACAATCCCGTCTGCCGCGCGATCGAGATCTGCATTCGCAGTCACAATGCAAGCGTTCTTGCCGCCCATTTCGGCGATGCACGGTCGCGGATATACGCCACTGGCCATGGTGCGGTAGATATGCATGCCGACGTCAACCGATCCGGTGAAGGTAATTCCGGCGGTATTGGGATGGTTTAGCAATGCCTCACCAACTACGCTGCCGCCACCATTGAGATAATTGAAGACTCCGCGCGGAAGGCCGGCATCGCGGATACAGTCTGCGAGCAAACGTCCGGACCACGGCGTATCAGTCGCAGTTTTCAACACGACTGTGTTTCCTGTAATTAAAGCCGCCGCCACCGGCCCGCCGGCAAGTGCAAACGGAAAGTTATACGGTGCGATGACCACCCAGACACCGTAAGGCTTCATCACGCTGCGATTGTGCGAACGGAAATCCGGAAGCGGATCATCGGGCAAAGGATTATCGAATCCGTTGTGTCCGGCATAATCATCCGCGTAAAGATTGAAAAAGTCCGCTGTCTCCTGCACTTCTCCCAGCGCTTCCATCCGGTTCTTTCCAACTTCCAACGACATCGCTGCGCCGATGTCGTAAACGCGTTCTTCGATGAGCGCAGCAACGCGTTTGAGCGAACGGACGCGCTCTTCCATCGGTGTCGCGCGCCATCCTGAAAGGGCAGCTTGAGCCGCGGCCATGGCATCGTTTACATCATCAACAGTCGCGAGCGAGAAGTGCCCCAGGACGCGGCGCTGATCGATTGGGCTGCGTCGAGTGTCGTGCTTCGCGGTGACGCGGTCCTCGCCATTAATGTAGAGAGGATGGGTCGCGCCTAACGAGCGATTGAGTTCAGCGAGTGCAGCGTCAAAACGCGTATGCATCTCCGCCGGCGGATTAAACATGGTTGCGTAAGTCAGTTTGAAATTCATGCAGCCTCCATTTCGCTTAACAGGCGATCGAGCAAAGCCAAGGCGCCGCTCAACTCACTTTCTTCAATTACCAGCGGCGGTGCCAGGATTATCAGGTTTCCGCGGACAGCAAAAGACACACCGAGACCGCGTGCTTTTCGCACGAGCGTCGTCAGTTGTGGAGGCGTTTGTGGCCAAGGTGCCAGCGCCGCGCGACTAGTTTGATCGCTGACTAGTTCAACGATCGCAAACAAACCTTGCCCGCCGCGAACATCACCAATTAACCGATGCTTTTGCTGAAGGCGTTTTAATTCAAGGAACATCTCGCCACCCAAGCGGCTCGAGCGCTCGATCAATTTTTCATTTTCATAAGCGCGAACCGCCGCCAATCCGGCGGCGCAAGCAAGGGGATGACCGCAGTAAGTTAAGCCAGTGAAGAGCATCTGCGTTTCTAAACGCCGGGCGACATTTTCGTTCATCACCACGGCCCCGAGCGGCAAATGTGCACCGGTCAGTCCTTTCGCGAGTGTCATCAGATCTGGCTTGCCGGCGTCACCGTATCGTTGCCACGCAAACCATTCGCCACAGCGGCCAAACGCGCTCATGACTTCATCGGCGATCAGGCATACGTCGCGCGAACGCGTCACCTCGCGCAAGCCAGGCCAGTAGTTATCCGGTGCCACGATGCCATTAGTTCCAGCATTCGGCTCCATCAAGACAGCGGCCACGGATTGTGCGCCCTTGCGGTCGATTTCGCCAGTCACGGCGTCAACCGCAAGACGGCCACAATCCATTTCGCTGCTGCTACCAAATGGGCAACGATATGCGTACGGCGGTGGAACATGCGTTACCGCGAACTGCTCCGGATCAATTTGGTGACTCGTGCGCGCATCTCCGGACAAGGCCATACAGGCATAAGTGGTCCCATGATATGAGCGATCTCGAGTGATAACCCACCCTTGCTTCAGCCCGCGGGTCAACCGCGCAAATTTGACGGCGTGTTCGTTGGCATCTGCACCGGCCAACGTAAAAAAAACCCGGCCTCGCTCAAAACCCGCCTTCTCCAACAAGACCTTTGCAAGTTCTGCCCGTGGCTCCGCGCCCCAAGCGGAAGTAACGAAACATGAACGCTCAGCCTGCTCACAAATCGCTTTCACTACAGCAGGGTGTTGATGCCCGAGATTGCTGCATTCGGACAAACTGCTCATGTCCAAATAATCATGGCCGTCCGCATCCCAGAAATGGGCGCCACGTCCGCCGACAATGGTGGGGGCCTGCCATTGGGCCGGCACACACCAACTGTGCAAAACGGTATCGCGCTCGCTCACCATCGGCAAAACCATTCGCGAGTCGGCTGGGTCATAGTTCGATAATCGAACATTAATTCGCATTGCGCACCCCATAAAACCCGTTAACCTGCCGCTGTCAATCAATTCGTTTAAGGCTCTTTATAATGTTGCGTCCGTCGTTCACCAATAGTCCCGATTACATTCAATCGCTGGACCGTGGGCTGCAGGTATTGCGCGCGTTCAACCGCGAACGGCCCCGTTGTACCCTGTCCGAAATCGCCACGCAGATCGGTTTGTCGCGCGCGGTCGCCCGGCGCAGTTTGTTAACCCTGCAACACCTCGGCTATGTGGCCGCGCAAGGCAGGCAGTTTTTTCTGACACCGCGCGTGCTCGAGCTCGGCTATAGCTATCTTTCTTCGCTGGACCTGACTGACTTGGCGCACGAGCCGATGGAAAAGTTGTCGCAGCGGGTCGGCGAATCGTGCTCGATGGCTGTGCTCGATGGCAGCGAGATCGTTTATGTAGCGCGCGTGGCGGTTCGTCGCCTGATGAGTGTCGCGCTCGGCGTAGGCGCGCGATTGCCGGCATTCGCCGCCTCGATGGGGCGGGTATTGTTAGGGGACAAATCGGACGACGAGCTTACCGCCTGGTTACGCGAAAATACGTTTCGCTCGATTACCGCGCACACGGTCTACAAGACACGAGCGCTTCAAGCAGAGATCCTCAAGGTGCGCCGTCAAGGCTACGCGTTCGTCTCGCAGGAGCTGGAGCTGGGACTGTGCTCGATTGCGGTGCCGGTTCGTTCCGCTACAGGACAGGCGGTGTATGGTCTCAACGTCAGCATGCGTTACAGCGACGATGTGCAGGCGTTGGCGCGGAAAAAAATGTTGCCTGCTTTGCATCGCGCGCGTGAGGCGATTGAAAGCGCTATGGCACGAGATGGTTGGCGGCCGTTGACGATTTCCCGGAACGCATGATGGTTGATGTTTTCATCGCGGCGGCAACTCGAACACCGTTCGGTCGATATGGCGGTCGGCTGGCCGCATTGCGCTGCGACGATCTGGCGGCGGCGCCGATCACCTCATTGATGGCGCGTTATCCTACTGTGGACTGGGGCGCGGTGGACGAAGTCGTGCTCGGTTGCGCCAATCAGGCCGGCGAAGACAACCGCAATGTTGCGCGCATGGCCACGTTGCTGTCCGGTCTGCCAGAAACAGTGCCGGCAGTGACGGTGAATCGGTTGTGCGCTTCTGGCCTGGAAGCAGTTGGTCAAGCCGCTCGCGCGATCGCCGGCGGCGACGCTGAATTTGTGATTGCTGGGGGCGTCGAAAGTATGTCTCGCGCGCCGTTCGTC
>DASSEH010000299.1:0-3165 GCA_035695325.1 Candidatus Angelobacter sp.
TAATGGGTTTAGCGGAGTTCGAATTCACAAGAGGCTCCTGCCCGAAGCTATCAGGGCACTACGCCAGGTGGACCGCTCAGGTTCGGACGCCAGCTGTCCGACAGCGTGAGGCCGGGCAAAGTTTTTTTCGGTTCCCCGGCGATAGAGGTGGGCTCGGCAATTAATATCCAGTTCAGCTTCGACGCAGCGTTCGATCGAGACCGTGACGGCGAAAAATCCAGCCCGCGACCTCAGCGCCTTCGCCGATCACCGTTCTCCCGAGTACGAAAAGTGCACCGAGATAAGTCACGGCGCCGGTCAGCGTCAACAGGATGAGCTCGCCCAGCGGCGGTTCGGTCCGTCCTGCGAAAATGATCTCTCGCGCGCCGCCGGGACCGCAAGCAGCAGCGCGAGGAAGTACCAAAACAAAAACCTTCCTGATTAGGCACTATCCTCAGCCATCACGACATGGTACAAAACAGGAACATACGGCTGTTTCTGCGGGTTTGAGCGATGGCGCAAAAAGGGGCTCAGCGAGGCCCAGTTTGCTGTTCTTTATGGAACAGAGGATCAGTGCCGGGAGGCTGTCAACGGCGGCGGAAAATTAGGCCAGATGCCGGCGCCAGAGCCGGCCAATTCAGCGCCGTTTTCAGACGGTGGGGGCTGTGTGAGCGCCCTGGCACGCGCGCTCCCCACATAGCTGGCGCGTGTCCAGGGCGCTTTGACCCGTCAGGGTCAATCTTTATGGCTGGGTCAGTGCTTCGACCTTGGCCTTCCGGGCGCGGCTTTGGCCGAGGCGGTAACTGTCGCCGTTCATCTCAAGGATGCTGACGTGATGTGTCAGCCTATCGAGGAGCGCGCCGGTCAAACGCTCGGAACTGAAGGTCTCGGTCCACTCGTCGAAGGGAAGATTGCTGGTGATCAGCGTAGCGCCGCGTTCATAGCGTTGTGAGATCAGCTCGAACAGCAACTCGGCGCCAGTTTTGCTTAGCGGCACGAAGCCCAGTTCGTCGATGATCAGAAGCTTGTGCCCGACCAGGTGCTTTTGCAGGCGCAACAACCGGCGCTCGTCTCGGGCCTCCATCAACTCATGGACCAACGCGGCGGTGGTGGTGAAGCCGACGGCGAGGCCCTTCTGACAAGCGGCCAGCCCCAGGCCCAGCGCGACATGGGTTTTGCCCGTGCCGCTCGGCCCAAGGGCGATGACGTTTTCCCGCCGCTCGATCCATTCGCAGCGGGCCAGTTCCAGCACCTGCATCTTGTTGAGGCTGGGGATCGCCTTGAAGTCGAAGCTGTCCAGACTTTTGACTGTGGGGAACTTGGCAGCCTTGATCCGGCGCTCGATCATCCGTCGTTCGCGGTCGATCAGCTCCAGCTCCACCAGTCGGGCAAGGAACTGAACGTGGTCCATCCCCTCGGCGGCGCACTGCTGGGCCACCTTGTCGTACTCCCGCAGGACGGTCGGCAGCTTCAGCGTCTTGAGGTGATGAGCCAGAAGAAGTTTGGGGGCGTCGGTCATGCGGCATTCCCCGACACCAGGCACATGTAACTGGCGGCCGAGGTCTTGCCGACAGTGGCGCGCGGTAGATAGGGATAGACGTTAAGGTCCAGCTTCGGCGGGCGCTTCTCCACCTGGCACAGAACGAGGTGCTTGATGGCGTCAAAACCTACCGCGCCCATGCGCAGCGCGTTTTTGACCGCGACATGGAGGTCTTCCATCCCAAAGCTCTCCAGTAGCCGCAGCACCTGAACGTATTCCCGGCGGCCGGCCTTGATCATCCGCGCTTCCATCAGGCGCCGCAGGGTCTGGAACTCCGTGGGCAGATCCCATTCGGCCAGCGGCGCGGCCTGATCCAACGCGCCGATCTTCTGCTCGATCAGGGACAGGTAATGGACCGGGTCGAAGACCATGTCCTCGCGGTCATAGCACCGGGGATGACGAGCTATGATCTCCCCGCCGCAGCCGATTACGACCTGATCGACATAGCCCCGTATCCAGACATCGCGATGGCCGTAGGCGACGGGCACCGAATAATCGTTGGTCTGGTAGCGCACCAGCGACTGTGAACTCACCTGTCCTGTCGCTTGTTCGCAGGCATCAAAGGGGGCGGGCGGCAGCCCCGCCATCGCCTGCAGATCCCGTTGGAGCCGCTGTCCGATCGTCTCGGTATGGCCACGCAGGATGTTCGCGTGACGCTTGCGGCATTGCTCCTCCAGCCAGGCGTTGAAATCGTCCCAGGATGCAAAACGCGGCAGCGGCACCATGAAGTTGCGCCGGGCCCAGCCGATCAGACCCTCGACGCTGCCCTTGTCGTTGCCTTTCCCGGGACGGCCATAGCGGTCTCGGATCAGGTAATGCGACAGGAACCCACTGAACAGGCGGGCGCGTTTGCGCGCGCCATCCGGCAAGATGCGCGCCACCAGGCACCTGTCGTTGTCGTAGAGCACCGACAGCGGCACCCGGCCGAAGAAAGCAAAAGCGTGAACGTGGCCGTCAATCCAAGCCTCGGCCGTTGCCGCTGGATAGGCCCGAATGTAGCTCGCGTCGCTATGCGGCAGGTCGAGCGCAAAGAACTGGGCTTTCTGCTCGATCCCCCCGATCACCACCAGCGCTTCGCCGAAATCAGCCTGGGCGTGGCCAGGCTCGTGGTGCAACGGGACAAACATCTCCCGACTACGGCGCTGCTGATCGCGCACGTAATCCTTGACGATGGTGTAGCCACCGGTGAACCCGTGCTCGTCCCGTAACCGATCAAAAACCCGCTTGGCCGTGTGACGCTGCTTGCGGTGCTGGCCGACATCGTCGCGCAGCCACTGGTCGATGATCTCGGTGAACCCGCCCAGCTTCGGCCGCTTGATCGGCGCCGTCCGCCGATACCCCGGCGGAACCGAAAAGCTCAGCATCTTCTTCACGCTCTCGCGTGAAATCCCGAACTGACGTGCCGCCTCGCGCGCACTCATCCCGTCCCGACAGGCGAGACGAACCTTCAGATACAGTTCCACGGTGAAAATGCCCCCGCCCTCCCTGCTGCCAGAAAGGGCAAAAGTGGCAGAGTCTTACTCCGCCATCACAGCGGGACTATCCCGCCGCTACCGTGGCTGACTTTTCCACCGCCGTTCTCACCGCATCAAACTTCTTGCGTGACTTCGTCATCGATCGCTCCATCGGTTGCGACAGAGCAGGAC
>DASSEH010000300.1:0-1129 GCA_035695325.1 Candidatus Angelobacter sp.
AATGGGTAAGGCAAAACAAGCTCAGGAGTAATGATAATATGATCGATACCGGTTTTAATGTCATTCGAACTCCCAACTGTATTGAATGATCCCAGCTTTTCATTGGGCCGAGGATCGATGGATCCTAGTGTAGTGTCTCACGCTGTTTGTACTTTATCGAGGACCGCCTTAGCGCGGCGATACTTGGCGATGATGTCTTTGGCTTTAGCAGTCCAAACAAAAGGTTTGGGATTACTATTGTGATGCTCAATATAGGCTTGGATAGCGGCGATTAAGTCGGCGACCGATTTGAATACCCCACGTCGAATTTGTTTGTCAGTGAGATCGCGAAACCAACGCTCGACCATGTTAAGCCAGGAACTCGAGGTCGGCACAAAATGGCAATGAAACCGCCGATGGCGTTTGAGCCACACTTTGACCTGGGGATGTTTATGGGTGGCGTAATTGTCAACGATCAGATGCAAGTCCAAGTCTTGTGGGGTTTGCTGATCAATCAGATTGAGAAACCTGATCCACTCCTGATGGCGGTGGCGGTTCATGCAGGTTCCAATAATGCTCCCCTCGGCTATCTCCAGAGCAGCGAACAGGGTGGTCGTTCCGTTGCGTTTGTAGTCGTGGGTCATGGTTCCCAAGCGACCCTTGACCAGCGGCAATCCTGGTTGGGTCCTGTCCAACGCTTGCACCGATGTTTTCTCGTCAGCACACAGCACCAGCGCGTGCTCGGGCGGGTTGAGATACAAGCCCACCACATCGATGACTTTTTCGGCAAACTTTTTATCCCGGCTGACTTTGAAGGTCTTGAACAAATGGGGTTTCAGACCGCTGGCATGCCACACCCGTTGTACCATCGATTTGTCGATGCCCAGCGTATCGGCCAAGGTCCTTACGCTCCAGTGCGTCGCATTGGACGGCTTGGTTTGGGTGGTCTTCTCAATGATCAAAGGGGCCATCTGTTCTCGCTTCGTCGCCTTTCGGCCGCCCCGTGGAAGGTCCTTTTCAATCCCAGTCAAGCGCTTCTCGATAAACCGGCGGCGCCAGCGCGAGACTTGCCTGCGGTCAATCCCCAAACCCTTAGCGATGGTTTTGTCTTGTTCTCCTTCAGCCGCCATCAACACCATCTTGGCTCGCT
>DASSEH010000301.1:0-1119 GCA_035695325.1 Candidatus Angelobacter sp.
AACGCGCGTCAAAGCATACGCGCCGCTCTGTTGCGTTGATCATGGCTTGTGACGCGGAGGGGGTGCCAACAGCAGCAGTCTTCTATAGAATCTCGCAGCAGGACGACATGGATACCAGCACACTCCTTATCATCATCATCGTCGTACTGATCGTTCTCGGTGGAGGTTGGTACGGTCGCGGACGCTGGTACTGATCATTCCGGCTCAGCTACGCATGCGTTTTCGACCGCAGCATCTAGCGTCACCCTGGGGTTACGGCCGACGCACACAGGAGAGGAACATGGACGACAAAAAGGAAGGTATGAACAATACCGCGCCTCAGGCGGTCGTTGACACAGCGAAAGGCGCCAAAGAACTGGCTGGGAATACCCTAAGTGGCGCAGTCTCTGGCTTGACGAGAAAGCAGCCCACTAGAAACAGGCAGAAATCAAAATCAGTATCTGGTGCGACGAAGAGAGGGTCGTCAAAGAGGAGGACGTCAACGAGCGCGACAGCAAAGAGAGGGTCGCCAAAGAGAAGGAGCGCCAGCACGGCAGCGAAAAAGACCGCGACCAAAAGGCCTCAGAGCAAAGCTGTTAAAGTTGGTCGAGCCCCATCCGCAAAATCGCGCCGAACTCCAGCTAAAGCCGACGAACTTTCGAGTCTATGGCCCCCTGCGAATGAACTATTGGAAAAAATCGCATTAGCTGAGGCAGAGAAAGCCACTGACGCGGCCCATAAGCACGCGCAAGCAGAAGCCGAGAAAAGCGACCAACTTAGCAAGACGTTGGGCATCTCAGACGAAGAGGTAATGAAGAGCGCCGCCGCCCTCGTGGAGCAGGCCGTTCGAGCTGGCCTTACAGAAGTTCAAGTCTATCGCTTCCCAAACACCCTTTGCACGGACCACGGGCGCGCCATCAATCAACAGGAGCCCGGCTGGGAAGACACATTGACCGGAGTGCCAAAGCAACTTTATCAGTTTTGGCATAAGTCCCTGCGCCCGCGCGGGTACAAGTTACGAGCCCAGATCGTCGACTTTCCCGGCGGACTGCCGGGAGATGTCAGCATGACGCTGAAGTGGGGTTGAGCGACGTGGGAAGTAGTCGGTGAACATCATGCCTTCGCGAGCAATGCCGCCGA
>DASSEH010000302.1:0-3289 GCA_035695325.1 Candidatus Angelobacter sp.
GTGTGGCTCAGGGCCTCCGCCTGCGCAAGATAAGCCTCCCGGCGCCGGAGTTCTTGGGTAAGAAACTCGTGCTCGGTAACGTCTACGGCGGTGCCGACAAACTTTTTCAGCCTTTGGTTTTCGACGACTGTAGCACCGACACAGCGAACGTACCGAACCTCACCATCAGGTCGCACGATGCGCTTGGTGGTATCGAAGGGCGAAGCTTCCATCACGAGTCCCTTGATCAGATTTGCCATGAATTCGCGATCCTCCGGGTGGACCAAATCTAGATATTCCCGGACAGTAGGCGGTTTGCTGGCCGGATCGAGGCCGTGAATCCGAAATAATTCAGGAGACCAGTAGTCGAACCCGCCAGAATCAAAGGCCCAGCTTCCCGCGTGCGCAAGGCGCTGCCCCTCGTTGAGATAGAACTCGCCTCGCCGCAGTTCCAGAGTCAGCTGTTCTCGCTCAGTGATGTCGGCGAACGCGCCAATGAAACGGGTGACGACTCCCTTGTCGTGGACCGGGCAGCCAACCACTCGGACTGCCCGTATTTCACCATCGGGTCGGACGATGCGATGGTTGTGCTCATAGGCTTGACCTTTCGCGAGAATCTCTTCTGCTTCCCGCAGGAACCGCTCGCGGTCATCCGGGTGTACGTAAGCCGTGTACTCCGACATATTCCGTGGATGTCCTTTCGCCGGGTCGACCCCAAAAATCTGGAACGACTCCGGCGACCAGTATTCGGTGGCGTCAGGGAGCCTGAACACAAAGCTGCCGATTCGAGTGAGTCGTTGCACAGAGGCGCCGATTTGAGTGAGTCGCTGCGCTTCGGCCAGCAGGGTTTCGCTAAGCCGCTCCCTTTCGTCCTGCAGGATCCTTTCCTGAGCCCGCCTTTGCTCCTCGATGTCGACGCTTGACCCGTACCACTTAAGAATAGCGCCTCGTTCGTTGCGCAGCGGCACTTTGCGGTGGAGCAACAACCGATATTCTCCGTCTGCACGCCGCACGCGCGCCTCGGCCTCTAACGGCTCTCCACTCCCCAAAGCTGCGTGCCACTTCTGCAGCAATCCGGCTACATCTTCGGGGTGAACTGCACCGGTCCACCGCCAACCGCATACCTCTTCCAAGGGCAGACCCAGGAACTCCAACCAGCGCTGATTGAAGTAATCGAGATAACCGTCGGGCCGTCCAGTATGGATCAGCGCAGGCGTCGTATCGATCACAAGCCGAAGTGCATCTTCGGCCTGAATCGATCCCTCCGTTGCCTCGGTCGCAATCGTCTTCATTGCTGCCTCATTTTCCACCGATTGTGGGGGTTAGGCGAATTGACTTTAATCTAACGCGGGCCAGCGAGAAAATCTCGCCCTTATTCGCTGCTACGCTTGCTGTTGAATTGGCCGGCCCGTCGTGCGCGATCCCGGAGAGACCAACAAGGATTCGTTGTCCTCACTGCTGTCCAAAATAATTGTTAGTTGAAAAGGGTAGTCCTGATTTTAAGGGCGTTCGGCGGGCGTGGTGAATGATTTTTCAAGAATAAGCCCCCTTTGTTAAGTTTGGCCATCCTAGATGCTGTCCAAATCGAAGAGTTCGCCCTGGATAGCCGGAGATTGCGGCGGTGTGTCAAACGGACGGTTAATCCACTCCCATAAGTCGCGGTAGCTGAACAGATTCCAGCGGAGCAAGGCCACCAGATTACTCAAGGCCCAAGCAAAGGTGCTCTTAAACTGCAGGATCTTGAGCAACAGGATCGCGATTAATGCTGTCCAAATCTGGATACGGACCGCGTTGGCGCTTGTCCCGACGAAGGTCTTGATCTTCAGGTTCTGCTTGAGAGCCTTGAAAAATAGTTCAATCTGCCAGCGCTCCCGGTAAATATCGGCAATCGTCTTGGCTGCGAATTGCAGCTGGTTAGTGAGCAGCCGGACTTCACATTGGTTGCGTTCATCCCAGACCGTCACTAGGCGCAAGTCTTCCCGACAAGGCGCTCCGGCCGTGAGCGGGTTAAGCCGGATCAGCTGATCCTTCAGCACGTTGCCACTCCTGGGGAGCGGCCGATCTTCGAAGTCCCAGTAATTGGCGTTGTTCTTGAGCCGGGTGACGAAAAAGATTCCGGCTTTGGTCCAGCGGGCAAAGAGTTTGTAGTCGATATAGCCCCGATCCATGACCACCACGGTGCCCTTGGAAAAGTTCAAGCTCCTGGCCACGATCATTTCATGAACCCTGCCTTCGCTCAGATGAGCGTAGACTGGCAGATAACCGTCGTGATCGAGCAGCAAATGCAACTTCACCGCTCCCTTGGTTTGGCGGAAGGTCGCCCAATTGTACATGCTCAGACACAGATCAATCACGCTGGCGTCCAGACTCAGGAGCTTATTCTTGAAGCGCAGTTTCTTTTTTGGCGCCAGGCTTTGTGCCAAGCCAAGCTGATCGTAGAAGACTTGTTCGAAGAGCTGCCACGGGCGCTTGGCATTGGCGTAGGACAAGGTCGAACGTTTCGGACCCTCTTGGAGGCCCAGATGATTGAGTTTGCCTTCACAACAGGATAGACCGTCGCTGATTTCACGCAGCGACTTGGCTTGGGCCAGTTGGCCAAACATCATCGCGATGAATTGACTCCAGCAGCTGAAGCCCTTGGCCGCTTTCTCCGCGCCGCATTCGTTAACTCGTCGCGCGAATTGGTGTCGGTTGACCAGCAAAAGCACTTGGCTAAAAAGGCTCGAGTACCCTATCATCTCTCCAGCCTCCGTGGATGGTTTTTTCGCTTGATTTGCATACCAACGATTTAACCAGAAACGGAGGCCTTTTTGTCACTTCTTTTTAGAACGCTTCTTGGACAGGAGTGATCGGTGATGAATGTCTGGACTGGACCTACATCCTCTGGTGGCGACGGCGCTGGGCGCTTGGCTAGAGGCAAATAAAGGGGCGCCAACGCTGATGCTCTTCAGCGTGGTCGCTGACCGCAGCGGCGTGGCTTACCAGGAATACCTTAGCGCGTCCTTCGTGTCCACGAACGCATCCTTTTGCCCATCAAGATGGACCCGAATCCTTACCACCGCTCAGGAGAAGCGGGAACTGCATAAATGGCGACTTCACGAACGCTCCACCGTTTGGATGGATTAGGTAGAATAGACCCATTCGAGCGATACGTTACCTGTGAAGCATCCGCCATTTCTTCCTTTACTCTCTTAACGATAAAAGGATCGTCTAATAGAGTAAGCGGTTCGAGAACGTGCCTGATCCCTATAAGCATTTCATAGATTGCGCCATCATGGACGGCCAATCGACCCAATGCGCTTTGGAAATT
>DASSEH010000303.1:0-3442 GCA_035695325.1 Candidatus Angelobacter sp.
GACTGCAGCGGCGACAGCTCGTGCCAGCCACGGACGACTGCCAGGAGGCCGCAAGAACATGCTGAAGCTGCGCTCGATCGGCATCCGTGACTACAGCGTGCTCGAAGGCCACCAGCGCATCGGTCGGATTCGCCTTGCCGACGAACGGATGCCGCCCATCTGGCTCTGGAACGTCGTGGTTCATCTGACCGCTGGACTTCGGATGGGCTCGGCCAAAGACCTCGACACGGCCAAGGCCGACTTCAAGGCAGCCTGGGAAAACCTGAAGGCGAGAGTCTCGAAGGACGAGCTCGCGGCGGCCTACAGGGACTTGAACATTTGGGACGATGGCTGACTCGGAGAAGCAAGATTACGTGCGTTCGAGCATGCTGTTGGCGGCAAAATGCAGCCACAAAAGGCCGAGGCCGATCAGGCCGATGGTAAGCCACACCCACAAGGGTATTCTCTTCGATTGCTTCATGTTGGCGGCGTCTTATGCAGGTACGACAAAAAGCCGTCACCGAGCGGGGCAGCGGACGGTGACGGCTTCTCGATCAGCAGACGGTGTCCACAGGAACAGACGGATGATCCAGGGAAATACCTAGCCAAAAATATTTGAAATTTTAGCATCAACCGATGTGCGTCAATTGATGCGTCGGATATCCGAGGATGGTGCTTGTTCGGCCTGTGTCGCGATCAACGTAGATGAATGCCGGTCCCTCGATGCGATAGTGGCCATTCCAACCGATCGCGAAGGTGGTATCAGTCTCGTCGATGTGGATCGGTTCGGCGTCTCCATCCCGGGCCAGTCGTGCAGCGAGTTGGTCGGAAGGGTCAAGCAGCCACGCATCGCCAGATTTGCTCGAGAACAGGATGAGCTGACCGATGCTGATCACGCGTCCGGTGTGGTCGGCTGCCCGACGCTGAATGTAGCGGACCTCATCGGCGAGACGGAAGCTCTTGCCGTCCACCATGCGCTTGCCCGGTCCACGCTTGATGCGGGTGTTTGCCATGGAACTTTTCACCAAGTTGTTCGGCGACTTGCTGCTATTCGTTTACCATTGCTTCGACCGCATTGTCATTCACGGCTACCTCAGCGGGCTGTCACGGCCCGAACAGGTGGTGCACTTTTTCCGAAAGGTCGTTGGCATTCCTGTGCTCAGCAAAGAGATCTTGAGCCAGCGAACGGCCGACTACCAGAACTGGGTCGAGGCCTTCGCCCGCAATCATAGTATCCCGATCGAGTGGGCCGAAAAGGGGGTGCGCAAGGAAGACTATGTGCTCCCCTCGCTACGCCGAATGACAAAGAGGAACGCCTATGGCGTCTATTTCATCTTCAAGAGTATGGAACAGGGGCCGAGCTTCCGGGTCAGCGTGCCGAAGTATCCCACCAAGGATCCAAACCACCGCATCCTCGCCCGCCAGCGCAGCCGCTTCACACACGACTACTTCTATATCCGCGATGAAGTTCTCGGCCCCATGGTGATGCGTGTCGCAACCTTCTTCCCCTTCCAAACGACATATTACCTCAACGGCCACAACTTCATCGAGCGGGAGCTCAATCGTGCGCAGGTCGGCTTCCGCAAGAATGACAATGCCTTCCTGGCGATTGACGACGTCGCTGCACTCCAGGCCGCTGCCGACAGACTGAGCCCCGACATCATTCGCGAACGGCTGGACTATTGGACCCTGATCCTCGGGCCCAAGTTCTCCGTCAAGGAGCGCAAGCGGGTAAAGCTGTCGCGCTTCTACGCCATCTCGCAAATCGAATATTGCCGCAACTTCATCTTCAAACGGAACTTTCCCATCCACAAACTGTTCGAGCGCGGCTGCGAGCTCGGACTGTGGCGGCTGACAGCCCACAAGATTACCGAGATCTTCGGCGCCCGCCTACACCGCAGGCTGCCCGGCAAGCTCGCCACCGTCATCGATCAGATCGAGCATGGCCATCACGTCTTCCGCGCCTACTTCAAGCATGCCTTCCTGAAGCAGTACGAAAAGTTCGCAACGTTCTTGCGCAATGAGCTCTGCTCCAACAACCTCAACGACTTCGGCCTCAAAAAGGGATTGGACAATCTCGACGCCGTCCGCCAGACCTTCAAAGTCATCACCAGCCGCTTCGCTGGCTTCCAGGCCCAGTGGCTCAACGTTCACGTCGACTTCCCGCTTTTGCAGCGGATTGCGCTGCCGATCACCATCGGTTCGGTCCGCTATCCCGGCATCAAAATCCACGACAGACGAGTCATTCGGCTCCTCGAGGTTCTGTTGCATGGCGGCACTCACGTCGGCGGCTGGACCGCGAAGGAAATCCACCAATCCGTCCGCACGACCTTCGGTCTCTCCGAACGATCTTATGGTCTGAACCAACTGCGCTACGATCTGCGCAAGGTCAAAGGTCACGGACTGCTTGAACGCGACGGATCCCGCTACGCTTACCGCCTCACCCCAAAGGGTGTTCAAGTCGCGTTGCTATTTCTGTTCTTCCACAAACGGCTGTGCGGACCACTTGCCAACAGCCGCTTCCACCACCGTCCGGACCCTCAACATCGCCCAAACAGCCGACTCGAAGCCGCCTACCACCGCGCCGACAAGGCCATCCAGAACATCGTCGATTTGCTCGCCGCCGCGTGATGGAGCCACTTCATTGTTGGAGTCGTCTTGTTTAACATCCCTCAGGCTTCGATTTGCTCGCCGCCGCGTGATGCGACATGCACCCCGACCGCCGACAGGAGGTGGTCGACAAACAACCGGGTAGCTTGGTCGGGATGGTTCAGGGTGGGCAGCAGCAAGCTCCCGAGTCGGGAAATCGCGACGTCGTTGACGCCCACTCCGGGCTTATAGCTCAGATCGCGAATTCTGGGCGCGTTGGCCTCGTCAGCGATCGCGTTCAGTGCCGCACGCGGCAGATAAAAAACCAGAGAGTGATAGGGCTTGTCGAGGCGGACGGTGGGATCTCGCTTCAGGTCCTGGAGACAAGTCTCGCCAGCCCGCACGTCGCACACCGGCGCTCGTCGGCCAGCCTCCCAATATTCGCGACTGGGAATATCTCGGAAGTGCAAAGTGAGGAGAAAAGCATCCTCCTGCCGAATCGAATCGCTCATTTCCGACGGCGGATTATCACATCGAAGCTCCGTGACGGCCATCTCACCTTTGCGAAACGCCCGGGTAACCATCGCCGGTGCGTTTTTGACTCGGAATCGCTCGCCAAGCCGTTGTCCATAAGCCTCGGTCATCGCTCCATCCATTCGAGGGTTTCGTCGTGCTCCACGCCGTTCGCGGTGTAATGTTTCCCGCTGCACACGCTGGTTTGAGGCAGGCACAATCCTTGGGTAGGTACAATTCGAGTTTGAGATAGGCACAATTCGCGAAACGTAACGTTTCAAATAGTGACCAGATTAGACAAATTCAGCGTTTTTGCATGCTCCTCCCGCTGCGGCGGCATCTCATGATTTGCAGCGGGAAC
>DASSEH010000304.1:0-50957 GCA_035695325.1 Candidatus Angelobacter sp.
GCGCCATCAAGGCTCGTACTTTGGAAACCCTGGAGCAAGCCATCACTCAGGCTTTGGCTTCTATTATTACCCAGGACAATGCTCTGGCCTGGTTTCAGCATTGTGGCTATCCATCCCAATCGATTCCGAAAATGGTCTAGCTCGCGCAGTTCCGTCCTTGCTCCGGCAGCTCCCATTCATTGCGTACATCCCGGTTGCGTCCTGTCGCATTCGATATAACATGCTCGCATAGCAAGGGGGTACGTCCAGGTATTTGGGGGAATGAGTATGAAATATTCTGTATTGCCTGCTGCAATGCTGTTGTTTTGTGCGCTGGCCGCTCAGACCCAGCATGAAAACCATACGCCGGCCAAAGCGGCGACTTTGGTCTCTGGCCTGGGTGATCTTCATCATCCGGTCACAACCAGCAACCCTGAAGCACAGAAATTTTTCGATCAGGGGCTGCGTTACATCTTTGCTTTTAATCACGCCGAGGCGGCGCGCTCATTTCAGCGTGCAACGGAACTCGACCCTGACATGGCCATGGCCTGGTGGGGCGTTGCGGAAGCCGTGGGCCCGAACTATAACGACCCCGCGGACCCAGCGCGCTTTCAGCAGGCACATGATGCAATCGAAAAAGCTTCAGTCCTTGGGGTAAAGGCGAGTGCGAATGAGCGCGCATATATTTCTGCACTGGCCTGGCGTTTTCCCGCAGACCCGAAAGCCGATCATCACCACGCTGCCGAGCAGTATGCAGATGCCATGCGCGAAGTGGTGAAGCAGTATCCTGACGACCTGGATCTGGCCACGCTCTTCGCCGAAGCCAAGATGAATCTTCATCCCTGGGTACTCTGGAACCCGGACGGCACACCCGAGCCGGGCACGCCGGAAATCACGGCGACGCTTGAATCCGTGCTGCGCCGCGATCCCAATCATGTGGGAGCAATCCACTATTACATTCATGCCGTGGAGGCTTCACCCAATCCAGAGCGCGCTTTGGCCGCCGCGAACCGACTGGCTGCGCTGACTCCGGGCGCCGGACATCTGGTGCACATGCCAGGGCACATTTACATCCGCACCGGGGACTTTGATTCAGCGGTAAAAACGAACGAGAAAGCCGCGGAAGCCGACCGAGCCTATATGCAGGCCAGCGGTAGTGGAGGAATGTATGGGGCCATGTATTACAGCCACAACCTGCACTTTATCGCCATGTGCGCCAGCATGGAGGGCGAGTATGACAAAGCCAGCCAGGCTGCGGCCACGCTGGCCGATCACGTAAGACCTATGGTGCATGATGTTCCTCCGCTGGAGGCTTTTATGACCATTCCAGTGGCGGTTGAAGTGCGTTTCCACCGGTGGGACCAGATTTTGCGCATGGCCCAGCCAAACGCGTCACAGAAGACCAGCACCATATTCTGGCACTTTGCCCGGGGTATGGCTCTGGCCGCAAAGGGAAAAGTCGGCGAAGCGGAAGCCGAGCAAAAGATTGTTGCCGAAGCAGAACGCAGCACTCCGCCAGACACAATTTTTTCCATGCCGGTGAATAACAAGACCAAAGATGTATTGAAGATCGCAGAAAATGTTTTGGGGGCCAGGATTGCCTCGGCCAGGAACGATTCGGCTGCCGCCATCTCCATGCTGCGCAAAGCGGTGGCCGTGCAGGACACGCTGAAATATGCCGAGCCGCCCGACTGGTTTTTCCCGGTACGGGAATCACTGGGAGCGGAACTTCTGCGCAGCGGCAAGCCTGCGGAAGCAGAAAAGGTATTTCGCGAAGACCTGGAGCGTAACCCACGCAATCCGCGCTCTTTGTTTGGTTTGCGTGAGTCACTGAAAGCCCAAAACCGTTCTTATGACGCACAGTTCGTGGATAGACTTCTGCAATCGTCATGGAAGAGTGCGGTCGCGCTCAAACTGGATGATCTGACGTAAGCGGCGTTAAAGCCCCAGATACGCAGCGCGCACCATATCATTGTTGAGCAGATTCGCGGCAGAATCTTCAAGCAGAACCTTGCCATTCTGCACCACGTAACCGCGATCGGCAATGCTGAGACCGCTGACCACGTTCTGCTCCACAATCAGCATGGTGATGCCGGTGCGCCGTATCTGCTGAATTTTTTCAAAGACCTCTTCCACGATTCGCGGAGCCAGGCCCAGCGATGGCTCATCGAGCAGCAGGAGTTTGGGCTGAGCCATCAGGCTGCGGGCAATGGCTACCATCTGTTGCTCGCCGCCGGAGAGCGTTCCGGCGAGTTGTTCGAGCCGCTCCCCCAGGCGCGGAAAGAGTGTGAGTTGCTCTTCCAGCAGATGCTTCCTGTTTGCGCGGGCGCGCGGCGTGTACGCTCCCAAGGTAAGATTCTCGCGCACGGTGAGAAAAGGAAAGACCTGGCGGCCTTCGGGAACATGGCTTATGCCGCGTGCGACCATCTGGTGCGCGGGTACACGCGAAATGTCCTCGCCGGCAAAATGCAGTGTGCCCGAGGTGAGAGGCCGAAGACCGGAGATCACGCGCAGGATGGTCGTTTTGCCCGCACCGTTGGCGCCAATGAGAGTTACGATCTCACCCGGCTGAACGTTCAAAGTGATGCCGAAAAGGGCCTGAAGATCGCCATAGTGTGCAGCTGCGTGACGCAGTTCAAGCAGCGGAGCGTTTGTGCTCTGTGAGGCTTCCGCGCTCATTTCGCCATCTCCCTGTACTTAGGGCCAAGATAGGCTTCAATCACGGCGGGCATCTTCACCACTTCCGCGGGCGCGCCTTCAGCGATCTTTGCGCCGTAATCCAGAACCACCACACGATGGGCAATCTTCATAACCACCTGCATCACGTGCTCCACGCCGCCCACCACGCCTACGCCCCATTCCGGCAGCCGCTGGATCAATTGCGCGAGCGCCAGAGCTTCGCCGGTGGTCAGTCCGGAGACAACTTCGTCGAGCAAAATCAGTTTGGGCTGAGTGGCCATCGCGCGCGCGATTTCCAGGCGCTTGAGCGCGGCCAGAGGTAGTCCGCGCGCCTGAAAGTTTCGCCAGCGTGACATTTCCAAAAAATCCAGTATCTTGTCTGCCCGCTCTTCCGCCCGGTGCGGACTGGGCGTGTGCATAAAGGCTCCGAGCATTACGTTCTCGAGAACCGTGAGACTCGAAAGCGGCTTCACGATCTGAAATGTACGGCCGATTCCCAGCCGCGCCGTTTGATGTGGCGCAAGACGCGAGATGTCGTGGCCAGCAAAGAGAATTGAGCCTTCGTCCGGATGCAAAAAACCACTGATCAGATTGAATACGGTGGTCTTGCCCGCGCCGTTCGGGCCAATGACGAACAATATCTCTCCCTGATTCATGGTGAATGAGGCAGCTCTTACGGCGCGGAGTCCGCCAAATGATTTGCTGACGTTCTTCAGTTCGAGAACCGTGCTCATGCGCCGGCCTCCGGCTGGACATCCGGCGAACCCGGCAGCGAACCAGGGGGATTGCGTCTGCGCAAAAGGCGCTGCAGTCCGCCAACAATTCCATCTGGCAGAAACAACACCACCAGAACGATAAGTACGCCGTAGATCAGCAGATGACCTTCGCGAAACTGGTTCTTGAAAACTTCAGATGCGGTAAGCAGCAGGACAGCGCCGGCAACCGGCCCGGCGAGCGTGCCCGCTCCACCCAGCATGGCGATGATTGCGATTTGAACGGAGATCTCCATGGCAAAGGCGTCATCGGGAACGATATGCTGCGACGAACTGGCGTACAGGGCCCCGCCCAGGGCGGTAATGAATGCGCTGATCAGCAGCGCGCGCAGCTTGTAACTCGCCGTATCAATACCCACGGCGCTGGCGGTATCTTCATCTTCGCGAATGGCCATCAGGTAATATCCAGGGCGCGAGCGCGAAGTGGCAAAGTTAATCAGAAAAGTAATCAGCGCCAGAATCACGGCGGCAAAGTACATCATGCGGATGAAAGAACGGCCCGCAAACAGCGTGGGGACGTCGAGCCCAATCGCGCCTCCGGTGATCTCAAGGTTGGTCGCGGTCAGCCGCAGCACCTCGGCGAAGGCGATAGTTGCGAGCGTAAAGTAAGGCCCGCGCAGGCGAAAGGCAATGCGGCCAATCGCGGCGGCAAACAGAGTTGCCACCAGCGCCGCCAGCAACAATGAGATCCACATGGGCACGCCGCGCGCGGTGAAGATCGCAAGTCCGTACGCACCCAGACCAAAGAATGCGGCGTGGCCCAGCGAGAGCTGTCCGGCAAAGCCGCCCACCAGATTCCATGCCAGACCCAGCGCAGCGAAAATGGCGATGCGAAACAAAATCCGCACCTGATAGTCGTTTTGCGTAATGAAGGGCAGGCAGGCGCACGCGATCACCACCGCTATCAGCAGCCAAAGTCTCCACCGCTTCATGCGCGCTGCCTCCCGAAAAGGCCGTTGGGCCGGAATGAAAGCACCAGAAGGAACAGGATGAAATCTACAATCAGCGCCCACTGATTGCCTATGTAAAAACTGGTAAGGCTCTCGGCCAGGCCCAAAACCAGTCCGGCGATGGCCGCGCCTTCAATTGAACCCATGCCACCCAGCACCACAATCACAAAAGCCCGGGTTGTAAAGTCCTCGCCTACGCCTGGGTACAGATAGAGCGCCGGCAGCAAAAGCCCTCCGGCAGCGCCAGCGAAGGCGATGCCCAGTGCAAAACTGAATGCCTGAATGCGCGCTACGTTAATGCCCATCAGCGGCGCTATCTCAGAGTTCTGCGAGATTGCACGCAGTGCCTGGCCAGTTAGTGTACGCGTGACAAACAAAGTAAGGCCGACGATCAGCAGGGCGGCAATGGCAAACGAAACCAGTGCGGCGGCATTCAGCGCGAACGGCCCAAAGCGAAGCACGCGGCTCACCAGATCAATGTTCGCCTGGCGGTAATCGGCATGGAAGATGAGCTGCGCGCTGTCAGTAAGGATGAGCGCAATCCCGCTGGTCATGAGAATCTGCATGAAGTGGGACTGGTTGCGGATGGGGCGAATCAGACCGAGATAAACCAGATATCCAAAAATGAAGAGAACGATTCCCGCGGGCAAAAATCCAATGTACGGATTGATGTGGAACTGGTCAAAAAGAACAAAGGTGGCGTACATGCCCACCATCAAAAATGCGCCGTGGGCAAAATTGACGATTCGCATCACGCCGAAGATCAGCGCCAGCCCCATGCCGATGACGGCATAGAGCGCGCCGGTCAAAAGACCGTTCATGCAGGCTTGCAAAAAGGCAGTCAAAAGTTTAAGCCACCTCGGCTTGTGGGCTAGCGCTGCGCCCAGCGCGGAGCCGGAACTACTGGCTTGCTGTTCGCCGCGTCCGCAGGATACACCACGCGATACTGTCCGTTTTGCACCTGCGTGACCAGGACAGGGTGCTGGTTCTGCCCGTTGGCGTCAAACCGGACAGGGCCGAACGCCGTGGAGATATTCAGGCTCCGGATTGCATCGCGGATTTTCATACTGTCAGCAGACTGAGCGTCACTGATGGCCTGTGCCACCACACGCAGAGAACTGTATGCCTGCATGGCGTGATAGGCGGGATGCGATCCGTAACGTTTGAAGAATTCAGCGTCAAACTCCCGCGAGCCGACCCACTGGGCCTCCGGCAGCCACTGTGACGTGGAGAAGGTGTACTCCGCATTCTTCCCTGCCCCTTTGGGAGTAGGAAATTCGGCTGCGGCAAATCCTGTGCCGGCTGAAGTGTAATACCTCGGATTCAGGTCCACTTCCTGCGCCTGACGCATCAGTGTGGCCGCATCTACCAGGTACGAGCAGAAGTAAATCACGTCTGGATCTTTCTGTTTCACTCGCTGCAGCACGGCGCGATAATCCGGCGATTTGGTCTCGTAGGACTCCACCGCCACCACGCTCAGGCCGGCTGCTTTGGCCGCCGCGTCCATGGCTTTCATGTTCGACTGGCCAAAGTTTGTATTCTCATAAACGATGGCGATGGTTTTGGGAGCGCCATCGTCTTTCAGAAAAGCAACAGTGGCTTTGGCGTAATCGCCCGCACCTGCGCAGATGCGGAAGACCCACGGCGATCTTGAATCCATCACGTTGTCAGCGGTCGCCGTGGGAATCAGAAGCGGCGTCTGTCTTTGAATCATCGCGGGGATCATGGCTTTGGTGCTCTCGCTCGAATACGCACCGAGGACCACCGGCACGCGGTCCTGGTCTATAAGTTTGGAAACTCCCTGTACCGCCTGGTCGGACCGGCTTTGATCGTCGTAGAAATCCAGCTCAATCTTTTTACCGAGGACACCCTTCGCGTTCACCTCGTCCAGCGCGATGGCGTAGCCCCGTTTGTGCGCTTCTCCAAAAGGCGCAAGATTGCCCGTGAGCGAGGTGACCACTCCAATTCTGATGGTGTTGTCATCACTCTTTTTGGAACAGCCGGGCAAAAGCAGCAGGGTAAGAGCTGCCGCACAAGCAATCGTGTTTCTGAAGCGCATTTGTACCTTCAACTTATTGGGAACTTACATGCTGATTGCTGGCTGCGAGCTACAGCCCGCAGCCTCTGGCAATTCTGTGATGATCTTACTGGATCGTTTTGGCCGCAGCGAGCAACTCTTCCGCCCGCGCGCGGACACGAATATCTTCGGTGAAATTGGTCCAGCGCACCGTGCCGGTTGAATCCACCAGAAATTCCGCGGGGCGCGAAATATCGGATCCGCCTGGCCCGCCTTTGGTATGGAGCAGATCATAGCGCCGGATCGTCTGCGCGCCGGGATCGGAAAGAATAGTAAAGGTATAGCCGGCTTTGCGGGACAGCTCGAGAGATGTCCCCGGCGAATCCACGCTGATGGCGACTGGACGAACACCTGCGGACTGAAATTCTGACAGATGCTTTTCAATACCTCGCAACTCGAGGTTACACAGGGGTCACCAGTATCCGCGATAGAAGATCAGCAGTACAGCTTTGGGCCGCGCGCCGCCGGATTCACTGGAACTCGCCAGCATCTGCGAGAGCGAAAGAGTCTGGCCACCAGTATCTGCCAGGGTGAAATCCGGGGCTTTTTGGCCGACGCGAGGCGCGCCTGCCGAAGCAGGAATGTCGCGCGACACACGGAAGCCAACAATGGCCACACCGAACAGCAAGACCGAGACGATGGTCAGAGTCCAGCCGGCGACCTTGCCGCCATAGATTTCAGGCTGGGCAATCGCGCGCCGCAGTGCAGCAATCAACAGGATTACCGCGAGAGCAGTGAGCGCCAGATTCAGCCAGGGGGCAAACCGTTGCCCGGGGATGCTGACGAAGAACAGAAAGTTGCTGAGCAGGCCCGCCAGTAAGACCAGCAACCCTGCCAGCCGTAGCGTATTACGCCGCCGCGTTGCAGTTTCCATGGGGAGCGATTCTAGCAGCCAGCCCGCGCTGCATCAATGCAGCCCGAGAAATGCCCGAGCACAGAATGGTCTGCACCTGGCTCCACATGCAAATATTTCCACAAAAACAGTACACTGAGGTGCAATTTCACTACCCAGTGGGAGCCACGGGAATGCCTCACCCTTATGATCTGCTTTATGTAGCCAAAGATAATGTGCCGTACTGGCAATTTATCGGCGCAGGCAAATCGCCTGCCCCCGCCGGAACCATTCCCAAAGGCGGCCATGTATATCTGCAACGGCCGCCAGATCATCTGGGGACGCACCAGAGCGCTTATTTGGAAGGCGTTGGCCGAATCATCGTGCGGCTGGGGGACTTCCGGCTGCCCTGAAGCTGGTGAACAGCAGCTACTGCACCATGCCGCCCGGGACCACCTCAAGTTTGGCCTTGATCATTTTGTAGAACGACCAGATATTTTCGCTGTCGCCCTGGGTAAGGCGGCGATGCACTTTGATGGAAGGAAACAACTTGTTGCCGTTCACATTCAGGGTCAGTGTGGCAAATTGTTTACCGGGATAAGTTTCGATGCTCCATTCGCCGCCAAAACGGCGCCGCACCACCTCACCGAAGTAGCTGCCCCATATCCTGCAGATTTCGCTCACATCTTCGTCGGAGGGTTTGCTGGTTGGCATCTCGCTGGCCAGCACCGCCAGAAAGTTCTCAAGTTCCATCAGCGAGTTTTCACTGAAATCAAACTGCGCCTTGAATTCGCGCGCTAAAATAACAGCCTTACCGGCATAAGCTGACACCATGGCTTCAACGGAATCGTGGTCCGACATTTAAACACCTTACCATTGATTCCTTCGGTCATAAAACCCCACACGGCGAAATCACATGAGCAATGTCCTGCCTGTTGAACGTTAGTTGCCCAGCACTTCTCTGGCTGCTCTCTTCCCGCTGGCGATGGCCCCGTGGACCGTGCCGTTGTGACCGCTGGAATCCGTGGCCTCTCCGGCAAAAAACAGAGTGTTATCGACCGCGGCCCCGAGTTCGGCTCCGGCGTTGCTGCCGCCGACGAGGGCATAGCTGTAAGCGCCACGAGAGAATGGATCGGCCTGCCAATTGTGCGTGAAGCCGCTCTCAAGTTCGCCCTTAAGGCGGGCAATATCCATTCCGAAAGTTTGGGCCAGTGATTCCACGGCGCGGTGGATTACCTGCTCGGAGCTGAGATTGCCCAGCGCCAGGGCATGTTTTCCTGCGGCCCATCCGGTAAGTATGGGGAACGGCAGAGGATGGCTGGTCCACCAGGCGGGAAAATGGGGACCATCGGTCACCATGAAGCTGACGTCCCGGAGGCGCGGTTCGCTCTCCCAGAATTTAGCGCGAAAGCACAGACAGGCGCGCACTGCCGGCCCCATCTCCAGTTTTTGCAGGGCCTTTTCTTTTTGCGGCAGTGTGGGCGTGAAGCGAAGTCCACCGGCTTTCAACACTCCCAACGGCACGGTAATGATGGCCTTGTCTGCCTGCACGTCATCTCCGACAGAGGTTTTGCAAAGGACTCGCTTTGTGTCCCAATGAATTTCGGTCGCCGGAGTTCCCAGGCGGAGATGGCAACGGTCCCAATTGATTCGTCGGGAAATGGCTTTGACCAGGCTTTCATAACCTTCGGCAAAGCGAAACTGGCGGTCGCCCTCGATCTGCTCATCGGCAGCATTGCTTTTGATCAGAGAATGGACGCTGACGCGGCGGGGATCGGCGGCGTGGAAGCCTTCGACAAAACCCAGCGCCTGCTCTTTGACCTCTGGGCTGGCTTCGGTGTGATCGATAAGCTCCTGAAAGGATTCGTCGTCCTGGCCGGCGCGCATGTCAGCCATGAGACGCTCGGCGCTCTCGAGGGTTTCGCTTCCGTCTGTCCAGCGATTGTTTTTGCGACGGGCAATTTTCCATTCCAGCTCAGCGAGGCGCAGACCTTCTCCTTCCACCAGGCTGAATATCTGCGGAGGGCATCCATGAGCGAACTCGGCGCCCAGTTCGACCGGATACTTCGCCGTATGATGGGTAAAAATGCGGCCGCCAACCCGGTCGCAAGCTTCCAGTAAAAGCACGCGTAATCCAGCGGCGGAGAGTTCCTGTGCCGCCGTGAGGCCGGCCACGCCAGCACCAACGATCAGTACGTCAAACGGATTGTTCATGAGATTACAGAAGCTGGAAGAAAGAGCCTGTTTGCATACGGTCCGCGATAAATAATTTCAGGCAGACGGATGAGTTCGCCATCGCGGACACAGCGGGTCGATTATACTGCTTAAATCCAACTGGGTTCTATCCTCCTTCATGTCCCGCGCAGACACATTCGAACAATTACGATCATGCAACGAACCTGCTTTTGCGGAGTTCTACCGGATTTATACCGAGTCCATTGCGGAGCGGGAGCAGAAGTCCAAAGACTGGATTTGCGAAATGGTCCGCCGGCACGATTACCGATTTTTTCTCTTAAAGCGAGACGGGCACGTAATCGGGTTCAGCATTCTTTATCTTTCGCATTCCGAAGAATTCGACCTGTTGGAGTACATGGCGATTGCCGCCGCGCACCGCAATGAAGGACTGGGCAGCGAGCTTTTCCGGCGCAGCATGAGCCATGCCACGCGCCGGGGACAGCATGTGCCCGTGCTGCTGGAAGTTGATGCCGACCGCGAAGCCTGCCCTGACCAGACGTTGCGTGCCCGCAGACAGAAGTTCTATCGCCGCCTGGGCTGCCTGCGGCTCGCGGAGCTGGCCTACATTCTGCCGGTACCGGGTGAGGGACCTCCGCCATATATGGATCTGATGATCTACCCTGATGGCGACCTCAGCCTGATTCCGAAATCAGTTTTGGAAAGGTGGCTCAGGATCATCTATCAAAATGTCTATGGTTGCTCTTCCGACGATCCCAGGGTCAATCAAATGCTGCTGAATGTTTCCGACCCCGTTCGGCTGGAGTAACCCGAGGAGAAACAATTATGCTGTGCATCTTGCTCCAGTCCAGCACTCTGAGCGTATGGACGGAGATTCAGACCATTGCGGAATCAGTTGCGGCCATCGGCATTGTTTTTACTCTGTTCTATTCGCTTTGGAGCTTTCACAGAACTTTGCGCGACAGTTATTACGCGGAACTGGACAGAGTGTATTTTGAGCTGCTGAAAATTACCCTGGAGCGGCCCTGGCTGATGGATTTTGCCGCCGCGCCCGATCCTCAAAAGCAGAGAGAGTACGACGCCTATGCGTTCATGGTATGGAATTTTATGGAAACCATTGTGGACCGCTGTGCGAGCAATAAAACTCTGCGCTCTACCTGGTATCCGATCATCGCGGCGGAAAACTCTCTGCATCGAAAATGGTTCGACCTGCCGGAAAACAGATGCAAGTTCAAGCAGGGCTTCTGCAACTTTATTGAAAAGCATTATCCAGTGATTCAGGAGCGAGCAGCCGACACCCCCGACCGTTCCGGCGCGGGCAGCGGCAAAGGATAGATGCCCAGAGAGCGTGCCGCGCCAATGTCCACGGTGAGCACCTGTGTTGCTGGCGTGTTTTTAAGCCAGTCCTGGGCTCTGACAATGGCGGCATGGAATGATCCGCGAGGCAGCACAGTGAGATCGAGATAAAGAATATGCGGCGAGTTTCGGTTGAGCCGGACGCCGGTAAAGGCATGACCGGGGACAACCACCACCACGGGCTGCATGCCCAGATTTTCAATGGCCGAAGCAAAGGCCACGCTCACGTCGATGCAGTTGGCATTGCTGAGTTCCAGAGTTTCATGCGGCAACCGGATGCGCTGGGCTTCGTCAGGATAATTTCCAAAAGTATAGATACTGCTGACATAACTGATGTGCGAGCGCTGCAGGGCGTGGAAGACAGCCTGGGCCTGCCGACGCACCTGATCTTCCACTGCACCATGCGCCGGAGGGTTATAACCGCGCAGACGCCCACCCGGAATCAAATGCTCCGCGCGCGAGACCAGCTGCAGCACGGCTTCGTCATGGGGCGTTACCCAGCGGGCCAGCCACTGTGCATTGGCAAACTTTCTTCCCCAGTAAAGGTCAGACGCACTGTGCAGAAAGACCGGGCGCTGCTGGGCAAAGGTGCGTCCGGTGGCTGAATCCTGCACTTCGATGCTGAGTGTGGCCTGCCGTATCTCATTGTTTTTGTATGCCAGAGGCAGCATTTCCGGAGTGATATTGAAAGAGCGCGTCTCATGCGGACCAATCACCACCGTTTCGCGCCAGTCCACGCTCCAGCCGGGAATGCCCGCGCTGACGATCTGCAGCACCGGGCGTCCCGAAAGGTTGGCGATGCTTAAAACCGCCACCGGCCAGTAGTCTGCCGCCTGGCTGCCAGCGAGTGCGGGAAAAATCTCGCCGCGTCCCGGCAGGTCAAGCTGGTAGTGGACCTGCAAAGGTGACACTGGTTCCGTGCTGGGACGCAGCCTTGCGGGGAATGCCGGCTCAGGAATGGGTTTCAGCGCCAGGTGCGACACGAAAATCCATGAACCAGCAAGGGCCGCAGCCAGAGCAGCCGTGGTGATCATGAAGACCAGCGCCAAAATTCGTGCTCTTTTTGCCGAGACTCTGCCCAGAACCATCTTTAGTTGGGTGACAGAGCAGAGCCTGGGGTTGCTAACGGCTCAGTGCGTCCCCACCGTAACACCTGAATCGGTAAAGGCTACGGCCTCTTCCAGAAGCTCCTGCACCAACTCCGGCGACGCTGCCTCGGTGTAGATACGCATGAGCGGCTCGGTGCCGGAAGAGCGCAGCAGGACCCAGGCTTCGGCGCCGTTTCCAAAGACAGGCGCGTCCAAAAAGAGCTTGATGCCGTCCATATTTTCCCGGCGCAGGATTTTGTAGCGGCCCAGGGTTTGCATCTCAGGGCTGGCGGCGCGGGCAATCGCGCCTTCCTTAATTTCATTGGCCACACGCAGATCGCGGCGGGCATAGTAGTGCGGGCCGTATTCCTGCTGCAGCGCGCTAACCAGTTGCCCCAGGCTTTTGCCCTCATCGGCCATCACATTCGCCAGCAGCAGAGCGTTGAGCAGGCCATCACGCTCCGGCAGATGGCGCTGAAAGCCAATGCCTCCGGATTCCTCGCCGCCGATGAGAATCTGCCGTTCGAGCATGAGGTCGCAAATGTACTTGAAGCCGATACCGCATTCGATGAGCGTGCGCCCGTGCTTTGCGGCAATGCGGTCGAGCATGCGCGTGGTATTGAATGCCCGAACCACGTCCCCCGGCCAGTCAGCGTGGCGTGTGAGCACCCACTGGAGAAGAATGGAGTAGATTTTGTGGGAATCCACAAAGCTGCCATCTTCGGCGGCAGCGCCGATGCGGTCGGCGTCACCATCGGTGACGAAACCAGCATGGCACTTTTCCCTGACTACCGTATCCTGCAGAGCGCGCACGTTGGGTTCGATTGGCTCGGGGTTGATTCCTGGAAACAGTGGATTGACTTCATTTCTGATCTGCACGTGGGCGATGCCGCGCTGCTTGAAGATTCCGGAAAGAATGTCGCGCCCCGCGCCGTACATGCAGTCAATGGCGAACTTGAATCCGGCTTTGGCGATTTTATCGAGATCGGCAAAATTACAGATGGCGGCGATGTACTCCGCTTTGAAATCCGCTTCTTCAATCTTTGCCGGAGAGCCTTTGGGCATGGCCCCGGCGCGGACTTCACCTTCAATGAACTGAATGATCGCGGGCGTGGCCGAGCCGCCGTAACTGGCTTTGAACTTTACTCCGTTCCAGTTCCAGGGGTTGTGGCTGGAGGTAATCATGACTCCGCCGGCCGTGCCCAGATTTTTTACGGCATAGGAGAGCGCGGGCGTTGGCGTATAGTCGCTGGCCAGTTTGACCGGGATTCCGGCGGACGCGAGTACTTCAGCGCAGGTTTCGGCGAAGCGGCGCGAGCCGAAACGAGTGTCATACCCGATGACGATTCCGCGCCTGGGATCTTCTTTTTTCAGAACATAGGAAGCAATAGCCCCGGACACGCGGCGTACATTTTCAAAGGTGTAATCGTCGGCGATGATTCCACGCCATCCATCGGTGCCAAACTTGATTTCGCTGCTCATTTGAACTCTCGGAAATAAATATTTACCACTGATTTCACTGATGACACTGATCTTCAAAATATGGGGACCAGTGCTACGTGCGTGAACAGCGGTTTTTAACGCTTTCGCACTTTTAGCTTTTCACACAAGGTCCGTAAGCTTTTTTTCGTTCAGATATTTAACGATCTTGCCCACATCCTGGGAGTGCTCACGGGTCGTCACCAGGATTGCATCTTCTGTCTCCACCACAACCAGATCGTGGACGCCCACCGTGGCCACGAATTTTCCGGGAGCGTACACGTAGTTACCGGAAGCATTGAGTGTATAGGAGTTTTTAGCATCGATCACGTTGCGGCTGAGGTCTTTGGACTGATGATCGTACAGTGCGGACCAGGAACCCAGATCGTTCCAGCCAAAGTCCGCGCGCAGGCAATGCAGGTGCGAGGAACTTTGCCCCTTGGCCGAACGCGGCTCCAGTACGGCGTAATCAATGCTGATGTTTTCGCATTTGGGATACAGCTTTTCAAACTTTTTGGCGAAATCCTTACTGCCCCACGCGGCGGCGATTTCCTCAAGATAAGGAGCGGTCTCGGAAAGATGCTCACGCATGGCCTGGGTGAGGGTTTTCGCGCGCCAGAAAAACATGCCGCTGTTCCAGTAGTAATTGCCGGCCGCGGTAAACTCTTCGGCTTTTTGCTGATTGGGCTTCTCGGTAAAACGCTTGACCCGAAACAGCTCGGCATCCAGTTTGTCGCCGGTCTCGATGTAGCCATAACCGGTTTCCGGACGCGAAGGCGGAATGCCGATGACAGCAATGTTCTCAGGTTTGGAGGCAATGTCGAGAGCGCGCTGCAGGACTTCGCGGAACTTTACTTCATCGGTAATTACGTGGTCCGCGGGAAACATTCCCAAAACGCAATTGGGGTCGGTCTTTTCCAGAATAAAAGCAGCCAGGCCGATGGCGGGCGCGGTGTTGCGCGGCTCGGGCTCGACCACAATCTGCTCCGGAGGAATGCCGGGAAGCTGGCGCTGAATCTCCGGCGCGAGAAATTCATTGGTGATGACCCAGAAATCGTGCTCCACGCCCAGAGGCAACAGGCGGGCAAGCGTCTTCTGGATCATGGTTTGACCTTCATTGCCGTCGAGCGCAAGCACCTGTTTGGCGCGTGCTCTTCGGCTGCGCGGCCAAAAACGCGTTCCGCTTCCACCAGCCAGAATGACCGGATAAAACCTGTGTTTGCTCAATCCATTCCCCTGATTCAGCCAGCGTTCGCCATGATGGTTGGCGGATGCCCGGTCTTCTCACCCGGCAGAGAGGCGCAAAAAAATTCAACTTCCCACTGCGTCCGAATCGTAAATTTTTCCACGGCCGCGGGAATCACGACCGTTTCCCCGCCTGCCCAGGTAAAGGACGCCGTTCCCTCGCACTCCACCGTGGCGCAGCCCTGGCTGGCCGTGAGGCACCACACGCTTTGCCGGCCATGCCGCGAACGGCGAAATTCCCATGGCTTTTCCAGCTTAAATTTGTCCACCACAAAACAGGGTGAGGTGATCAGATTGGACTGAGTTTTCCCGTTTTCCGAATGAAGATTTTCCGGAAGGACCTTGCCTGCATGCGTCTCTGTTTTTGTGGCTTTAAGGCCATCCGTGATGTGCAGTTCTCGCGGCCGTCCGTAGTCGTAGAGGCGGTAGGTGGTGTCGGAATTCTGCTGCGTCTCCAGGATGATGGAATCCGGACCGATGGCGTGCACCGTGCCTGCATCCACGTAGATCATGTCACCTTCGCTGACGTTGATCCACTGCAGCAGCTCTTCCATTCTGGTTTCGCGGATGGCGCGTTCCACCTGATTTTTGGTAACACCGGGCTTGAGTCCCAGACCGACCTGCGCGCCGGGTTCAGCGCGCAGAACGTACCAGCACTCGGTTTTTCCAAAGGGCTGGCCCAGAAGCGCGGCGCTCTCGTCATCCGGATGGACCTGAACGGAAAGCTTTTCTTTAGGAAAAAGGAACTTGAGCAGCAAAGGAAAGCGCGCGACATTGGCCGCCGCTTCGCCCAGCAGCGCATGGCCGAATTTCAGGGTGAGTTCGGCCAGGGTTTTTCCGGATAAAGGTCCATTGCTTACGGCACACGTATCCCCCGTGAGCCAGGCCTCGCCTACCGGGCTGCCGGTGATCTGTTGCCAGTACACCGGAGCCAGGTTGCGAGCGCCCCAGACCCGCTCGTGAAACTGCGGCTGGAGCAGTAATGGATAAAGTTCAGACATGATCAAACTGCCTCAGATACTTCCGCGCGGAATGGGTTTGCCCTGTGCCGCAACATTACAGGGCGGCAAACCACTTTTTCATCCGCTCCACGCCGCGGTCGATCTCCGCGGGTGAGGTAGCGTAGGAGAGACGAATATGCTCGCGCGTACCGAAAGCCTCGCCCGGCACGGTAACCACATGGGCCTCGTGCAGAAGGCGTTTGGCCACGTCGGCGGCGGAGTTCACTCCATTTTTTCCGAAATAAGAAGACACATTGGGATAGACGTAAAAAGCACCGTCCGGGCGCACGCAGCTTACGCCGGGTATGCCGCTCAGTCCGCTCAGCACCCGGTCACGCAGGCGGATGTATTCCGCTTTCATCTGCTCGACGCAATCCTGCGAGCTGTTCAGCGCGGCCGTACCGGCCTTTTGGATCATCTGCGCCGTGCTGGACGTGCTCTGGCTCTGCAGCTTGGACATGGCGTTGATCACCGGGGCCGGGCCCATGGCGTAACCGAGACGCCAGCCGGTCATGGAGTAAGTCTTCGAAAGCGAGCCGGCGATCAGCAGGTGGTCGTAAACGTCATGCACCGAGGCGGCGGAAAAGTTGCTTTTGCTGTAGTTGAGATAAACGTAGCACTCGTCGGAGATCACCCAGATGCCGCGCTTGTGCGCGAGACGCAGGATGGCGGTGTACTCTTCCGGAGACAGGACCGCGCCGCTGGGGTTGTTCGGGCTGTTGATGATGATGGCCCGGGTTCGCGTGGTGATGCTGCGCTCGATCATCTCCGCGGTAAGCTGGAAGCCCTTGGCCTCGCTGGTTTCCACATAGACGCAGCGGCCGCCGGCGTACTCAACAATGTCCTTGAAGGAAACCCAGTACGGCACCGGGAGAATGACCTCGTCTCCGTGGTCCACCAGTACCTGAATCGCATTGAAAAGCGAGAGCTTGCCGCCGGTGGAGGCGATCACTTCCTCTGGTTTGTACATGGAGCCAAAATCGGCCGCGTGGCGCTTCACAATGGCCGAACGAAGGTCGGCCATGCCGGAAACCGCGGTGTATTTGGTGAAATCCTGCTGGATGGCAGCAATGGCCGCATCTTTTATGTGCTGCGGCGTGGGGAAATGCGGTTCGCCTGCCCCAAACTCCACCAGATCGGCGCCGGAGGCCTTGAGCTTTGCGGCTTCCGCTACCACCGCCATGGTGGCCGAAACCTGGATACGATTAACACGGTCGCTGAGTTGTTTTACCGCGGGCATTGTCGCCATACTTGTTTACCTCTATCTCACGGCTGGGCCGTGCATTTTTTCGATCAATCTCTGTTCTACCAGTTCCGGCACCAGGCCACGGACCGAGCCGCCGAGGCGAAAAACCTCTTTGACCAGGCGCGAACTCAGGTAGGTATAGGCCTCTGCCGGCATCATGAATACGGTTTCCAGCCGCGGCTGGAGTTTGCGGTTCATGAGCGCCATCTGCAGTTCGTATTCGTAGTCGCTGATGGCCCGTATGCCGCGAAGCACGGCCTGGGCGTTTTTGCGCATAGCGTAATCCACCAGCAACCCGTCAAAGGTATCCACACGGACGTTGGGATACTTGCGCACCATTTCTTCCAGCATCTCCCGCCGCTCCGGCTCGGAAAACAAAGGATCTTTCTCCGAGTTGCGCAAAATGGCGACAATCAGCTCTTCAAAGATCTTGCTGCCACGCTCGATCAGATCGAGATGCCCGTTGGTCAGCGGGTCAAATGAGCCGGGATAGATAGCGCGGACTAAGTTCAATGGGATTCCTGGGCGTGCTGAAAGGTGATTTTATTCTGTATTGAGGGAAGGTAGCAATAAGCAGGTTCAGTGTGAGACCGGAGACGGGGTGGCCGGCGTAATCAGGGAATCGGCAAAGACCTGCATGGTCCGGATTTGTTTGGCCGTGGCAAAGTCTTCCAGATCGTTGTGGTCCGCGCCCTCTACCCAAAGCGAATATTTGGGCTGGTTGGCCAAATCATACAGCTTTTGCCCATGCCACACTGGCACCAGCTGATCGGCCGTGCCGTGGATGATCAGGACTGGACAATGGATTTTGCCCATTTCTTTGTAATTGGGAAACTTGTCGAAGGGCAGTAGCGGCACACGCGTGACCACACGGAAAGCAGACAGAATTGGGCTGCGTAAAATCAGCCCGGCCACCGGCCTGCGCGCCGCAAGATAAACGGCCGGACCGGAACCGACCGATTTTCCATACACCACAATCTGGCTGGCCGGCGTGCGCAGTTGCGTTGTCAGGTAGTCGTAGGCGGCCATTTCGTCATCATCAACATGCTTTTCAGACGGCGTACCGCCGCTGGTGCCGTATCCCTGATAGTCATAGGCAAAAATGCTGAATCCGGCCTGACGCAGCTGTTCCAGCCAGCCATGCAGATCGCCCAGATCTTCCGCATTGCCATGGCTCACCAGCAGCGTGAATCTGGCCGATGGATTGGACAGGTATACGGCTGAGATTTTGGTTCCGCTGGTGCTGGTGAGCTTGATGACGTCGGAAGTATCCCGATAAGAGGCAGCATGAGGAAGAAAGATTTGGCGATCCGTAAAGAAATACGCGTAGATCGCCAAACCTGTGTACAAAACAGCAAGAAAAGTCAGCACTCGCCGGACAATATAGATCAGCCTGCTTAAGCGCATGACGTGCCGCCGCTACTTCTTTGCCGCCTGGGTTTTACCCGGCACGGCTGCTGCCGCCTGTTTTTGTTCCGTAGTGGGCGCCGGGGGCTCGGGGACGGAAGTTTTTACGCCGATTTCTTTTCTCAACTCCGCTTCGAGCCTGGCCGTGGTGTCTTTATTCTCTTTGAGGAACTGGCGGGCGTTTTCGCGGCCCTGACCAATGCGCTCGCCCTTGTAGCTGTACCATGCGCCGGACTTCTCCACGATATTTTTGTCCACGCCCAGGTCGAGCAGGTCGCCTTCGCGGGAGATGCCTTCGCCGTACATGATGTCGAATTCGGCTTCACGGAAGGGAGCGGCGGTTTTATTTTTCACCACCTTGATCTTGGTGCGTGATCCCACCACCAGGTCGCCTTCCTTGATGGCGGCAATGCGGCGAATATCGATGCGGACGGATGAATAGAACTTGAGGGCGCGGCCACCGGTGGTGGTTTCCGGATTACCGAACATCACACCGATTTTTTCGCGTATCTGGTTGATGAAGACCAGGCAGGTACGGGATTTGGAGACGATGCCGGTGAGTTTGCGCAGCGCCTGGGACATGAGCCGGGCCTGAAGACCCATGTGGCTGTCGCCCATCTCGCCATCCAGTTCGGCCTTGGGCACGAGGGCGGCGACCGAGTCCACCACCAGAACGTCAATGGCGCCGGAGCGCACCAGGGCTTCGGCGATTTCGAGGGCCTGCTCGCCGTAATCGGGCTGGGCCACGAGCAGATTGTCCACGTCCACGCCCAGTTTTTTGGCATAGGCGGGATCCAGCGCATGCTCGGCATCGACAAACGCGGCCATACCGCCGGCTTTCTGCGCCTCGGCGATTACCTGAAGAGCAACCGTGGTCTTGCCGCTCGATTCCGGGCCAAAAATCTCGACCACGCGTCCGCGAGGCACACCGCCCACGCCCAGTGCGGCGTCAAAAGAAATCGAGCCGGTCGAAATCACGGAGATGGGAACAATGGCTTCCTTGTTCCCGAGCCGCATAATGGAACCTTTGCCAAACTGCTTTTCGATCTGCGACAGCGCGAGATCTATCGCTTTTGTTTTTTCAATTTTGTCTTCAGCCATGCGCTCTCCTTGGGCGGCTTTTGGGTCAAGCAGGAATTATATTATATGGCGAATAAAAAGAGAATGGCCTGCTCGACGCAGCTTTGCCGCCGGAAGAAAGAGCTTATCACCGATCAGGGGTGCAGCCGGTCGGAGCCGTTTCCGTCCGGAAATCTGCCTGGTGACTCTATCCCACGCGCATCGTGGGAACCGGCATGGTGGTAACACGGGCGGCCCGGGCCGTCTGTGCGGTATGCACTTCCTCAATCAGATAGAGCGGGCGGCGGCGCACCTCGTCATAGATGCGTCCGATGTACTCTCCCAGCAGGCCGACGCAGACGAGCTGTATTCCGCCCAGCAGCAGGATGGCGACAATCGTGTAGCCGGCGACTGCGCGGGTACTGGAAAAGCTGCCATCGGCCAGACTCAGGCCGATCACGCCCACGCCAAACATGAGCGCCACGGAGAGCACAATAGCCCCCAGAACCATTCCCAGGCGCAGCGGTTTATAGCTAAAGCTGAAAATGGCGTCCATGGCATAGCGAATCAGGCGCGACCAGGTCTGTTTCGGCTCTCCGGCGGCGCGGGCGGCACGGTCATAGTAGATGACGGAGGTGGGGAAGCCCACCCACGCGCGCAATCCGGGGAGATAGCGGTTGCCTTCCTGCAGGCGATTGATGGCGTCCACGGCCTGGCGGTCGAGTAATCCGAAGATGCCGGCATTCAGCGGAATAGGAAAATCGGAGATGAATCCCATGACCTTGTAGAACAAGGGAAAGAGTTTTCCCCGCAGCCCTTTTTCGGCGCGGGTGGCGCGCTCGGCGATGACCACTTTCGCGCCGTTCTGCCAGGCGAGGACCAGGCCAGGCAGCACTTCGGGCGGATCCTGAAAGTCTCCATCCATGAGGATTACGGCATCACCTTTTGCCAGCTGAAGGCCGGCAGTGAGCGCAGGCTGATGGCCAAAGTTACGGGAGAACTGGGCCACCGTCACGCGCGGATCGCTCTGCTGGATCTTCAGCAGCAGTTCCAGGGAGCAATCCGTACTGCCATCATTGACATAGATAATTTCCCAGTCCTCGCCTGTCGCTTCCATGATGGCCCGCACAGCGCGATGAAACTCAGGGACATTATCCTCTTCGTTGTAGATAGGGACGACAATTGAAACCATAGAACCACCCGAGTAATGACCTGTAATAGAGCCTGTGAAATGCGGCTTAGGCAGCTTCATCCGGCTCCATAGCCTTTATACGACTGACTGTCATGGAGGACGGCTGGCAGGCAAAGACCTCCGCCCGCCCCATGCTGTAATAGTTAAGACCGGCAGCCTGCATGGCTGCCGGGTTGAAGATATTGCGGCCATCCACCACAATCGGATAACGCAGCAACTCTTTCATACGCGCAAGATCGAGCGCGGCAAAGTCCTCCCACTCGGTGAGGACCAGGCAGGCATCAGCGCCTTCCAGCGCCTCGTAAGGCCCTTCGGCAAATTTCACGATGCCTGACGGGAACTCCTCCGCCGCGCGCGCCATGGCCGCTGGATCCCAGGCCGTGATGGAGGAGCCTTCCTTCAGCAGGGCTTTCACAATGGCGATGGCCGGCGATTCGCGAATATCATCCGTGCCATTCTTGAAAGCCAGACCGAGCACGGCCAGCTTCTTGCCCCGTAGCGTCCACAGGGCCTGGCGGACCTTGCGCAGAAAACGCGCGCGCTGCTCTTCATTCACGCGGACCGTTTCATCCAGCAGCCCGAACAAACAGCCGTTCTCCCGCGCCACCGAACGAAAGGCCAGCAGGTCCTTGGGAAAACAGGAACCTCCGTACCCCACGCCGGGAAAAAGAAAGCGATGTCCAATACGGGAGTCGCTGCCAATTCCCTGGCGCACCTGCTCCACATCGGCGCCCACGGCTTCGCAGACAGAGGCCACGGCATTGATGAAGGAAATCTTCATGGCCAGAAAGGCATTGGAGGCATGCTTGATCAACTCCGCGCTTTTGGCGCTGGTGTGAATCAGGCGTGCACTAAAGGGCGGCGCGACCGGGCCGGGAATAGCATCGGGGCGAAGGCTGTAACTGCCCTCCACCAGAGGCCGATAGGCCTCTTCCAGGACTTTCAGACAGCGATCACTGTCCGCTCCTATTACGATGCGATCGGGATAGAGAAAGTCGGAGACGGCGGCGCCTTCGCGCAAAAATTCGGGATTGGAAGCCACGTCGAACAGATCCGCCGGAGCGCCGTTGAGCAGCATGATCCGGCGAATCCAGCTGTTGGTATAAACCGGGACCGTGCTCTTTTCGACGATCACCTTATAACTATCAATGGCGCTGGCAATGCCGCTGGCCACGGACTCAACGTAGGAAAGATCGGCGTCGCCATCTTCCTTGGGTGGGGTCCCGACAGCAATAAAGATGGCCTGGCTGCGGCGGACGGCAGACTGCAAATCGTCAGTAAAGGAAAGCCGGGAGCCGTGGTGCCGTTCCAGCAGCTCGGGAAGAAATTTTTCATGAATAGGACAGCCGCCATTGCGGAGCGCAGCCAGCTTTTGCTGGTCATTATCGACCAGCGTAACTTCGTGACCCAGTTCCGCAAAACATGCGCCGGCCACAAGACCGACATAACCCGACCCAACCACCGCGATCTTCATTTTTTGTATTTCCTTGTGTGTTCCTAAAACTCTCCATCAATCCGCAGCGTGCCTCTCTGGAGAGCAACTACGGAACTTGGATGAACAAAGTGTTAACGAAGATGTCAACATCCAGGTGTGGAAAGCGGGTGGAGAAAAGTACAGAAGAATATGCCGCAGGGATACTTCATGGTTCCGGCTGATATAATCCGCGCTTGCTCACGGAGACAACCGAATGAACATCAGTAAGACCATCAAGACAACCCTGTTCGCCGCTGCGCTGCTGCCCTGCCTTGTCCGGGCCCAGGCCGCCCGGCACAATGACGAAGATCTGCCGATTCGGACGGTGATTCACGCCGGCCACATGCTGGACGTAAAGACCGGACGCATGATCGAAAACGCAACGGTGGTGATTCAGGGTGACAAAATTCTCAGCATTGGGCCCCTGGCCGTGGGCAACCCGCCGGCGGGGATGAAGGAGATCAATCTTCCCAATGCGACTCTGCTGCCCGGGCTGATTGACGCGCACACGCACATTACCTATGACCCCAACTTTGGCTACCAGGAACTGGGCATTTCCATTCCCAAAGAGACGCTGATTGGGGCGAAGAATGCCAGAGTAACTCTGGAAGCGGGCTTTACCACTATCCGCAACGTGGGTGCGAGAGGGTATGCCGACGTGGCGCTGCGCGACGCCGTGAATGACGGCCTGGTACCTGGCCCGCGCATGCTGGTGAGCGGACCGGCGCTGAGCATTGCCGGCGGACACTGCGACCAGAACCTGCTTCCCTTTGAATGGCACGCCCAGGCCGAGGGCACGGCAGACGGCATTGAAGCCGTGCAGCACAAAGTCCGGGAGACCATTAAGTACGGCGCCGATCTGATCAAGGTGTGCGCCACGGGCGGAGTGCTTTCCAAAGGCGACGATCCGCGCGCCTCGCAGTACACGCTGGAAGAAATGAAGGCCATTGTGGCCGACGCGCACCGCCTGGGCCGCAAAGTGGCTGCCCACGCGCATGGCTCCCAGGGAATTGCCTGGGCTGCAGAAGCCGGCGTGGATTCGGTGGAGCATGGATCGTACATTGACGATGCCGGCATTCAGGCAATGAAGGCGCACGGCACATATCTGGTCCCTACGTTGTATCTGGGTGACTGGATGGCGGAAAACGCGGCCAAAATCGGCCTGCCGGAAATGTATGCGAGCAAAATGCGGACGATTATCCCCATTGCGCGGCAAAACATAAAGAAAGCGTTCGATGCCGGAGTGAAAATTGCCTTTGGAACCGATGCGGCCGTTTATCCGCATGGCCTGAACGCGCACGAATTCGCGGTGTATGTGAAGCTGGGCATGACTCCGGTACAGGCGATCCAAACGGCAACGGTGAATGCCGCCGACCTGCTGGGGTGGAAGCAAATCGGCTCGATTGAGCCGGGCAACTATGCCGACATCATCGCCGTGAATGGGGATCCGACTAAAGACGTGACTCTGCTGGAGAACCCGGCCTTCGTGATGAAGGGCGGAGTAGTGTACAAACAGAAATAGCAATCAGCACACAGTGTTCAGCATTCAGCCGCAGGGTTTGCCGGGTACCCCCGCAAATCTTCAACAGGCCGAGTGCGGAAGGCTTGCAGCCCGGCATCTTACGAGCGATGCCAACAGGACAATACTTATGAAGATGAGAGTTCGTAAGGCCGTTTTTCCCGCCGCGGGGCTGGGCACGCGTTTTCTTCCCGCCACCAAGGCACAGCCAAAAGAGATGCTTCCGCTGGTGGACAAGCCCATCATCCAGTATGGAGTGGAAGAAGCTTTGGCGGCAGGCTGCGACCAGATCATTATTGTGACGGGCCGCGGCAAGAACGCCATTGAAGACCACTTCGACGTGAGCTACGAGCTGGAGCACATGCTGGAAGAGCGCGGCAAAACAGACCTGCTGGGGATTGTGCGTCAGATTTCGGACATGATTCATATCGCCTACGTGCGGCAGAAGCAGGCGATGGGTCTGGGACACGCGGTGCTCATGGCGCGCGAACTGGTGGGCGATGAACCCTTTGCGGTACTCCTGGCCGATGACGTAATCGACTGCGAGCGCCCCTGCCTGCGGCAGATGATGGACGTCTTTGACGAAACACAGTGCTCCGTGGTCGCGGCGATGGAGGTAAATGGTCCGGGAATTTCCGCGTATGGCGTGCTCGATGCCCAGAAAGTGAAGGGCCAGTACAACGGCCGCGCCTGGGACGTGAAGAACCTGGTGGAAAAACCCAAAGTGGAAGAAGCACCTTCCAATCTGGCCATTATTGGCCGTTACATTCTTACCCCAAAAATCTTTGAGACTCTCGAGCACACGCCCCTGGGTACGGGAGGCGAGCTGCAGCTTACCGATGGCCTGCGCAACCTGCTGCAGGCTGGAGAAAAAATTTACGGCTATGCCTTTGAAGGCAAGCGCCACGATGCCGGCGACAAGCTGGGCTTTCTGAAGGCCACGGTGGAGTTTGCGCTGAAACGCCCCGAAATGGGCGAGCTGTTCGCCGAATACCTGCGCGGGCTCAAGCTGTAAAAGGCAGGGACAAGCAAGCCACTGGGCCACGTGCGGCTTAATGCTTGTTCCGCCAGCTTATTGCCGCTACTCAAAATCTTCGTCGTGAAAAATGTAAGGCGCTCACCATGACCAAATACACAAGCTAGAGTGGCAAATAGCAGTCGAAAGCGTGGCATAACGATCAGATGATTATGTGATTACATGCGAGGTTGATAGGAACAATGAATAGGCGCAGCATAAGAAGACACCTAGCGCAGTACTCGATTTTCCGGAAGCGGAAGACGACGATAAATCATGCGTTTGCGTCCGCTATCGCGCCCGTCGATGATTACGACGATGAAAAGGTGAGCGCGGCACTTCGTCTGCTGGGTCAGGATCCTGGTGCAGACTTGCTTTGCATATATTGCGGGTTGCTGGCCACCACGTGGGACCACTTAATCAGCCTGGTCGAAAACTCCGAATTGCGCGGGTATGGGCACCAAATTGGAAATCTTGTTCCATGCTGCCGCGACTGTAATTCCAAAAAAGGAGCAAAAGACTGGAAGACGTATCTTCGAGAGAAAGTGCCGAACCAATCGGACTTTGAAGCGAAAAGGAGCCTTATCGCGGACTATCTCGACCGCCATGCTACCCTCGTAAACCTCAATCAAGCCGCAGAAATTATGCCTGACGACTGGTCGCGGTATTGTGATATCAAAAAAGAGGTTTTCCGGCTTATGGAGGAAGCCGATACCATTGCCGCACGCCTGCGAGGTGTAGTCGCGTCCAAAGTAGAAGAGGAAAGCTCCTAGATCGGGATGCGCTCGACCTCATCGAGCGAAACCTCATCATCGCGCTGATAGTAGAGCTTCGTTATTCGCAGCAACTCATAGCTGGCGATGTGCTGCGCGACTTCCAACTTGCCTCTGTTCTTCAGGTACTCGATACCTGCCATGATCAAAATCCCTGGCCGCGAATCAACCTGGCAGGGTCAAGCGCATCACCTCGGCCCGAACGGGCAGTGGCTTCTTCTTCCACTTTGTCGCCTTCACCGGGCGCGAGGAAAAGATTGGATTCGAGGCCGTGCTGGCGGGTATAGAGATCGTAATAACGTCCCTGCAGGGTATAGAGAGACTCATGGGTGCCGCGCTCCACGATTCTGCCTTCTTCCACGACCAGTATCTGGTCGGCACGGCGAATGGTGGAAAGCCGGTGCGCGATCACGAAGGTGGTGCGGCCCTGCATCAGATATTTCAGGCCTTCCTGAATGTAAGCCTCGGATTCGGAATCGAGGCTGGAGGTAGCTTCATCGAGAATCAGGATTCGCGGATTCGCCAGGACGGCACGAGCGATCGAGACGCGCTGCCGCTGGCCGCCGGAGAGTTTTACGCCGCGCTCGCCGACAATGGTGTCGTACTTATCGTTAAAGCGTTCGGCAAACTCGTCCACGTGGGCAATCCGGCAGGCGCTCAAAATTTCTTCTTCCGTCGCATTCGGGCGGGAAAAGGCGATGTTTTCGCGAATGCTGCCGTCAAACAGGAAAGACTCCTGCAACACCACGCCCAGGGCGCTGCGATAAGAATCCAGCCGGACGTGGCTTAAATCCACGCCATCAATCAGTACACGCCCCTGCAGCGGCTTGCTAAAAGCAGCCACCAGCCCCACGATGGTGGACTTGCCCGATCCGGAAGAGCCGACGAGGGCGGTCACGCTGCCAGGTTCCGACTTAAAACTTACGTCATGCAAAACAGGTTTTCCCGGTTCATAGGAGAAGTCCACATGCTCAAAGCTGAGCTGGCCCTGAATGCGCGGCAGCTCGATGGTGCGTTCCGGGTCCTGGTCCTCGGGACGCTCGTTGAGTATCTCGCGGGTGCGATCGAGGCCGGCAATGGCTTCAGTAAGCTGCGTGCCGATGGAGGCGATCTGGAGAACCGGTGCAGCCAGATACAGCATGAGCATGTTGTAAGAAATCAGCTCGCCAGGCTTCATTTTGCCGGCCAGGATTTCATGGGCGCCAATGTACATGACCATGGAGCCGACCAGCCCCATCAGCAGGAGCGTGGAAACGCCCATCATCGACATGAGGGTGAGCGACCGCAGCACGTTTTGCAGCAGGCGCGCGACGCCGCCGCTGAATACCGCCTGCTCCCGATCCTCCGCGTGATATCCCTTGACCACGCGCACCCCGCCCAGAGACTCGGTGAGCCTGCCGGTGACTTCGGCATTGATTTTGGCGCGCTCGCGGAAGATGGGGCGGATGGCTTTGAAGCCATTTTTCATGAAAAACGTGAAGAGCAGCAGCGCTACCAGAGCAATGAGAGTCATCAAACGGTTCGTGCGGAGCATCACGGTGAGGACAAGCGCAGAGGTCAGCAGTCCGCCGATGAGTTCTATTTGGCCGGTGCCGATCAGGTTGCGCACGCCCTCCACGTCGGACATGATGCGCGCCACCAGAGTCCCGCTCTTGTTCGAATCGTAATAGCTTACCGGCAACCGGCTGATATGGACCTGGACTTTGCGCCGCAGTTCGGCAATCGCCCGCTGCCCTTCTTTGGATAGCATCTGGGTCAGAGTGAATGATGTAATCGCCTGGATCAGAGTGGCCGCGATTACGGCGCCAATCAGCGGCGGCAGAAGATCCGGCCGGCGCTTTGCAATCACAGTATCAAACAAGAACTTCATGGAAGTCGGCAGGACCAGCCCGGAAAGACTCCTGATGATCAGCAGTACAAGGCCGGCGAGCAACAGCTTCCAGCGCGGGCGCACCAGCTCCCATATCTGGGGCATCACCGACCGGAGTTGCTCCACGGTGGTCTTTTTTGTTTTGCCGTGTTCAATCGACCTCGGCGCCACGCCAGCTTCAGCCATGTTTCTCATAAGTTTTGTTCATCAGATTATCATCAGGGCCGTAAGGGTTCTGTTTTTCTGGGGCAGGAATTAAAAGGGACTTAATTTCAGCAAGCCACCCGAAATTTAAAATCTGGTATATAGTTCCTTCAGCACGGATTATCAGTAATTTTGTAATAAGATTTGTAAAGCTGTGATTGATTCTGGAAGACGGTTTCGGCCAGGGGACGTCTCCCCACACACTGCGGTATATCGCGTATATCACTACGCCCATCGAATGCCGCATATGACCATCGTAAAAAAAGGGGAGATCCTTCCCAAGTGCCGTGTTTGCCATTCGCGGGTAAGTTTCGCGCCCATGGTGGCCGCAGAGCCCATTGAAAATGATCCCGATTTTCGCTCTTCCATGCAGGGTGTGCTGGTTTCGTAATTACGGGAGTTCCCGTAATGAGCAGCTTTCACTGCCTTCGCGTCATACTCATGGCGACAAGAAACAGGAGCAGCGCTGCTGCCAGGGAAAACATTCCCGACAGAAAGCCGTGCGCGGCCCCGAACGCGGCCACTGATTTTGCCTTGTTAACTACCAGGACGCAGACAGCCCAGCTCGCCAGGGTGAGCACCGGCGCGTAGTGGCAATAGACCGCGATGTCCCGCCCCAGGTACAAGCCCGCCAACACCCACACAATCATGAATGGGCGATCGAAGGGATGCTGCCAGCACAGGGAAAAGCCCGTGAGAGTAAAGACAAACAGCAGCGGCCCATGCACCGCAACGCCCGGCATACGGTAAGCGGAAAAGCCCTGGGTCGAGGGAAAAGGCGTTCGGAAATAGGAAAGCCAGGAAAGCATGAAGCGGTGCGCTGAAGGCAACACTATCACAGGCCATTCTGCCGCCCAAAACTTTCTGCTGAATTGCCGGGGGAGTAAAATTCCTGCTGGCCCGTAACAACTCAAGTCAGGAAGAGCTGGAGTTACGCTTATGGCAATGCAGTACGAACACGTTGCTGTTTCAGAAAGCGAAGTGCCGCGCGCTACGAATCCCGTATTTCAGCATCTGCTAGACACCTACGCCAGCGAGACCAGCAAGGTCGTGACCGTGTGGCGGCAGTTCAGTCCCGAGGACATGCCGTATAAACCAGCGGAGCGCTCCTACACCGTGGCCGAGGTGATGAAGCACCAGCTGCTTTCCGAGCGGCGTTTTTTCGCCGGATTCATTGGCCTGCCGGGAGAACCCGAACCCAGCGCCCTGCTGCCCGAGGAAGAGACACCCGCCGCCTTCTGCCGCCGCCAAGTGGAGCTATGCCGTCCGCGACTGGCGCGGCTGGCTGCTTACACGGAAGCGCAGTGGCTGGAAGAGGTGCAGTTCTTCGATGTGACGCGGCAGCGAATCTGGGTTTTCTGGCGGCGCGTGCTGCACACAGCGCATCATCGGACACAGCTCAGTGTCTATCTGCGAATGCTGGGTAAGCCTGTCCCGCCTACCTACGGCCCTACCGCCGATTTCACCTGGACCGGCGCTGATGCCACCCGCAGCGTGGAGGCGGCGGGCAGGAAGTAAAATGCAGTATGCGTTGGCCAGTGCTGCGATTTAAGCCCTCGAATTGTGGCGCTGACGTCCTCGAATCCCGCCCTTCGCAAAACCGGCGAAGTAGGCCCGCCTAAACAATCGCGGCTCGTGTCAAGGCTGTCATTCGCCAAAAACCATGATCTGGTGTGATTTCAAGAGTTTAAATTCCATTCACTTCACACGCGCGACTAAGGCTTTGAAGTCGGCGTCCTGAGAGTACTTCCTGAACGAAGGATCGGAGGCCGGGTCGGGCATCTGCTCACCCGGCAACACCTGAGTACGGTGCTGGAAGGCCAGGGAGAGATTCTTCAGGACTGCCGGTTTGTCGTTTTCGTCGGCGGCCACACACGCGAGATTGTAGTAGTTCAGGGGATAGTCTGGATCGTTCCGGACGCCCTCCTGGAGCAGTGCTTTGGAGTCCGCTGAGCGCCCGCTGATGCCGTAGGCCATCGCCAACTGATCCACCAAGATTCGATGTTGAACCAACGTCAGCTTAGCTCCGCTTTTTTCTAACGTCCGCACCTTTTCATATGGAACGACCGCAGCAGCGAACTTCTCCTCCCTGAAGAGAGTCTGCCCAAGATACATCTGCGCCGCGATGTTATCAGGATGATCGCAAACGATGACTACGAAGCTCTTCTCGGCCTCTGGCCACTTCCCGCTGTTGTACAACCGCTCAGCGTCTTTAAAAACGTCAGTCTCAGGACCTTGTGCCAAGGCTAACGGTGCTGCCAGTAAGAGAACCACCAGCGTAATCCTCAACCACTCATAGCTTCTGCACATGTCCTGTTGTCCTCGAAGCCCATTTAATTGCCTTTGTGCCTGATTAACCACCGTACGAACCGTATACAACCCCAAGCGATAAGCCAGTCTACTATAGCGGCCAGGACAAAAAACACCCATCCGTAACCGAATTCATCCCTTCCGGAAAAAGGGGCGCAGCTATAAATGTGTGGGTCACCTGTCCACTGCTCCTTTCAAATATGCTGTTCCTGTTTTTTCGACACCAATCCGATGCACATCTTTGACAAACTCATCTACTGCTGCTGCTTCGATGTGCAAAGAAAGGGTTACGGATTCAACTTTATTTACTTCGTTATAGTCCGACTCTATTGTTGAGTCCACATTCGTATGGCCAGATTTATCAGCACAGTAGAATCGCATGCTTACACGTCGTCCTGGTACTGATTTTGGGCCAAACGCTCCGAAAGTTACTTCACGAACATCCAGAGAATTTTTCGGAAATCCTCTGAGAATGGCCTCAATTTCCTTTAAGTGATCCAGGCCTATATAAACATCAGCCACACCGCCGAAAGCCCTATTCCAAGCAGAAATACGAATCTCCAGGAGATGAGCGTCCCTGTATATAATTTCAAATTGAAAGCCTACATCCCTATCCATTAGCCCTCTCATTTGAACTGTTATCCGCCTTGGAGCGGCGACAGGACGACCTCCGGCAGATTGCTACCACCCCGACCCAGACAACGGCGTTTATTCCAACGCATAACACGGCAGAGATCACGCTCATGCCATCCCAGCGTGAGGTGGCTCTGCCAGAGCAAGCTCTCCACGGCCCAAGAGGCAAGTAGATTTCCTGGCAGCAGCGTGAACAACGACACTTCCCAGAGGAAGGAACTGGCAGACGAGGCCGCTCAGTGATTCATGGTCGAACCATCTCGTAACCTCACAAGAACATCGCCGATCTTGTCATTACCCGTTTTGCTGCTTAGTTCCGAAACATCTTCATCGTTGACTCCATACCATTTTGAGATGGCACTAACGTAAGTCTTTATTGGTCTGGAGAATCTTGCGTGCAGATGCGTGGTCTGACAAACAATATATCCACGCACAAATGCGTCCCGCTCTGAATGGCTTGACTGTCGCCAGTAGTCGCCGTCATTCTCTCCGTGTTTCTCAGCTTTCCAGCCTGAATGGCGCTTCCCAGTGCTCAGCCTGTGTAACACTTGAATGATGAGATCATCCTCCGAGCCAGAATGTGATTTGTAATATTCAGAAACTTTTTTCGTCTCCTGGATCAGAGAGTCATCTGAATACTCGGTTCCACGTGCATCGTAAATAAAGCAATCGTAATAGCCGGACACGAATGCAACCTGCTCATCTGCTGAAAGCGCCTTCCACCAGTGCCCATCGTATTTCGTTGTAGATTCGTACGCTGTTGCTGGCAATACAAATACGCACAGGCACAAGAAAAGCGTTAATCTGTTCATCTTCTCCTCACTGTTATTTGGGTGTGTAGAAATGTATTTCTGAACCTTTCCTGAAGGCGTAATTCTGATTCTGGACGCGATCCTTGCTTCCAATGTCGTTTAGCAGCGGTCCTTTTCCTCCCTTTGGCGGATCGTCGCCCTGAACACCTTCTGGCCGAACGGTTGTCAGGTGGCCGTGCCCTCCGGGATTGTCATAAGCAACAACTACTAAGCCGCCTGCGTCAGCAATCTTCTGCGCCTCCTGCGGTGTTACCTCTTTGTAGTCCTTAGAGTTCGCCAGGTTTTCTGCCTGTTGATTTGCTTTCAGTGGATTGCCATTTTTGTCTGTTAATGGAGCAAGCGGTCCACCGACTGCTTTGACAATGTAGCACGTTGCCTGATTGCAGTGAGTTGTCCCTTTGTTGTCTTTCTGGAATGCTGGATTAGCACGCGCATTATCCTGAGCATTGATGAGCTTTTGTTTGTCGTTTTGCTGCTGCTTTGGGTCTGGCTGGTCACACGCGCTGCTGATCCCTATACTGCAAGCTCCTTGTTTGAGTAAGTCCAGTAAATCCTTATGCCCATCAGCGTCGATGCCCGTCGTTGGCACATTACGCACGTAGGTGTACAGATTCAGCGACTGCGGATCGCCGAACACCGCATACGGGACAGCAGCGGGTTTGGCATCCCAGTCTGGCGTGATGAACCGCCCAAGCGCATTTCCGTAATACCTCGCTCCAAAATAATCGAGCTGTGTTTCGTTATCACGTTCTTTGCCGGTGAACTTGTAGTGGTTCGAATCACCGTTGGCGAACTGAAGTTCGCCGCCCCAGGGGTAGTAATCCGACTCGGATTTGATGTTGCCGGTGGCGTCGGTGATTACCGAGGCAGTCTTCAGAGTGTCGGAGAAGTAATACGCAATATTCCCCGAGGGTAAGTCCCTGCGCGCCACCCGCTGGCCGTTGAAGAACACATATTCCGATTGCAAATTCCCCGAGAGATCGCTCTCGGCCACGATGCCCGGCGTCATGTACCAGTAGAGCGTGCCGGTCGTGCCGTTGGATTTTTCCACCCGGTTGCCGTCTGCGTCGTAGGTGTAGGTGTATCCGGCGGCACCGGTGATGCGGTTTTCCTGATCGAAAGTGTAATTGTTGCCGCTGGTCAGATCATGCGTCATGTTACCGGCGGCATCGTAGCTGTAGCTACTGGTTGTTGACCGCGAACGTGAGAGTGATGTTTGCCACTACGCCCCACTCAAACAAAAACAGCTTGAGTGGGCCACCAGCCCAGCCAGCCCGTCCGAATCGGTCCGCTGCCTCGTCTGCCCTAGGTTTGGCTATCCGTTCGGGACGCCCGCCTCATGTGAGGGGAATGCGTCTGTATCGATCAAGAGGATACTCCGGTTTGAAAGTGTACGGCGCTGGCAACACCCCGCTCAGAGCAAGCAAATAAGGAGAGGCACTAGCCACAACTACTATCTCGCTATCATCGCTCGCTTTGAGAACTACGCCTGATTCCACGCTTGCACCCGACTCATGAATGACGAGCTTGAACACCGTGTTTGGGCCATTGAATGCCGAAGAAATATCCACAACAGTCTCGCCGACCTTAGGCGAGGAAACATGCCCAAACTGAAGCAGTCCAACTTCTTTTCGTTCCGCAACGTCACGCATGTCTGAGGACAATCTCAGTCCAGTACCGTCTTTTCTCCACAGAGTTACAAACATCGGCAATCCATGAGGCTCAAACTCGACCGAAATCTGCCTGATAGGTTTGCTAAGTTCTAGGACGAGCGGCGTTGGCCCCGCCCATATAAATGTAAGAGTGTTCATGGCAGCTCCTATGGTTTCGGTTTCGGTGGCGGTGGTGGTGGTGGTGGTGGTGGATAGTGTAGCGTCTCATGAGGCTTTGTATCATTGGCCGGAATATCAATTCGAGGTCCGGAGGTACCCCTAGCCGGTCGTAGCGCAATGCCATTATCGCCTACAAGCGTTCCGGGTGGATAGGTTGAGCCTGCTGGAGCCGGTCCACTCTTACCGCCCGTGAGCGTATCGAAATCCTTCGCCGCATCGCCAACACCTCCATGAGATGGATCAAGAGGGCCGCTATTGTGCCGATTTCCTTGTGGTGCGCTCTTGGCATCTTGTGTGCCTACTAGTTCCTTCGGAAGAGGCGCTGAAGTTCCTTGACCGGCAGTCGCAGGCGTCCCGCTCTTGGTCTGACTCTGCAAATTAATTGCAGTGGCCTTAAAATCTGGATCGTACTTGTGTGCGAGGTATACGCCTAGTGAATAGGCTCCTGGTTCCGTTACAGGAACATTTAGGCTCGAAGGGTTGTTCGTAGCCACGCCTGCGACAGTACCAGCAGCAGCACCAGTACCGGCAGCTGTAGCAACTTCGCCAACCGTTATGGCTTCGTATATTTCGATTGCTATCGCTATGCACTGGGGACAGTGTCCGTCAGGATCAGCCTTACTGGTGGGAATGTTCCTCACGTAAGTGTAGAGGTTTAGTGACTGCGGATCAGCAAAGTCTGTGTATGGCACAGCCGTTGCCTTTGCCGCCCAGTCAGGCGTAATGAAGCGTCCGAGTGTGTTCCCGTAATAACGAGCACCAAAGTAATCCAGGCCGGTTTCCGAGTCCCGTTCTTTGCCGGTGAACTTGTAGTGATTTGAATCACTATTGGCGAACTGCAGTTCGCCACCCCAGGGGTAATAATCCGACTCGGATTTGATGTTGCCGGTGGCGTCGGTGATTACCGAAGCCGTATTCAGATGGTCAGAGAAGTAATACGCGACAGTGCCCGAGGATAAGTCCCTGCGGGCCACCCGCTGGCCGTTGAAGAACACATATTCCGACTGCAAGTTGCCCGCGAGATCGCTCTCGGCCACGATGCCCGGCGTCATGTACCAGTAGAGCGTGCCGGTCGTCCCGTTGGATTTTTCCACCCGGTTGCCGTCCACATCGTAAGTATAGGTGTATCCGGCGGCGCCGGTGATGCGGTTTTCCTGATCGTAGGTGTAATTGCTGCCCGAGGTCAGATCATGCGTCATATTGCCGGCAGCGTCGTAGCTGTAGCCCTGCAACTGATTGGTGACCGCAGCCGTGAGCGTGAAGTTTTCCGCAGAACATTTGGTTGGGGTCTTACTTAGCAGGTTGCCCCAGGCGTCATAACTGTAGCTGTTACCCCAAAACTTTGTCCTGCCGTTGAGGGTGGCTTTGCTGCAGTCGGTTCCGGCATTCTGCGCACTGGTCAGGCGGTTGAGCGCGTCATATGTAAACGTCTGATTTCTGGTTATGTCTTTATTGTTGGTGATGCCCCAGACGTTGCCATTGTCGCCGTTACCCAGATGGAAGTCGTAGTTGATGCTCAAAATATTCGGACTGGTCCCGTCCCCACCGCCAGTAAAGCTGGTAGCCGCACTGGTGAACGACGGACTTAAAAAGTACGTGGGCTGATCATGTATCGTGGCCAGAGGCGCGACTTCGTCAACCACGTCCCCGGTTTCTTTCCATACCAGGCTGAGCGTTGCGCCATTCACCGTGGCCGTGGCCGGGGAGGCTGCAACATTGATCGCGCTGGCCAAATTGGACGCCACCTGCGCCGCCGTGGTGTTCACCGGCTGACCGCTGCACGCCGGGTTGGTGCTATTGCCAAAGCAGACGGTCGCGACAAAGCTGCCCACCGTCAGCGAGACCGTACCGGCATCCGGACCAGCTAAAGAGCTATTCCTTAAAACTCCATTTATGGTGACGCTGGCGGTGGCGCTGGTCGCGGGAGAGGGATCGCTCGGCGACACGGCTGCTATATTGACGGGCTGCAAGCGCTGGTTATAGCTCAGGCTATTCACAATACCGGTAAAGGATGGGGATTGCCCACTGATGAAGTCGGTAATCTGGCCGTCCGGTCCGTACGCGGCTCCGGTCACGTAGTTGATGCTGTGGCCGGTATCTACGGCAGAGAGAACCTGTCCGGCTGAATCCGGCGTGTAGTTGACGGTCGAGCCGCTGGGATAGGTGACCGAGGCAATCGAGCCGTCAAGATTGTAGGCGTAGCGCAGGTTCTTGGTGATTCCGTTGATCACGCGCGTCTCGCTCGACAAGCGGCCCAACAAGTCATAGCTGTAGCTGCCTGAACCCGCCTGGTCGGTGAGACTGGTGAGATGGCCAATGCCATTGGTCCCCGCGTCATAGGTGTAGCTCACCGCCGCGACCGTACCCGAGGGAAGCTGGCCGCTGGTGCAGCTCTGTGCTGAGTATGCCTTGCTGGTAACGCGATTCAGCGCGTCATAGCTGTAGCAAATGATCTGCGTGGCCGTGCCGGTCTGGTTGGGCGCGGGCGAGGTCTTTTGCAGGACGTTGCCGTTGGCGTCATACACGTAGCTGATCGTGCCCGATTCTGGATTGGCCGCAGTGAGCAGGCGGGAGAATGAATCGTAAGTAAAGTTTCTGACCCGCCACTGGCTGGCCGTGGTCACCGAGGGATCGCCCTTTTGGGTGACGTTCAGCAGATTGCCCAGCGCGTCATAGGTGTACAGCGTGACAAAGTAATTGAAGTCGAGGGAAGCGCCCTCGGCATTGTGGCCCCCGGCGAGCGTGGTTCCTGGGCTGCTGAACGAGGGTGGAGAGAAGCTCCACTGTGTCTGCGTACTGTTCGCGGCGACACTGGCTGTAGTATTTCCTGCCGCGCCAATCGTTTTATAGGTAAGCGAGATGGTGGCCCCGGATGCGCTGGCCGTGACCGGCGAGTTGGAGGCATTGAGCGCGCTGGCCAAAGCCGAGGCCACCTGGGCGGCGGTGCTGTTGCCGCTCTGCGAATACGGCGCGCTGGCGGTGAAACCACCTACCGTGGCCGTGACCGTACCCGCGTCATACACCGTAACGCCGGGATTGGAGTCCGTGCCACCGCTCATGGCGATCACGGTGCCGCCAAAGCTCGGCCAGCCGAAATCGGCAGCATCGAAGGTGCTTGAGCTGGAGCTCACGCTGATGCCGTTGCCCGCCGAGCCTGCGTTCTTCGCCGTCAGATTAATGTTGATTCCCGAGGCGCTGGCCGTTATCAGCGAGCTGACCCCGCTGCCATTGATTGCCGTTGCCAGCCTGCTGGCTATGCTGGACGTGGTGTCAAGCTGGCCGTAGCTGGTCTGCACCGTGGCGCCATTGATCGTGACACTCACCGAGCCCATGTCCCAGATCTGCGGGCACTGCCGCGGGAATGGCGGACACGGCTCGCTGGTATCATCGATCGAGGTATCGCCGCCGCTCGGATTATTGCTCCAGATCTGCACTCGGCCCGTGGCCTGCGTGCCCCCGTGTGCGCCTACCCCCGACTGGCTCTTCAGCGAACCATTGATGGTGAAAGAGCCCGCGGCATTCGATCCGGTATAGGTATCGCCCGGCTCATCGACCTCGATCAACCGCCCCAGCCCGTCGGTGCAGCTGCGGCGCTGTTTACCCGCTTCGTCGGTAGAGGTGGTGCAGTTGTCAGAATAAGAAACCGTGCTGATGCTGCCATCCTGCTTTGTGACCTGCGTCACCCGGCCCAGAGCATCGTATTGCGACTGCGTGGTTCCATAGGTTGGATCACTGGTGGAATAAAAGGGATTGGTTACCGTACTCGCCCGGCCCAGGGCGTCATAAGTGGTGTTGACCGTGACGGTTCCGCCGGACGTTACGTGCTGTGTCTGATTGGGACGGAACAGGGCATCGAAGTATGTGGTGGCCGAATCGGTGAGGCCAGCGGTGATCGAGTGCTGCCGCTGCACGCTTAGCGGAAAGTTATTGGCAGGCGAATAAGTGAAGGTAGTCTGGGCCTGCGCACTGTTATTAGCCGGATCGGGCGGAGCCTGGCCCGTGATCAGCCGCCACATATTGTCATAGCTGTAGCTGCTGGTATGGGCTGAGTCCCCGGCCGTGTTCCCGCTGGCCTGGGTGGTGGCGTTGGCATTGGTGAAGCTGGTGATCAGCCCGGTATTGAAGTCATAGGTCCCGCTCACGCACTGGCTTAGCGCATTGCAGGTTTTGGTGGAATACGCTCCGTCATAGACCGGATCGTAGCTGTGCGTGGTCGTGTTGCCCAGCGCGTCGATCTGCTTATAGACCTCGCCGGTGTCGTACCAGTTGGTGTGGGTCGTGACAAAGCTGTTGCTGGTGCTCAACCAGCGCTTGACCGTGGTGAGGTTGCCGCGCACCGTGGACGGAGGCACGCCATGCGTGCCCGTCGGCAGTGTTCCTGTATAAGCAGTCAGATAAGCCGATTCATCGTAGATATAGTCGGTCTCGGCCACGCGGTTGCCGCTGCCATCTTTCACCACGACGGAGGCGGGAAGGTCCACCAGCCCGGCATTCAGGTAATTGGCGTCCTGCTGCCACTGATAGGTGGTGGCGGTCTGCTTCAATACAAATCCGGGCGCTCCCTGGCCCCAGTCGGTGACCGTCTCGAGCGTTACGTTGCCGAAGGTCCCCGCGATGCCCGGATCATACTGCCTGGTCACCCGATTTACCTTGCCATTGGCCAGCGTGGTGGTAATGGTGGTGGGCACCACATTGTCTGCGACAAAATGGAGGCCGTCCTGGTTGCTGCTGTACGCCGTATCCACCGTCCTGAGCAGCGTGCCGTTGGTGCGTGTGCCTTGGTAGTAGCGCGTTTCTGTCTCATAGTAGGCGCAGGTGACCCCGGACTGCGGGCCCATCACATGCGCCGTATCGTTGCCCAGAGGATCAGTGACGATGTTGGTGAGCGTGCCATCGGACTGGCGCTGCCCCCAACTGTACTGCCATGTCTGCGAGCTGACGCCATCTGACACCGTGCGTGAACTCACCGCCCGGCTTACCGGGGTGAAAACGCCGTCATTGCAGCCCCCAAGGGCAATCTCCGTCCACTGATAGCTGATGCGCCCGCCCGCCGGATTCACGATGCTGGTGATGTTGCCGTAGCTGTCGTAGTCCATCGACCAGTGGCTCTGGTCCGGCAGTACGATGCTGGCCACCACCATCCACTGTCCGTGCATGTAGTTACTTGGGGCCTGCTGGGTTTTAGGGGTGCCAGCAGGCTGAGAAAACGCCGTGGCGACGGTCTTCAACGCATAACACACCTTCACCGTATAGCTCCCGCCATTGATTCCGGGAAAACTCAGCAGCGAGGCCGCGGTGATGGCCATGGAACTGGAACAACCGCTGTAATCGCTGCTGGGGGTAATTGTCTGCCAGGTTCCGGGAGGCCCCAATACCGCCCGTCCCAGCGTGTCAGGCCCTGGCGAGACCCCAATGCCGGGCGACAGCGTATTCCCATTGGCGTCCACGATCGATGCCGGCCATGCCACATCGTTATACTGCTTCACTGTAGTCAAGGGATCGCCTGCCGCGAAAGTGGGCTCGCCCACAAAATTGCCTCCCCTCAGCCATTGCCCAGTGATTGCGACGGTATTATTCGCCAGCACACCCAGCTGCGCATAGTAGTAGTGGGTGCCATGCCTGTCCGTCAGCACGCCGGAATCATCGATGTGATCGGGATTGGAGCCCGCAATCAGCTTGAACTGGAACCCGGAGGTGTCCGTCGATGCATACACTGTGCTGGTTCCTGAACTGGAGATGAAATTCAGATTGTGCACCGAGCCATCGGGAAGCCCTACCCAGTAGTCGATGTCCGTTTCACTGGCCACATCCGCTGATTCCGGGCCGGTGTAGGTGACCTGCCGCGCCCGGCCCACCACCACGCTGCCCGAGTTTTCGATAAAGTCCAGCCCCGCCACTTGCGTGAAGGCGTGCGCCGTCCACGGATAAATCAGGTTAACCCCACCCCCGGCCGCCGGCAGCGCAATTTGCTGCACGCCCCACTTTTTGCCGCTGTTCTGAAAAAAGTGCTCCACCGATCCAAAGCCGCCGCGCTGCGGATAGGCAATGATGGGTATGTGGAAGTCCACGCCGCCGTGCACCAGGTTCACGGTATCGATGTCCCCGCCGTGATAGCTGCCAAAATTATGCGTACCTGATTCCAGATTCGGGTTGCTTTGCCCCCAAACGCACATTGAAACCAGCACCAGCACCGCACATAGGCCGAAAACCTGCTTTGCCAGGCGGGAAACTACCGCACACACACCTGCAACCTTTCCACTCCGTGGGAATATCATTACCTTCTCCTGTAGCAACAACAAAAATAAAGTTTGTATAACTGGCACTCTGGGCACACCTGTACATCGCACCAATACCTGACATTGGCAGAAAGGGGGCTAATTTCGTTCTGAGGTAAATTACCTATACACGATCAACACGCGATTGCGCAACTCAGCTACAACAACAAATCAGACAATTACCGCTGATGAACGCTGAAAAACCTGCCAGATGGCACGCACAGATTTAGTCTTTAGCCAGACAGGTAAACGCATAAAAAATGTTGTTGATCTTTGGGGAAATCACGGTACCATGCGCGGGTTTGAAAAGAAGCTATTGGCCTTTGGCCCTTAGCTTTTGGCTGTGGTGTTTAAACATTGCAGGCTATAGGCCAACAGCCAAACAGTTATGAAGTTCAATGGCTGGATGGCCCTTGGGTCGCCCAAGCGTGGCCCTTGGGTCAATTGGAGATAAATACCTTTGTTTGCAGCAAAAGCACGAAAAACAGGGAGGGGGGTACCCCGGTACAGACCGGTACAGACCGGGCAGATGGTTGACAGAACAGACCGGGGATAGCTGACAAAACCCCTTACCGCGGATTTACGCGGACAGACGCGGATAAGGCCACAAAAAACAGGCGGCAGGAAGTTCTATCCGTGCCACGAATGAGTGGACAGGAACATTCCGGGGCTTTACTGCAACCCAACCCTGCGGGCTGTCCAACGCGACCTGCTGCTGGATCATCCAAAGAGGCTGGGATATGCCTTTATGAAGCGATTGCCGGTTTGCGGAAGCTGGATGGTCTTTTTATTCGTGGTATTGGGCCATTTATTTGAGACAGGATGCGCGCGGCCGGGGCTGAAGCAGTCCCTGGTGGCGATGCGGGCACCGGAGGGGTCGCCGATGCTGCTGGCTATTTATCAGCCGTGGTTTGGCAATGGGGAGCACATTAACGTGGGGTATTCCTGCCATGATCCGGTGGTGCTGCGGCAGCAGATTGCTCGGGCCAAAGAGCTGAACATTCAGGGATTTGTAGTGAACTGGTATGGAGAGCGCAAGCCGTTTGAAGACCAGGCGCTGACGCTGCTGGCCAGGTCCGCGAACGAGAGCGGATTCAAGGTAGCGGTGCAGTATGACGAAGCCGCCGACCGCGGCGGGGCGACTACCGATGTGGTGATCACGGAGCTGCAATATCTCTATGATCGGCACATTGGCCCGAAGGCGGGAGGCGAGCGGGAGGCGTATCTGCGCTATGGCGGGCGGCCGGTGATCTTTATTTTCCCCAAGACGGCGGAGACGGACTGGAACCGCGTGCGCCGGGAGACGCAATCGTGGGCTGAGCCGCCGCTGCTGATCTATAAAGACCAGAACGAGAAGTTTCCCGGCGCGTTCGACGGGTACTATGCCTGGGTGCAGCCGGGCAAAGGGGGCTGGGCGGCGGACGGCAGCAACTGGGGCGAGGATTATCTGGACTACTTCTACAAGAACATGACCACGCACTTCCAAAACAAGATCGCGGTGGGCGCGGTGTGGCCAGGCTTTGACGATTCACAGGCGGCGTGGGGACTCAACCGGAAAATAGCGTATCGCTGCGGGAAGACCTTTGAAGACGGGCTGCGCGTGTTTCGCAAGTATTATGGAACGGAGAATGCCCCGCCGTATCTGTTGATCGAGACGTGGAATGATTATGAAGAAGGTACGGCGGTGGAGCGCGGCATCAGCCATTGCAGTGCAGGGCAGAGTGGCGGGGCGGCTTCGCCCGGGGCATGAGTCATAACCTATGAGCACAGCCGAGGCAGACCAATCGTGAGGATTACAATCGAAGCGACGTATCGGAGAGCGATGTGAAGAATGACATGCGAGTAATGGTAACCGGCGGGGCCGGATTTATTGGCTCCCATCTGTGCGATGCGCTGCTGGCGCGCGGGCATCAGGTGGTGTGCGTGGACAACCTGCTTACCGGCAGCACCAGAAATATCGCCCACCTCAAAAACGAGCCGCGCTTTGAATTTCTGGAGCAGGACGTAACCCTGCCTTATGACGCGGGCCGGGTGGATTACATTTTCCATTTCGCCTCGCCGGCCAGCCCGGTGGACTACATGGAGCACGGCATCGAAACGCTGAAAGTGGGTTCGCTCGGTTCCTTCCACTCGCTCGATCTGGCCCGCAAATACCGCGCTAAATATATGGTGGCCTCGACCTCAGAGTGCTATGGCGATCCGCTGGAGCATCCGCAGAAGGAAACTTACTGGGGGCACGTGAATCCGATTGGCCCGCGCTCGGTTTATGACGAAGCCAAGCGCTTTGCCGAAGCCGTGACCATGGCGTACTTTCGCTATCACAAGGTGGATACGCGCATTCTGCGCATCTTTAATACTTATGGACCGCGCCTGCAGCTGAATGATGGGCGGGTGATCTCCAATTTCGTCACCCAGGCGCTGCGCGGTCAGCCGATCACCGTCTACGGCAATGGGCTGCAGACCCGCAGCTTCTGTTATGTGTCCGACGAGGTGGAGGGCATTTTACGGCTGGCGGCGGCAGAGACTCACGATCCGGTGAACATTGGCAACCCGGCGGAGTTCACCATGCTGGAGTGCGCGAAGCTGGTGCTGAAAGTCACAGGGTCAAAAAGCACGATTGTGCATAAGGAGCTGCCGGTGGACGACCCCAAACAGCGGCGTCCGGACATTACGAAAGCGCGGGAGCTGCTGGGCTGGGAACCGAAGATCGATCTGGAATCCGGGCTGCGGCTCTCACTGGATTATTTCCGCGAGGGAATCCGCGTGGAGGAGACCGAGGCCGCTACAGTACGCGGATAATGCGGTCGGGGCGCGCTTCTAAGCGGTTTCCCTCGTAACCAAAGATGTAGTAACTATTTAGTTCACATGGCGAATATTTCCTGGTAGAATGCCTTAACGAGCCTGTTTCTGAATTTTTTCAGTTTGCAGTTAAGAAGAAGCGCCCCTCCTTAACCAAGCTGTACCCAGGAAGTGGCAGAGTGACAGCAATACCTCCGTTCAAGGAATCCTCCCGCAAGCTGGTGGTGGAAGTCGCCCGCGCGCTGGGCCCGTATCTCGCGGACATCACCAACCAGTGGCGCGGGAAATTAGCCTCCGAATTCAGCTTTGATGGCCGTCTGCTGGCGGCCCTTGAGCGTATTACGCTCACTGCCGGATGCTCCCATTTATTTCATGAAGATATGGCCACCTTTCTCGACGACCTGCATTACTTCGGGACCAGGCTGGCCAAGATGCAGGTGGACACTCGCGCCGTGGCGCGCGCACTGGAGCTGTTCCAGGTTTCCTGCGATCCGTATCTTGCCGGGCTGTTTCCCGAGCGGGAAATCGAGGCCAGGGCCGTGCTGGAAATGCTCTCTTCATTCACGTTCGTGATTGTTTCCGGCGCGTATTTTGACGCGAAGACCACGGAATCGAACGCCCTGCTGGCCGTGCTGGACGCGGAGCTGGCGGCCGGCGATGTTTCCGCGCTGCTCAAGAAAGTGCTGGATATTGGGTGCGCCACATTCGGAGCATCTGTGGGCGCGATCCTGCTGTGCGAACCGGAGAGCACGCAGCTCAGCATTGCCAGTTCGTCAGGGCTGGAGTCAGAGTTGCCGGCGGATTTCCGGATCGAGAGCGGGATTGGCTTTGCCGGAAACATTGCTTCCACGGGTGAATCCAACATGATTTTGGATACCAGCAGTGACAGCGACGGAGTGCTCATGCCCATCCTGCGCAGCCGCGCCCGCTCGCTGTGGGGCGTTCCACTGAAGGCCAACGGAGAGATCATCGGCGTGCTGATACTCGGCTTTCCCAAGCCGTATGAATGGATGCCCACGGAGCGCGAGCTGATGCGCGCCATTGGCGACCGCACCGCTCTGGCCATTGAACGCGCCCGCATGACCGAAGCCCTGCGCGATCGCGAACAGCGCATTGCCGAGCTTTCCACACATCTGCTGCGGGTACAGGAGGACGAGCGCAAGCGCATCAGCCGCGAACTGCATGATGAAACCGGCCAGGCGCTCATGGTCATCCACCTGTACCTGGGCATGATGGAGAGCGAGACCTCCAGCCGTCAGCTGCGCGCCAGGATTACCGAGACCATCCAGGTGGTGGACCGGACGATTGAAGGTCTGCGCCGGATCATCGGCAAGCTCTCTCCGCTGGTGCTGCAGGAGCTGGGGCTGTTTGCCGCCCTGCGCAAGGAGGCCAAGGACCTGCAAAAAAATACCGGCGTGAAGGCGCGGGTGGTGATTTCGGACGAAGTTGGCCGCCTGGCCCCCAACACCGAGCAGACCATCTATCGCGTGGTGCAGGAGGCGCTGCACAACGTGGCCAAGCACGCTCATGCCAGCAATGTCCTGGTGCAGATGGAGCGAGAGGGTGAAACCGTGCATGTGGCGGTAGAAGACGACGGAACAGGATTTCAGACAAGGAACAACTCTCGTGGCCACTCATTTGGCCTGGCAGGAATCAAAGAACGTGTAGCCATGCTCGGAGGAGTGTCACGAGTGATCTCCGCCAAGGGCAAGGGGACGCGGATTGAAATTACGATTCCCGTGGGAGTACCGGCAATTGTAGGAGAACTTCCGCCACCGCTGCAGCCGGCGGTGCGGGCGGCCAGGTCGAATTGAAGTAGAGGATTTTCCGATGCCAAAAATCAAATGTCTGCTGGTTGATGATCATACGCTCTTTCGCCAGGGTGTCCGGCGCCTGCTGGAGAGCGAAAGCGATTTCGAGGTGATCGCGGAGGCCTCGGATGGCGGTGAAGCGGTGGAAAAGGCGAGGGAAACACGGCCAGACGTTGTGCTGATGGACATTGGCATGCCCGGTCTTTCCTCGTTTGAATCCGCGCGTCAGATCAAAAAAAACCGCCCGGAGACAAAGCTGCTTTTTCTAACCATGTATGAAGACGAAGACTACCTGGTGCAGTGTCTTGAGGTCGGCGCTTCCGGTTACGTGCTGAAGGATACGCCGGCGCCGCAGCTGCTCACCGCGGTGCGCGACGTCTATCGCGGCGGCAAGTATCTCAGCTCACAGGTGCTGGGCAAGCTGGTGGAGGACTTCCGCTCCCGCGTGCGCGATACACGGATGCGGCCGCGCATGTCCACGCTGACGCCCCGCGAACGTGAAATCCTCAAGCTGCTGGCCGAAGGAAACTCAGTGAAGGAAATCGCGGTAATTCTCGGCCTGAGCGTGAAAACGGTGGAAGCGCACAAGTTCAATCTGATGCGCAAGCTTGATATCCACAATAAAGCCCAGCTGGTGACGTACGCGATCCAGAAGAAGATCATCAAGATTCCGGTGAATCAGTAGGCCCTCACGGCCCGCGCGCGCCGCTCTAACCCGCCAGCGCCATACGTGTGACTTTTTCCAGTACGTGGACAGGAGCAACTTCCGGGGTAATAAAAGCCTCGGGCGGCACAATGAAGGTCTGCTCCAGAGCAAACTGCCCGGACATCACGGCATGGGGAACACCGTCGGTATAAACCATCCAGACACTGCCTGGCGGAAAAGCCAGTTCCTGCTTCGGCGAGTTGGTCTGGAAGTTTGTGCTCTCCTTGAGCCAGTCGTGGAAGTACAGCATGAACTCGTCATAGCGCGAACGATCGGCCACCGGCAAACCCATGCTGCCCGCCAGATGCGCCAGGCCCCGCGTGATGGCGTTACGATAGGGCGGCACAAGCTTTTCCGACTGCGCCAGCCGGGGAACAAAGACGTGAAACGGCTCGCCTACGTTCCAGATCCGCGACTGTTCAGGATTGATATTGATGAAGACGCGCAGGATCCGTCCGCCGTGGGTGGGACGCGTGGGAAATGCGTCCACATGCAGAAGATCGTTGCGCTTGTGCAGCGGAAGATCGCGCCCGCGCTCTTCCAGCGGACGAAAGCTGGCAAAGTCGAGCATGAGTTTGCCGGCATAAGGCGCGAGCAGGGTGTTCACCAAGCCCACAATCTCGCGGGAAAAATGCCGCATGATGCCATGCATCCGCGTGCGGTCGGGTGAATCCGCCGAGGCGCCTTTCAGCAGGTCGCGAGTGGGCCGGTAAGAGATGTTTTTATGGAAGGGCGAGCCGGTCTGTCGCTGCGAGAGAAGAAACTCGCGGTCTTCCTGGGGAAAATCGAAGGGCGCGGCACCGAAAAACAGCACATGGCCGCGCTCCAGCTGGTCACACGCCCAGCAGGAGCGTTCAGCAGGCCAGTTGGCCGGCTGATAATCCGGAACTTGCACCAAAACTGATTCCGTTGTGGGTATGGGAGCACCTCGGGGCTTGCCTGTAAATCTTGTCCCAAAGTCACGCCAGGGATACCGCAAGCTGCCTTTACTGAATAACTTAGCTCAGGTGCTTGTTCAGCGCGGTTTCAATCTTTTCGCGGGCTACGTAACCCACAATCTGTTCCTGGACCTGCCCGTTCTTGAAAATGAGCAGGGTGGGGATGCCCCGAACCCCATAGCGCTGGGGCGTGACAGGGTTGCTGTCCACATCCATTTTGCCGACCTTCACTTTGCCGGAATAGGCAGCGGCAACTTCGTCCACCACGGGCGCAAGCATCTTGCACGGACCGCACCAGATCGCCCAGAAATCAATCAGGACCGGCTGATCGCTCTTCAGAACTGCCTGATCAAAGTTAGCGTCGGTGATTTCTGTAATAAACTCCGTTGTTTTGCCCGCCATAAAAATTACTCCCCTTCTCCAAAAGCCAAGCTGGTGGACTTGAATTCGTCCAATATCGTACCAGACGATTGGATGTTTTCGTGCACATAAAGATTCAGTGCCGGACCGGGCCGGACCGTGTGCCAATTTTTTGATTAGAAATTATTAAGAGATTACTAAAGTGATATGGACGAACCGTCCACCTGGCCATACACTCAGTCTCGGTGGTACGGCAGTTCTGGGGGAGGGCTGCCCGGGCGTCCTGCAGCGTAACAGTTGCAGGACGCTTGCTTTTTGGGCCAGAACAGCAGGCAGGTTAGCCATGGCACCGCTCTCGGACCATGTTGTTCCCCCATGCTTGCTCAGCCATTTTTCCACCTGCTGGCAGCAGTTCCGGGACCGCCAAATTCCAGTCCCGCCAGAAATCCCATTGATGAGATGTGTTCTACAAAAAAAACGCCGCGGTCCGCCAAATTCCAGTCCCGCAGGGACGACCGAACTTTGCCCAGCACGTGCAACTGCGGCGCAAAGCGCCGAAGTTGCAAAGTGCTGGGTAAACAAAAGAATTCCCCGCACCGCACTGCCGCAGGCCGGAGCGCAGCGCGAATGCGCGCAGCGACAGAAATAATCTGCCTTATTGCGTTTCTGTTATTAGGCCGCAGCCTAAGGCAAATCTCCATCCGGTGTCATAGTCCGAAAATCAACGCCGAGCGCACCCGCAAAATGCTGTTCGCCGCAATGAATTTTTTGGTTTTCCGTTCCGCGCAGCTCATCCGCCACAGTGGTGCTCTTTGTCTCACGTACGAGATAGAGCTTGGGACCAGCTTCGCCAAATTCATCGCGCTGTTCCATCACCAGCGCCCAATCCGGATTGTACTGGCCAACAGGCGTAGTCACCTTGAACCAGTTGGGGAGCTTCACAAAAATATCGACATTGGTCATCTTCTTCAGGCGCTCGGCAAATCGCCGCTCCTGCTCTGACTGGACAACAATATGGTCGTAAATCGATTTATCGGTGGCCACCAGCCGCTCTGATACGGTTTCTTCTTCTTCCACCCATTCCGTCATTTCGTACCAGGTGCCATCTTTGAAATACCTGATTCCATCCACCAGCTGTTGCAGGGCCTTTTCCCGGATAATCCGTGTAGCCTGCAAAGCAAACTCCTGTGGATTCTCCAGCGCCGCCCGCCTGATTTGTGTCTTTGTAATAATCTCCGTTAACGTCTTGCGTGTAAGCTTCACCGGCGGAGTAATATGGGAAATCAGGTCTTCCATCATCTCCACAATGTTCGGCGTGCCTTGCCTTCCTGAAAGTGTCGCAACCGTCCGGCCTCCCGTATAACGGTAGTCCAGCCGGTCTTCCTTTGCATCCGCGACAATCTCTGCACGTGAGGCTACAATCCTCGGCGGATCGATCTTCAGCCGGTCAAGTACAGCAACCACATCCCCGATAAGCTTTTCCGTATCTACCGTGACCTGGTAGCGCGTCTTCAGTTTGATTTTGTTCCACAAATCAATAAATTCCTGTGGCAGTTCTTCCAGCGGCTTTCGCTTTGCAACCCGTTTCTGCCGCGCATTCACTGGCTTTGGCGCAGCGCCTTCTTTGCCGAATGCATCTTCCATCTCTGCCTGCAATGTGGAAACAAATATTTCGTAACTCTCATTCACAATAACCGTCAGAATGTTGCTCTTTTCATCGGCAATGCGCTCGCCTTTCTGGTTTACCACCAGCCGCATGCCCCGGCCTACCTCCTGGCGCTTCTTCATTTCTGAAACTGTCTGGTTTAGCGTGCATATCTGGCAGACATTGGGGTTGTCCCAGCCTTCGCGCAAGGCGCTGTGCGAAAAAATAAAAGACACGGGCTCGCTTAGGGCCAGCAAGCCCTCTTTGTCTTTCATAATCAGGTTATAGGCTGCACGATCTTCCGCGCTCTGGCCTGAAAATGAATCAATAAATTCACTCACCCCGCCCCGGCGTTTCTTCTCCGCAAAGTAATGCGCCCGGACTTCGGCTGCATTCTTAGCGGCAAAATCCGGGTATTTCGCCTTGAACTCATCAAAGGCTTCATCGAACAGGTCACGGATAATGCCCGGATATAGTCCGTCAGGGCTCCCCGCTCCCTTTTCCGGCGGTGGCTGTCCCAGGAAGTTGTCCACCCGGTCAATAAAGAAGAGCGACAAAACCTTAATACCCGCTTCCCTGAACCGCTGCTGCTTGCGAAAATGCTCCTGCACCGTGTAGCGGATTTGCTCGCGAAACAATGCAGCCTGGTCGCCGCCCTGTGTCTGCCCCACGGCAAGCTCAATCCCGTTCTGGAACCTCACCACCTGGTTCCTGGCATCGATCTCGTCAATCACAAAGCTTGCGTACTCGGGTCTTTTGGTTTTTGTTTCCAGGGAAACGTGAGGTTTAAAAAGGTATGCTTTCTCTTTCACGCCCGCATTGGCCATACGCTGGTGAACAGCAATTTTCGCCTGTACCGTTTTCGCGGCTGTGCGGATTTCATCCACGCGCACAAACACCTGGTTGAAATCGTCCTCTTTCATCACCGATCCAACTTCAATTTTCTTCACCAGCCCCTGGCGATAGGCCTCAAGCGGCGTTAACCGATAAACCAGATTGTAAGGATTGCGGTGTGTTGCCGAATAACGCAGCGCGAACAGCGGGTCGAGTGAAGCCAGCGCTCGGATGCGCCCTTCGCTCTCCATGTTCTGCGGTTCATCCAGAATCAGCACTGGCCGGGCCGCCTGCACAAGAAATAGCGGTGTGGCTCCCTGCAATCGATCGGTACTCTGGCGAATAACGTTGTCTTCTTTATTAAATGAGTCAATCGTCATCACCATCAGTTCCACGCAGTCGCTGGTGGCAAACTGCCTGACCTTGGCAATGCTCCTGGAGTCGTAAACCGTATATCGGTAAGGAACGTTGTCATACAGCGCCCGCAAATGCTGCTGCGTGATTTTCAACGATTTGATTACGCCTTCACGCACCGCCACCGAGGGCACTACCACAATGAATTTGCGCAGCCCGTAACGGCGGTTCAACTCCAGTGCCGTGCGGATATAGACGTAAGTCTTGCCCGTTCCCGTCTCCATCTCCACGGAGAAATTAGGGAAGCGTATTTGTTGATTGCCGGTTACGGTGCGAATGGTCTCTTCGATTACCTGCAGGGCAGCGTCCTGCGCCAGCGCATTACGCGATTGTACCGTCTTCAAATTTGCCAGCAACTCTTCTTCGTTCAGGTCCAGCCGGTTCACCACCGGACCAAACATGGAGCCGGCATCCGTCAGGCTGAATTCCGCGATTCGGCGCGGCTGTCCGCGCAAAAGATCGGCCACGGATTCAATCGCGCGCAACTGGTAGGCCTGATTGCCGTCAAACTGTAGGCGCACTTTTCGTCTCCTAGATTGTTTTAAGGCGGCACTGCAGCGCCAGATTGGCGGCAGCCGAATCGTCCAAAGCTACGTCACGACATACGAGCAGGCTGTCTGGGGCGAGTTCGCAGTGTTTGGCAAAATCGGCGCGAATCTGATCGTCCAGACAAATCAGGAACCGTTGCCCTGTGTCCGGATCGGTCACTTCATGAACTTTATTACCGTTCGGCAGGTCTTTTGATGCAAAGCCCGTGTTCAGGCTGAACCCTTCGCGTAATGCAACTTCCCAAATCACATTCTCCGGCTTCCATCCTGGAATCAGTGGATCGTTAAACAGGGAAAGCTTCTGCGTGTAGGATTCGGGATCACTCTCTTCGTCAATGGGCCATTGCTGGATATTTGGCTGTGACAACTTGAAAATCTTAAAACCAAGATCTTCTTCTTGATTACTGGCAAAATCGAATTTATCGACTTTTTCCAGTCTTAACTTTGCAATCACCCGGCGAATACGGCCTTTAGATACATCGGCTATGGTCTTATAGCCTCTTTTGTAGGCTGTAGTCTCATAATAGCCGCCATTCGCTTTTCTACGACGTGTTGGCTCAGGCAACTGCACCAAAATAAAACGACGTAAACTGTTTTTGTTTGTGTGGTTTAGATTAAGAACCGCTTCTGCAGCGCTAGCTGATCCGGCAAAAAAATCAACGATTAAATCATTGTCCGAGGTACAGTAACGAATTAATCTTGCAAGAATTTCATGGTCCTTGGGATTATCAAAAACTTTGGCTCCCATTAATGCCTTGAGATATTTCACGGCAACTTGGGATTGCTTGTATATGTAACTTCCCATTACCTGAAGGCCGACTTCATTATCGTCATTTTCATCTTCTGAATCAAAAGGCAACTCATTATCAGCCTGGTTGGCATTGAGGCCACTTTCAAGCTCTTCATAGCGTGGCTTGAGATGCAGTTTTTGAATTGGAGGATTTGTATGATCTTCGCGAAATACCACAAGGCCGATTTCAATATGCCTTTGCATCGATTCAGATGTGGCGAATCCCCATCCACGCTCTGGTACCCTACATGGCTGTTTGGTTTTTGGATGAAGCACATCATACCGAGGGCCGTCACCTCCAGGCCAAGAAATATCACGATCTCTCCAGGGGCCGAATTCGTCAACACGCTTATACCTGGAGAGAGCCTTCGCTGGATGTCCTTTAGGAAGGCTTTGATACCATGACGTTAGCTCGGCTTCAATCGCGCTGTCATCTTTGGGATATTTTTCTCTCAACCGGCTATACTCTTCCCAAATCTCTTGAGCTCCAGGTTTTGGCTCACGCCAAATCGTTTTGTCGTCTCTAAGAGTAGCCTTTGATCGAGCATATATTGTTATATATTCATGTCCGACCGAGAACAGCTTGGCATCATTTTTGCGCCCCTTTTCCCACACAAGTTGAGCTATGAAGTTTTCTTCACCAAAAATCTCATTCAGCAACATGCGAAGATGATGACTTTCAAAGTCATCAATGCTCACTAGGGAAACTCTGAACAGGGACAGCATATGGGCAGGGGATGAGTTCACAAAGATATTTGGGCAATGATAGGCACGGATTCGGCGAACTGTGAAGCGGCTCTGAGGATTACGCGTAAGCCGGAACTGGCTTGCCGGAGGTT
>DASSEH010000305.1:0-3916 GCA_035695325.1 Candidatus Angelobacter sp.
ACCCCCAGGAGATTCCCATATTCCCACTGCCCACGGCTGCTACGGCTGTCATCCACCAACAGCCACAACCCTCAACCCCGAGCCTATAAAGTGTCAACTATGTGCCCGGTCTAAAATGTCAACTATGTGCCAGTTTGCACAGGATTGTCGACAATACCGGCTTCAGCCGCGGTGGGTAGGTCGCAGCTTCAGCTGCGACCCGTTTCCTGTTTCGGCACAAATGATGCGTGGAAATGCTTACACGGCACTGAACGTTCATTACTTCTTTGCCAGACTGGAAAGCAGCCCAAACTCCACGGTTGGTTTTGTTCCTGAAGCTTTTTGCAGCCCGGACTCCAAATCATGCCGAACCCACATCTGCTGCTGGGAGTCATGTGCCACAGGAGAACCCGCAAGCAGCAAATAGCTCTGTCCATCCAGCTTGAATTGGATCTGGTTGAAGTTCAATTGGCCCTCAACCGCTCCATCGAACGGCCTTGCGGCAAACACGTATCGTCCATTCCCCGGTGCGCGCAAAGCAAAATATCCGTCGGCTGCCGCTATTTGGCCCGCGCCTGCCACTGCTTTGCTTACAACCTTGTCTTCATTCAGCAATACCAGCGGTCCACTTACATTCAGGCTTCCTTGCGGCGGAAAGAGTGTTCGCTTATTGGGGTCGGCCCCTTCAGGAAGCTTCTCCAGCACTTCGGCGCCTATTTCGATGGAGCCATAGCCTTCAACCACCAATGGCGTCTTTTGCCCAGGGACGCAGGTTATCTCCTTCATCGGTGCACTGCGCAGCTGCTCCCGTTGCTTGCTCTTGTCTGCATCCGGGGGAAAATAGAGGGCGCGGATTCCGAGGTTGGCCGCGCCTTCACTCTCTCCCAAAAGAACGATATTTAATCCAAGAGTTCCCCTGGGGACCGCGATCATAATTGTTGGATTGGGGCTTTTCTCGTCAGGAGCAAACCCTGTGATCAATTTGGCCTGTTCTTTTCCGTTTTCGTCCCACACATGCATCAGCAGCCATTGCCGCGCTCCCGTTGCGTGCACGCTGGCAATCCTGAATGACAATACTGCAATCACCACCACCATCAAGGCAAATGCAACTCTGGGTATCCGCATGCTTTCCCTCCATATTTTCCATAGGTTGAATTTCGAACGTCGTTCATTCGTCCAGGAAACTGGCTTTACCCTGGCAGGCGCTTCTGCGCTCGCCAGCCGCTTCAGTTCCACCCCCATCTGGATGTAATCTTGCAGCAGTAGTTGGCAAACATCGCACTGCCCAATGTGCCGCGCCACCTCGCGTGGAATGCTCTCCCCATCGCAGAGGGCGGAAATGAACTCAGCAGCCTGCAGGCACATTGCCGATTTGGAGCCGGCTCCGCTCCTGAGATTTGTCATCGGGTCAGCCCTCCTTTCTTTTGCATTTCGCCGTTTTCACAATCTTCTGGTTCAGCTTCAGGCGGCGCGCTGTGCCAGATGCGCCGCAGTTCCGCGCGCGCGGCATGTAATCGCGATCGCACCGTGCCAACCGGAATATCAAGAATCCCGGCCATCTCTGCGTAGGACTGGCCCTCAACTTCGCGCAGCCACAGCAACGCGCGCTGGTCCGGCTCAAGCCGTGAAAAAGCATCGCCTATTAAAGAGCAGTCCTCGACCGTGGCGCCTGATACAGCAATGTTCTGGTTTGCGTTCAATGTCGCGTCTGCTATCGCGTCCCCATCGTCCAGGACTCTCGACAGGGGCTTGTCCAGCTCTTCCGGCTTGCGCTGACGCCACCACTCCGCGGCCCGCTTCCGCGCAATGCCAAACAGATAGGCCTGCGGAGAACCCTTCTCCGGACAGTACTCGCTGGGGCGCCGCCAGAACCGCAAAAATGTCTCATGGCTTATGTCCTCGGCAACTTGCGGGCTGCCCACAAGTTGCCGCAAAAAGCGCTGCAGACGAGCTGCGCTCTCCGCGTAGAACGTATCAAACGCCTTCGCGTCCCCACGATGAATCTGTTCCCAGAGTTCGTGCTTCTCAGACATGCATGGCCTTTGGCTTTATCTCCTGTCCTCTGTCATCTACTTCGGGATATGTGGCGAAAAAGTTCGCAGGAAAAGAAAATTATTTGCACGCAAGCGAGGGACAAGTGGCCGGCATTTTAAATTTTTATCCCACACAACAAAGCGGGGTGCCCTACCCTTTCGCGGGCGAAAGGGTGGGACCCACGATAACTCCCAACACAGACCCGCCTTCTTCTCCCAGCAAATAGTAGCGAAAGCTGCTCCACTGCCATAGTTCAGGCGAGGCTGCCAGTCCTCGTTTTACCGGATTGCCTGTGTTGCCATGCTGTGTCAGGGCGTTCGCACGAAACAGTTTGGAGAGAACACCCTGAGGCTACAAATATGTCCTGAATATTCTCGGGATCTTTAGGCGAAACTTGTGTGAGCCACGCGGAATCACGAATTTGGAGCCACACCTTGTCCGGCCCTTATTCAGACAGCCCATCACAAATTCAACTGGGACAAAACCCTGTTTCCCGGGAGTACAATATTTCCCGGATAATACTGCATGAATTTCCCATGGGCCAAAATCGCGACGTTCACACTTCTCATGGGCCTGGCGCCATCGCACCAGGTCGCGGCGTACGATCCTCTCCAGGCATTCGTTGGAACATGGGAGGCAAAGCTACCCGGTGAGGCCCCGTATTTGGTACTGAGGTTCCGGGAAAATAACGGTAAGCTGACCGGAACAACCACACATTTCAGGATGAGGGTGATTGGCAGGGGTGCAATTACCGGAAGCCACGAGACGGCAGACGAATCCCCGCTTATTGATTTGAAAGTATGGGGGAGCGATCTTGGTTTTACGTGGGACGGGGATTCTCGCTTGCAAGCCGTCCCCGCTAAATTCATGCTCCAGGGCACGCAACGGGCCCTGCTGGTTCTGATCCTGACCGATGAAAAGCGGCAGGCGGAACAGCAGATCATGAAAGACAGCCCTGGTGCCAGTGGGTTCAATCCGGTGATTTCGCTCAGGCGCGCGACGGAACCTGCCAATAAGAGTGATACGGAAAATCACTCTGCGCCGTGGGAAGCCACCTTCATGGCCCGGCTGATTAACGTCGCCGAGGCACAATACAAATTCAGTAACGGCCACTATGCCGACTACCACACGCTTATTGTTTCAGGGCAGTTAAAAGAAACGAATGGGCACGAGTTCACTATATCGCCAAAGAACCTCGAATCCGAAACCGATCCTCTTCCTGGATACCGCCTGCGCTTATTGGTACTGCCGGATGGCAGTTCATACCAATTGTCCATTCGGGAGAAAACGGAGGATTGTGGTGTGAGCGTGTTTACCGACGAGACAGGTGTGATCCTGGAAGGCCGTCCCGCTGAGTGCCCGGCAAATTCAAAATAGGGATTTCGAGGACATCTCTGCTCACGAGTACCTGCACCGCGACGGTCGGCACCCGCATTTTTTCACTGCCATAGTTCAGGCGAGGCTACCAGTCCCCGCTTTACCGGATTGCGATGGATGTACCGCAGCTTCTCCGTATATTTGCGCTCGCTATTGAAGGCGTTAAAATGCAGCACGCATCTGTCATCTTGAGCGGAGCGCGTGGAGAAATATTGCCCTAAGTGGATGACCGGCGCGAAGTCGAAAGATCCCGATACTGCATGTGTTGCCATGCTGCGTCAGGGCGTTCGCACGAAACAGTTTGCAGAGAACACCCTGAGGCTACAAATATGTCCAGCACATATCTGTCATCTTGTCTATAACAACGACGGCGTTGTCAAGGGCATAGTAGAGCTGGGACGCTTTGGTTCGAAAAGAAGCGCCATTTCGCTCTCGCGGAGATTGCCTGTTTTGCATAAGACCAGGACTCGCGTTTCTTCGTGAATCACTCAGTGGCAGCTTGTGCTCCACCAATCATCTATTCGGT
>DASSEH010000306.1:0-14539 GCA_035695325.1 Candidatus Angelobacter sp.
CCTGCGCGCCATCAAGGCTCGTACTTTGGAAACCCTGGAGCAAGCCATCACTCAGGCTTTGGCTTCTATTACCCAGGACAATGCTCTGGCCTGGTTTCAGCATTGTGGCTATCCATCCCAATCGATTCCGAAAATGGTCTAGCTCGTGTTCAGCCCGCTTTCCTGCGCGGCTCAATCCTGAGCTTCGTGGCGAGGTCCGCCAGCGAGGTTTTCAGCCTGGCCACTTCGGCGTCGATCTCAGCCTTGATCTGGTCGACCTTCGCCTCAGCAACTACCTTCAGCTCCTGGCGCTTTTTATCGATCTCCTCGTGCTTCATCTTCAAACGGTTGATGGTGTCAATCTCCGCCTGCGCCGCTTTGCCCCTGGCACGGGCTTCGAACTCCCCGAGCTGCGCTTTGGCTTGCTGCAACTGTGCGCTTATCTTCTCTTCGTATGCTTTTGTCGTTACATTCTGGGCACTCATGCTCTCGCTCCTTTTCAGTGTTTACGGATTTCTCCGTCTTTTCATGACCGCGAAGATGGCTTAGGCTGCCTTGCCGCCCAAAACGTTTTCCACCTTCTTCTGCTGGTCCCGGCTTAGAGTGGTGCTAAGGATGGTCCCGCCGTAGCCGCGGAACTCTTCCGCCACTCTGTCGGGATTGGCTGTGCGCAAAAGCGCATAGATCGCTGAGTCGCCGGGCTGAATCATCGCCCCGACCTGCTTGACAAACTCGTCGGGAATACCAAATTCATTCTTCCACCAGGAAGCGTCGATGGCGCCCATCCCCGCACCAAGTACGGCGCCGCCGACAGCCCCCGCTGCGAGTGTCCCTGCCGCCACCGCACTCGCCCCGGCGGTAAGCGGGGCGGCGGCTACGAGTGTGAGCCCGATCAGTGAGCCGAACAGGCCGCCCCAGGCAGCGCCTTCGCCCGTGGTTGTTTGGTAGCTCTGGTCGACGCGCAGCTTCCCGTTGTAATCACGATAGGCCGCAACTGCATCGTGGAGATCGACCGTCCAGTCGTAGTTCATTGTCGACAGTTGGTTGAGTACGCTCGATGCACGGTTCATGTCTTTCTTGAAGCCAACAACGATAAGTTGTGCCATGATTGTTCTCCTTTCAGTGTTGTCTGATCTTTTGATTGTCGCGGGCCCTGTTACATGCACGAAAGAGTTGCGCAGGTTAAGAGGGCGCCGGCTGATAAATCTCTCATGATCCCGACTCCAGGTACGTTCGCACGCCAACGCAAACAATTGGGTGCGTGTGTTCCGCTCTTCTAACGGCTCATACGCCTATGCTGCTTTTCTGATCTCGCCTTTAACCAGTCCAATGCCCTTCCGTATTTTTGCGGCAATCATGATTCTGGAGACTCCTCCCACAAGCACTGCCACGCCTACGAGCGTACCGATTGCCCAAATGGAACTGGTGGGCCATCTCGCCAGAATCAGGATTCCCGCCAACAGTGCGGTGGCGGCATCGAACAGGAACCATCCCCATCCTTCGCTCGGTCGAATCTGGAACGCCGTTGCTGTTGCCACCCCCGCATAAGCCAGAAGCAATAATCCAAGGAGCACAGTCAGAGTCGCCACGCCTGATATGGGAAAGAACACCAGGACAATACCGGCGATTCCATAAAGCACGCCCAAAAGAACTTTCAAAAAAAAGTTCCCAACCGTTTGCGAATGAAGCGCAAAAACGAACTGCGCGGCAGCGACCAGGATCAATACGCAGCCGAAGAGGAAGGTTGTGATCGTGGCCGTGGCCAGAGGGTAAGCAATCAGGAACATGCCCAGGAGTGCGGTAACGACGCCCATGAAAATGCTCCACGCGGAACGCTTTTTGATCTCGTCAGTTAAGCTCTGAGTAACCATTGGATCCTCCTTGTCTGATCTTCTTTGTTTTCTAAAAGGAATGGGCTGCTCGACCTCCCATGGCGTTCTTAGTGCCTTCCGGGTGCATGTCTTCTCATCTTCTTAAGTTGACTAACGTTCCTCAATTGTGTTGACAACGAGTCGCAATTGAGCGCCGCTCACTGTTTGGGGAAGTGTGCTCAGAATAAAACTCGCCTGAGCAGGCACATTTCGCAGGTAGTGCGATGCAATTGGTTGTCGCGGGGCTGTCAAATCTGCAGGCCTTAGGGCCAGCGCGGAAATGGGGGCTGCTTGTGAGCACGAGTCGCAATGGACGCCGGCTCAGCGAATCAATTGTCCCTGGCCCAATGACTACGGCTCGCTCTATAGACGAAGTTTGGTGAGTTCTCGGTTGAGCGTCGCGCCGTGGCAAGTAGTGCGATTCTGAGTGAACGAACGATGTGACGACGACCTTGCAGGGCCAAACAATGAAGGTCTTAATTCAGAATAAACGGCCAAAAAATAAGGAGAGGCCTGGATTCCGCCTCTCCCTGAATTACCTGCCTGGTTATTTATGCCTTTGAGGTCTGGACGGCAGCCTCAGCTGCCTGGAAGCCGATCTTTGAGTGCGTGCCATCGCAGAACGGCTTATTCACGGAAGCGCCGCAGCGGCACAGAGCGACTGCCGGCTTCCCGCTGATATCAACTTTTTTGCCCTCGGCATCGGTGATTTCCAGTTCATTCAGATCGCCGCTTACCACGTACGGTCCGTTATTTTTGATAAGTACTTTGATTGCCATGTGTGTTCCCTCCTGAAATACTCGCGACAGACGAATGTAAATGGGAAAAGAAGAAATGGCAATGAGTGGTCGCTCCTGGACCGGAATCAGCATGTACCAACCGTTATCTCTTCTTAAATGAGATGTTCACCAGCAGCTTGTCACCTTCAATATCCACCACGTTGCAGAAGGTCTTGTCGCCGCGGCGGGTGAAATCAAGCGTAACCCGGCTGTTCCCCACCCGCAGATTGCGGACACACAGGGAATCGAGCCACTCGGGCAGCGTGGGGTTCACAATCGTCAGCTCTTTGCGGGGAGCACTGGGGCGAATACCTAAAACTGACGTCATGAGCAGAAAGACCGCGCCGGAAGCCCAGGCCTGAGGCGAGCAGGAAACCGGATACTGGACCGGCTCGTCAAACTCCCGGCGCTCGATTCCGCAGAACAGCTCCGGCAGGCGGTAGTCGCGAAAATTCAGTGCGGCCTGAAAGAGCGCGGTAAACACCTGGGTTGCCGGTTCGCGAAATTCATAGAGCGCCATGCCGTGGGCGGCAATGGAATTGTCATGCGGCCACACCGAGCCGCGATGGTAGCTGAGCGGATTGAACACGCGCTCATCGCGCGACATGGTCCGCCAGCCCCAGCCGGTAAACATATCCGGCTGCATGAAGCGCTGCGTCACGGCGCGGGCCCGCTCCTGCGACAACATGCGCGTGAACAAAAGATGCCCTGCGTTGGAAGCGATTACCTGAAGCTGACGTTTTTCACGGTCGAGGGCCATGGCATAAAACCCGTGCTGCGGCATCCAGAACGCCTTTTCAAAGCGTTTGGCCATCTCCGCCGCTTCTTTCTTCAGCCGGTCCGCGGTTTTGATGTCGCCAAAAGTGCGCATTAGCGAGGCCATGCGGTATCTCGCGTCATAAACGTAGCCCTGAACTTCGCATAGCGCAATTGGCGGCTTCGCTACTTCGCCGTCACGATGCAGATTGGCATTCCAGGAGTCTTTCCACCCCTGGTTCTCAAGGCCCAGGGGCGAGCGCCGCAGATACTCGATGAAGCCGTCTCCATCGAGATCACCACACTGATCAATCCATTCGAGCGCTCGATATGCGTGCGGCAGCATGTCCCGGACCAGTTGTTCATCGGCGGTCCAGTTGAAGGTTTCGCACAGCAGGATGAGCCAGAGCGGGGTGGCATCCACGGAGCCGTAATAGGGGCCAAAGGGTATTTCTCCCGCTCGCGTCATCTCGCCTTCGCGATATTCATGCAGGATTTTTCCCGGCTCTTCGTCGCGCCAGTCATTTTTTTCTTTGCCCTGATAGCGGGCCAGCACGCGCAGGGTCTCGGCCGCCAGTTTGGGATTCAGCAGCAAGGACTGATACGCGGCGATGATCGAATCGCGGCCAAACAGGGTGGCAAACCATGGAATGCCGGCGGCGATGACGTGCTCTCCAGCCTCTGGTATCTGCAAAGCGTGAAAATCGCCTTTGCAGGTGCCAATCATCTGGTTAAAGATACTGTTGCTGGACTCAAAGTGCGTGGACTGCGATTCCCAGGCAGCGAAAGCTTCCCGTCGCGAACGCAGACTCTGAGCAAAATCCGGCCTGTCCGTACGCAATCGCTTGTCCTCGACCCGGGGAACAATGGTGGTCTGAATCTGACAGCGTATGAAGGGCTGCAGCTTGAGTCGCCAAATGGCCGTCGTGTTTTCGATCTGGTCCGGAGGAGTGGAAAAATGGACAATCGTGTCCCGCGCAACTCCGTCCTGTCCCAGATAATGAAACACGATTTCCTCGCGCTGCACGATGGGCTTGTAGTAATGGCCCAGCTTCTGCCGGGCGACGCCCCGCACCTGAAAAACGTCCATGAAGTCAGCTTCATAGATGATCTCAACCACCACTTCGAGTTCGTGGAAATTGAAATTCTCGAAGGTGAGCTGGTCGAACAGCGTGTCTGCACTCAGGAGCTGTTCACGCCGGACGTGGACGCTGTTTTCGGGTATCTCGTAAGTGTCGCGCAGAATACTCTGTCCGGTTGTGAGTTCAATCTGCGAGGCAAAAGTCTGCTCGGTACTTGATGACAGAACCACGGTACGATTTCCGCCGACCCGCAGCTCCAGCCGGCTCATAAAACGAGTGTCATCGTAAAAGAAACCCACATCCGGCGCGCCGGCAGGCGCAATATCGCCGGCCAGAGTGGTGGAGAGAAATGTCTTGCCGTCAATCAGCGTAAGGTCGTCAACCTTACCAGGTCCGGTGTGCTGAAAGGCAATGCGCGGCTCGGTGTACGGCGGCGGAATTTCCACGAGCTGATGATGAGGAATAACCAGTTTTGCGTTCATGCCACGATGCGCTCCCGCACTGAAGACCTTTTTCGGCACGCGTCAGAATAGAGTTGAATGTAATCTTCCGTCATGCGTTCGGCGGAGAAGTGTTGCTCGACATACTCTCGGACCGTTTCCGGCGCAATCTTCAAATTTTGGGCGCACCTGGCCAGTTCATCCGCGGTGTTGCGCAGGTACCCGGAGACTCCATCCCGGACAACTTCACGCACCGCGCCACCGGGCATGGCCAGCACGGGAGTGCCGCAAGCCATGGATTCAATCATGACCAGTCCAAATGGCTCTTCCCACTGCACTGGAAACAGCATGGCCAGGGAGTTGCCCAGCAGTTCGTTCTTCTCTTCGCCTCCCACCTCGCCGACGTATTCAATGAACCGTCCATCTATCTGGGGCGCAATCATGTTTTCCCAGTAATCGCGGTACATCGGCTGAATCTCTCCGCCAATCTTCAGCGGTATGCCGGCTTTCCGCGCTATTTCAATAGCTATATGAGTGCCTTTGGGCGGCGCAATTCTGCCCAGAAAACAAAGCCACGGCTGCTTGCGCGCCTGGAAGCGATAGCGGGAGAGACTGATGCCATGGTGAATGGTGCGGGCCTGAATCAGCGAAAGTCTTTTTCTCTGATACTCACTGATGGCTGCCCAGGACACGTTAGGAAACATGGCATAGTAGTCCGCCAGGTTTTGTTCAAAGGCGTGATGGATGGTGTAAATGAAGGGTGTATCGATAAATTTCGAAAAAGCAAGACCAGGCGCACTGTTCAGATGAATCAGGTCCGCCTCGCGCGAGGCTTCCCTGACCGCCCATGCATAGTGGGACAGTCCAGTGAGACTGGCCTCGGTTTCTCCCTGAACAGGCCAGTTTTCTTTTTCATAGAGCCATCTCTTCGGCACGTCAATGGTGGACTCGCCGTTGGTATAAAGCACCACCTCGATACCCTTTCGCTGCAAGCCCCCGGCCAGTTCTGCAATAAACAACTCCGTTCCGCCGTATTTCTTTGGCGGAACGGATATGAAAGGAGGCGCAATCAGGGCGAGTTTCATTGTAAAAATGAGTAACCTAAAGAAAGATGCGCATTTTCAGGCTGGTGTTTTCCTTGCAGCCACAATCAGTAAAAAGCGCGGATTCTCCGCAAAAACTACGGAGATCCGCGCCTGAAATGATGTGAATGACGTGCGGGTTATGTTCTGGCCGATTTAAAGATCGCGAACACAGCTCCCTGGGGATCGCCGATGATCGACATGGTACCCACGTTCTCAATCTTGTTGGGCGGCATGTGCAGGGTTGCGCCCAGTTGTTTGGCTTTGGCGGCAACACCCTCGACATCGGAAACGTAGAAATAGATCATCCAGTGCGGCGGTACATTGGGATTGCGATACTTTGCCGGTGGAATCCCGCCAATGAAGTCCTCGCCATTTTTGATGTGCAGGTAATCATTGTCGCCCTTCATGGTTTGCCAGCCAAACAAACCAGAATAGAAGCTGGCGGCGCGCTCCGGATCCGAGGTGGCCAAATCCGCCCAGCAAAGTGTTCCATCCACGTTTTTAATTCCAATACCATTGCTCTTGTTTGCCTGCCAGACCATAAAGGTAGCGCCCGTGGGGTCCTGCACCACGGCCATGCGGCCTGCGTCCATCACATCGAAGGCGGGCTGCAGCACTTTGCCGCCTAACTCCGCTGCTTTGCTGGCTGCCTGGTCCGCATTGTCCACCGTGATGTAGAGGTTCCAATGCGGCGGAATGCCCATGGCCTTCTCTTCTTTGCGGATGGTGTACCCTGCGGCAGCATCACGCTCCTGCAATCTGAATATTGTGTAAAAATCGTCCGGCCCCATGGGGAACTCGTTGGCCGACCAGCCAAAGAGCTCGGTGTAAAAGTTTTTAGCGGCTTTCTGGTCGCTGGTGGCCAGCTCGACCCAGGAAAAATTTCCGGCGGGATGCTTATCAATGTTGGTCATGGCGCAAAGCAGTATAACGCCCTTGATGCTCTTCTATCACTTAATTTCAGGAGAGCGGTGAAACCCGAGCATAGAGAGCGTCCCACTGGTGATGCCTGCCGGAAGGCGCAGGGCGATTGCCGGGGAATGTCCTGTCCAGCAGAGTAATGCCGGAAATTCGCTCCACAGCAAACCAGCGCCAGCCAGGAATAGGTCCGGAGCTTTGCCCTCCGCTCTGCCAGGCCAGCAGCCGAGTGACGCCTTTCTGCACGCCATAGTCGTGCGGCTCGACAATGCGTTCTTTGCCGTCAAACACGAAACGTATCTGCCGCTTCTGCTGAATGGCAAAAAGAATTACTTTGTGAGTCTCAGGATCGATGCCTGCCATCAGCTTTTATCTTAGCGAATAGGAAAGCTGGAGAAGATCGTATAATGATTGGCGCCATGAAAACCAAGACAGTGCTGCTGCTTCCCTTGATCGTCCTTACGGCCATCTGCTTTGCTCAGTATGCAAAAGCGCCACTTAAAATACCGACGACCCGGCCTAACCTGTATCCCGCGGAACTCAATGCGCAGGACGAAATCAAACACGCCCTGTCCGCCGCCGCGCCCAACAAACACGTGATCCTGGTATTTGGCGCGAACTGGTGCGGTGATTGCTACGCGCTGGATTATGCCTTCCATCAGCCGCGGATTACGCCTTTGCTGGATGCCAACTACAAGGTAGTCCATATCAATGTGGGCAAGTTCGACACCAACCTGGACGTGGCCCAAAAGTACGGCGTCAACCTTGAGAAAGGCATACCGAACCTGGCCGTTATCGATAGTCACGACAAGGTGATCACGTCTTCTCCGGAATTTTCCAAGGCGCGCGTGATGACCGAAGACGATGTGATCGACTTCCTGAACAAATGGAAGCCCGGAACGAAGTAGTCATCGCGAAGTATAAAGTGAACTGATTCGCCGCAGCGCTAACACCCGCTGCGGCGAAACTCTTTTCTGCCTGATTCCAGCCAGCCTTTCGTGTACCCTATCCGCGCGTTACTGCACGGCGCGTTCGAGATCAGCCGCTGCCGAGTCGATCTGGGCTGAATAATCCTGCAGCGCTTTGGCCACACGCGTGATCTGGCCATCGGCTTCCTGATAGCGCTTTTCTTCAATGCCTTCACGAATGCCCGGCAGGGTCTTGGCGCCATAGCCGGTGTAATAACCTGGAGCGTAGATGAGGTGTTGATACCACGGCCGGCGCGGCAAGCCATCGGCATTGGTGAGCATCCGCTCGCTTTGGATTAGCTTTTCATTGATGCCCTGCAAGGTCTGCGGGGCAATGCTTCCCTTTGCGGATGTGAATGCTTTGAAAGCTTTGGCGTAGCGCTCCGCGCTGTGCTCCAGTGCAGACTGTGCGTTATCGAGCACAGCAAAATTCAGGAAGGGCGGAACATCTTCTTTCACCGGCGGAACAATCGGGCGGCGCGGGTCGGAGACCGCGTTGTACATGCCTTCTTCCAGCGCCTGATTGCGCTCGCGTGTCTCTTCCTGCCGGGCTTTGAGCATGGTCTTGAGCTCGTCAGCGTATTTGCGCGTGGTATCGGCAAAGCCGGTGAAGTCATAGGGCAAAACATCGGCATCGGCAAAGCGCATCACCATGGTGCCGATAGTCTGCGAGAGTGCGCGGCCATAGACAAAGGTGGTATCGGAGAAATGAGTGTACCAGTAGAAATCATCGTAGATGGAGTGGTACACGCCATCATCGTCATCTTCGCCGTCATAGCCGGCATTGAGTGACGCAATGCCCAAATGGCCGATAAACGTGGTGTAATCGCTGCCCGTACCGAGCGCGCCGATACGCAGATCGGCGCGGCTGCGGGCCTCTTTCTTTTCTTCCGGACTGCCATGCAGAAGATGCTGGGCCTGCAGGCGCTTCCACACGGGAATTTCTTTTTCCGGATCGGTGATGTCTTTGGCCACGGTGTTCACGAACTTCTCGAGCGAATGCGAGCCCTGCACGTCGAGATAGCCTCGTCCGTTGCCGTCAGTATTGATATAAATCGCCGCGTGCTGCTTCAGTTCGCTGGCGTGATATTCCGCCCACTCGGTGGAGCCCAGCAGCATGGGCTCTTCGCCATCCCACGCGCAGTAAATAATGGTGCGTTTGGGCCTCCATCCCTGTTTGAGCAGTTCGCCCAGAGAGCGCGCCTCTTCGAGCAGGGCGATTTGTCCGGAGATGGGATCGGCCGCGCCGTTGACCCAGCCGTCATGATGATTGCCGCGAATGATCCACTCGTCCGGCGCTTCCGAACCGGGGATCTTCGCGATGATGTCGTAAATCGTTTTGATGTCCCAGTTCGACTGCACCTTCAAGTGCACCTTCGCCGGGCCGGGGCCGACGTGATACGGAATCGGCAGCGCGCCGCGAAAGCTTTCCGGGGCCATGCGGCCTTTCATGGCGGCCAGCAGCGGCTGGGCGTCGCCATAGGAGATGGGCAGCACGGGAATTTTGGTGATGGTGGCCGCGTCTTTGATGGCCAGGCGCTTTACGTCACCCTTCGCGCCGACGCCGGGCGTAAGCGGATCGCCGGGATAGACCGGGGCATCGAGCACGCTGCCGCGCTGCACACCATTTTCATTGCGCCGGGGGCCTTCGGGAAAAACATCGTCCTGGTGGTAGCCGTCATCGCGGGGATCGGAATAGATGAGGCAGCCAATCGCGCCATGCTCGGCCGCGACCTTGGGCTTAATTCCGCGCCAGGAATTGCCATAGCGTGCAATCACGATCTTCCCTTTTACCGAGACGCCCAGGCGGTCCAGCTCTTCATAGTCGCGCGGCAGGCCATAGTTCACATAAACCAGCTCGGCGGTCACGTCTCCATCAATCGAGTAAGCGTTGTACGTGGGCAGCTGCTCGCTCTGCTGATTGGAGGTTGGGTCCTGCGGAACGGGCGGCTCCTGCAGTTTGGACGTATAGTGCGTGGGTGCAATCAGTTCAACTATGCGCTCTTTGGGTGTGGGAAAAAGGACGTCAAAGGTTTCGATCTGCGCGTCGAGTCCCCAGGATTTGAACTGCGAGAGAATCCACTCGGCATTCTGCTTGTCATACGCGGAGCCGACATGGTGCGGGCGCGCGCTCAGGCGCTGCATGGTGTCCCGCAGGATTTTGGGATCGGGGATGGCCTTAAACTTGTTTTCCCAGGCGCGCTCCGCCACGGAGCTGGCGGCGGTGAAGCCGAAGAGCGGCGACTCGTCCTGATTGGCGGCAACATTGGCGGCGACCAAAGGCAAAATGGCGAACAATACAACAAAGCCGGTAAAGCGAACTCGTCTCATGAACACAGTCTCCTGTCCAGCGAATGCAGCAGGCGATTGTATATGAGACGAGCCGTTCCGCTAAACCCTTAAATAATCCGCACGCCAGTTCACGACTGCTTTCTTGATGTCACCACGGCTGAGCTTTTCGTTGAGGCAGCGCTCGACCAGCGCGGGCAATTCGGCGTCAGAGGCGAAGCGCAGGGCCAGCAATTGCGCTTCGGCGATTTCCGGGATGCGCGACCGCAAAGGCTCCGGCAGCAGGGCTTGCAGGCGCAGCCGCTCTTCGAGGCGAATGATGCGGTCCTGCACGCGCAGCGAATAGGTGCGGACGCGAAGAATGGCCACCATGGCGGCAATCGCGACTACGATGGTCCATCCATGGCCAAAGCCGGGAAAGCGCACAAACCGCACCACAGCAAGGATGAAGGAAATCAGAGCCACCGGAAGAAGAAAGAAATGAAACAGAGGATCGTAACGAACATGATTGGCAAAAGTCTGTGGCTCACTGGCCATAAGCTCTCCTTAAAAAAATGTCAGGCAGAATAGATTGCCACGTCCGCGCTCGGGATTCAAAATCGCAGTCAGGTTCAGGATGTAGCCATTAGAATGATGTACCCATGCCGGACTTAATCGCTTCGCTTGATCAGGGCACCACGAGTACGCGTTTTATGGTCTTCGATTGCGCGGGAAAGACAGTGGCCTGCGCACAGAAAGAGCACGAGCAGTTTTATCCCCAGCCGGGCTGGGTAGAGCATGACGCCGGGGAAATCTGGCGCAACACGCAGCAGGTAATGGCTGAAGCCATGCAGCAGGGCGGGCTGCGCGCTGCTGATTTGGCTGCCATCGGCATCACCAATCAGCGGGAGACAACCGTGCTGTGGGACCGGCGAACGGGCGAGCCGGTGGCCCGCGCCCTTGTCTGGCAGGACACACGAGTTGCGGGCGAGCTGCCGCGCTTTGCCCGCGAATTTGGCCAGGGTTTTTTTCGCGGCAAGACCGGGCTGCCGCTCTCCACTTATTTCAGCGCGCTCAAGATTCGCTGGATTCTCGAAAACGTGCCGGGCGTCCGCGCTCAGGCCGAAGCGGGCAACGTGCTCTTCGGCAACATGGATTCGTATCTGGTGTGGAAGCTGACTGGCGGTCCGCACGTCGGTCAGCACGGCGGCCTGCATGTGACCGATGTGACCAACGCCAGCCGCACGCAGCTCATGAATCTGGCCACGCTCGCCTGGGACGCCGATCTGGTGCAGGCATTCAACATTCCCGCACGGATGCTGCCGCGCATCTGCTCGAGCAGCGAGGTGTATGGCGCAATCGCGGAGGGGCCGCTGGCCGGCGTGGCCATTGCCGGAATTCTCGGCGACCAGCAGGCTGCGCTGGTGGGGCAAACCTGCTTCGAACGGGGAGAAGCCAAGAACACGTATGGCACCGGCTGCTTCCTGTTGATGAACACCGGCGAGCGTCCGGCAGAATCGCAGCACGGATTGCTCACCACGGTGGCCTACCAATTCGGACAGAAGCGCGCGCATTACGCGCTCGAAGGCAGCGTGGCCATTGCGGGCGCGCTGGTGCAGTGGCTGCGCGACAATCTGGGCATTATCCAGAGCAGCGGCGAGATTGAAGCGCTGGCGCGTTCGGTTGAGGACAACGGCGGCGTCTATTTCGTGCCGGCCTTTTCCGGCCTGTTTGCCCCGCACTGGAAAGAGAGCGCCCGCGGCGTGATCGCCGGACTGACGCGCTATGCCAACAAAGCGCACATCGCCCGCGCCGTGCTGGAAGCCACCGCCTACCAGACGCGTGAGGTGGTGGAAGCCATGGAGCAGGATTCCGGCATTCGGTTGAGCGCGCTGCGCGTGGATGGCGGCATGGTGGAAAACAATTTGCTCATGCAATTTCAGGCCGACATGCTGGCGCGCCCGGTGGTGCGTCCGGCAGGCACGGAGCTCACGGCGCTGGGTGCGGCATATGCCGCAGGGCTGGCCGTGGGAGTGTTCCAAGACCTCGCGGAATTGCGCTCACTGTGGTCTGCCGGACAAACATGGACGCCGAGGATGGACGAGTCTCGACGTGATGAGCTTTATCAGTCATGGAAGAAAGCCGTGGTGCGGTCTTTGGATTGGGTGGAGTGAGATTTGCGGATTTAGGTGGTTCAAGCATGAGAAATCTGACCAGCCCCACACTCATAAAAGCCAAGGGGCTCCTTTTCCTGTTTTTGGGCTTGCTGTCATCAGCGCTACTGCTCTTCGAGCACCCTGCATTGAAAGTTGCAGTGCTGCTGGCAGTTGCTATCTGGTCTTTCTGCAGGTTTTATTACTTCGCATTTTATGTGATTCAACATTACGTCGATCCCCGATATCAATTTTCCGGGCTTATCTCGCTGGTCCGCTATCTGATTCATCAACGAAAATAGACATCTTAGGTTAGGCTGGTACGAGCATTTCGTTTGTTTTGCCGCAACCAACCGCAAATTAACCGCTGTTTAACTGAACGACTTTTCCACAAAGTTGTATCGAGGGTTTACAGAATGGATCGCAGTCAAAATTCCCTGAAGAAGGGGCACGTGCTGTTGTTTGCCGTTGCCTTTGCCTTGTTGCAAGCCGTCCTGGCGCCCAGGACGTTTGCACAAGAAATACTGCAGCAGAACGTGATCGCCGGCGTTAGCTGCTCAAACTCCAATAATGGAACGGGGCACGTACTGTGCCTCGAAGAGCTCAACAACCCAAACGGGAATCCTCCCCTTTTGGGCGGTTTGTCGTGGCAGGCCCCGAACTCGCCCGCGCCAGGCAACAAGGGCGCCTTCAACGCTCCGATTGAGGCTGCCGGAACGGTGGACCTGATGACCAGCATTTCAATGTCCGGCGGGTCTTTCACGGGAACGCCTGGTTGCTCCAATACATCCGACGGCACCGGGACGGTCATCTGCGCCGTCGAGGGATCCAACAACGGACTTTACGGCATCGCAATCCATCCCCAGCCACTGGGGACTTTGACCGAGGCGCAGACCACGTCGCCCCTGGTGCCACTGCTGACGCCGGGCCAGGTGCTCACGAACTTCAACTTTGGCCCGCCCTCGGGTTCGCCATGCACTCCGAAATATCCATGCAACCGGGTGGGCGCCATAGCCGGCACACCGAGTTGCGCCGCCACGGAAGGAAACATGGTGATTTGCGGCGTGATCGTTCTGTTGCAGAATTCACTGGGAACAGGCATCAACGATCTCATCGGCATCGCCTTCGATCCGCGCGTTGCCGCATCGGCGACCAACCCTGCGATCCTGGGTTTGGGAAACGGAAATAACTTCTACAGCAATCCAAGCTGCGCGAGCAGCAAAGATCCCGCTGGTGTAGTCAATAATGGCAAGATGTTCGCGACCTGCGGCATTGTGTTCGTGGAGAATTTCTTCGGTGGGACCGCCACTCTTTTCGGCGCGTCCTTCGATCCCAGAAGCGGCTACAACCGGGGAGCTTTGACGGTAAGCGGCAGCACCAATTACGGTCAGGACCCCAGTTGCGCCACGCCGCACGAAAACAAAGGCACCGTGATCTGCGCCATCGGCCTGGGCAGCGGCAACGGTTTTGGCACCGGGACGAGCAGCACGATGTTCGGAGTGGCCTTCGATACGATCGGACGAACGACGTCGACCATTAACCTCGGTGCTCCTCCCTCCGGAGATGGAGCGTGGACGAGCTTTGGCTGTGCCTCGCCCGTGGACGCGAACGACAATAACTCTGTTGCCTGCGCCGCCGTCACCAGCACCAACAAAATTCTGGCCATCAACTTTGATCCCCGGACCGGCCAGGATCCCGTAACGAAGGCTGCTCCGGTTTTTGCGCCTGTAACCTTCAACGACCCCAATGGCACAAGCGCAACGCTGGTGTCTAATCCAAGTTGCGTGCCCGAAAATATCATCAACAACCAGATCTCCTGCGTGATCGTCGACTCCTTTGGCGATTCGGTTGGATTCTTCGCCAAAATCCAATAACCCCTTTGGGTTGAGACCCCGCTGTTCCGGGGTCTCAACCCAAAGGCCCAAAGATGGCATTTGGTTCCGGCCTGCTCACATTGTGAGAAATCGCATTCACCAAAAGTCTCCACCACAGCCAGGGGTATGGGAGATTACCAAGCGGGATTGCGGTGGCTGGATCTCGTGATGGAGAGCCGCGAAAACACCATTTTTAAAAGTGGCTGTAAATTGACAAATTATGGCATGTCGTCCCACTTTGATAATGTCCCCGAGATAGCTCGATAAAAGTGTCCCCTAATCTGACTCCGGCAAGGAGGGAGATTGGGGAGAATCGAGATGAGCAGGAAGGAACTGGACCGTGCCGGGGTGATGAGTCGTGTTGAG
>DASSEH010000307.1:0-1681 GCA_035695325.1 Candidatus Angelobacter sp.
TGAAAAATCGCCATTACACTCATTGATCCCCATCGGCCAATCTCTCAATGAGTGTAATCGCCTGATTACAACAACTACCGAAATTGATGTGGAGAGGATCCCATGCGGTTTACACATGCAGACCGACGATCCGCGCCGCACGGGCCGAGGAACCCGGGCGTCATTGGTCTTTCGCCGTCTTCTGCCGTAGCCCTGTCTGTTCGACGGCCAGCTTGTAGGCTACGTAGTATTTGTAAATGTTTCGGACGTAGGTGACGGTTTCCTGCCCGATGTCCTGGGCGGCTATCAGTTCAACGTTTTCGAACCAGACATCAGGATTGAGTCCGCTTTCTGCGGCCTGCTTGCGCAGGCGGGCGACGCGGGTCGGGCCGGCATTGTAGCTGGCAAAGACGAACATCGTGCGGTCGACAGGATTCAGCTTGGGGTCGTTGAAATAGGTGTCGGCGATGTTGCGCAGCATCTTAACCCCGGCGTGAATGTTGGCGTCGGCTACGCCCACGTTGGCGATGTTAATGGGTGAGGCGGCGGCGTATCTGGGCATGACCTGCATGATGCCCACCGCACCCCGCGGGCTGCGCAGGTTCTGGTTCAGCATGGATTCCTGGTAGCCCTGTGCGGCCAGCATCAGGTAATCAAAATCGTATTGCGCAGCATATTTCTGAAACAGCGCAATGGTGGCGCGAAACTTTTCCATCTCTTTGCCAGAGGTGGAATTTTTCACCCACTTGGTATTCTTCAGGTAGCGACGCAAGATCGTGTTTCCGAAAGACGTACCAACTCCATGGCTGGCGACGAATTCATCCAGAAGCTGTTTGAGCTGGGGATTGTTCTTGCGCATAACCAGCGCGGTTTGTCCCTCGGTGACGAGCGGCACGTCGGGATGCGCCCTCAAGTTATCGAAGACCTTTGACCACAGTTCGGCGCGCTCCCGCGTAGTGATGGTGGCGGGGATCAGGCCGGCGTTGACCATCTGGACCAGATCGTCGTCGGTGAGATTCTTGTCAGCTTCCCGAACGTGTATCGGCATCTTGCCTTCTTTCTGCAGCGAATCGTTCAACTTCCGCAGTTCCTGGTAGGCGATCGTGAGCGGATTGACATAGATTTCCTTCCCTGCAAGTTCGTCGAGGGTGGAAAACGAGCCGAACCCGGGTCCGCTCACTACGATCCGGGTCTCATTGGTCTGAATAGAGACGGAAAAGGCAAACCGCTTCTCACGCTCAGGAGTGACAGCAATGGCGTTCGCGACGAAGTCACCCATTCCTTCGCTGAGGGCGGCTTCCGCTTGAGGCGGTGCGACCGGCAGGTATGTGACTTTCAGCTGCACGGGTCCAGTCTTAAGCTTCTTGTTGGCAAACCTCTGGAACTCTTCCAGCGATTCATAGATGGCGCCTCGGGGCCGTCCCTTGTCATAAAAGAAGCCGATGGGATTGAGAATGACAAGCGCACGGATGTTGCGCCTCTTCACCATTTCGTCGAGATCGCCGGTGTGGTGCTCGAAGTGAAGCGGTAACAACAGAGCATTCGTCGCGGTGGACGATGTCGGACCGGAGGCAGCCCCTTGTTGCTTGGTCTGGTCGGTACCTTGCGGCGTAGCTTCTTTTTTGCCGCAGGCAATCAGCAGCAACGCAACACACACAATTGCGAGCAGGAGAGCCCGGAGGGATGAATTCAGGTCTGTGAA
>DASSEH010000308.1:0-2285 GCA_035695325.1 Candidatus Angelobacter sp.
GCTGCTTTTGCTTTGCATGATCGAAAGGAGAAGTTAGATTTTCAGAGGCAGACTACTGTGTGGTAACTCCTGTAGCCTTCCGCAAAAAAATCTCCCCTTCCCCTCTTTTACAAAGAGGGGTTTGAAGCCTACGGAGAAAATTCCCCCTTTGTAAAGGGAAGCTGTGAAAAAATCTGAAAAAGTTTCGTGCCATAGCGATATAACTATGATAGAGTGGCCTCCAAAATCTTTCCCTGACGGAGGCGCTTGCATGGGATACCTAACCAAGGTTCAGGTGGTCGAGCGGGCCAATGGCCAGCGACAGTTCTATCTGATTTGCCCGGCTCCTCTGGCTCAAGCCCTAGAAATGGAAAAAGGCGAGAGCATTGACTGGGTGGTGGAGAATAAATGGAGCTTACGCATAACACGGACTGAGGCTCGCAGCGCAGCGCGGAGATCCCATGCCAAACGATAAAGGCCTTGAAGAGAACCGAGCTGGGAAAGCGGTTCGCTGCAAAGCGGTGGAACGAAACCAACTGCTTTTGCGACCGGTGGATGTAGAGAAGCTTGTGGGCGAAGAGCATGCGGTGCGGGCGATCTGGGAGCTGGTGGGGAAGTTGGACCTGGAGCCCTTCTATGCCGATGTTGGCGCGTTGGAAGGGGAAGCGGGCCGACCGGTGTGGGATCCCAAGGTGCTGATCAGTTTGTGGATCTATGCCTATAAGGATGGGGTCAATTCGGCCCGCGAGATCGCGCGCTTGTGTGAGTATCATCCAGCGTATCAGTGGCTGACGGGGATGGAGGTGGTCAACTATCACACGCTGGCGGATTTCCGCGTTCAGCATCAACAGGGGCTCGACCGATTGTTCATCGAAGTCTTGGGAGTGCTCAGCCATCAGGGACTGATCACCCTTAAGCGGGTGATGCACGATGGGACCAAGATCAAGGCCGCGGCAGCCGATAAGAGCTTTCGACGCCAAGCCACTCTCGAAAGTCATCTTAAAGAGGCTCAAAAGCAAGTCGAAGCGATGGGAGATCCACACTCGGAGCAACTGAGTCAAGGGGTGGCTCAGGCGCGAAAGCGAGCGCTGCGTGAGAAGCAGGAGCGGCTTGAGCAAGCGCTCCAAGAGCTGGAGGAACTTAACCGTACTCGGGCCAAGGAGCTGGCGAAGGAGGAGGCAAAGGGCAAGAAAAAAGAGCTGCGGGCCAGTACCACCGATCCGCAGGCGCGCAACATGATACAGGCCAAAGGGGCTTTTGGCCCGGCCTACAACATCCAGATTTCCACCGACGCCAAGGCCAAGGTGATTGTGGGGGTGGGAGTGAGCCAGTCCTCCAGCGATGCGGGAGAATTGGAAGCGGCGGTAGAGCGAATCGAGGCTAATCTGGGAGAAAAGCCCGAGCAGATGGTGGTGGACGCGGCCTATCCGACGCACCCCACTATTGAGGGCATGGCAGACCAAGGCATTGACTTGATCGGACCCGTGCGAGAGGCAAGAAAGGCGCCGTGGGATCCGCTCAAGCGGCGTGGAGTGAGTAAAGAGTTTTATCCCGAGGCTTTTTCCTATGATCCGAGTAAGGACCATTACACGTGTCCGGCAGGCAAGCTTTTGAACTTTGAAACCGAGGAACGACAAAAAGGCTGGGTGAGACGCCGTTACCGGGCGCGACTGGCGGATTGTCGGAGCTGTCGGTTTCAGGCTCAATGTTGTCCCAACACCAAGAAGGGACGTTCGTTGGTGCGCATGGAAAAGACCGCTCAACTCGTAGCGTTTGAAGCCAAGATGCAAACTGAACAGGCCCGTCAGATCTACAAAGAGCGAGCCGGGGTCGCAGAGTTTCCCAACGCCTGGATCAAAGAGAAGATGGGTCTGCGTCAGTTTCGCTTGCGCGGTGTGGTCAAGGTAGGCTTGGAGGCCCTGTGGGCTTGCCTCACCTATAATATTTGCCAGTGGATTCGTCTTTGTTGGAAACCCCGGCGGTTGGCTCAAACTTAGAGGAGAATCGAAAGACGATCCTTCTGATGCAAATCGCCGCCAGAACAAAGGCGATAACCCAAATGTTAGTTTGAAACTGTTCATGATCAATACAGTGCCGTAATGCATCTCAAGAAATTGAACTCATGGAATCAAACCCCTCTGCTTACCCGAATTTTTCACAGCTTCAGGAGGACAGAGGGGGATTTGTTGAACATTGAAGTTGGACGTTGCGCAATTCATGCGTTGCGCAGCCGCGACGCGGCTAATTTGACGGATTCCAGTATGTCTTGGTACCCGGTGCATCTGCAGAGATTTCCCGAGAGCCAC
>DASSEH010000309.1:0-3586 GCA_035695325.1 Candidatus Angelobacter sp.
CGCGCTCCTATCGCACCAGAGATTTGACTACCCCCCACCCGTGGGCTTGAGCGGACGTACTCGCGGGTCAAAATCAGATCTCGACGATCGCACCCGCAATGTCTGTTTTAACCCAATGGGCGGCGGCCTACACCAACGATAATCAGATCGACTCGAGGAAGTACATTGTCGGCACGTCGATGACTCCGGCTTTTGTCATCACGTCCTTGAGGTCCGACGAGGTCGCAAACTCCTTGGCCTTCTTCGTGTCCGTGGTGTCGAAGATGATGACGATTTCGTTTTTGTCATCAGCGGAACGAAGGACCCGTGGATTAGTCAAACCAGCCGCCTTCTGCATTGCGGAGTGTGAATCGAATGCGGGACGCCACTTGCCGTAATCGCTCACCTTGTGACGAATGATCGGCATACTCATGGAAGTCCCTCCCTTTGCTTTTGCCCGAGCATATAAGAGAAGCCTTTCGCCTGCGAGAGTGTTGTTCAATCTCTGCGCCGATAGCGCTGACTTGCGGTCACGCGTCCTGACCTGCCGACGCCGTCGGGCCGCCACGCCTAGGACGTTTCACCCGCCATCGACATCGGACGCCCGCGATTAAGCGTTACTTCCTTGAACAGCCCGCTATGTTGCTCTCGCCGATGTCCGCTTTGCAACGCATCACGGACTCAAGTCAGACATCGAGCCAGCGGCCCGGACATACAGATTCAAATAATGCCTCAAGGTTGAGCTGTTTTGCTCAGACTCCATGCGGACAACGGCGCACTGTGTGTGTCGACATAAGCCGCCGGGGCCGCAAATCTTGATGCATAGATTCCGGCCACCAGCGTGTGCTAGGAAGTCAACCCGCCGAATTCGGCTTCGGCTTTTGGCGAACTTCCGCTGGGAGGACGCAATGAGCCTGCCCGTCAGCATCACTGGCGCTTCGACCACCAATCCACAGCGACCAGAGCGAAGGAAATCGCGGGCCCCCCGGCGACTGCCTGCGACCGAAGCGCAGCGGCACGACATAGTCCGCGACATCGTACTGGAAACAGCGGTCACCGTCGCGCCTGATCCAGCACGGGACCAGGTGCCTGTCGACGGACTCCCCACCGCCGCCGTGATCGACCAGATTTGGCAGGCCAATCCGCTCCAGAAGCTCCTGCCCGTGGATTGGGAAGCGATCACGCAGGCTCTCTCGACGCTGGGTGCCCGGTCGATGGCAGATCCGGTGAACGCGACAACGGTGGCCGCGAAACTGAATATGAGGCTGTGGCAGGAAGCGGCGGAGACGTGGATCGGCACCGCATCGCGCTGGTGGGGACTGGCGACGCCAACCGAAGATAAACTTCGGGGCCCCGCAGCCGACCGCCGCTTCGAGGCGCCGGAATGGGAGCAGCACCCGTTTTTCCGGGTCCTTAAGCAGTGCTATCTCGCGATCGCCGCCCAGCTTCGCGAGGAAGCCGACCGGGAGGTTCCCGATCCGACCGAACGGCATCGCCTCATGTTCCACGTCCAACAGTTGATCGATGCGACGAGTCCTACCTTGTTTTTGCCGACGAACCCGGCGGCTCTTCGCAAGGCGTTGGAGACGGGTGGCGGCAGCGTGGCTGACGGCCTGCGTAATCTGGTTGCCGATCTGCGCGAGGGTCGGATGACTATGACCGACACCGAAGCTTTCGCGCCAGGAAAGAACCTCGCCATCACGCAAGGGAAGGTCGTCTACCGAAACCGCCTCATCGAGCTGATCCAGTACGCGCCGCTCACCACGCAGACCTACGCGGTACCGCTGCTGTTCATTCCGCCCTGGATCAACAAGTTCTACATTCTCGACCTGCAGCCCAAGAACAGTCTCGTCCGCTTCCTCGTCGAGCATGGCTTCTCGGTATTCATGATCAGCTGGAAAAACCCGGACGCATCAATGCAGGGAATCGCGTTCGAGGACTACATGACCGATGGGCCACTGTCCGCGAGCGATGCGGTGCGCGAGATCATGGGGGCGGCATCTGTCAACCCGGTCGGGTATTGCATTGGCGGAACGTTGCTCGCCATGACGCTGGCCTATTTGGCGGCGCGGGAAGACGACCGCTTCGGTCCGGCCACCTTCATGGTTTCGCTGCAGGATTTCTCCGAGGTCGGGGATACAGCTGTTTTCATGGACGAGCCCCAGATCGAGTTCATGGAGCGACGCATGCTTGAGCGCGGCTATCTCGACAGCAGCGACATGGCGAAGATGTTCAATCTTCTGCGCTCCAATGACTTGATCTGGAACACGTTCATCAACAGCTATCTCATGGGAAACAAGCCGTCCGCCTTCGATCTGCTCTATTGGAACGACGATGGCACCCGTATGGTCCCCTCGGCGCACAGCTTCTATCTCCATAACACCTATCTCGAAAACAACCTGGTCAAACCGGGTGAGATCTCTCTTCTCGATCAACCGATCGATCTGCGTCGTATTCGCAAGGACATCTACACAATCGGCGCCGAGAAGGACCACATCGTTCCATGGAGCTCGGCTTGGCGGATAGCGCAGCTGACAAGTGCGAAGACGCGCTTCGTGCTTGCAGCGAGTGGGCACATCGCCGGCATGATCAACCCGCCGTCCGCAGGCAAAGGCGGCTACTGGACCGACGAGACCGGCGATGCGGCGGCGGCCGGGACGGCGGCGGCTTGGCTGGCTGGCGCGAAAAAGCACGAGGGCAGCTGGTGGGGCGATTGGACCAAATGGCTTGAGGCCCGTTCCGGAAAGAGAATGCCGGCGGCGGCTGTCGGCAGTGCTGCCTACCCGCCGATCCAGGACGCACCGGGAAGCTATGTTCTGGAAAAATAGCATGGGGGATCTGTCCCTATCGGACATCAAATCTGGAGGCATTTGTGTGCAGATCTTGACAGCAGCCAAAAGTGAATTGCGGGTTTCCGTACAATCCAGGAGCGCGGTCCGATGAATGAGCTCGGAGGTTACGCATTTGCAGATCTGCGGGTCGGGATGTGCGCCACGTTCGCCAAGACCGTCACGGAAGCCGACATCGTCCTCATGGCGCACGCCGCACGGATCGCTCGCGATCTGTTGTCGGCCGGCGAGGAGAACACCGCCTTTCTGCACGCCAAGATCGCCACCGCACGCTTTTACGCCGAGCACGTGCTGCCGGAGGCCGCCGCAGCACGGGACGAAATCACGACTGGCGCTGGCTCGACGTTGGCGCTGGAGGAGACGTCATTCTAATTTCGCATGCACGTAGCGGCGACACGCGCCGACGAGTTTAAATCGCTCTCAGCGATGCCCATTAAGACGGCGATGCGCCGCACGCCACCGGACTGCTGCGCCCGCGCCACAAGCGGCCACAACGCTGCCGCGCCTCCGAGAAACCTTATGAACTCGCGCCGTCGCATACCCAACCACAATCTCAGCAGGCAGTATCGTATCGGCTCAAACGAGTACTTTGCTAGGGGCTGAAACCGGCCTCAAATCTACTCCCGCAGTGCACAGCCAATGTCGCATGTGGGTCAAAACCGGAAAAGCTCAGTGCGAGCATATATTTTCCGCTTTGCCCCCGAGAGCAGACATTGCGCAGTGCAATCAGCATGTCCGTTTCGTGCCAAACTCGGACA
>DASSEH010000310.1:0-1080 GCA_035695325.1 Candidatus Angelobacter sp.
CGCAACAGCATGCCAGTTGTCGATCCCGTCGCGATTGCCTAGGATGTAGCCAAAGAGCGCGTTAAATTCCAGCGGGCGAGTGTGGCGATAGGGACTAGTGCGTAGCGCTTCTAGGACCGCTTCGCTGTCGCTCTTCCACACCGCTGCCATAATGCGGCGGTGTTCACGCTCATCATCACACACCAGCGTGCGAACATTCTGCGCGATGTGCCAGCGGTCCAGCAACCATTGGCTCTGAGCGAATTCTCTCTCCCGTACCCATTTGAGTCCTTCCTCTCCGTCACTCAAAAGCACCTCTTTAAAGCCGGGTTGAAAATGACGCATCCGCTGCCAAGCCAGTCGCCGCCCGAAGATAGAGAGAGGCTCGGTACTTAAGATCCAGCGTTTGCTGCGCAGGCGCACCGAGCAAGAGCCTCGCTTTTGATAGCGCCGCTCTCGACCGCTGTAGTGTAGCCCCAGATGAATCGCAAAGTGTGCCGTGGGGTGGCCCCTTGCGGCTCGCCCGCGCCGCTGCGCCTTGAGGTAGGTGGAATCAATCTCGGTAACCACCACATCAGCTTTGCGCGGCAACGCCCGATCCGGCCACCACTGTCGCTCCAACTGCTCGCACAAACGCGCTCCATGAAACTGCACGCACTTCCAGATCAGCCACGCGCTTACTTTGACTCTCACCCAGCGCCACAACTCAGCTGCCGCCGGCCGATAGTTAGAACAAGTGGCCGCTTCCAACACCCGTTTCTCAACCCAGGGCGAAAGCAGCCGTGTGGCTTTGGGTTTGAGCAGCGCTTTACTTAAACTGAGATAACCTCCCTTTTGCGCGCCTCGCTCCCGCACCACTCGCACCGGCAACCGGATCAGACCAAAAGGCGTCACCTGGTTAATCGTGCGCCAGCGCACTGCCGTGTAATCGCCTCCTCGCTCTTGCAACCAGCGCCGCTGAAAAGCGTAGAAGACGGCGGCGTAGAACTCCCGCCCGCTCTGCTGCACTTTTTCAATTATCCGCTCTTCGAGAGCTTTGACATCGCGGGGCATTTCCTCCAAGCTCATCAAGCACACAACTTTGATGACTTCGGTCGTCGG
>DASSEH010000311.1:0-1173 GCA_035695325.1 Candidatus Angelobacter sp.
ACGAAACTTGCCGTATGAACCGGGTGCAACATCTCAAAACCAAGAAAGGATTCCTCGTCTTTTCAGACAGCGGTTTCATGACGTATCAACCTCAAACGTAATCAACGGGAGTAACCACCTATGCCATTCGATAAATTTGTAGATATGGAAACTCTGAGTGAAGAGCGGCGGAGAGCCGTCCAGGAATCGTTGCAAAGCATGAGCGTCGCTGAGCTGCGCAAGGTTGTTAAAGAGCTCTCTGACTTTGAAGGCGATCCATGGCAGGAGAATTTCGTCAGCGTGATCGAGGCGCATCCAGAGGAAAGCTTTTATCGTGCAGTCACGCAGGAAGGGGCAATCATACTCTACTGTCCTGGTGAAGATACGGGTGTCTGGTTCCTGCCCGGCAGCGGGATGGGTCCACTGCCAGAGCAGGCGAAACGCCATATGAAAGAAGCCATCGCAGCGCCTACTTCTGGGAGAAAACACGTACGACCTTAGTTCGATATGCACGAAGCGAGGAGGGATTGAATTAATGAATGTCCTGACCAAAACACTGCGCATCGCTGCTGCCCTGTTGCTTGGAATTACCAGCGGTTGTTCCCGCAAGGCGGAGCAAGTCGCCCCAGCCACGCCCGAAGTCCTAGTCACAATGGTCGTGCCGAAGGATGTCCCCGTTTTGAAAGAAGGGGTCGCGACGCTGGAGGGTTTCATTACCGCGAATATTAACGCGCAGGTGCAGGGCTACATTATCTCGCGCGACTACAAGGAAGGCAGCCTAGTTAAGAAAGCCGATCTTCTCTTTCAAATTGATCCCCGCCCCTTCGAAGCAACCCTGGATCAGGCGAAGGGAAACCTGGCTGTCGCGCAATCGAACCGGACTAAGGCCGACGCCGATGTGAAGCGCGCGATAAAATTGTTCCAGGAGAAAGTCATCAGCGATCAGGAACGCGATACCTACATCAATTCTGCCAACTCCACGAAGGCGAACGTGCAAGCCGCGGAAGCCGCGGTCAGACAAGCCGAGGTGAACCTTGGTTATACAAAGATCACCGCGCCGATCGATGGCATTGTGGGAATCGCTACCGCCCACGTAGGTGACCTCGTAGGACCCGGGACTGGACCACTAACAACCATTTCCCAAGTCGATCCGATCAAGGCGGCTGTGAACGTTGGCGAGCAGTCGTTCACGGA
>DASSEH010000312.1:0-1550 GCA_035695325.1 Candidatus Angelobacter sp.
GCGCGAGACATGTCCGCCGAGCGCCGCCGTTCGGCAACTCTCGATCGCCGACATCACCTTCAACTGACCGAGGCTGACATGGCCGGCATTGGCCCTGCGCCATGCCGGGCCGTGGCCGCGAAAGATGTCCGCGACCTCCAGCGATGGGCGCGACACGCGCCGCGCTTCAGGCGGGCGGTTCGGCGCCCTCCTTGAGCTTGCCCGTAATGCGATCGAGTGGGCTCATGACTTCGCTGATCGTCTTGGTGGCGACACGGGTGTAGAGCGCTGTGGTATCGAGCTTGGCGTGCCCCAACAAAACCTGGATCACCCTGATATCGGTGTTCTGCTCCAGAAGATGTGTCGCAAAGCTGTGACGAAGCGTGTGCGGAGACACATGCTTGTCGATCTCGGCCATCTGGGCCGCGGTATCACAGGCGCGCCTGAGCTGGCGCGCCGTCATCGGATTGACCGAGTTCATTCCGGGAAACAGCCACCCTTGTGGGCGTGCCGCCTTGTACCAGGCGCGCAACAGCGCAAGCAGATGCGGTGACAGCATCACGTAGCGGTCCTTGTGGCCCTTGCCCTGTTCGATCCGGATCACCATGCGCTTGCTGTCGATGTCGGATACCTTCAGCGCAACCACTTCGGACACGCGCAATCCGGCCCCATAGGCCACACTCAATGCCACCTTGTATTTGAGCCCCGGTGTCGCATCGAGAAAACGTGCGACTTCCTCCGGACTCAGGACGACCGGCAGTTTGCGCGGCATGTGGATAAACTGGGTGTGGTTCACGATGTCGGCGCGCCCGAGCGTGATCTTGAAAAAGAACCGAAGTGTCGAGACGCTTTGGTTGATGGTCGGAACACCGGCCCCACTTGCGGCCAGATGAAGCTGATAGCGGCGCACGTCTTCGAAGCTCGCTGTATCGGGCGAGCGGCCGAGGAAGGCGGCGAAGTGCTTGACCCGCTGCACGTAGTCATGTTGGGTCTTCGGCGATAACTTGCGGATCGTCATGTCTTCGATCATGCGCTGCCGCAGTGGGCTTATGGCCTTATCGGTCATGAGGGCCTCCTGTCTTGATGGAGGTTGCGAACCCCTCATCTCAAGACAGGACGCTCTGTCGCGCTATCGCGTTGGCTGTGTCGCCCGCCGCGGCCTCTACCGCGCGAGCGGTTTAGTCCTTTGGACCCAGGCTGTGTGAAAACTCAGACGCTGAACTTGCGCGTAGAATTTCCATCTCGATTTCGTCGCCGCGCAAACCAATCGCACTTGTAGCTGCTGCTGGCAGAGGGCAATTGAGAAAACAATTCTGAGCGTCCTTGGCTCAGATGCGTTTTCACACAGCCAGGGTCAAACTCGGAAATGGCCGGGTCAGAACGGAATGTCCGTTCCACCCCCAAGAGCCGACATCCTCAGACCACCCCGGCACGTCCGAATTGACGGTGTGGACTCTAGGACGTTGTAAGCCTGTCGCGTAAAGCTTGACTAAGGCGGCTGTGCCGCCAGTTAGTTCGTGCGGTGCGGAGGCTTCTTTTTTCGATGCTGTGTCGGCTGCGTTGCCTTTGGA
>DASSEH010000313.1:0-1242 GCA_035695325.1 Candidatus Angelobacter sp.
CTGTATCGGCCATGCCGTGGCTGGGGTGAATGTGAATGGCACTTGCTTCATCGGAAACATCCGCGGCGTAACCACACAAAACGCCAATGCCTTACCAGTTGTGATAGACGGTGCTGGTCAACTGGGTACAGTCGCTTCCTCGGAGCGGTTCAAGAAAGACATTACCATCATGGGCCAAGCCAGTGAAGGAATCTTGTCACTCCGGCCGGTCACATTCCACTACAAGACAGACGGCACAAGCACACCGCAATTTGGTTTGATTGCAGAGGAAGTTGCAAAGGTGAATCCAGCACTCGTGATCGCCGATAAGGAAGGAAAACCTTTTACCGTCCGCTACGACGCCGTGAACGCGATGTTGCTGAACGAATTCCTGAAAGAGCACCGCAAGAATGAAGAACAAGAAGTGACAATCGCGAGCCTGCAAAAGCAAGTTGCGGCGCTTACTGCGGGCTTTGCAGAAAGTGAGCGCACAGGTTGAAGCGAGCAAACCTGCGCCGCAAGTGGTCAAGAATCCCTAAGGAGCAGCATTTCACAATCAGCCGTCACACTTCACCGCGTGGCGGCTTTTTGTTTCACGCAGCGTTACGGTTCTTTGAAATCGCCGGTGTTCCTGCGTGTCCATCACATTGCCCGCCTCATCGAGCACGCAAAACCGGTGCCGGCGCTCTCCCAGATCTAATCCTATCGTGAACTCACTCCGATTGTTTTGTTCCTTCATAAGACGCAGAGCTTACCCGAGCGCGCACGCTCAGGCTCTCTTCGCCTTCTCATCTAATCTGGTTAGATGTTTTGTGCGCCGTGAAATCAAGGCCTGACATCTTGCGACCTCTGGAGCGCTTCTCTCTCTTCCGCGATGTATTGCCGGAGCGTGTTGGGCAAATTGGGCGGGACGGGGTTGTGCCTGGATTCGGCGGCGAGTCCATCGAGAAAGGACCTGTATTCATCACCGATCCCGCCCCGCGCGAACCTCCAGACCGCGCGATAGGCGGGGTTGCCGAGCAAGCGCCTCAAGACGGTACCGTCGGACGCCCAGCTCTTGGGATCCAGCATGCCCAAATGAAACTGAAAGAAGCAGTCTTCGTAGCTCCAGAACACCGAGGTCATGTAACTGTACAAGACGAAGCAATCCTGATCGGTCAGAGTTTCGCCGTTGGCGGCGCGCGATATGACGTCGCTAACCCTGGGATCGCTCAGGCGAGAGAGGAGTTCGACGTTGCGCGCGCTTCGTCCCTGTTGCATTAA
>DASSEH010000314.1:0-3211 GCA_035695325.1 Candidatus Angelobacter sp.
GAGCGACGTTTATCGCTCGGGTGTCCTACAGGTAGTAATAACCCGTCGGCCAATACCCCCATTTGCGGCAGGCAAGCATAACGGCCCCCGGATCGCCCCATCGGGGGCCGTAATTGCTCGGCGCCCAGAACTCACCAACGAGGCCACTCCATGCTTGCCGCGAAATTCATCCTGCTGATTGAAACGCTGAAGAGCCATGCCTCACCCGACGGAGCCCCGCGGGTAGTAAGCACCTCCCCGCATGTCCCGGTCAAATTGCCGGCCGCCAGCAACAAGTAGTTTGGGGACCGCGCGCGAGGGGTGGGAGCAACCCTTATACCAACGGCCCGAAGCTGTGACTCATTAGGGATTCCCAAATCAGTGAAACTCTGACTCGATGCTGGCTTTTGAGGGGGGCGGCATCGATGGGGGCGGCGGTATCGATTACCCGACTTGATCTGACGGCTTGGGAGCTTCGCAAGGCGGCGAGCGGGGAGAAGAATAGTGCGGCGGCGCGTCGGATACTTGCGCTTGCACTGGTACTCGATGGCGTGGACCGCAAAACGGCGGCCGAGACCTGCGGCATGGACCGTCAAACCTTGCGGGACTGGGTGCACCGTTACAACGCCGCGGGACTGGCCGGGCTTCGCAATCTCAAATCGCCAGGTCCCGGATCGAAACTGACGGTGCGGCAGCAGGCCGAATTGGCCGAGCTTGTCGAGGCCGGCCCCGACCCCGCGGTGCACGGGGTGGTGCGTTGGCGGCGGGTCGATCTGCGCGACGAACTGCAGCGGCGCTTCGGTGTCGCGCTACATGAGCGTTCGGTCGGGAAGATTCTGACCAAGCTCGGCTACCGCAAACTGTCGGTAAGGCCCCGCCACCCGCAGGCTGACGAAGAAGCCCAGGAAACGTTTAAAAAAACTTTGCCGCGACAGTCACGGCGCAAATCCCCGACCGCGCCAAAAGCAAGCCGATCGAAATCTGGTTCCAGATGCTATGAGGACGGGCTGAGCCGATACCTTGGCAGCCCCGAATCAAAGCGATGGAGCTGCCACTATGCAAACGATTGACACCGTTAATCCTACTATCCTCCTTGCTATCGAACTCAGTGCATCAACGTGGCTCGTCGCCGCCCGCGTGCCAGGGTGGGAGAAGCCACATCTGCATCGGATCGATGGTGGCGACACGGCCGCCTTGTTGGCTCTGATCTCGTCTCTGCAGGCCCGTGCTGCTCGCGGGCTCGACGCGACGATAGGCGTTGTCTGCTGCTTTGAGGCGGGACGTGACGGCTTCTGGCTGCACCGTTTGCTGACGGCACATGGTGTCGTTTGCCATGTTCTTGAACCCACCAGCATTCTCGTCAACCGCCGAGCCCGACGGGCCAAGACGGACCGGCTCGATGCGGAGGGCATGCTGCGCGTGCTTGCGGCCTATCTCCGGGGTGATCATCAAGCCTGCAGCATGGTACGTGTGCCAACACCGGAAGAGGAGGATGCCAAGCGCACGCACCGCGAGCGCGAGAAGCTGGTGCAGGAGAGGCTGCGCATCGAAAACCGTATTGAAGCGCTGCTGTTCACCCAGGGCATTCGGAAAAGACCCTCTCTTCGTTCTTGGGAGCGCGATCTTGCTGTCCTGCGCACCGGTGATGGACGCGAGATACCGCGCCATCTTCGGGCCGAATTGGATCGCTTGCGTCGACGGCTCGTCATGACCTTGGAGTTGATCCGGGAGGTCGAGGCCGAGCGCGATCAGGCCGCAAAAACCAAGCCGCAGGATCAGGCCTACCACAAGATAGCCGCTCTCTCTCGCATCCGGGGTATTGGCGAGAACTTCGCCGCCGTACTCACGCGTGAGGTATTCTATCGTTCATTCGACAACCGCCGGCAGATCGCGAGCTACGTCGGCATCACACCAATGCCCTATCAGAGCGGCGGGATGGATCGCGATCGGCGGATCAGCCGGGCGGGAAACCCGCGGGCAAGGACGACTATGATCCAGCTCGCATGGCTCTGGCTTCGCTACCAGCCTGGCAGCGAGCTGGCGGAGTGGTTCCGCGAGCGCGTCGGCACGTTGGCCGGGCGCACACGGCGGATCGCCATTGTGGCCATGGCGCGCAAGCTGTTGATCGCGCTCTGGCGCTACGCAGAGACCGGGGTAATACCGGCTGGCGCCGAGATCCGGGCGGAGACAACCGTCGCCGCATAGACAGACAGGAATTGCCACCGGCAGCATTCGCCGGCGGCGATACGGGGAACGCGACCGTCTTCTTCTTTGGTGGCACAACGCCGCCGCGTTTCAGGTGGGTCGCGTCTCGCCGGGGCTACGCCTCGTGCATGAGGCATTATGGTGCGGGACCGTGCTCCGGGCCCGACCGCATGTAAGGTGACGCAGCCGTAGCTGCGAGACTCGATAGCCCCGGACCCAACGACGGGCCGACGTACCATCGATCAAGATCGGAGAAGCGAACGCCACAGACCCGTTGACAGCAGAACCCTCATGTAAGGATGAGGCCCGGATCGGCCAGCAGGGCACGCTGACCCGCGTCTGGGCCAAGCGTGGAACGAGGCCCCGCGCGCCGCACGACCAACGCTACGACTGGGCCTACCTGTTTGGCGCGGCCTGTCCGCAACGTCGCGTCGCAGCAGGCCTGGTCATGCCAGCGGCGAACGCCGAGGCCATGTCGCTGCATCTCACTGCGATCGGCTGCAAGGTGGCGGCAGGCAGTCACGCCGCTCTCATCCTCGATGGCGCCGGCTACCATCTTGCTGCCGCGCTTACGATCCCCGAAAACGTCACTCTGGTGCGCCTGCCACCCTATGCTCCCGAACTCAACCCGATCGAAAACGTCTGGGAATATCCGCGCGGCAACAAACTCGCCATCACCGTCTTCGACGACTACGACGACATCGTTGATAAAACCTGCGACGCATGGAACTTCTTTGAACAAGATCCAATGCGCATCGCCTCAATCACCACCCGAACATGGGCGACTGTCAATGATTAGGGCCGTTGGTATAACATGGCCCATCGCCTCTCAATGCCGGGGCTGTAGGATGCCGCGAACACCGGGATCAGGTAATGCAAGGTGGCGAGCCGCCACTATCAGATGTCGGTTCAGGCGAGGACGGCCGGGGTTCCGCAAGTGCGCCGCGACGAAACGCAATGGCGAACCTTGCGGGAATCTCGCCATGCGCTGGGTCAGCGTCTGCCAATGCCATGGGGGCAGGATGTT
>DASSEH010000315.1:0-1378 GCA_035695325.1 Candidatus Angelobacter sp.
CCCTACATTGCCGTCGAACGAACTGATCCGTCGCGCCGAGCGCGAAAGAATTATTGTAGGTAATTCTTCGAGCTGATCATGCCTGGACCAACGCATCATCACCCGAACTTGGGCGTCACGGATCAAGGGGCGAGCCGAACCGCCGCGCTGTCTCGAAGATCCAATCTCGGTAACGAGCAAACGGGATCACGAGGGAAGAGTCGCCACAGTGGCCCCTACTCACGACTCCAACAAGGGCGGGTACGCCGCCGCGCACAGCAAAAGCCGGAGCGCCGGAATCGCCTGTGCACCCGCTTATATTGCCGCCGCCCGCATCGCGCAGCGTAATTAGAGCAGATTTCACCTGGGTTGAATCGGTATTTCCCGGGATGGTTTGAATGAGAGAATCTGGCGGCACTGATTCGATTTTTGGAGGTGGATCGATGCCGAAGCCATGTTCTTTGGAGTTGCGCGAGCGAGTAGTGGAGGCCATCGCGTCCGGCGCATCGCGACGCGAGGCCGCGGAATGGTTCGCAGTGAGTCCGAGTTCGGCCATCAAATGGATGCAGCGGCAGCAGGAAACCGGAAGTATAGCCCCCAAGCCGAGCGGGGGCAGCATCTCGCCCCTGGAGGCACACGCGGACTTTTTGCTGGTGTTGATTGCCGACCGACCGGATTTGACGCTGGATGAGATCGTCGCGGCGATGCGCAAGCGACGGATCGCCGGCAGCCGCAGCGCGGTGTGGCGCTTCTTCGAGCGGCACTCTATCAGCTTCAAAAAAAAGCCTGCAGGCGGCGGAGCAAAAGCGAGCGGACGTGGCCCGCGCACGGCGGCGCTGGATGCGAGAACAGGGCATGTTTGACCCAGCCCGACTGGTGTTCATCGACGAGACCTCGACCAACACCGCCATGGTGCGGCTTCGAGGCCGCTGCCCCCGCGGCATTCGGTTAATCGATCATGTTCCGCACGGGCATTGGAAGACGATCACCTTCATCGCCGGCCTACGCCGTCGCGCGATGGTCGCGCCCTTCGTGCTGGATGGACCCATGAATACAACATCCTTCATGGCTTATCTCAAACGATGTCTCATTCCCACTCTCAAGCGCGGCGACATCGTGATGATGGATAGCCTCCCGGTGCACAAGGTTGCCGGTGTGCGAGAATTGATTGAAGCGGCCGGTGCGAGATTGCGTTACCTCCCCAAATATTCGCCTGACCTCAATCCAATCGAGCAGGCGTTCAGCAAACTCAAGACGCATCTACGAAAAGCAGCCGAGCGAACCATTCCGCGTCTCTCGCGCAGAATCGGCGCCCTCATGGCCAAATTCAGTTCGCAAGAGTGCGATAATTACTTCCGACATGCAGGCTATGCTTCTACATGACCGGAATCCGCTCTAA
>DASSEH010000316.1:0-1531 GCA_035695325.1 Candidatus Angelobacter sp.
ACGTCCTTTTGTTTCCGGCAGCAGCAGCGCGGCAACGATCAGAATGCCGTAGGCGATCACGGCGAAGATGCCGATCGATTGCCCCAGTGGCAGCGTGGCGCTGAGCACGCCGACGAAGAATGGATTGAGCGCCGCTACCCCCCGTCCGAAATTATAGGCGAAGCCTTGCCCCGACCCGCGCACGCGCGTTGGAAAATTTTCAGTGAGGAAGGCCCCCATGCCGGAGAAAATGCCCGAGGCAAAGAAGCCAAGCGGAAAGCCCAAGATCAGCATCATCGTGTCGTTGACCGGTAGCTGTGTGTAGACAAATACGATCAATACCGAGCAAACAGCAAACAGGATGAAGTTTGCCCTACGCCCGATGCGATCAGCAAGATATGCGCCGACCAGATAGCCGATGAACGAGCCGACGATAATGACGGCGAGATAACCGCCGGTTCCGAGCACCGTGAGCTTGCGCTCTGTGCGCAGATAGGTCGGAAGCCATGTAGCTATAGCGTAATAGCCGCCCTGTGCACCGGTCGCGAGCACGGACGTCAAAATCGTTGTCTTCAGCAGCGCGGGCGAGAAAATTTCCATGAAATTCGCCGGTGCCCCCTTTGCCGTCAACTTATTCTGTGTCGCGGTGAACACGTTTGGCTCGTCGACAAAACGCCGCACGAAAAAGACGAGGAATGCCGGCGATATTCCGACCCAGAACAATGCGCGCCAGGCGGTGTCCTGCGGAAGCACGCTGAAAAACCAGGTGGCCATGATGGCCGCGATGGCCCAACCGATCGCCCAGCCGCTTTGCACGCTGCCAACCGCTTTGCCGCGATGCTGCGCGCGTATCACTTCACCCATCAGGACGGCGCCCGCGGCCCATTCGCCGCCGAAGCCAAGTCCCATCAAGGCGCGGAAGATGAAAAGCTGCGTGTAACTTTGCGCAAAACCGCACAGAAACGTAAAGAAGGCGAACCAGACGATGGTGATCTGCAGTGTGCGCACGCGCCCGAAACGGTCGGAAAGGGCTCCTGCGAACCAGCCGCCAAGGGCCGAAGTAAGCAATGTCACGGTGCCGATCAAACCGGCATCCGCATTGGTGATTGCGAAGGCAACAATGATCGCCGGGATCGCGAAGCTAAAAATCTGGACATCCATAGCATCGAGCATCCAGCCGCCGAAACATGCCCAGAATGTGCGTTTTTCATTCGGTTCGAGTTCCGTGTACCAACCAGTTGGACTGCCATGTGTACTCGCCATTGCGTTCCACCGTTATGTTCTTGTACCCGCGAAACTGGGCATTTGCCTGCATTGATCGTAGCCGACATTTACCCCCTCTGAAATCCCCACCCAGCCAACACTGGATAAGGTTTTTTGGTAGGCACAATGTCTGCGATTGGCACTTTTCGGACATGGCGCGATGTCCGACTTGAGTCCGTCTCAAGAGCGGACATTGCTATTGCGCGCGATGAGGGCCGGAAATGACCCGAGGCGAGCCATGGCGCCTCCCGATACCGAAGAAGAAAATGTTGAGGCTGGATAAGCCGGA
>DASSEH010000317.1:0-1367 GCA_035695325.1 Candidatus Angelobacter sp.
GGAGGAAGCAACGCTGAGCCGCATTTTTGCCGGGGTACACTTCCTCTTTGACCTTACGAGTGGTCGACGGCTGGGTGATGACGTAGCTGATTTTGTCATCGATAATTTTTCCTGATTACGCATGATTCTCAGCTAATTTGAGGAGGCGGTATGGCATCGGCGGGGTTCGGACTGCGACATAGCCGAGGCGTGGCATCATGGCGGCGAGATCGTATCGGCGGTTGAAGCGGTACTCGAATTCGGCGAGGTAGCGGGGTACATGCTTGTGGCGGATGGTGCGGTAAGTGGCAGTGATGGCGCTCTTGATGTTGCCGAGGGTGGTGTTGACCCACTTGAAGGCAGGGTTCAGGGCGGCCTTGCGACCGGATCCAGTGATGATCGGCTGGTGGACGCAGCCGGCGTTGCCGACCCCAGTGAAGCAGCGCAGGCCGTCACTGACAACGGTGCTGGCGAGATGGAAATTGCGCTGCGCCAAGATCGCGATTTCGGCACGGCGGAAACCCTTTACGCGGCGCAACTTCAAGCGGATTGGCTTGCCCTCTGGTGTGGTTTCGACCGCCGCCACGATCGGCGTCTTGCCGGGCGAACCGCGGCCCCGCTTGCCGCCGTTGCGCTCCCCGCCGAGATAGGCGTCGTCGATCTCGATCCGGCCCGTCAGGCGCTTTGTGGCGTCCCGCTCCATCATCGCCTGCATGAGCTTGTGCTTGATCTTCCAGGCGGTGGTCTGGGTGACGCCAAGCCGGCGGCCCAACTCAATGCTGGAGATGCCGCCCTTGCTCTGAGTGAGGTGGTACATGGCGCGAAACCAAGTGCACAGCGGCACCTTGGTCGCCGCGAAAATCGTTCCGGCGATCACCGATGTCTGCCGTCGACAGGCGCTACACTGGTAAAGCGCCCGGGTCTTGACGAAGCTGTGATGCTGCCCGGCGCAAACCGGGCAGACAAAGCCGGATGGCCAGCGCCAGCGCATCACCGCCTCCCGGCACTGATCCTCTGTTCCGTAAAGAACAGCAAACTGGGCCTCGCTGAGCCCCTTTTGAAATTGCACCTTGTTGCGCGCCATCGTTCAAACCCGCAGAAACAGCCGTATGTTCCTGTTTTGTACCATGGCTTGATGGCTGAGGATAGCGCGTAATCAGGACCGGTTTTGTTCCAAGCTCAGAGTTAGGCACTTCCAGTACGATGCTGCACACGTTCTTGTCGCCAAAGAAATCGTTGCCCGTGAACTGCAGGTTATTCAGGGCGCCCTGCGTGTCGAAGAAGAACGGATCGCTGCGCCAGCCCGCGAAGAAGCGATAGTCGTCGGCGTGCGTCACCTGCGCCTCCCCCGCGGTCGAGACCGGCGCTCCCTCGACGATGACATGCCC
>DASSEH010000318.1:0-178532 GCA_035695325.1 Candidatus Angelobacter sp.
TGCGCGCCATCAAGGCTCGTACTTTGGAAACCCTGGAGCAAGCCATCACTCAGGCTTTGGCTTCTATTACCCAGGACAATGCTCTGGCCTGGTTTCAGCATTGTGGCTATCCATCCCAATCGATTCCGAAAATGGTCTAGAACAGTGCGCGCCTGAGGCTTGTTCACTTTGAGTTGCCGCAGGCGCGCTGTTTTCTTAAACTCCAGCCATGGCCGGCTCTCGCACGCCATAGATCGAGTACCATGACGTTGCGGCCTTCAGGCTTTCGTTCACGTTTTCGATGTTCTTTACGCCTTCGCTCTGCAGCCATTGCTCAAAGGCTTTTGCGCCCTGCTTTGCGTACACCGGGATTCCGTCTTTCCAGGTGGCGCGGCCGCACAGCACGCCATTGAACTTAACGCCGGATTCCGCCGCCAGCGCCAGAGATTCATTGAACTCCGCATTGCTCACACCGGCGGAAAGATAAATGAAAGGTTTCTTCGTGACGGACGCAGCCGCGCGGAAGTGCTCCATGGCTTCCTGCTTCGAATATGCCTTCTGGCCGGCGAAGGACTTCGCGTCCTCCACAAACTTCATGTTGATCGGGATTTCCACCTTGAGCACATCGACGCCGTAGCGCTCCTTCGAGAATTCCGCCATGGACTGGGAAACAATCTCCGGCTTCTTCTTCGCGAAATCGAGCCCCTTTTCGTCGGCGCCTTCTTCGTAGCCCACGAATTCGAGGAAGTAGGGAATATCGTTGGCGCGGCATTCATCGCCAATGCGTTCCACCCACGCATGTTTCCTGTCGTTGATGGCCGCTCCGTCGGTTGGTGTGTAGTAGAGCAGCACTTTCACGCAGTCCGCGCCGGCTTCTTTCAGGCGGCGGGCAGACCAGTTGTCGAGCAGGTCGGGCAGGCGTCCGGGGCCGGTCTTGTCGTAGCCGGTTTTTTCGTAGGCCAGCAGCAGGCCGGCGTTGCGGGCGCGGCGTTTTGCCGCAGGCAGTCCCCATTCCGGATCCAGCAAAATGGCGCTGGCGTGGGGCGTAAGCACCTCGGACACAATGGCCTTGAATTCTTCGATCATGGCGGAGCTGATCTCCGCTCCCTTCTCTTTGGCCAGCGATTTTTGCAGCGAGCCCCGCTGGTCCATGGCGGCGGCGGCAATTACGCCACGCTGGTTGGAGACAGCTTTCATTCCTGCAAGCTTCCCAGGAGTGAGATTCATAGTTATTCCTCCGTATGACTTTGATTTTGCAGTTATGGCTGCAAGAGAGTCCCCGGCACAGGCCGAAGACTTAGATGTACTTTGCGCGGCGGTGTTTGCAGGCGAGCCAACAGTACAGCCCATTGTACTAAACCTGCGAGTCCGAACATTACTGCAGCAGCGGCAGTTTCTTGAGAATAGCGCGCTGCCGCGAGATCAGCGATTCGATCCCGTGCGCCGCAAGGTCCATCATGCGTTTGAGCTGTGCTTCCTCGAAGGGATGCTGCTCGGCCGTGGCCTGGACTTCCACGATCTTGCGCCCGCCAGTCATCACAAAATTCAGGTCCACGTCGGCGCGGGAATCTTCTTCGTAGCAGAGGTCGAGAAGAATGGAGCCTTCCACAATGCCGACGCTCACGGCAGCCACAAAGTGACGAAGGGGCGCGGCAGAAAGCGTGCCTGCCTCCACCAGCTTTTCCATGGCCAGGCCGAGGGCGACAAAGGCGCCGGTGACAGAGGCGGTGCGCGTGCCTCCATCGGCCTGAATCACGTCACAGTCGATGGTAATCGTCCGTTCGCCCAGACGTTCGAGGTCCACGGCGGCCCGCAGGGCGCGCCCGATCAGCCGCTGGATTTCATGGGTGCGTCCACTTTGCCGCCCGCGTGCGGCTTCGCGTGGAGTGCGGGTCAGCGTGGAGCGCGGCAACATGCTGTATTCGGCGGTGATCCAGCCTTTACGCGCGCCTTTCAGGAACGAAGGTACGGTTTCCTCGATGGATGCGGTGCAAATCACCCGCGTGTTGCCGACCTCGATCAGCGCCGAGCCTTCGGCGGTGGAGATGAAGTCGGGAATAATGCTGACCGGACGCATTTGGTCCGGAGATCGATTATCAGAACGAAACACCACGTCTTTATTATTTTTCAATGTCAATCAACTCGATATTTTCGATTGGGCGGCCCAGAAATGGCCCACCGAGCGCCCGAAATTTTTCCACGGAATCCGTGGTGAAGCAGCGCAAACTCCCGGAGCCCTGAAGCCTGGAGCCGTCCATGCACTCTAACACTTTTGCCGCTGTGGATTCCGCGGAATCCACGATCTGTACCGCGGAGGGCGCCACGCGGCGAAGCAGCGGACGAATCAGGGGATAGTGTGTACATGCCAGCACCAGGACGTCCGCGCCGCGCGCACCGTTCTTAAAAATGTCGTCAATGTAAATGTGCGCCACCTGTTCGGTGACCGGATGCTCAACCCAGCCTTCTTCGATAAGCGGCACAAACAACGGACAGGCTTTTTCGATTCCTTCAATGCCGCGCCGCTCGAGGGCTTTTTGATACGCATGGCTGCCGACCGTGGCCTCGGTCGCGATCACCGCTACTTTTTTCGTCTTTGAAATTTCCTGGGCCTTCTGTGCTCCGGGTTCAATCACTCCGATCATGGGAATGCTCACGGATTGGCGGATTTCATCGAAAGCCAGCGCGCTGGCCGTGTTGCAGGCGATCACCAGCAGCTCCGCGCCCTGCTGCTCCAGAAACTGCGCGCTGGCCGAAGCATATTTCGCCACGGTGCGCACTGATTTGGCCCCATAGGGAAGATGAGCAGTATCACCAAAGTATAGGTAATCGGCAGTGGGAAGCACGCGCAAAAGTTCGCGCAAAACCGTGAGCCCGCCAAATCCTGAGTCAAACACTCCGATGGACGGCATGGGTTATTCGAACTCCTTTGCCAGTTCGTGAACGGTCTGGACATCGTAAAACGACATGAGATCGGCGTGGCCGGCTAGAGTTTCCCGCTCTTTGCCATCGACAATGAATTTAACCCGCGTCACATTCGGCACATTGGCGGCCAGTGTTTCAATCAGTGAAATCAGCGTCAGTTCCTCCGGCAAAATGCCGGAAGGATGTCCTTCGGCAAATTCAGGAGTAGTATCCACGACCACGGCGCCGTTCGTCATCAGATAAACGTCCCGTATACCGCTGCCTTTGGCCAGATAGTGAGGCGACGGCTTTTGCAGATACTCCGCCAGAACGGTTTTTATGGCTTCGCGGGCGCGCAGGCTGCGATCTTCGGGCATAAAAACACTGGTCTCGCGCCAGCGAAGGGCGTGCTCGTCATCGTAGGCCACCAGCATGCGAATTCGCTCCTGCTTTCCCTCCGCCGGCGGAGCGAGGGTGCGATCTTCCGCTTCCTGCGCGGTTTTGGCTTCTTCGCGATGTTTGAGCCGGACGATATAAATTCCGCTGATCAAAACGCCGATCAGCAGCAGTCCAATGGTGATTTGCAAATGGCGTGGAATCACGGCTGGCCTCCCTGGCCGCGCGATTTCACGATTGCGGTGGTAATGGCCAGCGCCACGCTGGTTTGGAATTTTGGCGTGGCGATGGTTCGTGGCTCATCCGTGGCCGCCAGCTCAATTGCGATTGCCGGAGCCACAATGTTGTTGAGCGGGCGCAGCGGTGCATTCATGCTGGCCACTTCCACCTGCGCTTTCGTTAACTCGGCAGCCACGGCGCTGGCCATGGCCCGGCTGCGGGGCAGAGAATCGGACTGCGCGGCTTCCCAGGGAAGAAAACGGCCAGACGGCGGTGATGATGGCAGCAAAGGCGCATAAACGCGTACTCCTTCGCCCTGTTCGCCAGCGTGGAGCGCAATGTACAGCGCTGCATGGAGAGAGTTGGCCAGCTCCGCTCGCCGTTCGGGGCCCATGCTGACATCGGATTCGCGCAACAGCCGTGCGGCGATGCCCCGGTTTCCCAGCTCCCAACGGAGCAGACGGGCGAAGTTGAGAGTAATGTCCTTTTCCATTAGCTGGCCGCCGAGAATGGCCCCGTGATCGTCACCGCCATGGCTGGGATCGATAATCACCAGAAACTCGGGTGGAGATGGTTTGGGTGTTTCTGTTTCCTGTGGCGCTGGCTGGACCGGTGTTTCCGGCTGCGGTTGGGGCTGGGGCGCGGTGCTTTGCGGTTCCTGCTCGGTGATCTGCCAGGCCGGAGCCATGAGCGGGGCCAGGCAGATCAGCAGAGCGCAAACCAGTACGTACCGCGTTTTTTTTGTCCAGCTAGTCCAGCGCATAAATTGCCAGACCGCTCAAAAGCTTGGGAAAGAAGTCGGTCGATTTCTGTGGCAGAACTTCACCGGCAAAGGCGGCTTCGCAGACCTGCTCGATGCGCGCCGGGTTCATCAGAAAGGCGACATTCGCTCCCTGGCGCACCCAGGAAATCGCCTCAAATGCATCGCGCTCGTATTTCACATGCACCTGATCGCGAATGGCCTCTTCGGAAATGCCCAGCACCCGCTCCAGCATGATTTTGTGCAACTGCACCACATCCATGGAACTCTGCAGGCCGGAGATGCTCTTCAGTGCGTCCTGTATCGCGCGCTTTTTGGCGCGCAGCAGATACGGTCCCTGGCGGGTAACGGCGACAAACGAGGTCCCGTTTTCTCCTGCTTCTCCGAGAAGCGTAGTGGCGCTGCGGCTCTCGGCACGCAGATCAATGCGGCTGATATCGAAATAGCGCTTTGCGGTTTCGAACATCCGCTCGCGGTCAAAGGTGGGAAGTCCGTGCACAATGCGGTGTGTCGGCAGGATGACCAGCCCGCGATCTTCCATGCGGATCAGGGTCATCATTACAAACTCGTGCGGCGCACCGGATCCGGCCTCGGGTGATTGCGTCCGGCACTCGTTTCTGTAGGCAAGCGCGGTTTCATAGCGATGATGGCCGTCGGCAATCAGCAGCTTCCTCTCACGCATGTGCTGCTGAACGGAGTGGACGATGGCTGGATCCTGAATGCGCCAGACGCGGTGCAGGACCTCATATTCATCGAGCACCGACATGTCGGGGTCTTCTTCGGTCTTTATCAGCGCATCGAGTTCCGCCCGCGGGTCGCTGTACAGCATGAAAATCTGCCCGAAATGGGCGCGCGTGGAGCGCAGGAGATTCAGCCGGTCTTCTCGCGGTTTGGAAAGCGTTTGCTCGTGGCGGAAGATTACCCCTTCAGAGTAGTCGTGAATGCGCCCCAGGACTGTGAGTCCGCGGCGCTCGGCCAGGTCGCGAGTTCCCGGAATGGTAAAGGTTTGCGAATAGACATAAATGCCGGGCTCGGCATCCTGTTTGAGGATTCCGCCGGCCCGCCAGTCGTGCAGGTACTCGGCTGCCCGGGTATAGACGTTGAAGGCCGGAGTATCGGTTTCGCCCGACCGGCCCAGAATGATTCGCACCAGATTATGCGGGCTCAGGTCATAGTACTTGCCCTGCATCTCCGGCGTGATCTTGTCGTACGGCTGTGTGACCACATCTTCCAGCCGGACCTGGTCCGCATCGTAACGAAGAGCTTTGAAAGGGAGAATTTCTGCCATCGCTTTGTGTAATCGCGAATCTCATGCAATTTCGCGCCACTTCTGCATTCTATCAAGTGGAAACGGAAAACCGGGCCCGGCTTTCACACATCCAAAATTGCGAGCTGATTGCGCTGTCAAAGTTATATGTTTTCAAACCAAAATGTTACGTTTCAACCACGGCTTCGCCTGTGGTAGTATCGGCGGTAGTGTCACCGAGTCAGAGGTTTCCCTTATGGCCCGCCTCGAAAGCTGCGGGTATGGCGTGTTTCGGTTAATCGGGCTGCTGAAGGATGCGTCCCAACGCATGGCGATGTTACGCCTCGCTTTTCCTGCGGTCATTGTGCTGGCAGCCGCGCTTTGCTGCAGTGGACAGGATGTGAATGTCCACATTGAGCCCCGCACTCAGCCCGCCGATCCCGCAAAAACTGCTTCTCCCCCGAACAATCCTGGCTCTTCGGCTACTGGCGATGCGGCATCCCCGGGCAAAGGCACGGAAGGTACCAGCGAGGAGACTTTCCGCAAACCCCGTTTCGTGGTGCCGGTCGATCTGGTTTTGGTCAATGTGACCGTTACCGATGATTACAATCGCATCGTCACCGGCCTGGCGAAGGAAAATTTCACCATCATGGAAGGGAATACTGCACAGGAGGTGAGGCATTTTTCCAGTGAAGATGCTCCGGTCTCTCTGGGCGTGATCTTTGACATGAGTGGAAGCATGGCGGACAAGATCGAGCAGTCGCGCCGCGCCGTGATTGAGTTTTTCAAGACTGCCAATCCGCAGGACGAGTTCTTCATGGTTGCTTTCTCCGATCGTCCACGGATTATGGCCGAATTCACCAAATCCATTGAGGAAATTCAGGGCAAGCTGGTGTTCACGGTGCCCCAGGGCCGCACTGCGCTGCTGGACGCCGTCTATCTGGGCGTCAGCAAGATGAAGGATGCCCGCAACACCAAAAAAGCGCTGCTGATCATCTCCGATGGTGGCGACAATCACAGCCGCTACACGGAAAATGAAATCAAGTCCATGGTCAAAGAGGCGGACGTCCAGATCTATTCCATTGGAATTTTTCTCAATCCCAGCCAGCCGGAAGAGCTGGCCGGGCCTGGACTGTTGACCAATATCTCCGAAGTCACCGGGGGCCGTCTTTTTACCATCAGTAACGTCAACGACCTGGCCGATGTGGCCACCAAGATTGGAATAGAGCTGCGCAACCAATATGTACTTGGGTACCGTCCAACCAACAAGACCAAGGACGGTCACTGGCGCAAGATCAAGGTAAAATTGATTCCGCCCAAGGGGCTGCCGCATCTCAATGTGTATTCCAGAACCGGATACTATGCTCCGTCGCAATAAACTGATTGCAGGGACCCTGCTTTTTTGTGTTTGCGCACTGCTTTATACGGGCGCTTTGTACGCCCAAAACACCAGCGGACAGGCGCAGCCGAAGCAGAACGAGCAACCGCAGGAGGTGCAGCCTTCCGCACTGCCCGCGGACGTTGATCCAGGCGATCCCGCAATTCCTGTCTGGCTGCGCCCTAAAAAAGCGCCTGCCAGCACGAGTACTCCTTCCTCCACCCAGCCCGCGAATCCGGCGGACAACGCGTCTGAGAATCGCGCGTCCGAGGTAACCAAAAGCGGATCGGGCTTTACCTTCAGAACACATACCGACGAGGTCGTGCTGCCGGTGACGGTGGTGGACAACAAGCAGCACATGGTCACCTCACTCACGCTGAATGATTTTCTGGTGTATGAAGATGACCAGCCGCAGCACATCATGATTTGCCGCCGTGAAGATGTTCCGGTTTCCATCGGCATCCTGGTGGATAATTCCGGCTCCATGCGGCAAAAACGCTCTGCCGTGACCAAAGCCGTGGTGAATCTGGTGCGGGCCAGCAATCCTCAGGACGAGGCCTTCGTGGTGAATTTTAACGACGAGCCCTATCTCGACCAGGATTTCACCGGGAACGTCAATCTTTTGCGCGAGGCACTGGACCGGCTGGATTCGCGTGGCGGCACCGCGCTCTATGACGCGGTATTTGCTGCCTCCGACCATCTGGCCAAAATGGCGCAGCGGGAAAAAAAGGTCCTGCTGGTGATTACCGATGGCGAGGACAACGAAAGCCGGCTTTCTCTGGAGCAGGCGATTCGCTCCGTTCAGGACGAGACCGGCCCGGTCATTTACAGCATTGGTATTTTAGGCAGTGAAGGTAAACAGCACCGCGCAAAGCGCGCTCTGGAATCCCTGTCTCTGCAGACAGGCGGCGTGGCTTTCTTCCCCAAAAACCTGGACGAAGTGGACGAAGTTAGCCAGCAGGTGGCCCGCGATATTCGCAATCAGTACACCATTGTTTATAAGTCCAGCAACCCGCAAATCAACGGCGGCTATCGCAAAGTGAAAGTGGTGGCCCGCGGCTCCGGCTATAAAGATCTTCAGGTACGCACCAAGAGCGGCTATTTCGCCGGACAGCAGAAGACAGCGGCGGCGAGATAAAGGCTATTGGCTCTTGGTTATTGGCCTTTAGCTCTTAGCCCTTAGCCTCAAGCATTTTTCCCGACGCCCGATCCAGCTTGGCAGATTTGCAGCCATTATCCCTCTTGGCAAAGATTCACGGCCCTGTAAGGTTTAGGCTAACAGCCAAAGGCTAATGGCCAGGAGCCAAAGGCCAACAGCCAAATCGCTGGCCATCCCCTTCGCTTATTCTGTATAGTGACGAAGTTTTACCCGTGAGGTGCAGATTGTCCAGAATCGTTCGCGGAGGATTGATTCAGGCCAGCAACATCCTGAGTCCTTCCCAGCCGCTCTCCAAAATCCGGCAGGCCATGATCGACAAGCATTTGAAGCTGATTGATCAGGCGGCAAAGAAAAAAGTCCAGGTGCTGTGTCTGCAGGAGCTTTTCTATGGCCCCTATTTTTGCGCGGAGCAGAACACGCGCTGGTACGAGATGACCGAGCCTGTTCCCGATGGCCCTACCGTCAAACTGATGCAAAAGCTTGCCGCCAAACACCGCATGGTGATCGTGGTTCCGGTGTACGAAAAAGAAATGACCGGCCTCTACTACAACACCGCCGCGGTGATCGATGCGGACGGCAAATATCTGGGCAAATACCGCAAACACCACATCCCGCAGGTGGCCCCTGGCTTCTGGGAGAAGTTCTATTTCACCCCCGGTGATACCGGATATCCGGTGTTCAATACGAAATATGCCAAGGTCGGAGTTTATATCTGTTACGATCGCCATTTTCCGGAGGGTGCGCGGATTCTCGGCATGAACGGCGCGGAAATCGTCTTTAATCCTTCGGCCACGGTGGCTGGTCTTTCTGAATATCTGTGGGAACTGGAGCAGCCGGCCCATGCCGTGGCCAACGGCTACTTTGTGGGCGCGATCAACCGCGTGGGCAAAGAAGCTCCCTGGAACATCGGCGAATTTTACGGCAAGAGTTATTTCTGCAATCCGCGAGGCAAAATTTTCGCCCAGGCCAGCCGTGATAAGGACGAAGTGGTGGTGGCCGATCTCGATCTGGATATGATTGCCGAGGTTCGCAATACATGGCAGTTCTTCCGTGACCGCCGTCCAGATAGCTATGGGCCTCTCGCAGCGCAGACAGGGAAGGGTGCTGCCTTTTCCTGAACCCCCGAAGCAAAGCGAGGGGTCTCTACTGCTTGCAGGATACTTAAGGTTCAGAAAAAACATCCCGTCCCTGCTTGCAGGGACGGGATTTCAAAAAACAAATATGTCCACCACTGCATCCGCCAAAGACATTCAGTCCAGTCCGCTCTATAACGCCGATCTCGCGCCAGTCAGTGCGGAACGGCGTACATGGAGCACTTACAACTACGCCGCGCTCTGGGTCTCAATGTCGGTGAACATACTTACGTATGTGCTGGCCGCCAGTTTGATTCAGGGCGGCATGGACTGGAAGCAGGCCATACTCACCGTCTTTTTGGGCAATACCATTGTGCTCGCGCCCATGCTGCTGAACTCGCACCCGGGCGCACGCTATGGCGTGCCGTTTCCCGTGCTGGCGCGGGCGTCGTTTGGCGTGCTGGGTGCGAATGTCGCCGCGGTGCTGCGCGCACTGGTGGCCTGCGGATGGTTTGGCATTCAAAGCTGGATCGGCGGCGAGGCGATTAACACTTTGCTGGCCACCGTCTGGCCGGCATGGCGTGGCAATCCTAATGGTACGGCGATCTGTTTTGCCATTTTCTGGGTCATCAATCTGCTGGTCATTCTCAAGGGAATCGAGTACATACGCTTTCTTCAGGGAGTGAGCGCGCCCATTCTCCTGGGTGTGGGCTTGCTGCTGCTGGGCTGGGCTTATTTTGGCGCGGGCGGCTTTGGGCCGATGCTCTCCGCGCCTTCTAAATTTCTTAACACCGCTGATTTTCTGAAATTTTTGGTGCCAGCGCTGAATGGCGCCGTTGGCTTCTGGTCCACGGTGTCACTCAATATTCCGGACTTCACCCGCTTCGCCAAAGACCAGCGCGGACAGGCCGTGGGCCAGGCCATCGCTCTGCCGCTGACCATGACGCTGTACTCGTTCATCGGCGTGGCCGTGACTTCGGCCACGGTGGTGATTTACGGCACGGCAATCTGGGACCCGGTTCAGTTGCTGAGCCGCTTTCATTCTCCGGTGGCGGTGATCATCTCATTGCTGGCCATCCTGCTGGCCACGCTGAATGTGAATATCGGGGCCAACGTGGTTTCGCCGGCCAATGATTTTTCCAACCTCTGGCCGCGCAAAATTTCTTTCAAAGCTGGCGGCGTGATTACCTGCTTTATCGGCGTGGCCATGATGCCGTGGAAGCTGCTGGCCAATCACAAGACGTTCATCTTCGGCTGGCTGGGTGGTTATGCCGCAGTGCTCGGCCCGGTGGCCGGAATCATGATCTGCGATTATTTTGTGGTCCGCCGCAAACAATTGCTGACGAATGATCTTTACCTGCGCGGCGGAGCGTATGAATATTCCGGTGGCTTCAACTGGGGGGCGATTGCAGCGCTGGTCATTGGATCAGCCGTGGCGCTGATGGGTTTGGTGATTCCGCCGGTGAGGTTTTTGTATGACTATTCCTGGTTTGTGGGATTTGCGGTGGCGTTTGGGGTGTATTGGGTATTGATGAAACGCAGGCGATAGAAAACTGATGTTACATCAGCGAGGAATACCGCCTACCAGGTGAAGTGCTTCTTCATAGTTGCCCCCAAAGTCGATTTTCGTAATTTCGCTGAGTTTGTGTTGCGTTGGTCTCTTATCCCACGAAGCATCCATGCCAATTTCAAGCAAAGACACGTGAGTACGATTCACCTCTTTAACAAGACCGATGTGGCAGATTCCAGTATCCGCTTGCTCCCGATGAATCGTTACCAGCGGGAAAGCGGCATTCGCCGAGGCCAGTATTGTGACCACAGTTTCGAGCTTCAGACGTGGTTTTGAAGGCATCTTTCTGTTCAGCTTTTTCAAAGCGGTTTCGATAAACAGCGAGTTTTTATCGGGCGCCTGCAGATTGCGCACATCCGCGATCCGAATACACTGAAAGCCATTAAACCGTGAGGTATCTTCCACAAGCGCGATCAGAAAGAACTTTGGGCCGATATCGAGAATGTAGCCATTTACTGAACCTTCATCGAATGGCCGGGTGAATTTAACCAACTGTTTTTTATGTAACGCCTGTTTCAGCAAAGGTGTCTTTGTCATCTTGGATAGGTGTTAAACTCTGGTTGACTTACGTTCCGCCAGCAACTCTTCCATACTACACTGCGGGTTCTTCCCTCGCGCCTCCTGCAACTGCTTCCAGCTCATGGCCGTGCGTCCGGTATTGACCTCGGCCATGGTGATGCAGCCGGGAACCGGGCAGACCAGAGCGCAAAGGTTGCAGCCGACGCATTCATCTTCCAGCACGCGAGGCACGTGCTTCAGCTCAACGCCGTGGCGCAGGTCGCCCTGCGGCCTCTCATCCACGCGGATGCACTGGTGCGCGCCATCTTCGCAGGCGATGTAGCACAGATTGCAGCCAATACATTTTTCCGCGTCAATTTTGGCCACGATTCTGTAATTCAGGTCGAGATTGCCCCAGTCGTCAATGCGGGGAACGGACTTGCCCACAATATCCATGGCGGAAGCAAAGCCCTTTTCCCGCAGATAATTCTCCAGGCCTTCGATCATGTCACGCACAATGCGAAAGCCGTAGTGCATGGCGGCAGTGCACACTTGGACGGATGTCGAGCCCAGGAGCATGAATTCAACGGCATCGCGCCAGCTTCCGATGCCGCCAATGCCGGAGACGGGAATATCCACTGCCTTGGCCACCGAGGAGACCATATGCAGAGCGATGGGTTTGACCGCGGGGCCGCAGTAGCCGCCATGGCTGCCCCGTCCGGCAACGGCTGGGCGCGGAGCAAAGGTATCGAGATCAACCCCCACCAGGCTATTGAAGGTGTTGACGAGTGACACTGCGTCTGCCCCGCCGGCTCTGGCCGCTCTGGCCATGTGCGCGATGTCGGTCACATTGGGCGTGAGCTTTACGATCACCGGCGTGCGCGCCACTTCCTTTACCCAGCCAGTAATCATGGTGGCGTATTCCGGCACCTGCCCCACGGCCGCACCCATGCCGCGTTCGGACATGCCGTGCGGGCAGCCGAAGTTCAGCTCCAGCAGGTCTGCACCAGCGTCTTCGGTTCGGCGCACAATGTCATGCCAGGCGGCCTGCTTCGATTCCACCATGAGCGAGGCCACCACCGTATTCTTTGGAAAGCGCTTCTTCACCTCCGCAATCTCGCGCAGGTTGACCTCAATGGGCCGGTCGCTGATGAGCTCAATGTTGTTCAGCCCCATCATGCGTTCATTTTTGAAATCAATGGAGCCGTAGCGCGAAGCTGTATTGATGATGGGCTCGCCAATGGTCTTCCACACAGCGCCGCCCCAGCCAGCGTCAAAGGCGCGCATGATTTGGTACGCGGTATTGGTGGGCGGTCCGGAGGCCAGCCAGAATGGATTGGGCGAGCGTACTCCGCAGAAGTTGATGCTGAGATCAGGCATGGGTTCTCCTGCCGTGGGAAGTTTCCAGCGCGCGATGAATTGCCGCGGCCGCTTTCTTGCCATGGGCGACGGCATCCACTACTTCGCCGCCACCATTGATACAGTCCCCGCCGGCAAAATAGCGCGGATTACTGGTCTGCATGGTGTCCGGATTCACAGTCACACAGCCATTGGCTAGTTTCAGGTCCGGAATCTGCCTGAGGAAGTCGATCTTTCGCTTTTGTCCCAGAGCTTTGATCACCATTTCCACGTCCAGGCGAAACTCGCTTCCAGGGACAGGGGTAAATGCACGCCGTTTGCCGGTAGTTTTGGCTTCCGCCTGCGTGCGTACGCATTCGAGCGCGGCAACATGTCCTGCGCTGTCATCGATGACGCGCACCGGCTGCGCCTGCCACACAAAGTCCACACTGTCATGCCGGGCCAGCTCCAATTCATAATCGAAAGCCGACATCTCTTCCGGCGAGCGGCGATAGACCATATAAACTTCTTTCGCGCCCAGGCGGCGTGCGGCTGTGACGGCATCAATGGCCGTGTTGCCGCCGCCGATCACGGCGATTCTACTGGGAATCGTGATCTGGTCGAGGCTGCGGCTTTTTGTCTGTTCAATGAAGGAGAGTGCGTCCATGCAGCCATGCAGGTCTTCGCCGGGAATGCTTAGATCGTCGGTTTCGCCCAGGCCGATGCCAAGAAAGATGGCGTCATATTCGCTCTCAAGATCGGCCAGGCTCACATCTTTGCCAACAGTAACTCCGCTTTTGATTTCGACGCCCAGCCTGCGCAGCATATCAATCTCTTTGAGCGTATCCTGTGCGCGCATTTTGTAAGCCGCAATGCCGTAGGTATCCAGCCCTCCAGGTTGTGGATTGGCATCGAAGACCACCGTTGTGTATCCACGCTTGCGCAGCTCCGCGGCGCAGGAAAGGCTTGCCGGGCCTGCGCCAATGAAGGCGACGCGATAACCATTGTCCGGCCCAGCCTGGAAAAGAGAATCGCCGCTGGCGATGACCGGATCCACGGCATAGCGCTGCAGCCTGCCGATCTCTACCGGCTTCCTGCCCTGCATATTGAGAACACAGGAGCCTTCACACAGCACGGATGTCGGGCAAACCCGCGCGCAGCTCTGGCCAAGAATGTTGGCTTCCAGAATGGTTTTGGCCGAGCCGCGCAGATTGCCGGTAATAATCTGGCGAATGAACAGGGGGACGTCTATTTCCGTGGGGCAGGCCTTGATGCAGGGAGCATCATGGCAGAACAGGCAGCGCGAGGCCTCTTCCAGTGCCTGACCGGGTGTGAGCGGCGGATGAATGTCAGCAAAGTTTTTCTCCAGCTGGTCAAGCGGTAGCCGGGGAGCCGGATCTTTGAACGTCAAGCGAAACCTTCTTCTCAAACTTCACAAAAAGAATGGAAGTTTCGCGAGTGTAGCATAGATGCAGCTCCCAGCCGAAGTTAGAGAGAAAACCTGCGTCGTCTCACCGCTTGGGCCTTCCTACTCCATCGTCTGAATGCGAACTTGAGTTCGCGGGTGGTGACGATGTCCGCGGGCTCTCCGTATGAGATGGCGTTGGTGGAGAGACGGACCTCGATGGTTCAGTGTGTGGCGGCGCTGGAGGCGGACTGTAGCTCCTTGCCGGTTCTGGTGGCGCCGTCGGCGGCGGCGCAGGGGAAGAATGCGCCGAAGGCGTCTCTGCGTTCCTCGTAGCCGGAGGCTTTACGAATCCGGAGCCATGCACGGCCTGTGGCGGCTTTTCAGTATCCGGTTCCATCCCTGGCCTGAAGCGGGGCGAGTCATGCTTGTCCGGTGGTGAATTCGCAGGCGGATGATTCGCTATGGTTCCGTCATTACCGGGTTGCGGCGGGCTAAATCTTGGCGAATCCTGTTTGTTGGCCGGTGGATTGGCGGGCACACGGCGAAGCCCCTGAATGCCGTTGTCGCCATCTCCGCCATGCTGCCATACAGGCTCGTGGCCAATTCTTACCGGAGGTTTGATGGGGCCGCCGCCACTGGCAACAATTTTGGGCGGAAGCACTCCGCCATGCGGTGTCTCTGGCGGCCTGAAGTGGGGTGGCGCATGGACGAAATTCGGTTCGCGGCGCCATTCATGCCAGTGGCCCGGCTGCCACAGCCAGCCATATCCGCTCACGAAGACCCAGTGGCCATAGCGATAAGGCATCCAGCCCCACGGATAGGCGGACACCCAGATGTATCCATAGGCAGGGGACAAAGTCCAGTAGCCGTTGGCAAACGGGTCCCAGCCCAAATTCACACCATTGGGACGCCAGCAGTAGCCATAGCCCGGCAGATTATAGTACTGGCCGTAGTAATTCAGATCGCTGACGCCATACTGATAAGGGGCCTGCTCCGAAGGCAGGGTGTTGCTGGCATAGGATTGCAGATATTCGTCTCGCTGCCCGCTCCACTGGTCGAGATCATCCTGCTGAATACCAGTTTCCAGATCGTAACGGGCCGCATCGTTAGGATCGAGAGTGAACGTTTTGCTCGTATGGACAGAGGCTTCCTGGTCTTCGTCAGGAGAGCGGACGGCTACTTCGCCCTTCCACACAGCCAGGTCCAGCGGATCGGAATTTGAGGTGCTTACGCGAAAGCGTCCGGAATGCCGCACACGAATTTCTTTTCTCGCCACGTTGATCTCAAACGAGCTGTCGTCGTGGTACGAGACATTCAATTCGGCTTCACCGCGATCCAGATCAATGCTGGTGAGCGTTCCGCCTTCAGCAGAACGCATGAGTTCGGTAAAGACGATTTCACTTTCAGGCGCCAGGCGAAGAGTGCTGCCGTCTTCAAACTGGACTTCGGCCCATCCATCTTCTGCCGTAGAGAGCCGGTTGCCCTGTGTTACCGGAATATTGATGGTTGCGTGGTCGTAGCCGTGGCCATTGTCAAAATTCACCTGGCCTTCCACGTCGCTGATGCGCACAATACGTGCGCTGGACTGGCTCCATGCCGAAGGAACCAGCAGGGCAAGAATAAAAGTCGAAGCGATTAACAACCTGAAATAACGCAGCATAACGCACCTCTTTCAGGATTTCAGCTGCCTGATCCCGGGTACTTATTTAGATGTCCGTAACCGTGATACTGCTTCAATTCTACGTTTCAGCCAGTCTGGCGCAGGATAAGTTACTTTTATCGCACTTAAAGAATCGCTGGGCTGCCTTAAGAAGGATTAAGCGCCAGCAAATGGCGCGCACGCTGGCGGGCGATATTCAGCACCGCCGTATCGTTGGCAATGTTCTCGAGTGACGGTGCAATGATCTGTATTTCCGCCAGAGAACCGCTCTGCGCCAGGGCCTCCATGTTTTTCAACTCCGCTTCCAGACCCAGCTTGTCAAACCGGTGCAGAAACTGCAGTTTGCGTCCGTGCTCAATGGTGTTCGAAATGCCCTCAAAAATACGGGTGAGCTGATCCACGGATTTATTGTCCGACCAGTTATACGTAGTCTGAAATTTCCTTCCGGAATCACTCCAGCCCAGCGTCTTCTTTCCGGTATTGGCCACGCGATGCGCCGTATAGTCAAAGTTGCCGTTGAAGTAGTTGGCATTCCGGGCAAGCTGAAATATCTTATCCCGCATTGCGCCGGACATCGTGAACTCCAGTACGTAATCCGGTTCGGCCTCAGCCGCCTGATCCTCCGTGGCTGGCTCCGGCGGTTTGGCCGAGCCGCGGGAAACATATTTCGCGTTTCCCGAAGAATCAACCGTGATGGAGAAGTACTGCGGAGTAACGGCTTCCCATGCTAGTTCAAAAGTGATGACAGAGCGTCCCTGCAACGCTCCCGTGCCTTGCGCCGAAGCGGCCAAAGCGCACAGGAACATCGCACTGATAAGGAGGTGTTTCATGAAGTTGCAGCCTGATAACGATTCAGGGTGGCTGCGGTGTGGATGTGGCAAATAGCAATGGCCAGCGCGTCGGATGCATCGGAAGGCTCCGGCGCTACGCTGAGTTTCAACAACCGCATCACCATCTGCTGTACCTGTTGTTTTTCCGCCCGGCCATAGCCCACCACCGCCGATTTAATGGAGAGCGGAGAGTACTCCGCTACTTCCAGCCCGCAGGAAGAAGCCGCCAGCATGGCCACGCCCCGCACCTGCCCCAGCTTAAGCGCGGACTTTACGTTCAGCGCATAGAAGACATCTTCGATCGCTACGAGGTCCGGTTTATGTTCGGCAATGATGCCGGTAAGGCCGGTAAAGATTTGCTGCAGCTTGGCCGCCATGGCGTCCCGCGGTTTTAACCGGATCGCGCCGGAGATGCAGCAGAGCAGCTCCCGGTTTTGGCGCTGCTCCACTACGCCGTAGCCGGTATATTCACTGCCGCAGTCAATGCCCAGAACACGCATGAATGTAAAGTGTACCCTGTTTCACAGTCTCGGCGCGGGGATTCCCGCCCGGTGCTCGTCGTTGAGTAGCACTGTGATTTCGGACATCAGATCAACAACACCGAGGGCGCTTTGCCATCCCGGCTTCTCGCTCGCGCATGAAGACACGATAGCTTTCCGCTGAGCGCGCCCGGTGCGTGCGGGCAAGAAAGCGGTCATAGGCGTTTTCGTCAAAGATCTCGCGCAGTGTGGCGCGAATGATCCCGAACATACCTTTGAGCCCTTGAACAGCAGGAGCACAGCCGGGGGCGGCTGTGCCACATGATTCTTCCGCCTGTAGCACCTTCATGCTCCCTCCTCCGCGTATTGTGTGGGCACAAAGGGAGACTCGCTGCTGACTGCATGCCTGCGTCCGGCAATTACGCTTACCCACTGAATTGATGCTTCGATCACAATGATCGTGACCAGCAGCACCAGCAGCCCGGCAACTGCTGCGTCCAGCCGGTCATTGAAGATGCGGCGCTGCAACTCTGCCGTGGCCGGTTCCGTCGCGAGCTGGCGGGCATGAGCGAGAAAGCCGATCAGGGGATTGGGATCGAAGATTTTGTGCCAGGAAGCGGTGAATGTCACCGCCACCAGCCAGCAAAGCGGGACAAACGTGACCCACATGTAGCGCGCCCTGCCCATGCGGACAATGATGCTGGTGGCCACGCACAGCGCCACCGCGGCCAGCAGCTGATTGCAGATGCCGAACAGCGGCCACAGAGAATTAATGCCGCCCAGGGGATCGCGTATGCCCTGCCAGAGGAAATATCCCCACGCCGCGACAATCAGCGCGCTGCAAAGCACGATGCTGGGATACCAACTGGTCCGTCCCAGCGGCTTCCAGATGTGGCCCAGCGCATCCTGCAGCATGAATCTTCCAACGCGCGTGCCGGCGTCGAGCACCGTCAATATGAATAGCGCCTCAAACATAATGGCGAAGTGGTACCAGATGGCCATCACCGCCGTGCCGCCCAGACTGTCAGAGAAAATCTTGGCCATGCCCAAAGCAAAGGCCGGTGCGCCGCCGGTGCGAAAGAACAGCGTTTTTTCCCCGGCAGCGTCTGCCATGGTGTTCATTTGGTCCACGGTAACGGGAAAGCCCCAGTCGGTAATGGTCTTCACCGCTGCTGCTGGAGTCCCGCCTACCATTCCGGCACCGCTGTTGATGGCCAGATACTGCCCCGGTTGCAGCGTGCAGGCCGCGATGATGGCCATGATGGCGACAAATGATTCCGCCAGCATGGCGCCATAACCTACCATGCGCGTCTCGGTCTCACGTGCTATCAGCTTGGGTGTGGTGCCGCTGGAGATCAGAGAATGGAAGCCGCTGATAGCGCCGCAGGCGATGGTGATAAAGGCGAAAGGGAAGAGATTTCCTGCGAAGACCGGTCCGGTGCCGTCCACAAAGCGGGTGAGCGCGGGCATTCGCAGATGCGGATGAACGACCAGGATACCGGCGGCCAAAATGGCGATGGTACCCAGCTTGACGAAGGTGCTCAGATAATCCCGAGGCGCGAGCAACAGCCAGACAGGGAGCGCGGATGCCGCAAACGAATAAACAATGATGAGAATGGCCAGCGTGGTTGCGCTCAGTGTGAACAGCGATGCCCCCGAGGAATGCGAAATCCACTGTCCGCCGAAAATCGCCGCCACCACCAGCACAAATCCCAGCGCAGAGGTTTCGAGTACTTTTCCGGGGCGCAGATATCGCAGATAGAAGCCCATCAGCAGCGCGATGGGAATGGTCGTGCCAATGGTGAAGGTGCCCCACGGACTGGCTTTGAGCGCATTGACAATCACCAGTCCAACCACCGCAAGCAAAACGATAATGATGCTGATCACGGCGATAAACGCCACCACGCCGGCAGTCCTGCCCACTTCATCGCGGGCCATCTCGCCCAGCGACTTGCCGTCACGGCGTACGGAAAACAGCAGGATCACGAAATCCTGCACGCATCCGCCAAACACCGCGCCGGCAATGATCCAGAGCGTTCCCGGCAAATAGCCAAATTGAGCGGCCAGCACGGGGCCGAGCAGGGGGCCGGGACCGGCGATTGCGGCAAAGTGATGGCCAAAGACTACCCATCGATTGGTGCGCACAAAATCGCGACCATTTTCCAGCCGCTCCGCCGGCGTGGCGCGCATGGCGTCCAGCGCCAGTACTTTGGCCGCCACAAAACTACTGTAAAAGCGGTAGCCCAGGGCATAACAGCACAGCGCCGCCGCCACCAGCCACAGGGCGCTGATGGACTCTTTGCGGCTCCAGGCAATGGTGGCCAGGGCCAGCGCTCCCAGCAGAGCAACGGCCAGCCAGATTGCAGCTTTTGCGATTTTTTTCATTATGCAGGCTCTCCCAATTCAGGCGCTTTCGAAAATCAAACCTCGGTGCAGAAGAGCAGCGACGACCATCAGTCCCTGCTTACCTTTTCCATTCGCGCCTGGAGTTTTCCTGTCAGCATCAGGCCCAACATGCGGAAATCGCTGATAAATGACCAGAACGGATGTCCAAATGTCGCCGGCTTGTTGCCCTCGATCAGAAAGTGTCCTGTCCAGGCGAATCCATACGCCACCACCGGCCAGGCCAGTGCGAACCACGGATGCCCCATCACAAACGGCACGATCACCGTGCACAATCCCAGCACGGTTCCCACCGCGTGCAGGGCGCGGTTGCGCGGATGACTGTGCTCCTTCAGATAGAAGGAAAAGAAATCCTCATAGCTGGCAAAACGCTGTTCAGACATGCCTGTCTCTCTTTCGGGGCCACGGTGGTATGACGCAGTAGATCAAGACCGCCCGGCTGGCCATCGATCCAAAGCTGAATTTTTTCATAATGCCACATGCCCACTGATTGCTGCCGGAACAAACACTTCCAGTTTCTTGAAAACCAGCTCCTGTGTGGTTGAATATAAGAGAAAGCAGAAGGCTCCGATGTTTGACCCAGGATCATGCTGCCGGATTCTACTATGCTGCAGAATTTAATCAAGACGCTCATAAACTGAGCAGGAGACAAGTTTACAGATGAAAATTGGTGTTCTCACGGGCGGGGGCGACTGTCCTGGCCTGAATGCTGTGATTCGTGCCGTTGTGCGCAAGGGAATATTTCATTATAACGATCAATTTGTGGGCTTTTTGGAAGGCTGGCGGGGCGTGATGGAAAACATGGTCCGTGATCTGGACCTGGAAGCCGTATCCGGAATTCTTCCGCGCGGCGGGACGATTCTGCGCTCCTCGCGCACCAACCCGGCGAAAAAACCAAACGGCATTGAGCGCTGCCTGGAAAATCTGAACAAAAACGGCATTGAGGCGCTGATCGTGCTGGGTGGTGACGATACGCAGAGCGTCTCTCAGGAGCTTTTTAAGCGCGGCGTGAAGGTAATTGGCGTGCCCAAGACCATCGATAATGACCTGAGCGGCACCGATTTCTGCTTTGGCTTCGATACCGCCGTGAACATTGCCACCGAAGCCATTGACCGCGTCCACACCACGGCCGAGGCGCACAATCGCGTGATCGTGGTTGAAGTCATGGGACGCGATTCGGGATGGATCGCCATTTACAGCGGCATTGCCGGCGGCGCCGACGTGATTCTTGTTCCGGAACTTCCTTTTGACGTGGACGAAGTTGCGGCCAGTCTCAAGCGCCGCCACGCCCGCGGCCGTTTTTTCAGTGTGGTGGTAGTGGCCGAAGGCGCCACGCTGGCCAGCAGCAGTGGTCAGAAAGGTGGGGCGCAACTGACCAGCGAGTCGACTAAAGACGAGTTTGGCCACGTTCGCCTTGGCGGAATCGGCAACATGCTGGCGCATGAAATTGAGCACCGCACCGGCTTTGAAACCCGAGCCGTAGTGCTCGGACACATCCAGCGCGGTGGCTCGCCTACTGCCTTTGATCGCGTTCTGGCCACCCGCTATGGCATTGGTGCGATTGATCTCGTGCATCAGGGAGCTTTTGGAAATATGGTTGTGCTGCGCGGAAATCACATCAGCTCTATTCCCATCGTGGAGGCGATTGCGCAAACCAGCTTTGTAAGCCAGGAGCTGATTGACGTTGCCCTGAGCCTGCATGACCGTGGCTAGCCTTGGATTTTGCATCTCAGGCAACCTTTGTCTTCCAGCTCACATCTTTAAACAGTTTGTATATACCTGCTCAACTAAGGAGAAATGTTCACGTATGCATGTTCGCAAGCTGATTGCTGCTTTTCTACTCATCGTTTTTGTTCCCGTAACCATGCTCGCCCAGGACCATGTTGTCAGCCCGGCGGACCTGCAAAAGGAAGTGGTGGCTGCCTCACAGGCGCGCCAGCACAACATTGAGACGGTACTGCAGTTTCTGTCCACGCCCACGGCGGAGCGGGCCATGAAATCCGCCCAGGTAAATCCCCAGCAGGTAAAGACGGCCGTGTCCACTCTGGATGATCAGGACCTGTCACAGCTGGCCGCGCGCGCCGACAAAGCCCAGATGGATTTCGCCGCCGGTACGCTTAGCGACCGCGACCTGATTCTCATCATTCTGGCTATCGCCGCTCTCGTGCTGATTATCGTGGCTGTCCGCTAAGAGCGACGTATGTTGAGGACCGTCCGTTACCGTGCTGGAGCAGCGCGTTTTATTTGCGCGATTTGCTTTTGCGTAATTTGTGCTGCCCAGAGTTCCGGCGTGTGGCTCGACGTTCCTTTTGTCCGCCAGGAAAAGAATGGCTGTGGAGCTGCCAGTATTGCCATGGTGATGCAGTACTGGCAGCAGCAGCCAGGACGGGTGGAAATCGCGGGTTCAGGTATGGAAACCATCCAGCAGGCCATCTACTCGCGCGGTGCGCGGGGTACATATGCCTCTGACATGGAGCGCTATTTTCAAGGGCACGGTTTTCGTACTTTTACTTTTCCTGGACGATGGGAAGATTTGAAGCAGCATCTCGAAAAAGGCCGCCCGCTGATTGTTGCGCTCAAGCCTCTGCCGACCGAAGACACACTGCATTACGTTGTAGTCACCGGGATCGACTGGCAGCAAAACGTGGTGCTGGTCAATGACGCTGCCCAGCGCAAGCTGCTCAAGGAAGACCGCAACAGTTTTGAAAAAAAATGGAGCGCAGCAGGGAACTGGACGCTGCTGGCGCTGCCGGAAAAACCGTAGGTCCCGCGGAATCATCCCTTACTCAAATGTGAAAACATGCCTGCCACAAGCTCTGTGCTTTTTGCTGCTCTGTGCGTGGCTTCCCGCGCAAACTGATTCCCGTCTCCCTGAACCTGTGACTGGTGGGGAGACCACGGCTCCGCGCTCCGCTGAACAGGAATACCAATCCGGGCTTGAGTTGGCTCGCCTTGGGCGCCTCGAAGAGGCTCGCGCAGCTTTGGTGCATGGCAGCAGGCTTGCTCCCGAAGACAAGCGCTTCTTTATTGAGCTGGCCGGTGTGGCCTATAAGCAAAAAAAGCAGAGCGAGGCTATAGCGTTTTTGCATCGCGCGCTGCGTATCGATCCCCAGGACGAGTATGCAAATGACTTTCTGGCCACGCTTTACTTTCTGCAGGGCAATCTGGAAGCCGCGGTCCAATACTGGAACCGTGCCGGGAAGCCGCGGATCAGTCAGGTACGTACCGCACCCCCTCCGCATGTGCGGCCCTCGCTGCTAGATCATGCTTTTGCCTTTGCTCCGGCCAGCACGCTGAAGCTGGAAGAGTTGCGCGCCAGTGATGCCCGCCTGCAATCTCTGGAAATTTTTCCCAGCTACCGCTTTGATCTCGTGGCCCAGCCCGATGGCACGTTCGATACGGTATTTCATGCCCAGGAGCTGAATGGCTGGGGAAGCACCAAAGCAGAAGCCCTGCTGCGCGCCTTTGGCGGCTTGCCCTTTCAGGAAGTTACTCCGGATTATTTCAACTTCCATGGTTCGGCCATCAATCTGGTCTCTCTTTTTCGCTGGGACCCGGACAAGCGACGCGTGCAAGCCAGCCTGTCCGGACCGTTGGGCGGTGATCCGCGATGGCGCGTGCGCCTGGGTACGGACCTGCGCAATGAGAACTGGGACATCACCGGCTCCGTGAATGGCGGCTCACCGCTGGCGGCGCTGAATCTGCGCCGCGAGGCTCTGGCTGCGGAAATCTCGCGTCTGATGGGCGCGCGCTGGAAATGGTCTTTGGGGGCGGAGTTTTCGCATCGTGATTATCGCAATGTGCTGGCCGGCAGCGCGCTCACGCCGCAACTGTTGGCGGGTAATCAGCTGAAACAGAGTGCGCGGCTCGATTACGAGCTGTGGCGCTCCGCCGAACACAGGTTCACGGTTACCAGCAATGCCAGCACGCAAACCGGTCGCTTGTGGTCGCAATCCAATGGAACTTTTGAAAAGCTGACAGGCTCCGTGGAATCGCACTGGTTGCCTCGCGCGCGGGGCGACGATTTTGAAACCGATTGGAAGCTGGGAGCAGGCAAGACCTTTGGTCAGCTTCCCTTTGACGAGCTGTTCATGCTGGGGCTCGAGCGCGATAACGATCTCTGGCTGCGCGCCCACATCGGCACGCGGAACGGGCGCAAAGGCAGTGCTCCGCTGGGCCGCGATTATTTTCTTTCCAACTGGGAGACGGACAAGAATGTCTGGTCCAATGGACTGGTCACAGTAAAGGTGGGGCCGTTTGTGGACACAGGTCACATCACAGGGCTGGCATCTACGCTGAGCACACAGCAATGGCTGTGGGACACCGGCGGCCAACTCAAGCTGCGGGCCCTGGGACTGGGCGCGGTGCTTTCGTATGGCAAGGATTTACGCACCGGGCAAAATGCGGTTTATGTGCGGCTGGGACGATAGAAAGACAAATTCTTCCTGATATCAGCTCGCCGGACCTCGATTGAAAACCGCACAAAGCTATATACTTTCTGGTTCCTTTATCAGTACGGAGGAGTTTCGCATGGCTTCATCGGCAGTCAGTTACGCAAAAGAGAATCAGCAGAGGTTCCTGGGCGAACTCAAGGACCTGCTTCGCATTCCCAGCATCAGCACCTCGCCCGAACATAAAGATGATGTTCGCCGCGCGGCGGAATTTGTCGCCAATAATCTGCGGGACATCGGGATGGAAAACGTTGAAGTCATCGCCACCAAAGGGCATCCGCTGATCTATGCCGACTGGCTGCATGCACCCGGCAAACCGACTGTCCTGTGCTACGCACATTATGATGTGCAGCCGCCTGATCCGCTAAACGAGTGGCTCTCGCCGCCGTTTGAGCCCACGGAGCGCAAACAGAACATCTATGCCCGTGGCGCGGTGGACGACAAAGGCCAGCTGTGGATGGAAATCAAGGCCATTGAAGCGCTCATGAAGGGCCACGGTGGCAAGCTGCCGATCAATGTGAAGTTCATTCTGGAAGGCGAAGAGGAAGTGGGCGGCGAGTCGATTGCCGCGTACGTGCGCAAAGAAAAGTCCAAGCTGAAGGCCGACTTTGCTCTGGTTTGCGATACCGAACTCTTTGCGCCCAATCTGCCGACACTCTGCGTCGGGCTGCGCGGCCTGGTGTACACGGAGATTGAAGCCCAGGGCGCAAAGACCGATCTGCATTCCGGTATGTACGGCGGCGCGGCCCCGAACCCGCTGTTTGCGCTGATTGAGATCATCAGCAAGCTCAAAGACGCGAAAGGGAAGATCCTGATTCCTGGCTTCTACAAAGGCGTAAAGGAACCCACCAAAGACGAACTCAAAGCCTGGAAGCGGCTGCCGTTCAATGAAGAGCATTACCGCAAGACCGAAGTTGGCTCCAAGGTGCTGACCGGCGAGCCGGGATACTCGGTGCTCTACCGCACGTGGGCGCGGCCCACGCTGGAAGTCCACGGCATGCCCGGCGGATTCACTGCGTCCGGCGCCAAGACGGTCATTCCCGCGCGCGCCTCGGCCAAAGTTTCCATGCGCCTGGTTCCCGGGCAGGACGCCGACGAGATCTTCAAGCGCTATACCACTTTCGTAAAAAAGCTGACGCCCAAGGGCATTGAGACGAAAATCAAGGTCCACAGCAAAGGGCCGGCCTGCGTGGTGTCCACGGACAACCGTTTTATTCAGGCGGCAACCGTGGCGCTGCATGAGGTCTTTAAAAAGGACACAGTGTTTATCCGCTCCGGTGGCTCCATTCCCATTGTGACCGACTTTCAGGATGTGCTGAAAATCCCCAGCGTGATGATGGGCTTCGGTTTGCCGGACGACAATCTCCACGCGCCCAATGAGAAGTTCCACATTCCCAATTTCTATCGCGGAATTGAATCGATTATTCGATTTTTTGAGAAGCTGGGATAGTAGTCGGGCTGTTAAAGCCGTTTAATTAAGTAACGTGCTTTAGCTGGCAAGATACAAATAACACTTCGGTAATGCAAGCAGATGGCATATTCCAGTTAAGATCTACAACCGGAATATGCCATCTACATTTTTGCTTCGTTCTATTCTTTTGACGTTGCTGATTGTTAGCTTTCCCGCGGCACAGAGCCAGACTCCGCCAAAGTCCATGAGCAGGGCCGAACTCATCGCGCTGGTGGCCGGAAATGCTCTCAGCGAAAACATTGTGCATGAGATCCAGAGCAGAGGAATAGCGTTCACTCCTACGGAGGACTACAAGTCGCTGTTGAGAGACGCCGGGGCCGACTCTGCGGTGATTGGGGCATTGAATGCCGCCAAAGTCACATCCAAGCCGGGACCTCCGGGAAGCCAAAGCGATACGGATCTGCTCAAACATCTGGCAATGGCGGGCAAGCTGCTGCGCGGCGAACAATATGAGCAGGCGACCACGGAACTTACTGCCGCGCTTGAGGCCGGAGCCGAACCCGAAGCCGGTTTTGTGATGGGAGAGGTGCTGCGCCGGCAAGAGCAGTTTGATCTGGCTGCCGAGGTCTATCAAAAGGTATTGGAAGCAAATTCGGGATTTCCTGAAGCTCACACCAAGCTGGCATTCAGTTTTTATCGGGCAGGCGATCAGGAACACTCGATGCAGCAGGCCAAACTGGCCCTGGCGCTCAATCCTGCAAATGCGGAGGCGCACAAAAACCTCGGACTGCCTCTGATGGCGCTAAATCAGTTTGATGCCAGCATTGCCGAGTATCGCGAAGCCCTGCGAATCAAGCCTGACTATGCGGCGGTCCACTACAATTTGGGACTTGTTTTCTATGCCAGGCACGACAGGACGAATGCAATCGCTGAATACAGAAAATCCATTGCTCTGGATCCCGGCAAGTCTGACGTGCACTACAATCTCTCATTTACTCTCAAAGAGTCAGGCGACATACAGGGCGCGATTCGCGAATATCGCGAAACCAGGCGGCTGGATCCGAGCCGGATTGATGCACGGCAAAATCTTGGTCTGGCCCTGATCGATGTGGATATCCCCGCTGCAATCCGCGAGTTTCGTGAATTGGTGGAAATGGCGCCTGATTTTGAGCTGGGCCATAATGGGTTGGGACTGGCGCTGAGCAACAATGGCGATTTGAAAGCCGCCGAAGTCGAATACCGCAAAGCATCGGCACTGGATCCGTCTGATTCCATTCCGCACAGCAATTTGGGTTTCAACCTGGAAAAACAGCAGAAATACGATGATGCCATGAACGAATTTTTGCAGGCCGCGCGTCTGGATAATAGTTCAGCACGCGCCCATTTTGGAATGGGGGAAGTTTATTTGCATCGCAGGGAGTATTCTTCGGCACTACGCGAACTGCGTCTGGCAGAGACAATCAACACCAATTTATCGAACGTCCATTCCCGGCTGGCCGAGGCACTCACCGGCTCAGGCGACTTGCCTGGCGCAATCGCGGAGAAAAAACAGGCCCTGTTATTCGAACCCAAAACCAGCGAAAACATATTTGAATTTGGACAACTCCTCGAAAAGAGTGGAGACACCGGTGGTGCTTTGGAGCAGTATCGCCTGGCGGCGGAATCGTGCGGCTGCGAGAAGATGAGCACGGAATATGCCGCGGCGCAGAAGCGTCTGGCGAGTAAAGTCAGTGCGCCGCAAATACCTTCGTCGACAAGCGCCGTGCCACGCGAGGCTGCGAACCATGCAGTGAGTAATGCTGTAACCGAGCCGCAGTGGCGCGCCACTCTTGATGCCAGTGAGAAAGCTTTGTCCGACAGGCGATATCCAGAGGCGGAGAGCACGGCAAAAACAGCGGTTGCCATGGCGGAAAAACTGGGTGCGCACGACCGGAAGCTGATGGAGTCCATTTTCCAGATGGCCGTAACGTACACAACAGAGAAGAAATATTCTGAGGCGAGGGATGCGTGGCAGCAATATTTGAAGGTGAGCCAGGAAGTCGAGGGGCCTGAATCCCTGGAGACGATCAAAGCCCTCAGTGGGCTTGCCGGGATCAGCTACTACGTAAAAGACTTTGCTTCTGCGGCAAATTTTTACTCCCGGGCCATTGAACTGGAGCAAAAACTTCTTGGCCCTGGCAATCCTCAAATCATCTTTGATCTGTATGCACTCGGGCAGTCGTACCAGGCGCTGGGCTCTTTTGAAAAAGCCGAGGCGATCTTTCTGCAACTGCTCAAAGAAAATACAGCCCATGGTTCGGGCGGCTACTATGGAGAGGGTGATCTGCTGCTGGTGGCGAAACTTTACCGCGACTGGGGAAAGTTAGACAAATCGGAGCTGTATTGCCGCAAATCGCTGGCAGCACGCGAAAGCAGCTATGGCGATGATAGTCCTTTGCTGGCGCAATCTTTGGAGGTTCTTTCCGACGTGCTTGCCCGGCAGGGGAAAAATGAGGAAGCAGCTACGATCAAGCAACGGCGTGACAAAATCATGGCGCAAACAGGTTCGGCACAAACCAGTCCTCAATAAACTAGGGTATAAGTCAGCAAATGCCATTCAATGTCAGGCACCGGTCATTGATTCTATGGCTGCAGCGAATGCAGTTTCTCAGCTCTTCATGCAAAGAATATGGAGTCGCTAGGTGATTGCTTATGATCAGGTAGCCGGAGTTCAGCAAGACGGATTTGCGATTGTTTCTGACGTGCTCTCTGCTCGTGAGATTTCTTTACTTATCGCGAAGCTGACGGGACTGGAAGCCCATCGCAGCCGGGCTGGCTTTCGTCATCTGATGACACATCCTGTTGTGCGTGAACTTGTGCATGATTCCCGCCTGCATATGCTGGCGCAGCAGGTTTTGGGGGCTGATGCTTTTGCATTTTGTGCAACTCTATTCGATAAATCACCTGACTCCAACTGGCTCATCACCTGGCATCAGGACACGGCGCTGCCCCTTCAGGAAAAACGGGAGACACCGGGATGGGGACCGTGGTCGGTGAAAATGGGGCTCAACTATGCTCATGCTCCGGCCGGCCGAGGCGCTTGTGCAGGTAGTTGCGCTGCGGCTTCATCTCGACGATTGCACGGAAGAAAATGGGCCTCTGCGTGTGATGCCTGGAACGCATACCTTGGGAATTCTTTCCGATGACGAGTCGAAAAACTTGCGGCGCAAACCCCAGTTGTTACCTGCCTGGTTCCGCAAGGCGGAGTTCTGCTGATGCGTCCGCTGCTTATTCATGCTTCCTCCAAACTCAAAACAGAAGCGCCCCGGCGAGTCCTGCACATTGAATATGCGGCTTCTCAGATTCCGGCAGAAGGACTTCGCCTCGCTCTGGCCTAAGTAATTTACTGAATTGAAAAACTGCACCTTCGGCGCTACAGTTTCTGTAGCTCTGACTGTGTCTCCTGCCCTTCGCTCTCACATATATGAGGTGTGTTTCGTTCAGTTGCTGCAATGCTGGTGCAATATGCTGTGGAAAGGACTAGTTATCCACAAGATATTGTGTGCTTGTCTCTTGACCCTTGATTCCGCTCTGGGTACAGTATGGGTAACAGCAGCAGAGAAACGGGTCATACCCTCCAGCCAAGTGACCGTTTCGAAACCAGTTGTGTCCTGCAATGCAGGATGCAGCCGTGGCCCTCATTCCTGAAGGAGTAGCAAGTTGCTCAAACTGAAAAAACTGCAAATCCTTGGCTTTAAGTCTTTTTGCGACCGGACCGAGCTTAAGTTCCACGGCGAAGGCATTGCCGCGGTCGTGGGTCCCAATGGCTGCGGGAAATCGAACATTGCTGATTCGATTTCCTGGGTGCTGGGCGAGCAATCGGCTAAAAGTCTGCGCGGCGTGCGCATGGAAGATGTAATTTTTGCCGGCACGCGCGACCGCAAGCCCACCGGAATGGCGGAAGTCTCACTCACGCTCGTGGACCCGCAGGTGTATGAGGGCCAGGTCACTGGCATTCCTGAGATCGATATTCAGGACGAGATGCCGGAAGACGACTGGGACGAGGCCGGTGTCCGCAAGACAGCGGCAGAGGCGACCGATGCCGCCGTGGCCGAGGTGCAGCCCGGACCGCTGGATCATGCGGAAGCGGCGGCGGAGGCAGCCCAGGAAGGCGATGCCGCGCCTGGAGCAGAAGTGGAAGGGCAAAGCGAAGCCGGGGGCGAGGCAGCAGGCCAGCCAGAAGAGGTTGCCGAAGCCGATGCGGCGGCAGAGGCAAACGACTCGGCGGCGGTCAACGCTGATTCCGTGGTGCTGAAGATTCGCCGGCGCAAGTTCAAGTCCATGAACTTTGCCAAGGGCGAAGTCGTTGTCACCCGCCGCTTGTTCCGGACCGGGGAGAGCGAATACCTGCTCAATGGCAAGCTGTGCCGCCTGCGCGATATTCAGGACATCTTTATGGGCACGGGGCTGGGGCCGGAATCCTACGCCATTATCGAGCAGGGACGCATAGGGCAGATTTTGAGTAGCAAGCCCTATGACCGGCGCGCGATCATTGAAGAAGCCGCGGGCATCACCAAATTCAAGACGCGCAAGCGCCTGGCAGAAGCGCGGCTCGAGTCGGCGCGGGTAAACCTCGCGCGCATCAACGATATTTTTGACGAAGTCACCCGCCAGATGAATTCGCTCAAGCGCCAGGCGGCGAAGGCCGAGCGCTATGCGAAGCTGCGCGATGAAATGCGGGAGAAGCTGCGCACGGTGCTGGCCAGCAAGTTTTCCCAGATGGCGGCGGAAGAAGCTGTTTTGCAGGGCTCGGTGGAGACGCTCAGCGAGGACATCCGCGTGCGCTCGGAGTCTTTGACCACGAAAGAGGCCGAGCAGTCCGAGCGGACGCAGCGCGGCTACGCCGTGGAGAGCGAAATTGCGGTGAACCGGCAAACCGTGAGCGCGCTGGCGCTGGAGACGGACCGGGCCACCTCGCGCCGGGCCAACAACGAAGAGCGCTGCGCGGAACTCGACGCGCGTTCGGCAGCGGCGCAGGCGGAGCTGGAGCGGGCGAGGACGCAGCTCTCGTCACTCGAATCGGAGTTGCAGGAAAACCGTGCATTCACCGAGAGCGCGGCCACGGAAGTCGCGACTGCGCAATATGAATGGCAGGCACGACAGCAGGATGCGCAGGCCGCGGCCGCCACGCTCTCCGGTTCGGAGCAGCGGCAGGAGGCCCGCCGCCGCGAGGTGCTGGAGATCATGTCCTCGGCATCGCAGGTGCGGAATCAGATCATTCAGGCGGAAGAGCACATGGCGTCACTGGACCGCGAGGCGCACCGTCTGGAGCGAGAGATCAGCACCGCGCAGGTGGACATGGAGGGGTTTGGGGGCAAACGCGGCCAGATTGCGTTCGAGTTTGAGTCCGTCACGCAATCGGTAGCATCACTGAGCGCCCAGATTCAGGAGCTCCGCGGACAGATCAAAGACAAGCGCACGGAAGAAGACGCGGCCAAGCGCAACCTGGACACGCTGCGCGCACAGTTCGCGACGGCGCTGGGCCAGAAGAATTCACTCGAGTCGGTGATCAACGAGCATGGTTACTCCACCGAATCCGTGCGGCGGCTCTTCCAGTCGAATGCCGTGGGGCAGGGCTTCACTCCGGCGGGCGTGCTGGCGGATTTTCTCGAGGTAGAGAACCGGTATGAAAGCGTGGTCGAGGAATTTCTGCGCGATGAGCTGAACTACGTGGTGGTGAAGTCGTGGGACTCGGCGAACGAGGGCATGCGGCTGCTGCAAACCGACGTGGAAGGCCGCGCGACCTTCCTGGTGCATCCGGAAGACTCGCAGGCGAAGTTTTCCTTCAAAGTTGATGATGCTCCCATGCCGCAGACGCAGCGCCAGGAAGAACTGGTGCCGCTCAAGAACTGCATCCGCGTGCTAAACGGATTTGGCCGCTCGCTGGAAGTGGTGCTGCCCAAGCTGCACGATGGCTACATAACTTCGGATTCAACCGTGGCGCGCACACTCGCGCTCGAAAACCCTTCGGCCTATTTCCTTTCACCTACCGGCGAGTGCTTCCACAACGTAACCGTGACCGGAGGCAAGCAGCGCGCCGAGGGGCCGCTTTCGCTCAAGCGAGAACTGCGCGAGATCACCCGGCAGGCCGAGGAGCTGGAAGCGGCGATCCAGAATGAACAGGCCCGAATCCAGACACTGGGCTTCGAGCTGGCCGAGTTGGTAAGAGTAGTGGAGAGGATCGAAGAAGAGCGCCGAGAAGCGGAAAAGATGGCGCTTACATCGAGCCATGCGCTCAAGCAGCTCGATACGGAGCTGGCGCGGACCGCGCAGCGGGTGAACTCGTATCAGGTGGAGCTGGACCGTACACGCTCACAGAAGAACGAGAAAGAAGCAGCACTGTCGGAGAAGCGCGACCGCGAAGCCGCGCTGCAGGAGAAGCGGCAGGTGATGGAAGCGGAGCTCGCGTCTGTACAGGAGCAACTGAATACGCTGAAGGCAGCGCGTGACGCCGCTGCCCAGACCGTGTCCGACGCGGCGGCAAAACTGGCAGGCCTTGAAGAGCGGCGGCGGTCGGCGGCGGCGGCCCTGGAGCGGATTGAATCGCTCTCTCATGAAGCAGCGAAGCGGGTGGAAACGCTTGGGACGCAGATTCAGTCGGCGGCGGCGGAAAAGCAGCAGCGCGCAATGGAAAATCTGCAGATTGAAGAGCGTCTGGTCACGCTGGTCGCGGAAAAGGGCATGGCGGAAGAAGCCGGCGTGCTTCTGCAGGAAGAATCGGTACAGGTGCGCGCGCGTATTACCGAGATCGAGCAGGAACTCAAAGCCGAGCGTTTGGAACTGGACAGCGCCCGCGACAGGAAGGCAGAGCTGGGGCAGCAACTGGCCAAGCTGCAGTCTGACACTGCGCACATGGGCGAGCTGTGCCTCAACGAGCTGAGCGTCAGCGCGGAGGAGTTGCGCGCCAACCAGGAAATTCCCCTGGTGGAAGGCGAGCAGCTGGTGGCGGAAGAGACCGCGTATCGCGAGATGCGCACGCGGCTCGACAACATGGGGCCAGTCAACATGATGGCGCTCGAGGAATACAAAGAGACGGCGCAGCGGCATGAATTCCTCGAAACTCAGCGCAAGGACCTGCTGGATTCCATCGAAAACACACAGGCGACCATCAAAGAAATTGACGAGTTCTCGAAGCAGAAATTCCAGGAAGCGTTTGAACGCATCAATGAGAACTTCCAGTTCACCTTCCGCAAGCTGTTTGGCGGCGGCCAGGCGTTCATGCGCCTGACGGACGAAATTAACACCATGGAAAGCGGCATTGACGTGGTGGCATCTCCTCCGGGCAAGAAGTTGCAGAACGTGCTGCTGCTTTCCGGCGGAGAAAAGGCGCTTACGGCGCTGTCGCTGCTGGTGGGTATCTTCCAGTATCAGCCCAGCCCGTTCTGCATTCTCGACGAGGTGGATGCGCCGCTGGATGAAGCCAATATCGGGCGCTTTACCGGCCTGATTCGCGAAATGGCGGTGCAGACCCAGTTCATCATCATCACGCACAGCAAGCGGACCATGTCCGTGGCGCCGGTGATGTACGGAGTCACCATGCAGGAGCCAGGCGTTTCGAAGATTGTCTCGGTGAAATTCGGGCAGGAAGAAGCTGGACAGCGGGCGGCTTCCGCGTAACGATTTTTTCGAAATTGGCTGAGTCGGCCTGCATGAGAAAAATGGCTTCTCAACACCCCGGACCATCCGGGGTGTTTTGCCTGAAATGGCATGCGCCGCAAAATATTTTTTTCGTTAGTTACTAAGACCCTGCTACTACATAATTTTCTGAAAATCAATGCTGGCCAACTCCGTGTGCGATGAGAAGTTGGCGCGTTTTCCACTTTGAGCGATGGCGGCGGCGCGGGGAGCAGGGCAAACTTTTCCGGCCGCGGCGCATTTTATACGATTGACAATAATGTTGTCCGAGGCGCTAGAATACGCCTCTGCCCTCTTTCTGGGTTTTTACATGACATCTTCTCCGACTTTAAACCGAATTTTGCTTCAGACCGATTTTCCCGAGCTGACCTTACATGCCCGGGGCAAGGTACGCGACCTCTACAGCCTGAACGGCGAGCTGCTGTTCGTAGCCACGGACAGAATTTCCGCGTTCGACTACGTTCTGGCCACCGGCATTCCGGAAAAAGGGCGCGTGCTCACTCAACTCTCTCTCTTCTGGTTCGACTTTCTGAAGGACGTGACCAGAAACCATCTGATTACCGCGAAGGTGGATGAATATCCTGACGCGCTCAAAAAATACGCTCAGCAACTCCGCGGCCGCTCCATGCTGGTGAACAAAGCACAGATGGTGGATATTGAGTGCGTGGTCCGCGGGTATCTCTCCGGTTCGGGCTGGAAGGATTACCAGCGCACCGGCGCGGTTTGCGGCATCGCGCTGCCTGCGGGGCTGCGCGAATCAGACAAGCTGCCGGAACCCATCTTTACGCCAGCGACCAAGGCCCTGAGTGGGCATGATGAGAACATTTCCTTTGCTGAAATGTGCAAGCGCACGGGCACGGAGCTGGCCGAACAGTTGCGCGATCTCAGCATACGCATCTACAAAAAAGCCTCGGAGTACGCGGCCGCGCGCGGCATCATCATCGCCGACACCAAATTTGAATTTGGGCATACGCCACAAGGCCTGGTGCTGGCGGATGAGGTGCTCACGCCTGATTCCTCGCGCTTCTGGCCGGCGGACAAATATACGCCGGGAAAATCCCAGGAATCGTACGACAAGCAGTTTGTTCGCGATTATTTGGAAGAGATTCGCTGGGACAAGCAGCCTCCAGCGCCGCCGCTGCCGGAAGAAGTGGCGAAGAAGACCAGCGAAAAGTACATTCAGGCATACAGGCTTTTGGCCGGACGCGAGTTGCCTGAAGGATGAACTTACTGGACTGGGCGATTGTTGCCGTTGTGGTGCTTTCAGTCCTGATTGCGGCAGCACAGGGTTTTCTGTTTGAAGTAATTTCGCTGGCAGGTACCGTACTTGGGTTCCTGATGGCGGCTTGGGGATACGGAAGGCTGGCGCCGTGGTATTTGCCCTATGTGAAGTCGCCCGCCATTGCCGACCTGGCAGGTTTTTTGACCATTTTTTTTGTGGTCGTTCTGCTGGCGGGAGCGATTGCCAGAATTGCGCGCTGGGCCATGCGTGAATCCGGGATGCGTTGGGCAGACCGGCTGCTGGGCGGCGCTTTTGGTCTGTTGCGGGGGCTGGTATTCGTTTCGGCGGGACTGCTGGCGGTAACGGCATTCGCGCCCGAAACACAGCAACTGGAGAATTCACATTTGGCCGGATATTTCTTAATTGCGGGACGGGCAGCAAGCTGGCTCGCGCCCTCGCAGGTCCGGCAGAAATTTCGTGAAGGAACCAACAGGCTTCGGCATGCCGCGGCGGGAATAAAGACAACAAAGTAAATAAAAAACATTGATAGTACGCATTGCGAAAGTGAGGTTTTTTTCGTGAAAGACCAGCTAGAGACTTTAGTGGCGCAGATGCACACCAGCGGCATTCTTTATTCCGAGGCGGTGCAGGAATTCAAAAAGCGTTTCATCATGAACGTGCTTCAGCAAAACCGCGGCAATCAGTGTAAGGCAGCCCGCGAACTCGGCATGCATCGCAATACTCTGAGCCGCACCATCGCCGATCTGAATCTGGACGTGCGCCAGTTTCGCGACGGCCGCCGCCCTGTGCGCAGCGAACGTCCTTTGATGATGGAGAAAAAAGCCGCGCGCTGACGGATCTTTTGCAGCACACTTTCCCTCCAACCCCGAATCTAACCTGAGGTGTCTATACAGGATTCAACTTCTGCCGCCGAGCCTGCCCGCTCACGGGAGGCTTTTGTCCGTCCTGGCTTTCGCTGGGACGCGGCGGATGCTTATCTGTTTGATATTGACGGCACACTCATGAACAGCCGTGATGCCGTGCATTACAACGCATTCCATGCCGCGCTGCGCGGGGTGTTTGGCGTGGAAATGAAAATCGACAATGTGCCGGTACACGGGAATACCGACCCTGGCATTTTGCGGGCAGTGCTGCGGCGCGAGGGCAGGGAAGACCACGAAATTGACGCTCTCATGCCGCAGATGGCCCGTGCGATGTGCGCCCATGCACAAAAGCACTGCGAGCAGATGCGGCCCGAACTTTGCCCCTCGATTGATGAACTGGTTTCCACACTTCATGCCCGGGGAAAGCTAATCGGCGCCGCTTCCGGCAATCTGGAAACGATTGGCTGGCTCAAGCTGGAAAAGGCCGGCCTGCGTCCCCTGTTTTCCTTCGGATCGTTTTCATTTCCCCGGGAGCAGCGCGCCGATATCTTCCGTCATGGAGTGAATACGGTACGCCAGATGCTGAATGACTCAGCGATCGTCCACGTGGCTGGGGACACGCCGGCAGACATTGCGGCCGCAAAAGCCGTTGGGCTGCCGGTAATTGCGCTGGCTACGGGCATTTTTAGCTTTCGCGAACTGCTCTCACTCGGTCCGGATGCCTGCTTTGGCTGCGTTACGGACATGCTCCATTTCGAATAAACAACGTGCACATGCAAGGATCGTTCTCCAGTGCGTTCTTAGAGACGGTAGAATTGTCTTTGCATGAAGTTGCGCGTCGCCATCATGGTTGTGCTTGCCGCTCTTGCCTGTTCAGGGGAGCAGAATGGCCATGCCAAAATATCGAAACATGACCGCAGAGAGGCTGAGACTGATTACCGCAAAGCGGTGGAGCTCAGGGAAAATGGCGATCTTCCGGGAGCGCTGAAGTCCGCCGCGGCTGCCGCGGTTCTTGATCCGGGTAAGGAAAAGTACAGCCAACTGCACGATTCTCTTCTCCATGAAGTGGCAGGGCAGTATGTGGCGCGGGGCAACATGCTGGCGGATGCCGGCGATAATGCTGCCGCCCGGGCCCAGTTTCAGGCAGCGCAGGAACTGGATCCGGAGAACACGTTTACCCGGCAGCGTCTGCTGGATGTAGCGCCGGAAAAGGCCTCCGGAAAGCGCCACCTGCTGGAGATACTGGCCGGAACTGACCAGATTGAAGTCAGGCCCGCCGCAGGCAGGCATAGCTTTCATCTCAACAGCGATACTCGCGCCATTTACGACCAGGTTGCGCGGGCCTTCGGCGTAAGCCTGCAGTACGACGCCTCGCTGTCGTCGCGCCGGTTCCGCTTTGACACCGATGACGCGGATTTCTACACCGCCATGGCGCTGGTCGGGAAGTTGGGGAAAACTTTCTGGGCCCCTCTCTCAGAGCACCAGGCCATCGTCGCGCCGGATGTTCTGGAGACGCGTCTGCAGTATGAGCGCCTGGCGATGCGGGTTTTTTATGTGAACGTCACCACGTCCGCGGAAGTGAATGATATTGCCGGACTCATGCGGGGTGTTTTCGATATCCGTCTGATTAATGTACAGGCTGCGCAAAACAAGATTACGGTGCGCGCCCCCAAAGACCTGATAGAGGCGATGGCGGTCATTCTGGATAATTTGATCGATACGCGCCCGGAAGTGATGCTGGATGTGCAGGCGTATGAACTTGATTCCGAACGAGCACTCAAAGCCGGACTGACTCTGCCCACGGACTTTCAAATTTTCAGCATTGCCGCCGAAATCTTCAGAATTCTGGGCCCGAATGCCCAGCCTGTGATTGACCAGCTCAGCAGGACAGGCACCATCGATCCTGCATTGATACCGCCTGATGCGCTGGCCAAACTGGCGGGATCGCCGCTGCTTGCGCCTTTTATCTTTTTGGGTAAAGGAAACGCCCTGATCGGGATCACCTTTCCCGCTAATCTGGGTGCGCAGCTGAGCCGGACGTCCTCTGAATCCGTCAATTTGGAGCATGTGCACCTGCGGGCCCAGGACGGAGATGCCGCTACCTTTCGCGTGGGAACGCGCGTTCCCATTGTGAACAGCGTCTTCCAGGGAGTAACGCTCGATAATCAGGGACAGCCTCTGGTCGGCACACCCGTACCATCTGTGCAGTATGAAGATGTTGGCCTTACGCTCAAGTCCACGCCGCATTATCACCACGACGATCTGGTCACGCTCAATATGGAACTCTCCATCCACACGCTGGGCGCAGTACAGGCCAACGGAATTCCGGTGATCATCACGCGTGAATACAAAGGAAATATTACGCTCAAAGATGGCGAACCAGCGGTGGTTACAGGTGAAATCGAGGACTCGGACACCAGGTCATCGACAGGTTATCCGGGGCTGGGACAGGTACCGCTGGTGCAGGGAATCACCAACCTCAATGCGAAAGACCGAATGCACCAGGAAATTCTGATTGTGGTTACGCCCCGCATTATTCGAAAGCCGTTCCACGATTCCGGCACGACGATGGTTCCAGGGGCTGTGCGGTAAATCCCGGCCCACTTTTTGGGGCAAAACCCCTGAGCGCTATTCTTATAGAAACCAACTCGAGAGCGTGCAGATCCAGCAGCACAACAAGGTAGCTATGTTCGTGTCCTACCGCCCCGGTCGACGTCGGACCGGGGGCCAGGATTTGCGCTTTTACTGGATTTTTACGAATCTATCGCTTATTTGCCCGCGTGATCAATCTCGAACTGCACCAGGCTCTTGAGCTGGTCCCAGGGGATACTGGCGACCGATTTCACGCGCCGTCCGTTGATAAAGACGGTGGGTGTTTCATTCACTTCCAGTGAATGGCCCAGTTCGACTGATTTATTGACTCTCGCTTCCGTTGCCGGAGTAGCAGCACAGGCGGCGATTTTTTCCGCATCCAGACCGGCAGCCGTGGCCAGTTCCTTTAATTTGTCGTCCGCTGTAGCCAGCGCGATTCCACCCTGGTTTTCAAAGATGCTGGCCAGATACTTCCAGAACAGCTCCGGGTTGGTTTGCGCGGCGCAGTCGGCGTATTCCGAACCCTTCAGTGCCCACGGATGAAGCGAGGACGGCAGAGGGAACTGCTGAAACACAAAGCGCACCTGGGGAAACTCGGCCAGCACTTTTTCCATGACCGGCTGCGCGGCTTTGCAGTGCGGACACTGCAAATCGCTGAACTCAACAATGGTAATCGCCGGAGTTTTGGGGCCCATCGCCGGGCCATCGGACGCCTTCAGTTTTTCCCGCACGGGCGCAAACGGATTCAGGCCGAAAGGAATCACATCGGCAATCACGGCGGCGTTTTGGCCATCGGGCGAGATCAAAAGCCGGTTGGGGGCCTGTTTGTTGAGAGAGACCAGAACTTCCGCCGCGCCTGGAAACGGCGAAGGGCGAATGTCCAGGACTTCCCACGAAATAGCAGCGTCATAGCCGAACGTCCTTTTGAGCGCGCCATTGATGTCCTCGCTGCTGGGGAGCGCCGTGGATGATTTGGCCGAAGAGTGAGCAGGCGCTGACGCGGAATTCCGCGCGGATTGTGGGGCGGAGGTTTGTGCAAACAGTAACGATGGTAAAAATGCCAGTATAACGACGAGAGTAATATTTTTGTTTTTTAGGTTCATGATCAGATTTCCGATTTCTGTGCGATGGGGAAACGGCGTCCCAGGCCAAAGGCTTTGTGGGTAATCTTTAGACCGGGCGCGGCCTGCTGGCGCTTGTACTCACTTCGTTCCACCATACGGACCACGTCGCGAACCAGCGTTATATCATACCCGTGTTCTTCGGCGATTTGTTCGGCTGTGTGGTACTCCTCCACGTAGTCTTCGAGAATCGTGTCGAGTACCTCGTAAGGCGGAAGCGTGTCACTGTCTTTTTGTCCGGGACGCAGCTCCGCCGAAGGCGGCTTGTCCAGTGTGGATTGCGGGATCACCTGACGCCGCGAATTTAAATAACGACTAATGCGGTATACCAGCGTCTTGGGTACGTCGGAGATTACCGCAAGTCCGCCCACCATATCGCCATAAAGGGTGCAATAACCAACTCCCAGTTCGGATTTATTCCCGGTGGTCAAAACCAGCCCGCTAAATTTATTCGAGAGCGCCATCAGGATATTGCCGCGGATCCTCGCCTGAATATTTTCTTCCGTCACATCTTCCGGCTTGCCGGCAAAGACGGGCGCCAGCGCTTTGTGGTAGGTATCGAACATGCCGGCGATGGGCACCGTCTCCATGCGGATGCCGAGATGGCAGGCCAAATCGCGGGCGTCCTGCAAACTGTGCTCGGACGAATACTGGCTGGGCATGGCAACGCCGGTAACATTTTCCGGGCCCAGCGCGTCCGAGGCAATGGCGGCGGTGAGGGCCGAATCGATTCCGCCGCTGAGTCCAATGATTACGCGCTCAAAGCCGCACTTGCGGACGTAATCGCGCGTTCCCAGGGCCAGCGCCGCGTAAGCGCTGGCTTCCTCGCCTTCCACCTGCGGGTGAATATCTCCCTGCAGGCTCTCGGAATCGAAAAGGACCAGGTCTTCCTCGAAGGATTTCGCCTGGGCAATGATACGGCCGTCCGGAGCAATCACCACGCTGGAACCATCAAAGACCAGCTGATCGTTTCCGCCCACCTGATTGACCATGGCCACGGTGACCTGGTTATCGCGGGCAATGGTGGCCAGCATTTTGCGCCGCAGCTCGCGCTTGCCCAGATGGAACGGAGACGCGGCGATGTTGAGTACCAGATTCGATCCGGCGTGGAGCAGTTCTTCCACCGGATCGATGCTGTAGAGACGCCGTGGCCAGAAATGCTTGTCATTCCACGCGTCTTCGCAAATCGTGAGCGCCAGCCGTCTGCCTTCGAAAGGGAAGACCTCCTGCCGGGGCGCGGGTGCGAAGTAGCGCAGCTCGTCAAAGACGTCATAGGTCGGCAGCAGCATCTTGGACTGCACAAACCGGATCTCGCCGCCCTGCAGTACTGCGGCGGAATTCATCACCGACTTGCCTGTCTCCACGGCAGCCGCGGAAACAAAGCCGCAGACGATGGCAATCTCCGGCACGGCAGCCGCAATCTCCTGGGTCACACGCTGGCTGCGGCCGACGAAGGCGGGTTTTTCCAGCAGGTCACGCGGAGGATAACCGCAAACGGCAAGTTCGGGGAAAAGCACCATCTTTGCGCCGGAGGCATGGGCCCGCCGCGCAAAATCGACGATCTTTTTTGCATTACCGCTGAAATCGCCAACGGTAGGATTGATCTGTCCCAGGGCAACTTTCACATTCCAGTGTAAACCGCGCGAGCTGCTTGCGTCAGCTTTCTACTGCGGCGGTGGTGGTGAACCCGGTGCAGGAGTCTGGCTTTGCGGTGGATTCTGCCCTGGTTGCTCGCCCCATTGCGGCTCTTCCTTCTGCTTCGGTTTGATCACCGTGGTGGGCTGCAGGGCAGGATCGGGTGGGTCGTCCCCGCGACGCAGTGTGGGCCGGTGGACCGGCTTGTCCTGGGCTGAGCTTTCAGGCGGATTGTTGGCAGGCCGAGCGGCAGCGATGGAGACGATTCCGTCCTTCACGTCCACTTCTTTCTGCGTTTTGGTCACAATCTCCTGCCCGATCTTAGCCGTCTTTACCTGCACCACCTCGTCGCCGACGAAGCGCACATAAACCACCTCCTGCGGCGGTTTGCCATAGATCCACTCTTCGTAGTCGTGGCCTTTTTCGTCCTGTTCGCGGACCTTCTGCTCCGGACGCTCTTTGGCCAGCACTACCATGTCACGGTTCATACCAACCAGGACTTCATGCCTTTTGACGGCGGCCTGCACTTTGGGTGGCAGAGTTTCGGTAGCTACTTCAGACGCGGATTTCAGCGAGAAATCGAATATCGGGTTCAGCAACTGGCGCAACTCTTCGGCGTTCATTTCCGGAACGTGGTTTTTGAATACCAGCGTGATCACAGCACCGGTGGCCTGCTGGTTCGTATCCTGCTGGGGAGTGGAGACGCCACCTGCAGAGCCCACACCCACACTCACATGGTCATACCAGTGTGACTTCCTTTTTTCACCGCCGTTAATGTCGAAGCGAATGGATTTGTCTTTGAACACTACGTTTGTGATTCGTACCTGTTCGCCGATTTTGGCCGCGGTTCCATGCACGCTGGCCATCTGATATAAACGCGCCTCTCCCGGCGTCACATACCCATCCGAGGTGACGATAATGTCCTTCGCCCCCAGGGGCAGCGTCTTGCGCACGCGCGTCACTTCGGCATTAAAGATCTGGATCAGCTGCAGTTTGGTGGCATCGTCCAGCCGTGGCCGCTTTTCCAGATTGGGCAGGGGATTGGCATGGGGAGAAGAATCAGCTTTCGCTTCGTCACCCAGTTTCACCACAATTTGCGACTTGGTTTTTGTATCTGGCTGGCCTGGCTGGTTCTGCGCAGGCTCCGGCGACGTGGAGGCATCAGCAGCTGGCTTGGCCTCCTGTTGGCTTACGGCAAAGCCGCAGAGCAGCAACGGCAAAATCAAGCGAGATACATGGAGTGACATGGTCGAAGTCCTGTAACTGCTTTATTAACGATTCTTTATTAACTATTCGCCCATTTACGTGAATTTTCAACCGGAAAAGCACACGGCGTGCTGTACGAATTTCCTATACTTAGATGCCGCGTCTACTGTCCAGAGGTTCCCTGATTCTGCCTGTACCGCTCACCGTAAATCCTTCCCGCGCCACCGAAGCCGGCAGCACCTGGCCGCCGTAGCTGCGGATGGCCGCGGCAGCACTCTCACGCGTCTCGGGCTGGGTAAGAAAGACAACGCAGCCCCCGCCGCCGGCGCCGCAGACCTTGGCCGCCACGGCGCCGTTGCGCAGCGCCACCGTCATCAGCTTTTCGATCAGGGGCGTGGAGATACCGGGAGCATTGGTTTTGCGCAGCTTCCACTCTTCGCGCAGAAGCCGGGCCACATTGTCCCAGTCAGCGTGCTCCAGAGCGGCCAGCATGGCGCGGGCAATCTCGCCAATCTGCTCAAAATTGCGGAAAACCCGTTTGTCACCCTCAATATGGGCCTTAAATACCTCCCAGTTATTGATGCCGGACTGGCGTGGCGCTCCGGTGTAGGCCAGCACAAAACGGCTGTCGAGCTCTTCCGGAGCCAGTGGAATTGCCGCCCGGTGCAGACCGTCAGCCCTAAGATGGATCGCGCTCAGGCCGCCATAGAGGGCGGGATAGTAATCCTGGCATCCGGTAGGGACTTTGATGAGCTGTGCTTCGACGTTTTGCGCGATCTCGCGGATTTCTTCGCGGTTCAGCTTTCTTTGGGTAAAGCGGGCCAGCGCCGCGGTGCTGGCGATCATCAGCGCGGACGAGCCGGAAATGCCGGCGCCGGCCGGCGACTCCGAGTTGGTTTCCATCTCGAATCCGCCCTGCGGGGCAAAAAAGCGCACAATATACGCGGCCAGCGGATGCTTGTATTTGCCGGCGGCGCAGAGCTGGTCGAAGTCCGCGAACTCTTCCTCGCGGTTGGTGTCGATCGACTTCAGGCGAATCTGCCTGCCGGGCAGCGGTGTGATGCGGCAGCGGGTGAGTATGTTTACGGCAAAGTTTACCGTGACGGCCCCAGGATGAAACAAATACAGCGGCCAGATGTCCATCGTTCCGCCCGCCAGGTCCACACGGCAGGGGGCATGCGCGACGATTGTTCCGTTATTGTCAGCCAATGATTATTCCGTAAAGAAGCGGGCCATTTCGCGAAACTTGGTGTAACGGCCGTCCACCAGTTGCTGGACCGGCAGGTTCCTGAGCTCGGTGTAGTGGCGGCGCAGCACTTCATCCACCATGGCGGCCGCCGCGTCATGATCGGTATGCGCGCCGCCGCCCGGCTCGGTGATGATTTCATCGATAATGGCGAACTCCTTCAGGTCGGTGGAGGTGATGCGCAACGCCTGGGCCGCGACCTCTTTTTTCGAGGCATCGCGCCACATGATGGAAGCGCAGCCTTCCGGCGAGATCACCGAATAGACCGAATTTTCCAGCATGAACACGCGGTCGGCCACGGCAATGGCCAGCGCGCCGCCGCTGCCGCCCTCGCCAGTGATGGTGGTGATGATCGGCACTTCCAGCCGGGCCATCTCGCGCAGATTGCGGGCAATCGCTTCGGCCTGGCCGCGCTCTTCCGCACCCAGACCGGGATACGCTCCCGGTGTGTCCACAAACGTGAAGATGGGGCGCCCAAACTTCTCGGCCATTTTCATGCAGCGCAGCGCCTTACGATAGCCTTCGGGATTGGCCTGGCCAAAGTTTCTGTGTACGCGCTGCTTCGTGTCCCGGCCTTTTTGATGGCCGATGACCATGACCTCGTCGCCGTGATAGCGGGCCAGTCCGCAGACAATGGCCGCGTCGTCGCCAAAGGAGCGGTCGCCATGGATCTCGCTCCAGTCGGTAAAGATACGCTCTATATAATCCAGCGTGAAAGGCCGCTGTGAGTGCCGCGCCAGTTCGGTCTTTTGCCAGGCATTGATGTGCAAACGAATCTGCTCACGCAGAAAATGAATCTGGTGCTCAAGATGCTTGAGCTGCAGACGCGCGTCTTCGTCCGCGCCCGCTCTGGCTTCCAGCTGTGCTATCTGGCCGGAGAGTGATTCCAACTGCCGCTGTGCTTTGACTACTGGATCCAAAAAAGAAAGCTCCTGGCTGCTAACCCTTGCCTGCCAGCTTTTGCCGGCGACAATCGTGAATTACCACTTTACTCCGTACAAGCCGCAATTGCTGGTTTGTCTTAATCTACAATCCGCACCGCGCCCCGACCGCAAAGCTCTTCCACGCGCGTAATAAAAGACTTGTCCGGACACACATTATATCCGTCAGCCTCCATCACCACCATGAAGTCGCCCGTACGCTCCAGATCGAACAGCACGCCAGCTTCACCTTTTTTCTCGCGAAACACGTTGTGCAGCGCGTCCACGGTGGCGTCCGTGGCGGTTTCCAGTGGAACGCGGATGCGGATGGCGCGCGGCAGTTTGGGCTTCGCTTCCTCGAGCGGCGTCAGCTGGCTGATGGCAATCTTGGGATTGGAGCCTTCTTCCACCCGTACGCTGCAGCGCACCAGCATGGCGATTTCCTGCTTGAGCAGGCCCTGCAGCCGTTTGTAGGCTTCCGGGAAGATTACGGCTTCAACCGTACCCGTCATGTCTTCCAGCACGGCCTGGGCGTACATATCGCCCTTCTTGGACTTCATCACGCGAACGCCGGAGATAATACCCGCCGCGGTTACCTCGTCGCGGCCCGTGCCGTTCTTCATTTCGCCAATGGCCTCGGCCGTGAGTGCGCGGAAGGCCGCCAGTTTGTCTGTGTACTTCTCCAGCGGATGGCCGGTGATGAAGAAGCCCAGAACTTCTTTTTCATTGGCCAGGCGCTGGTGCTCGTCCCATTCCGGCACGCCCGGCAGACGTTCCGGGGTGTTCTGGGCAGGATCATCCTGCTGAAAGATTCCAAACAGCCCGTGCTGGCCTGATTCGGCGTCGCGCTGCGATTTCTGTGCGCGCTCCATGGCTTTGTCGAGAACGGCTATGAGCTGCGCCCGATGGCCAAAGGCGTCCATGGCCCCGCTCTTGACCAGTGATTCGATCACCCGTTTGTTCAGCAGGCGCAAATCGACTTTCTCGCAAAAATCAAAGATGGAAGGGAAGCGTTTCAGCTCTTTGCGCGCCTCAATGATCGACTCAATCGCGTTGCGCCCCACGTTCTTCACCGCGGCCAAGCCGAAGCGAATGGCATTGTCGTGCGGCGTGAAAAAGGCATCGCTGACGTTGATGTCCGGCGGTTCCACGGGAATGCCCATTTCGCGGCACTCATTGATGTACTTCACCACGTTGTCCGTGTTGCCCGATTGCGAGGTCAGCAGCGCGGCCATGAATTCCACTGGATAGTGCGTCTTCAGATATGCAGTCTGAAACGCCAGCAGCGCATACGCCGCCGAGTGCGACTTGTTGAAGCCGTATCCGGCGAACTGCTCCATCAGGTCGAAGATCTTGACGATCTTCTTTTCCGGAAAGCTGCGCTCCACCGCTCCGCTCACGAAGCGCTCGCGCTGCTTGGCCATTTCTTCCGGGTTCTTTTTGCCCATGGCGCGGCGCAGCAGGTCGGCTTCGCCCAGCGAGTAGCCGGCGAGCACGTTAGCGATCTGCATCACCTGTTCCTGATACACGATCACGCCCAGCGTTTCTTTAAGCAGTTGCTCCAGTTCCGGCAGTTCGTATTCAACCTTGCGCCGTCCCCATTTGCGCTCGATAAAGTCGTCGATCATGCCACCCTGGATCGGGCCAGGGCGATAGAGAGCGTTGAGCGCGGTGAGATCTTCCACGGAGGTTGGCTTATAACGCCGCAAAACGTCAGTCATACCGCCGGATTCAAACTGGAAGATGCCCGAGGTCAGCCCGGTATGGAAGATCCGTTCATAGGTCTTCGTGTCGTCGAGCGGAATCTTTTCGAGATCAAGCGGAGTGCCGCGCAGCGCAATCAGCTTCAGCGCGTCATCCACGATGGTCAGCGTGGTGAGCCCGAGGAAGTCCATCTTCAGCAGGCCCATTTTTTCCACCGCCTTCATGTCGTAGGCGGTCACGATTTCATCGTTCTTGGTCTTGTGCAGCGGCACCAGTTCGGTGAGCGGCTTGGGCGAGATCACCACTCCCGCCGCATGGACACCAGAGTTGCGCACCAGCCCTTCCAGACGCAGGGCCGTATCGATCAACTCGCGCACCTGTGGCTCGCCGTCATAAGCCTGCTGCAGCGCGGGCGAGTCCTTGAGCGCCTGTTCAATGGTGATGTTCAGCGTGGCCGGCACCATCTTGGCGATGCGGTCCACGTCGTTATATGGAATGTCCATGGCCCGGCCTACGTCTTTGATCGCGGCTTTGGTGGCCATGGTGCCAAAGGTGATGATCTGGGCCACATTCTCCCGGCCGTACTTGCGAGTGACGTAGTCGATGACCTCGCCGCGCCGGTTCATGCAAAAGTCAATGTCGATATCGGGCAGTGACACGCGTTCCGGATTCAGAAAGCGTTCGAACAGCAGCTCGTTTTGCAGCGGATCGATATCGGTAATGCCCATGGCATAGGCCACCAGCGCGCCGGCCGCCGAACCACGGCCCGGTCCCACAGGAATGCTGTTTTCCCTGGCGTAGCGGATAAAGTCCCATACAATAAGGAAATACCCGGAAAACTTCATCTGCTGGATGATGGCTATTTCGCGCTCCAGCCGCTGGTCGTAATCCGCGCGCGTTTTCTTGAGCCGTCCCGCGGCTTCGACCGAACGCAGCGCCTCCCAGCGGCGGGCAAAGCCCTCGCGCGCCACGTGCGCGAAGTAACTATCGAGCGTGTAACTCTCCGGCACCTGAAATTCCGGAAAGGGATTTTTCACCTTGCTCAGCTTGAAATCGCAGCGCTCGGCAATGGCGAGGGTGCGCTGCAGCACGTCCAGCCTCTCGCCAAAGACGCGGCCCATCTCGTCCGCTGTTTTTACGAAGAACTGGTTGCCGTGAAACTTGAGCCGATTGGTGTCGTGAATCGATTTGCCCGTCTGCACGCAGACCAGCACGTCCTGGGCATGCGCGTCGTCTTCGCAGAGGTAGTGGCTGTCATTGGTGGCCACCAGCGGAATGCCCAGCTCTTTTTCCAGACGGAACAGATCGGGATGGACGCGGTGCTCTTCCTCCAGCCCCTGGTCCTGGATCTCGAGAAAGAAGTTGTCTTTGCCGAACAGGTCGCGGTAGAAGCCCGCGCTCTCTCGCGCTGCCTCATACTTGCCTGCAAGCAGGTTTTCGCACAGTTCGCCAGCCAGGCATCCGGAAAGCCCAATCAGGCCTTTGGAGTGCTCAGCCAGAAACTTTTTGCTCACCCGGGGCTTGTAATAGAAGCCGTGCATGGAGGCTTCCGAGGTGATCCGGATCAGGTTCCGGTAGCCCTCTTCGTTTTCGGCAAGAACCAGCAGGTGATTGTAGGAGTCGCCTTCCGGCGGTGCGCGATGGTCGTCTTTTTTGCAGACGTAAAGCTCGCAGCCGACAATCGGCTTTACTCCCGCCTTCTGTGCGGCGTCCACAAACTCCACCGCACCGTAAATATTGCCATGGTCGGTCATGGCGACGGCCTTTTGGCCAATCGCCGCTACCCGTTTAACCAGCTTTTCGACGTTACAGGCGCCGTCCAGCAGGGAGTAATCGGTATGCAGGTGAAGATGGACGAATTCAGACATAGGCGGGTCTATTTCTGATTATAAAGATGCATTCTGTTCCCAGTTGTGGAAAAACGGTACCAAAGCCGATTGCCGGGCAGCACTCCTTATGTCAGATATGCGCAACGGTCTGTACCAGAGCATAACCATCCTGTTCCTTTTTGGGGAACATCAGTTCGATCCTCTTAGTTCCGTCCAGAAGAAAAGTATGTTGGAGATCAGCATTGCCGCGGCTGCCACTCCCAGGCAGATGTTTTCAAATCTGCTGCTGGTGGTATTCATCACTCTCGGATTATTGGACAGCAGCAAAATGTAGACGAAGATAGGGACCAGAACTATTCCCGCCAGGACCTGTGACCAGTAAAGGACTTTTACGGTACTTACTCCAAAAAAGTCGATGAACAGAGCAAGAAAGACTGCTCCTGAAATCATCACGTAAAACCTGCGTGCTTCCCACGGCTTTGCCGCCAGGCTGGATTTCCAACCCAGGGCTTCGGCAACGCTGAAGCACAGCGAAGCAATCAGAATCGGCAGCGCAATCAGCCCTGAGCCGATAATTCCCATGGAGAAAAGGATCGGACCCAGTGCGCCAAAATTACCCAGGGCTTCTGACGCCGTGCGCGTGCTCATGGTCGATGGATCGCCCACATGGAGGTGTGAAGCGGCCACCATGACGGAAATGGAAATAACGCAGGCAACAAATGTTCCTGCATGAGATTCCGAGATATGGGCGTGGGAAAGCCCTTCCGGCAATCCACGCCGGGAGCTGGTTTGCCACACGATCACATCGGGAGTCAAAAGCGAGCCGAAAACAGCAACTACGCCCATCAAATATGCGGCGTTCATGTGCATCTGCGGCAGCACAACGCTGCGCGCCAGCCCTGCGAATGAATCAGTGACGTGAAAGGCAGTCACGACATATGCGATGAGGATAAGGGTAAGTACCCCCAGGGTCTTCGTAGTCTTCTGATAATTGCCCACAATGAGCACATACCAGACCGCGAATCCCGTCAGCGCCAGAAAGTATCGTCGCGGAAATACCGTGATGATGGAGAAGCCATCGCTTACGGCAACGATGTCGCCGATAATCATGGCCAGATTGACGGCAACCACCAGGACCGCAATGCTGACAGCTATCTTCCTGCCATGATGAAGTCGAATCAGTTCGACCAGGCCCTTGCCAGTTTGCGAACCCAGGCGCGAGGAAACGGCAAACACGCTGAACAGTACGGGGATACACAGTAACACGACCCAAATCAGCGAGTATCCAAAACTGGCTCCGGCCACAGTGGCCGTCAGCACCGCCGCCGGATCAAGGTCCGCTGCCCCGGCAATGACGCCAGGAATGAACTTGAGAACTGACGGCAAATTGCTGCTTCCGCCGTCTGGAGGAGGCACCAGTCTCAGTGAAGTCGAACGAATGGCACCCATAGTCGGTTCACGTCTAAAAACGATTAGAGTAGAAAGCAGAGCAGGGGGTTTCCACCTGCGCAACCCCGCGCATTTCAGGACAGAGCGGAAAACGGCATTACTGCGACATTATTCGCATTTGAAAGATACCGCTTGTGATACTATTTCCCGGCTGTCGCAGAGTTCCGTGAGACCACAGCACAAATCAGTGTGGCCTTGACCGGGGAGAGCCATATCGATGGTTGATATTCTTCTTGCGCACTCTTTTTTCATCAGAAATGATCCCAAGCAGCTGGCCAAGATGCGTCCTTATCCGCCGCTGGGAACTCTGTATGCTGCGGCCGCCCTCAGAAATCTGGGATTTAAGGTCGCGCTATTCGATGCCATGCTGGCCGAGGGTGTGGAGGATTTTCGCGCACTCGACGCGCGGTTGAAGGCCCCTTTGGTCATTCTCTATGAAGACCAGTTTAATTTTCTGAATAAGATGTGCCTGCTGCACAGCCGCAACGCGGCTTGTGAAATGGCAAAAATCGTCCGCGCTCGCGGTGGCAGGGTGGCGGCTTCCGGCGCCGATGTGACCGATCATCCGGAGATATATCTTTCGCAGGGTGTGCAATATGCGCTTTTGGGCGAAGCCGACGGCAGCGTGTGTGAACTGGCGTGTACCCTGGCCAAAGATGAGATGCCCTCTCCGAATGAGATTGCCGGCCTGGCAGTATCTGATCCCGATCAACCTGGTGGCCTGAGGCGCTCGCTGCAGCGTGAGCCCAGCCGGAATCTGGATAGCCTGCCATTGCCCGCCTGGGACCTGCTGGATGCTGAAAAATATCGGGACGCCTGGACCAGGGCCCATGGACACTTCAGTCTCAACATGGTGACAACCCGTGGTTGTCCATTTCACTGCAACTGGTGTGCCAAGCCGATTTGGGGGCAGCGGTACGCGATTCGATCGCCAGAGAAAGTGGCGGAGGAGATGGCCTTCCTGAAGAGAACTATCCGCCCCGACCACATCTGGTTTGCCGATGACATTTTCGGGCTGCAGCCGAAATGGGTGATTGAATTTGCCAATGAAGTGCAGGCGCGCGCAGCTGCCATCCCGTTTACGATCCAGTCGCGTGTTGATCTGATGACAGAGGAAGCGGTCGCGGGTTTGGCCAGGGCAGGTTGCGACGCCGTGTGGCTGGGCGCCGAAAGCGGCAGCCAAAAGATACTGAATGCGATGGACAAGGGCGTCAAGACCGGAGATATTCCGATTGTCCGCGAGCGTCTGCGCAGGGCCGGCATTCGCGCCTGTTACTTCATTCAGTTTGGATATGCCGGTGAAGATTTTTCGGATATCATGGCCACGGTCAGGCTCGTTCGTGAAACTTTGCCCGATGATATTGGCATCAGCGTGAGCAATCCATTGCCTGGAACCAAGTTCTATCGGATGGTGAAAGACCAGCTGGAGGGCAAAGATCAATGGGAGCACAGCAACGATCTGGCCATGCTGTTTCAGGGCACCTATCAGACGCCGTTCTACCGTAAGCTTCACCGTTTACTGCATGAGGAGCTGAAACTGCTTCAGCAGATGCAACGGGGAGAGAAGGTTTCGCAAGTGGAACTGGATGCCATGAGTCTCGCATGGCAGGAACTCGATCAGATGCAAAAGGAGAACCTCAGCGCGTGTCCAACGGTCCTGCCTGAACGCGAGACCACTGGGGCCCCGGATTTGAGCAAGCGCTGGAATTAACCATGCCCGATGTTCTGCTCACTCACGGCTACTTTCTCTTCGAAGACGAGAAAGAACTGGAAATCATGAAGCCCTATCCCACCCTGGGCCTTCTCTATATCTCCGCTTATCTGCGCAGGGCCGGATTCAGTGTTGAGGTATTTGATACCACGTTCGAGTCGCGTGACAATCTTTTTCAGCGCTTTTCCCGAGGCCCCGGCGTTATGGGAATCTATACCAACCTGATGACGCGCAGGCCGGTGCTGGATGTGATCCAGAAGGCTAAGAGCTATGGTTGGACCGTGATCGCCGGTGGTCCGGAGTCAGCCAACTATCCGGAGCAATATCTTGCTGCGGGCGCGGATGTGGTTGTTGTGGGTGAAGGCGAGGAGACCATGGCTGAATTGTTGCCTGCCCTGGCCAAACACGGTCCGCATCACCTCCACGGAGTTTTGGGAACTGTCTTTAGAGACGAAAACGGCCAGATTACTGCCAACGGCGAACGTCCCATGATTCCCGATCTGAACACGATTCCCTGGCCGGACCGGGGGCAAATCGACCAGAAGCGATATGTGGACGTGTGGCGAGAACGCCATGGTATGGGTAGCGTCAACCTGATTACGGCACGGGGCTGTCCATATAAATGCAACTGGTGCTCGCACGCGGTATTCGGCTATTCTCACCGCCGGCGCAGTTACCTCGATTGCGTGGAAGAGGTGGCCCACATCAAAGAGGCATTTCGTCCCGATCAGGTGTGGTACGCCGATGACGTTTTTACCATTCATCATGGATGGCTGTTTGACTACGCACGCGAGCTGAAACGGCGCGACCTTGTGCTTCCTTTTGAAACCATTTCCCGCGCCGACCGAATGATGAAAGAAGATGTCCTGAAGACCCTGGCGGAGATGGGCTGTTACCGGATATGGATTGGCTCCGAGAGCGGGAGCCAGAAAATCCTGAATGCCATGGAGCGCGGCGTGACGGTGGAGCAGGTGCAGTGGGCGACGAAAGCAGCGCAGCGCCATGGAATTGAAGTTGGCATGTTTCTTATGTGGGGCTACGACGGCGAGGAGATTGACGACATTGCGGCCACCGTGGAGCACGTGAAAAAGTGCAATCCAAATATTTTTCTGACAACGGTCGCATATCCCATCAAGAACACCGGCTACTTCCGGAAGACCGCGGGCCAGGTGGTGCTCGATAAGGAATGGGCCAGCGCTACCGACCGGGACCATCGCATTCGGGGACGTCATTCGCGACAGTATTACAAATATGCTGATCAGTGGTTAAAGAACGAGGTTGCTGCCTTTCGACTGGAAGATGCTCAGGCCATGGGGGGCGCGGGGGCGGCAGCCGATCACACCGCGATAGAGGAAAAACGCGCCGTCGCCCTGAAGGCCCGCCAGATGATGCAGGAAGTTGCAGCCGAGCTTGAGGCATAGTCCCAAATTTCGAGACGGCCAGGAGCCATTCCGTGTCCAGCGAATCCAAATTGGCTTCGGCTTTCGATGCCATGGCGGACGACTATGACCGCCAGTTCACCCTAAGCACGATCGGTGACTTGATGCGCCAGGCAGTGTGGCGCAAAATCCGACCAGCACTCAAGCCCGGTTTTCGTTTTCTGGAGTTGAATTGTGGCACAGGCGAAGACGCGCTTTGGCTTGCGCAGCAGGGAGTGCAGGTGCTGGCGACAGATCTCTCTTCCAAAATGCTCGATGTTGCCCGGGCAAAAATTAACCATGCAGGCCTGTCTCATCTGGTCCAGCTGAGGCAGCTTGGGCTGTTGGAGCTGGATGAAGTGCCGGATGCTGATTTTGACGGAGTGCTGTCGAATTTCGGGGGGCTCAATTGCGTCGAGCGGCCGGAGATGGTGGCCGGTGAACTTGCCAGGCGTGTACGCCCCGGCGGCAGCGTGTTCGTTTGCATGATGGGGCCGGTGTGCTTGTGGGAATGGCTCTGGTTCGTCCTGCACGGAGAGCCGCGCAAAGCTTTCCGGCGAATGCAAAGAGGAGGCGTGGAATGGCGCGGAATGAAAATTTACTACCCGGCGATCGGCGAGGTGCAACGCGCCTTTGATCCGGATTTTACCCTGCGCTGCCGCAGTGCGATTGGCGCCCTGGTCCCTCCGCCCTATGTCGAAGCATGGGGTAAGCGTCACCCTGAATTACTTGCATTCCTGAACTCCTGGGAACGCCGGCTGGAGGATTGCGCGCCGTTGCCGTGGATCGCCGATCATTATCTGCTGGAGTTCGTGCGGAGATGAGCGAAATGATAGGCCGGGCCTACGATTTCATTGCCGCCGATTACGATCATCTTCTGCAGCGCGACCAGGGTATGCGGGCCGTACTTTGGCGCCGCTATGCGCGCTTGTTTCAGGAAGGCGACCAGGTGCTTGATTTTTGCTGCGGAACGGGGCTGGATGCATTATTCCTGGCGCGGCGCGGCGTGCGCGTCACCGGTCTGGATGCATCGCCGGGAATGATCGAGCAACTGCAAAAGAAAGCCCGGCTCGAGGTTAATGCTCGCTTCACCGGCAATATCACCGCCAGCGTGGGCACCACAGAGCACCTTAAAATAATGCCGGCACAGAGCTATCACGGCATTATTTCAGCATTCGCGGGGCTGAATACAGTTTCCGATCTGGCGCATTTTGCCGACCTTGCTCACCGCTTGCTGCGGCCTAATGGTTCGCTCATGGTCCACATGCTGGCTGCGGGTGGTCTATGGGAGCGAATAAAGCTTGCCAGGAGAGGACAATGGCGAAGAGCATTGCCCCCCCGCGCAGACAGTGAAAAGACGATCATGGTATGTGGGCAGCCCATCCGCCATGCTCTGCCTGGACCGCAGGACACATACACTCGGTTTTTCTCTTCATGTTTTGAGTTGCGCCGTCTTTACGGCCTGGGATTTCTCTGGCCTTACTCCTGGGAAGGCCGGCTGCCTAAGGCCGTATCTGAGTTGGGTGGCCGCTTTGAGAGTTTTGCAGGCCGGGTTCGTCCATTTTCAGAATGGGGAAGATTTTTTGTTTTGGAAATGCAAAAGAAGAATTCTCGTAATGATTCAGGCAGTCCTGCTATCGGTACGAACAAAAGCTCCGGCGGCTAAATTTTAGATACTTTCTTCCTGCGGCTTTCGTAAAGGGATGAACTTGCGCGCCACATCCAGTTCCCACGGATTCGTATAACGGCCGGTACGGTAGCGCCAGGTGGCCAGTCCTTTCAATAGGCTTTTGCCCCATGCGGGTGTGGAGTAGTCCTGCACGGTGGGAAAACGGCATTGCAATACTTTGGCAAAATCTTTGACCCGCTGGCGTATTTTGGGTGAAAGCCAGGGCGCATCGAGGTGGCACACGTAGTTAATCCATTCCGGTTGTGTCCACTCCTCAGGTGTCACGGGTAAGTCCGGACCGCTGGGGCCGTACTGATTGAGGACCGGCAACTGTACGTTCTCCGTTGGCTGGCTTGAGGCACGAGAGCGTTGCGGGGTGGGGCTGTAGAAGTAAAGAATCACTTCGCAGCGCGGATGGATTTGCTTAATCCGCTTGACGAAGCTGAAGGTATTTTCGATTTCGCCTTCCGGATCTTCAGGACCGCCCAGCACGAAAGAGAACTCGGGAATCACACCGTACTCCAGGCACTTCGCGGCCACCTCGAGGGTATGTTCTACCCGCGATCCTTTGCGCATGCGCTTGAGCGCTTCCGCGCTTGCCGATTCCGCCCCGATATAGGCCATGGTAAAACGGCTCTGCTGCAACAGCTTCCATGTGCCGGCAGAGAATTTGGCCAGCGTGTCGGCGCGCGCATAACACCACCACGGCATCTGCAAACGGGCAAGAACTTCAATTGCGGGCAGACTGGAAGCCTCACTGTCAAAAAAGTTATGGTCATAGAACTGGATAGCGTTGGCCCCATATTGGCCGCGCAGGGTCGTAAGCGCCGTTTCGATGTTTTCCGCGGCCTGCAACTGGGTGTGTCCGTTAAACATCGAGACTACTCCGCAGAACGAACAGTGATAACGGCACCCTATCGCTGCCTGATGAACAGCGGTCCTTGTGCCCATAAAGCTGGGACGCAGATACGGATTGATGTCGGGTAAACGATGATAAGGCAGGCGCGCAAATAAATTCGGAGAATGAAAACTTCGGTTGCGATTGTGAACTACTGCATCATTTTTTTTCCAGGTAAGTCCCTCAACCTCGGAGAGCCTGTCGTGGTCGGGAAGCCGAGCCAGCAATTCCAGAATCGTTTCTTCGCCCTGACCGCGCACCACGTAATCGACATAAGCCGCATTGATCGCAGAATCCGGATAAAGAGTAGGGAAGTATCCTCCCCAGGCAATCGGCAATCCCGGCTGCGCCGCCCGAAGCGCGGTGGACATCTCGATGGCTGTGGCTACCTGTGGGCCGGGCATTACCGTGATGGCCGCCAGTGCACATGGGCTTTCCTTCAGAGCAGCCAGCGCACTCTGAACGGCATTGGGATCAACGTTGCCATCAATGATCCGATACTCATACTTGCCTTCCAGCGCCGCTCCCAGGGCAAGCAGAGACAGAGGCAGGCGGACCGCCCGGGGCTTGCACATCTTCGGATTGATTAACAACACCTGTCTCGATTTCACGAGGCAGCGCTCGCTGAATAGATGGTCATGATTTCATTGCCGAAATTGCGGCAGGCAAAACTTTCTATGCGGAAATTGTGTTCCTTTAAGGCCCGCAGCATTTCTTTGCCATTCCCGTCGGTGGAAAGCAGGACCAGTGCCCGGCCCCCGGGCTTCAATACAGCCTGCAGGCCAGCGGCAAAGCGTTCAAACACGTCCGTGCTCCGCCAGGAGAGATCGAAAAGGTCGCCGGGCTTCGGCTGGCCCCGAAAAAAAGGCGGATTGAACAGGACCAGATCGAATCGCTCGCTCATGACCGGAAAAAAGAGGTCGCCCTCGCGGACTTCAATCCGGTCTTCCATCTGATTCAGAAGCACATTCAGCCTGGCACAACGAGCAGCTGCGGGATTAAGGTCGACACCGACTACCCGATAGCCGAGTCGCGCGGCAAACACAGCACAAATTCCTGAACCGGTCCCCATGTCGAGCACGCTCGATCCCGCGCTTACCGGCCCCAAAGCGGCAATTTCCTGGGCAAACCATGCTCCGCTGCGAAACACCACCGGATTCTGGACGGCCGGTACGAGCACGAAGGGTACTCCATTCACTTCTTCAATAACCGGACGGCGAATTCGATGAAGAAGCAATGGGCGGCACAACAACAGCAGAGCACGCGTACAGGCGCGAAGCAAGGGATGAACGGCCGGTTGTTCCAGCAGGACGGACTCTTCTTGCATGGGTTGCAAGCATATCAAAAAAACGCGACCGAAACCTCATGTTTCCCGCGGAAAAACAAGAGTGCAGGCTACCCGGTCCAGTCTTCCGGTATGATCGGCGGAATGGTGAAATCGATACCTTCACGTGCTGCCATCCGCAAAATGGCCATGTTGGATCGCTCGAACCACTCCCGCAATGTGTGTTGTTGTTGAGGGGCATGGATATTTTTCAGAATCCGGCGCAATGCGGAAAGAGACATACTACCGCCCAGGGAATTTCCCGATGCATCCGGCGCAAATGGGAGACCAAAGAGCCGCTCATAGAAACTTCCTAAAAGCACATTGTCATACACGCCCACCATGTAATATCGTTCGCGCTGGATCAAGGCCTCGAATTGCTCATCACCGATGATGCGGCCAAACAGATTACGGCAGATGCGCACAACGGTGGTGCCGTGAAAATTGGCGGCATTGCGTTCTGATTCTTCGGCGAGTATGCTCACGATTTTTCTGTCGGCCGCGAGCAGCCGCTTAGCTGCAAAATCACCCGGTTGAAGATTCGTGGCCTTCGGCCACGCTTCCACGGATTCATAGTGTGAAGGAAAGATCGGAGCGTCCAGCTCGCGGTAGTGGGCAGAACGGCACAGCAAGGCATAAATGGCAGGTTCTTCTTTCCTCGGCACGAGAGAAACCGCCGAGACCGCGGGATCTTCAAACCGCTGGAGGCACGATGCAGCCCAATCGCCATGAAAAATGAAGGCATCGGCATCAAGAAGTAACAGGAAATCACACTCCTGGCCCAGCGCGAAATCATAAAACTCCAGAAAATCCCGCTTCTGCGGCCCGGGGAAACACAATTGAGCGCCCGGAAAATCAGCCGGGTTGAACTCCTCAGAGTTTGCATCACAGAAGATCAGCACCGTGACCCTCAGACCGTGGTGTGACATCGCTGGAACGAGGTTATGCAGTACGAAGTGATGCCACAGGCGGGCCAGATCAGCAAAGCAGTGGGGGCTGGCAATCAGCAGATGCGGCTGCGTCTCTGAATGATGGAAGGTGGCAGGACTCTGTGGCTGTTTCATTCCGCGGCGGCCATTTCATAAGGAGGATGATTTGTTCTGGGGCGATATCGTCCGTTGCGATCAAAACCGCTTTCCCAGCACCCGCTTACCCAGGTTCCACTCCAGAATAAGCCGCCCCAGAAGGTACCTCCGAGAAATTGTCCATCACGAAATCTGCCGCCCAGAAAAACTCCGGATTCGAAGGTCCCGCCATTCCATTCACATTCGAGCAGAACAGCACCGCGATTGATCGTCTCCGGGCCAAAGGAGCTGCGGTGGTAGAATTCACCCGGTTTCAGCACCACGATATCCGTATCTTCCTTCATGCGGATTGAAGATATCATGAGGCCTGCAAAGACTAAAGACTGAAGAAGCAAATTCGGTCCACCATTCTGCCTTGATTGATTGTGGCGGGGATGGTATTGTCGAGCCGCATTTCCACAAGATTTGAAAGGTGAATCTGTGCATATTCGTTCAATCCTCACGCGGGGGCTTTTGGGCAATAACAAGACTCCTGGCTGGGCAGTAGTTGTCGTGGAAAATCCTGAAGATCATGTGCGGGTCACTTTGGAGGGACACGGAGGCTCCCTCGATATAACGAACAATCATGCCGTTTTGGAACTACTCCCGCTGATGGTTGGAATTGGACTGCGTCTTGAGGATGTGGAAAGGATGCGGTCAGCCAGGCTGTGCATGATGTTTCGCGAAGTCCAAAAAACCGAAAAATGCGGGACATCTGACCAGGTGATTGGCCATGTTGATCTGCTTTTTGATCGCGTCATTTCACTTCCTGAATGCGAACTCTGTCTCTTTCACCTGGCCGGGGGGCGCGACTACTCTCTTCCGCGTGCAAGAATGGAAGTGAATTACCTCTTTCACCGCGGCAGGCTCTTTTTCGACCGCAATCCTCGCAATCAAAAGATGATTACACGCGAGCTGTTTTGGCTTTGGGTGCTCTACATGAGGTTGCGGCCAGTCTATCTCATGTCTTATGGCAGTGAAGCGAAGTCGAATCTTTTTCCGGTGGACCTAATTGGCTTTGCAGGCCCGTATTTCCTGATCTCGCTGCGAAACAGCGACCCCGGTCTTTCCCTTATAACTGAGTCCCGACGAATGGCGCTCAGTTCGGCGCCAGCCTCATACAAAAAGCTGTTAAGCCGGCTGGGAAGCAATCATGGAAAATCGACATTTGACTGGTCCAGCATTCCGATTGCCAGCAAGTCCTCACCCAGGTTCGGAATCCCCATACCAGCAGACACACTAAGCCTTATGGAGCTAAAGCTAATTGAGCAACACGACCTGGGCGGACATACAATGCTCGTGACCTCGCTCGAGCATCGTACGGAGTTCGAGGCCGCGCCCCAGATGTGTTTTACCAGCCGGTTCTTCCAGCAATATCTTCTGCGACAGGGGCGTCCGCTTGAGGTTATCGACGAAAATTAAAAGCGTGTGGGAAGAATGGCATTGTCCTTCATATTCTGAAGCGTCGTCTTGTCCGGTCAAAGCGCGTCACGGAAAGTATGGCAACAATCTGAAGTTTATAAGATTGATACAGAGCCATTAAGGTAAATAAATCTGTTGACTTTGGATTTTGCCACACTATAATCACATCCATTCTTTCCCCAAATATTTACACGGCAGTTGCTGAAATGATTTCGTTGGGCAGCAAAGCCCGAGAAATGGCTGTCGTGCGAAATCAAAGCCATCTGTTTCATTTGTAACAGGACACGTATTGATTCGTGTCGATATTCCCCCGTGGCTTTCAGTGCTTCGAGGTTGATGACATTTTTGAAACGAGTTCTACAACTTGAGAAATGAAAGAGGAGCGTCACAATGAAGGCATTTAAAATATTCGCAGTTGTATCCATCTGTTTGGGGCTGGCATTTGCCATAAAAAGAGTGTCCACTGCTGGGCCAGCGACCAAAGTCTTTGCTTCAGAGCATGGCTTGACTCAAAGCCCTGCCTCCACACCAGTTATTTCACCTGCAGTACCAGTAGATGTAAACAACTCCGGCAATCCTTCGCAAAATGACTGGTATAACTTAGGCTGGCAGACATTTGTGGCTTTGGACTGGCCGGCACTCTCTGCGTCATCTGGTGGCAGTCTCGGCCAGCCCAATACCAGCTTGAGTGTTGGCGCAACCGCTAATGGAGCTTTCATTCCCACCGTTTGGGCCACCTACAGAGATGTGAGCACGGTGATGCTGGATAAAGCCGCCAATCCCGGCGACTGGAATACGCCACAGTCGATTCCTTCCGCGTGCAACACCAGCACTCCGGCGCCGGTTGCTCCGGGGTTTCAGCCTATGATCATTGATGGTTCCACTTTTAAAGGAGCGGCGCTCACCCTGGATAATGTGAATCAGGCAACCGGAAATCCGCTGGTGGATCAGGAAGGCTGGTACACCATTGCCGATATTCGCGTTGATCAATCTGAGTATGACTATATTCAGCAGAACAAGTATTATTCAGGGCTGGCACAGACCAAGGCAGTCAAGAACAATAGTTTTGCTCCCATTCCAAGGACAGGACAGCCAAGTGATTTCAAGCCGCCAATTAACCTGCCAGGGTATGCCCAATTTGGCGCCCTGGAAGTGAAAACCACATGGAGGATACTGGATCCAGGCAAGGACCAGAAGATCATTCCCCGTTATTACACGCAGTGGGGTTACTTTATACAGCCAGATGGAAGTTGCAGCGGGCCAAGCCTGTTTGGCCTCATTGCCCTTCACATACTGCGTCTTACTCCCACTACTCCGGCGACCTGGTTTTGGGCAACATTTGAGCAGGTAGACAATACTTCCGCTCCCCCGGTGCAGAACGCCGGTGCGACGCTTACTCCGGCCAACCCCACTCCACCATGTCCTACTTTGGGTTACAATGAGCCAGCGCCTGCCAGCCACACTGGAAATGTGCCCTGGAATAATCAAAACAGCCCGAACAATATTTGCCAGGTCACGCCCATTCCCAGCGCCGTACAACAGGTCAACAGCGCCTGGCAGGCGGCTTTGAACCAGACCGTGTGGCAGTATTATCAAATGGACGATACGATTAACCCTTGTCCATCGGGAGCTTCCGGCTGCGTCCCCTTCCACCTCAGTGGCAGCACCACCGTGAATACCGGAGTGATGGCCAATACAGCGATTGAATCGTATGGTCAGGCCACCAGCTCCGGAGTGAATAGCTGTCTGGATTGCCACGCCTATGCCGCACCATATCCATACATCAGCGGGCCTCCCAGCAGCAGCCTGCAGATTTTCACTTTTGTTCTGCAGAATGCGTTTCTGTCTGATACCCAGAAGTCGATTTCAAGGCAGCGGTTCGTCAATCTGCTGAAGTCATCGCCACATCGCCGCCCAGCAACCAGCGGAAACAGTGGCTCGGAAAATAAATACAAGCAAAAGCAATAAGAATTGCCGTAAATGGTGACTACGGGGCCTGTTTATGCGAGGCAGGCCCCTTTCAGGATCATGCATGGACTGCCAATATCATCACGCAACTCGCTGATGGTTCACACCATTGGAATGGCCATGATTGTCCCCCTCCATCGATCTGGGAGAAGTTACTCGATGTCGATGGCTCCGGCCACACAACAAGGATCGATTGTTTCAGAGGTCCGATTGGCAAGTTTTCAGGGATGATTAAGAAGGGAGCACGAGCTTTTACGCAATAAAAAAAGGTGGGCCAAAGGCCCACCTTTTTGGTTACGACCACGTTCGCAAATCAGAAGCGGACGTGGAATGAGAGTTGCAGTTTGCGGGGACCGATGCCTGTGGTAGCCGCGGGGTCGCCCAGCAAGTTGAAAACAGGGTTCAGCAGGTTTTGACTGATCCTGCCATGCTGGAGGTCGGAAAGGTGAAGAGTCTGTCCGTTCGATCCAGCGTAGGTGCCGGTCGGCCTCAGGCAGGAGTTGCAGGAGAAGAAATCCGGATTCACGACCGCAATGCTGTTACCCATAGCGTCGTGCTGCCCAGCATTTGTCACCGAGGCCGAAAGCGCTGACAATACGTCATTGGAGTTGTAAGAACCAAAGTTACTGTGGTTGAAAACGTTGAATGCATCGAACCGGAGTTCCAGCTTTACGTTTTCATGGTTCGGCACGCTAAAGGACTTGCGCAGAGACGGATCGAACTCGACGAAAGGCGATCCGCGGCCCAGATCACGACTCAGATTGCCGCTGACCAGCTGGAAATCCACGGGATCACCAGTAACGGTGTCAATGGCGCCGCTGTTGGCCACCGGAGCGGCAAAGGTGTTTTGAATCGCGCTGCACTGGTTTGCCGAAAATCCTGCTGCAATACATTTTGTGACCGCGCCCGGACCAAACAAAGCATTGGATCCGTTAAAAGACGCGATTCCAGAGGTTGTAAGCGCGCCATTCGGCAGAACGCTGGGCCGCTGCTGAGTTTCGCTGCCAGCGCCGAAGAATCGTTCGCTGCCGCCAAACCCAGCCGTACCGGTGGAAATGGGATAAGGACGTCCCGACTGGATTTGTCCCACAAAGCTCATGCCCAGGTTGTTGGCGAACCAGCCCACAACACGGGATTGCGTGAGTTTGCCTGAATCGAGCACCACGCCCATGTTGGCCGCGTGACGAATGTCATTGAATGCCGGACCAAGTTCGGGCCGGATGTTTACGCCGTCGGCAGGCTCCGACAGGCCAAAGAAATCTTCGCCCGAAGTAAGAGCGTGCGACCACGTATAACTGGCCACGAACTGGACATGGCTCGAGAAACGCTTGTTCACGTTGAGGAGCAGTCCATCGTAGTGCGAGGTGCGCGAGTTTTCATTGGTGCGCTCGGCGGCAAAGAGCGGGTTGGGACGTTGTCCGAAGAAAAAGAACCCCGGATGCGCCGGATCAGGAAGGACCGGAGGAGCGTTGAGGTCGCGTTCTCCGAAGAGCCCAAAGCCGAATTGCCCGATGTACTGGGCCCCAACGCTGAGAGTCTTTGTAAGTTCCTGTTCGATACCAAAGTTTACGCTGCGAAGTTCGGGGTTTTTGAGATGACTCGAGATTGGCCGTACACGGCCAAAAGGTCCGTTAAGAGAGGGTGCAAATGGGGCCAGCAGGGCTGCACTGGGAATATTGGGAAATGCAGCCAGTGCGGCAGCGCCAGCCGGAGTGGTGGAATCTATTGTAACGGTGTTTAAAGTCGTGCCGTCGAAGTTGAGAGAGTCCAGCACCACATTGTTGAAGGCCAGCTGCGTGGTCTCGGCGAAGGAGAGCCGGAACAGGGTCTTGCTCCAGGGAGCATAGGTGAAGCCGAGACGTGGCTGCCAGTTGTTATTGTCTGAAGAACAGGCTGAAATCAGGCCGTTGCCCTGAAAGCAGGTGCCATTCGGGCCGGGAATCTTGCCGCCCTTGAACGCGCCCGCTTCAAAGTCATAACGGATGCCATAGTTCATTGTCAGCTTGCTGGTAATCTTCCATGTGTCCTGGACGTAAAATCCGTAAATATTGTCCTTGGATGTTACCTCTCCTGGTCCAAAGGCTACCGTCAGCGACGTGGGCTGATTGGCTGCATTCAGCACGTACTGTCCGAAATGGAACTGAGGGAAGAGCGAATTCCATGGATAGTAGCTGATGTTGAATCCAGTCTTCCATGTGTGTTTCCCCTTTGTCCACGTAAGATTGTCCACATACTGGTAGCGCTTTTGCAGCCCACCCTGCGGACAGCAGAAATCAGCTCCCGTGGTCGTTCCATCCGAATGGATAATACCGGGCTGGTTGGAGTTGTCCGCAGTCGAGGTGACAAAACGGGTAAAGACGAAGCGGGACTCATTGGTAAGGTTGGGCGTGAGCGAAGAAACCAGGCCTATATTTATGTTCGCGTTGTTGTTGGTGCTGGAAGTGAGGTCGTCCGGAGTAACATTGCTTCCGGTCTGGACGATCACATTGCTCTGGCGAGCACGGTCCACTGCGTAGCGCACAGTAAGCAGATTGTTCTGCGAAACCTTATAGTCCACTTTGCCGCTGTAAAGAAGGTTGTTGACCGGCTGCTGGACCGTCTGCGGAACCCCGAACGGAGTCAGCGTCAGGGGAGAGGCCTGCTGGCTTAGCTCAAAGCTGGTAAACCAAAACAGGCGATCTTTGATAAAAGGACCGCCAAGGGTGAAGCCGCCTTCCTTGCGGTGAAAAGGCGCGCGCGGGCAGCCGGAAATATCGGTCGTGCCATCCAGCGGACACCGGGGATTGTTAACCAGGCCTGTCGCCGGATCCAGGAGCCCAAGGTTGTAAAACGGATCGGAAGCACTAAGATTACGCCCGCGGAAGTACATGTGGCCGTCGCCATGTATGCCATTCGTGCCGGATTTGGTGACCACGTTCACCACCAGGCCGCCTGCCTGGCCATACTCGGCGTTGTAATTGTTGGTGATTACCTGGAATTCCTGGACTTCGTCAATCGATGCGCCTGTGCCATCACGTCCCGATACGAGCTGGTCGGTAATATTGGCGCCATCCACGTTGTAAAGGTTTCCGCGGTTGTTGATGGATCCTGGTGCGATCAAATCAGTGGTCAGACCGCTGGTGTCCTGTTTGACGCCGGGTGCGGTCAGCGCCAGCTGAGCATAATCATTGACCGTGCCGCCGGCTCCGGCGATGGTCGGCAGGTTCTCCATGTCCAGACTGGTTATGGAACTCGCAACTTGTGTTTTGGTGGTCTCAATCAGCGGTGTTTGCGCCGTGACTTCGAGGACCTCGTTGGCTTCGGCGACTTTCAGCTGGAATTTTAAATCCAGGTTGTCGCCAAGATTTAGCTTTACCGCCTTTGCCTCTGCCGATGAGAGACCGCTGCCGCCAGTAACTTTGACCGTGTAAATACCGGGCGAAAGATTGGGAATAGTGTAATTCCCGCTCGACGTAGTTTTTACCGCGTGCGAGATACCGGTGGCATCATTCGTCGCCGTGACGGTTAGATTGGGAACTACTGCTCCCTGTGCGTCAGTCACCTGACCGACGATGTTTGCGCTGGTTGCGCTTTGACCTGCCGCGCTGAAGACTGCAAGACAACAGGCAGTGAGGACAATCAGAAAACATAATGAACGTCGCATAGCCTCTCCTTGATACAAATTTAGGAAAAAACAAAAAATCCAGAAAACTTTCGGGAATTCGCCCTGGTTTGATGAGGTCGGAACAGGGGCCGAATTTCCAACAAAAAACGACGAGCAGCATTTTACGTCATTTATGCCATACTTTAATCAAGTTGTTAGGGGTTTTTACTTAAAAAAGCAGGGTCTTTCACCGATTTACATTTGAAGTATTATGCAGACGGTTTTCGGCCACCAAAAAAAAGACTTGCCGTGGAGATGTTGCTGCTCCTGATCGTCACTCGACTCTGGATCATTTCACGAAAACAATACTGACGCCATGTACTTTTTAGATGCCTGTGTGCATTCCGGGCTGTGCAGAGACGCTCGCAAGCGCGGTATCCGGACTTGCCTGTTTTTCCTGGTTTTTGATCTCGTATCTCCGGTTATCCTGGAAATCCCTGATGGCCCAGCCCTTATTCTCAGGGAGTAATCGCGTTACTTCGGTGCCGGTATGCAGGGCAGACTCTGATTGACTTCCATTCGCTTATTGATATATTCGAATTTATAAAGAAGGAAAAAGCTATGAACAGTATTTACGACGCAATCAGGGAAAGAGAAAATCAGATAGCAGCTCTTCAGGCGCAAATCTCGGATATTCAGATTGAGATCGAGGCGCTGCGCGTCGCTGCGCGTATTATGGAAGAAGGCGGCAAGGAAGCGCCCAGGCCCATGCCTGTGCAGCCAGCAGCAGTGCAGCCGGTCCCGGTCGTTCAGCCGGTGGCAACAGTGCAAACTGCGCAGCCGGTGGCCAACAACGGTGGCATAGAGAAGAAGCGAGTCTGGCCGTAAAAAAATTCTGCGATTTACCATGAATGGCCCTCGTACACAGGGCCATTTCTTCTCTTACGTTGCGTAACCAGGGCCACATTCAGGGCTTGCCCCAGCTTCATGGTTATACAACAGGCGGGACTTTTAAACTCATTTTGCCTCCGCCTTTGTGCGAGTGTGTTATGCGCACATGCGATTTTTTGCAGCAAACGCGCGGTGCTGCGCAACTATTATGACGAAATGCCGATCATAGTAGCAGAGAGATTTTTTCGGGGGACTGCAAGATGGCAATACAACCCACGGTTTCTCTCCAGGATGAGCGAGATCTTACCCCTCTCACTGGAGAACTAACCATGATCGCCCAGCGTGCGCAGACGTTCACTGGCGCTTCTGGTTCGGCCATTGCCATGATGGATGAAGTAATCGGGCAGATACGCTGCTGTGCTCGCAGCGGCTTCAGCGCTCCCGATATTGGTGTCCCGGTAAAACTGGAGAATACGCTCACCGGACTCTGCATCCTAAACGGCACGGAACAGCGCTGTGACGACACGGAAAACGACCCTCGCGTGGACAACTTTTCCGTTCGCGTACTGAATCTACGGTCTATTCTGGTTGTGCCGGTCAAAGATCAAGGCGCGGTTATCGGTGTCCTGGCGGTCTTTTCGCCCACTCCTTACGTTTTTACGGTTACTCACCTCGCCGTCCTCAAGACCATGGCAGACCAAATCGCCAGACTTGTCCGCGGACATCGCCAGAATAAGATTCAGGAAGCTGGCCTGCATCCTGTCAGGGTTCCAGTATCTCTCTGTAGTTAAATCGCAGATTGCTGACGATTGTGTTCGTATAAAATCACTCCATGCCTCTCAAACCCCGTGAAGCCGCAGTGAGGCTTGGCATCAGTTATCCCACACTGAAAAAGTGGATTTACAGCCACAAGCTGCGCACCGTAACCACCCCCGGCGGGCACCATCGCATTCCGGAGTCGGAGCTGGATCGCTTCATTCCGAAATCAGAAGTGAAGAAAGGCCCGCAGGGAAGGCGTGACTTTCGCCGGATCAGCGGACGCAATCAGCTCATTGGGCGTGTGACCGAAATCAAGGTTGACGGACTCATCGCGCAGGTGAAACTCTCCATTGCCGGGCAGATTATTACCAGTATCATTACGGCGGACGCGCTGGCTGAGATGGGCCTGAAAAAAGGCGATACAGCCGCGGCCCTGATCAAATCGACGGAGGTGATGATTGTTCTTCCTTAACCGGTTGTGGCTGGTTATGGCCCTGCTGTCCGTGGCCGCAGGCGCACAGGAAACAGGTGTACACGAAATAAGAGTCGCGGCGGCAGCCGATTTAAACGCCGCCATGCAGAAACTCACGCCTGCATTTGAGAAACAGACAGGAATTCATGTCAGCGTTTCTCTGGGATCGTCCGGAAACTTCTTCGCCCAGATTGCCAATGGCGCTCCCTTTGACGTTTTTCTTTCCGCCGACAAAAGCTATCCGGAAAAGCTGGATCAATCGGGCCTGGCCGAACCGGGAACCATTGCGCTCTATGCGCGGGGCAGGCTGGCGATTTGGTGGCCGAACAGCGTTCATCTGGATCTGCAGTCAAAAAATCTGCAGGTGCTTACGGGAGGTCTTGATTCGCTCAAGTCACCTGAGATACGCCGAATCGCCATCGCCAATCCCGAACATGCTCCCTACGGCCGCGCAGCCGTTGCAGTTCTGCAGCACTATGGCATATACGAATCTGTAAAACCAAAACTGGTTTTGGGCGAGAACATTTCCCAGACCGCGCAGTTTGCCCAGTCGGGTAACGCCGATGTTGCTTTCGTTGCCCTGGCTCTGGCACTGTCCAATCCCATGAAGAATAAAGGGCAGTTCCTGCTGCTTCCTGAGAATTCCTATCCGCCTCTGTACCAGGCAGCCGTGGTCGTGCGTTCTTCGCCCAACAAACAACCGGCGCGGCGTTTTGTACAATTTCTTACTTCTTCGGAAGGCCAAAAAATCCTCAGTGACTTCGGTTTTGGGACGCCGCAAAAATGAACTGGCCCGCTTTCGTGCTGACGGTACGCCTCGCATCACTGACCGCGCTCATCCTCCTGCTGCTGAGCGTGCCGATTGCCTTGTGGATCGTCTTCTCGCAGCGACGCTGGAAGTTTTTGGCCGAGTCCGTGATCGCAATGCCCCTGGTGTTGCCGCCCACGGTGATTGGCTTTTATTTGCTGATTGCCTTTGGCCGCGGCACTGCACTGGGGAGATGGTACGAGCATGTCATGGGAACCACCATGGCTTTCACCTTTCAGGGGCTGGTCATCGCGTCTGTGCTCTATAGTCTGCCTTTTGCCGTGCATCCCATGGTCTCTGGATTTCGTGCCGTGGACCAGAAGCTGATTGCCGCGGCTCGTACCCTGGGAGCCGGCAAAGCAAAAATTTACTGGCGCATCGTGCTGCCCTTGGCGTGGCCATCTCTGATTACCGCTCTGGTGCTGAGCTTTGCCCATACTGTAGGCGAGTTTGGCGTTGTGCTGATGGTGGGCGGCAACATTCCCGGCGTCACCCGCACGCTCTCCATTGATATCTACGATCAGGTGCAGGCGCTGAACTACGCCTCAGCCAGCCAAACAGCGCTGGTTTTACTGGTGTTTTCCTACTTTTTGCTGTGCGTGGTCTATGGATTGAACAGCCAGCGTACTCTCTTCTGGGGCAGCAAATGAGCCACTCGGCTGCTGGTCTTGATGTCGCTCTACGCCAAAGATTCACTGGGAAAAAGCGGCAGACTTTTATGCTGGACGTGGAGTTCCAGGCCGCATCCGGTGTAACCGTGATCTTCGGCCCTTCGGGAGCAGGGAAGAGCACGATCCTGCAGTGCCTGGCGGGATTACTCCGGCCTGATTCCGGCAGGGTTTCGATTGGCGGCGAGACGGTGTTTGATTCTTCGCGAAAGATCAATATTCCTGCCCAGTTGCGCCGTGTGGGTTATCTTTTTCAGGACCTTGCTCTGTTTCCCCATATGACTGCGGCTGAGAACATTGGGTTCGGAATCCGCGTGAATGGGCAGGAAAAAGTGCGGCGTGTGGAAGAGATGCTGGAGCGCTTCCATATTTCGCGTGTGGCCGCGCATAGGCCAGAAGAGATTTCCGGCGGCGAGCGCCAGAGGGTAGCGCTGGCCCGTGCGCTTGCGACCGAGCCGCGCCTCCTGCTGCTCGATGAACCTTTTTCCGCACTGGATGACTCGCTCAAACGCGGCATTATGGCCGATCTGAAGCAATGGCTCGGTTCTACCGGAGTTCCTGCCTTATTTGTGACTCACGACCGCAGCGAGGCCGAAGCTCTGGGGCAGCGAATGCTTTTGCTGCATGAGGGCAAAATTGCAGGCTCCGAAGAATTCTAAAGCAACGGTTTTCGCTGGCGCTGCTCACTCAGAACAATACCGCGATGTATGGAAGAGGAACGGCTTTCTTGTTAAATACGTGTTGCGGCGATATGATGCGGGATTCGTGAAACACGGAGTTTTGATGACAGAGTCTGTGGCGTGCTTTGTTGAAAGCTTCCGCACTACCAGAAATGTGCAATGGAGGAATTGCATGAGAAGTCTTTTGCATGTCTGTATCCCGCGATGGATGCGGTTTAGCCTGGCACTGACAGCAGCCGTTTGTTTGTGTAGCTCTGCCCTGTATGCCGCGGCCCAGGACACCATCTCGATTGGCGTAGTGCTGCCCACTTCAGGGCGGGAGGGCAAGCCAGGGCAGTATCAGAAGGAAGGCATTGAACTCGCCATCAAAAAGATCAATGACGCTGGCGGCGTGAATGTGAAAGGGAAGAAATACCAGCTCAAGGAAGTTTTTTACGACGATGGTTCGGACTCCGCCAAGTCAGTCGCTCTGACCGAGCGCGCCATGAGTTCAGACAAAGTGACGGCCGTGATCGGCGGTTACTCCACGGCGCTGGGTGAGGCCGAGGCCGTAATGCCGGACCGTTATCAGACCCCATGGATCACCTGCGGGGCAGGTGCTACCAGTATTTTTGCTCACGGATACCAGTATGTGTTTGGGACGCTCAGCCCGGTCTCAGTGATCGGTTCCACCACGGCCGAATTTCTCGGTGGTCTGGTGGACCAGGGCAAGCTGAAAAAAGGCTTGAAGATCGCCATGGCGGTGGAAAATACCGATCATGGCATTGACTACGTAAACGGCATACAGCAATGGATCGGCAAGCATCCCGGCTATTTCAGCGTGGTGTTCAATGAAAAGTTTGAACTGGGAAGCACAGACTTCTCCGGCCTGCTGCAGAAAGTAAAATCCTCACGCGCCGATATTTTTCTAAGTGACGCTCATCTGCAGGATTACATCGTGATGCATCGCCAGTACCTGCAAAGCGGAATGCACCACCAGATGATCAGCTACGGCGCTCGCGGTCCGGAAGCCGATGCCCGCAAGGCGCTGGGTGATGGTGTGAACTACATTTTTTCCGGAATCTGGTGGTCGAGCAAACTGCCTTATCCGCAGGTAAAGCAGTTCCTGGCCGACTATAAGCAGTTTACCGGCCACGATCCGGACTCCTGGTACGCGGCTACCGCTTATGACGGCCTGCGCATCCTGGCGGCCGCCATCACGCAAGCCGGTTCGACCGACAAGACAAAGATCCGCGACGCTCTTCGCAAAGTCAGCCTGACGGATTCTTTGCTGCCCGGCGGCGTGCTGAAATTTGAGTCCAATGGCCAGGCAGGGTATCCGTTTGTCATTGTCCAGAACCAGCCCGGCGGCAAGGTGGAGCTGGTCTATCCCAAAAGTGCGGCTACAGCGGCGCCTATTGCGCCGGTACCGTAATGGCACGGAGCGGCGCACGGCGCACAAACTAAATGACCCTGCAGGATTTGCTTGACCCGCTGATTGCGGCGTTACTGCTGGCCGGTGTCTATGCCGCCATGTCGGCGGGAATGACCATCGTGTACGGCGTGATGAAGATCGTGAACCTGGCCCATGCCGGCGTCATGATGCTGGGGGCGTACTTTGCTTATGAGCTGTTCGAGCGCTTTCATCTCGATCCGCTCGTCAGCGCCGTCCTCGCGCTGCCCGTGTTTTTTGCGTTTGGTATGGCCGTACACTGGCTGCTGGTGCGCTGGCTTCCCCGGTCGGACCAGCCAACCCTGTCGTCACTACTGCTGATGTTTGGCTTTTGGCTGGTGCTGCAGAACGTGGCATCTCTGATCTGGAAAAATGAAGACCGCTCCATCAATACTTCTTACACGCTTACATCCTGGCACTTTGGCGATATTGCTATTTCAAAAGTGCGGCTGGCCGTTTTCATTGCGGCAGTGCTTTCGATTGTGATTCTGCAAATCGGCCTCAAGAGAAGCTGGTTTGGAAAGAGCATTCGAGCGGTGATTCAGAATCCGTATGCCGCGCAGATTGTCGGCGTGGATTACGACCGCACTGCAAGGCTCACCTTCGGGCTGGGTACGGCTTTTTCCGGTTTTGCCGGTGTGCTGCTCTCCATGCTGTATTCCTTCAGCCCTGATTTTGGCCGCCCCTTTCTGCTGCGTTCGTTTGTAATCATTGTGCTCGGCGGACTGGAATCATTCTCCGGCGTGGCTTTGGGCGCGCTGGTGCTCGCCCTGGTTGAAACCTGGAGCATACAAATCCCCGGAGTGGAAGCCAGTTACCAGCCAGCCATCTCTTATGGCCTGCTGGTGGTCGTGCTGCTGGTCCTCCCCAAAGGAATAGCCGGATTGCTTGAAAGAAGGTGGCGGACCGGATGAACCTGCCCTCGACCATCAAACGACTGCTGCCCTTCCTTGTGCTGCTGGTGTTTTTCCTGCTGCCTTCCGCAGGCGCGAGCACCGATGTTATCCGGCTTTTGTTTACCACCTTTGTCTGGACGATTACCAGCGTGTCCTGGAACCTGGTGGGAGGCTTTACCGGACAGACTTCATTTGGCTTCGCGGTTTTTTATGGGCTCGGAGCTTACACCGCCGGACTCATGATCAATGCCGGCTACAATCCATATTTTGCTTTTCCGGCAGCGGCAGCAGTGGGGCTGCTTGCCTCTTTCCTGGTAGGTCTGCCGGCTTTCCGCCTGCGCGGGCCATACTTTGCCATTGCAACCATCGGATTGACGGAAGCCGTGCGCGTGATCATGAGCAACCTGAAAATCACCGGTGGCGCTAGCGGCCTGAGCATCGTGGAGCATCGTGTTTTTCAGCAGACGGAGCACTACTATTCTGCGCTGCTGGCTCTGGCTATGGCGGTTGGTATCTCCATGCTCATCGCCGACAGCCGATTTGGCCTGGCGTTGCGCGCCATCCGCCAGGATGAAGACGCCGCCGCCGACATTGGCGTAAATCCGTATATGGGCAAATTGTGGATACACGGCATTGCCGCGGCGCTCACCGGAATTGCCGGTGCCCTTCATGCGCGGTACGCCGTATTTGTCGATCCCGGCGGCGGGCCAGGCGGCGTGTTTGCCTTTCAAACCGGAATCTCCATTTTGCTCATGCCGGTCATTGGCGGCATTGGAACAATCTGGGGACCCGTCCTCGGTGGCGCTATTTTCGGCATTGTGGAAGAGGAGTTGGTCGTCCGCTTTCCCAGCGTGCATCTGTTGTTGTACGGCATATTATTGATCTTGATTATTTTGCTGGAGCCGGACGGTCTGGTGGGACTGTTGCGGAAGATTTTTAGGAGGTCATCCTGGAAATTCTCACAGTCAAAGGCCTGAGCAAGCAATTTGGCGGAGTTGCGGCGCTCAAAGACGTGAGCTTTGGCGTTGCACGGCAGGAGATTTGCGGCTTCATCGGCCCTAACGGGGCGGGGAAGACCACACTGTTCAGCGTAATCACCGGCGCTACCAGTCCCACGTCGGGCAAGGTTCATCTGCACGGTAAAGACGTAACCGGAGCCAAATCTTCCGCACTGGTGAAAATGGGAATCGTGCGTACTCACCAGATCGTGCGCCCCTTTCGTGCTTTGAGCGTGCTCGAAAATGTTCAGCTTGCGGTGCATTTCGGGCGCCACCCTGTGAGCAGCGCCGCCAAAGCCAAAGAAAAGGCCATGGATCTGCTAAAGCAGGTGGGAATCGAACATAAAGCGCATCTCTCTGCTTCCATGCTGTCGCTGGGCGATCAGAAGCGGCTCGAAGTGGCACGTGCTCTGGCTACATCACCTGAACTGCTGCTGCTGGATGAAATCTGCGGCGGCCTCACCGGCTCCGAGACCCGCGCCATGCTGGATCTGGTGCATCGCGTGCGCGAAAGCGGCGTAACCGTAATGTACATTGAGCATGATGTGAAAGCCGTGATGTCTGTTTGCGACAGAATCACCGTGCTCAACTTCGGCCAGAAGCTGGCGGAAGGCAAGCCGGAGCAAATCCAAAATAATGAGGCCGTGATCGAAGCCTATCTGGGCAAAGCCGGCGCGGGGAGTGAGTTGCGTGGCTGAACCAGCGGGCGAAAAGCTTTTGCAGGTAGAAACCCTGGACGTGTATCGCGGAGTAGTGCAGGTGCTCTGGGGCGTTTCCCTGTCGGTGGTCAAAGGCGGCGTCACCTGTATCATCGGCGCGAACGGCGCAGGAAAAACCACAACCCTGAACGCCATCGCGGGGACGCTGCCGGTACGCAGCGGTCGAATTCTCTTCGCCGGTGAGGACATTACCTCGTTGCCATCACTCGAGCGGGTGAAGCGCCACATCAGCCTGGTGCCGGAAGGCCGTCAGCTCTGGCCGGGGATGCCGGTGGAAGAAAATCTGCTCATGGGGTGTTACATTACCAGCCTGCGCAAGCGCGCCCATAGTAACCTGGCGCGGGTGTATGAGCTGTTTCCCCGGCTCAAGGAACGGCGGCATCAGCTGGCGGGCACACTTTCCGGGGGCGAGCAGCAGATGTGCGCCATTGGGCGCAGCCTGATGTCCGAACCACAACTGCTGCTGCTCGACGAACCCACTCTGGGGCTGGCGCCCATTCTGGTGGACGAAACTTTTGCCCTGATTCAAAAAATCGCCCAGCAGGGTGTGACTATTCTGCTCGCTGGGCAAAATGTGAATTACACGCTGCGCGTCTCGCACCACGGATACGTGATGGAGGTGGGCAGGACCACGCTGGAAGGTCCAGGTGAAACCCTGCTGCACAACGATCATGTGCGGCGCGCCTATCTGGGCGCATGAGTTCTGGCGCAAAAGAGTAAACCCAGCGCCGAAGCGCTGGGGCTGAGATTTGGACTGGTCTTACCTTTTTGAGCTGGCGCAGGAGTCAGATACCTTCTCGATATTGCTCACGTCAAAGCTGTGGCCGCCCTGAGCTGCACTGGCAGGCTCTTTGCTTCCGGACGGGTATCCAGACGAGGCCGCACTGCCCAGGTCTTTTCCACTGATTTTAACTTCCTGTCCAACGTGGTCGCTCAGTTTGGAAGTGTCACCCTGTAGCTTGTAGCTGTTGCCGGATGAATCGGTAACCGTAAAATTTCCGCCGGAACCGCTGAGGCAGCCCTGTATCATGGTTTGGTCGGAACTGCCGGATGATGTGCTCGATTGTGGGTTGCTCTGCGTGCTGCTCTGGGCGACCAGCCAGATCGCGGAAAGCAGCATGGTTGCGGCTAACAAGTAAATCTTCTTCACCGTAAAATCCTCCTCAAATTGCAGATAGTCGCACATGGAGATCCAAGTGAAGTGGCGCTTCCAGGTTAGATGGATCTCCGCAAACGCGGTTGCCACTCGAGAAGCAGAGCTGTGCGATTTCCAGCAACTCAGCCCCAGCACCATACGCCGATTCATTCTTTGCGCCAATAAAAATTCTCCTGCAGTCATTTTTTGCGAGCGGGCCAGAGGGTACACTAAGGGATTCTCAGCAGCACACCTGAACCTTATGTCGGCTTTGTTGTTTACATTTTTTGTGTGGATCACCGCCGCGACCGCGGGCTTCCTCGGCGCGCTTACCGGGCTGGGCGGAGGTGTGGTGCTGGTGCCGGTACTCACACTGGCCTTCGGCGTGGATATCAAGTATGCGATTGGAGCATCCCTGGTTTCGGTAATCGCCACTTCTTCCGGCGCGGCGGCTGCTTATGTCCGCGAGGGTTATACCAACATCCGCATTGGGATTCTGCTGGAAGTGGCAACCACCCTTGGGGCCGTTCTGGGCGCGTTTCTTGCCGCTTACTTCAGCACGCATGTGCTGGCCATTGTGTTTGGTCTGGTGCTGGTGCACTCAGCCTGGCGCTCTCTTGCGGGCAACCATCAGGATGCCGGCCCGCCGGTGGAATCGGATGCCCTGGCCCGCAAGCTGCGCCTCGAGGGATCGTACCCCGTGGAGGGCAAACGCCAGGCATACGGCGTCCGCAATGTGCCCGCCGGATTCAGTTTGATGTTTGGTGCCGGCGCATTATCAGGACTGCTGGGCATTGGCGCCGGCGTGATCAAGGTAATCGCCATGGACAGGGCGATGAAAATTCCCTTTAAGGTCTCCACCACCACCAGCAACTTCATGATTGGCGTCACCGCTGCCGCCAGCGCCGGAGTTTATCTGGGGCGGGGATACATCGATCCCCGGCTGGCCATGCCAGTCGTATTGGGCGTGCTGGGCGGGGCTTTTCTCGGGACCAAGGTGCTGGTGAAAGCCAAAGTCAAAAGTCTGCGCCTGATCTTCGGCGGAGTGGTCCTGCTGCTGGCTATTGAAATGATCGTGAACGGCATCACGGGAAAAATTTAATGGAAATGACGGACCGAAAACTCGAAACTCTGGTGGGAAACCTTCTGCGGGTCGGCGTGCTGGCGGCGGCATTCGTGGTGGGACTCGGCGGCGCTGCTTATCTGGCGCATCATCACTCCGAGAGGGTGAGTTACAAAGTTTTCCAGAGCGAAAATGCAGAGATGCGGAGCGTCCCGGGGATATGGCATTCGGCGCTCCACTTTCACAGTGAAGGGCTCATCCAGCTTGGGTTGTTGATCCTGATTGCCACGCCCGTAGCGCGTGTAGCGCTGGCTGCGATTGGGTTTTATCTGGAGCACGACCGCTTGTATGTGGTCGTCAGCCTTTTTGTACTGGCAGTGCTGGTTTACAGCATGATGCACGCATCGTGAAGTCACGGCGTGAGGCAGGGAAGCGTGACCAAACAGTTAGCACTGATTTTTTTGACAGCGTTCAACAGGAAAATACATGCCCCGGAGCAACGTCCGAATTATCTGAATACAAGGTGGGCCACTTTGCTTTCGAGATTGAAGTAGATCATCGCGACGGCAGTGAGGTCGAAGGCAGCGTGCGCGCACATCGGCATAAAGAGCCGTCCGGTGACGGCAAAGATGGTTCCGAAAGCCAACCCGGTAATACTGGCCTGTTCCACGCCGGCGAGTCCCTGGTCAGCATAATGGAGCAGGGCAAAACCTACGGACGTGATCAGCACAATTAAAGCTTTAGCTCCAGCGCCTGGCCCGAACAGCTTGCCGAGACGTTCAAACAAGAATCCGCGGAACAAGGTCTCTTCTCCCCAGCCCGCGGTAACGATCATGGACCAGACGCCTGCCAGTAGAGCCTCCCGGTTTCCTGCAAGGAAATGATACGCAGGGTTAATGGGATCAGCACCGAGAAGGGGCATCACCACCGCTTTCATCACGAATTTGAACGAGACACCGAGCGCTACGCCGATGACCAAACTGGCGATCCAGCTCTTAGGCCGCACATAGCCGATGTCACGCCAGGGGGTACGCGAAAGCCAGGCCCACACCAACACTTTAACGGCGCCAAACGGCATGAGGAAAGGCATTCCTCCGAGTCCACCTGCGGCGATAGTGGCAGGGAAGAGCACGAACAGAATCGTCAGGATTGCCAGTGGCCCCAATCCGCGCAGCCGTGCTGCGAGTTGATTGTCGGAATGGGAAAAGGCGTGAATTGACGCCGCGGGCTTTGAGACTGATTCCAGCAATTGCGGTCCCTCTAAACTCAATACGCCAGCTGTGCCCGGATTTGTTCCAGTTTTCTGCAACTTACATTATTTTTTTGCTGGCGTTAGACCTCAGCAGTCTTGCTCACAATGCGAATAGCGAGAACCGAGAAATCTGGTTATACAGTTTGTGTTCAGGTTTTATTTTTAACAGCAACTGATTGCATGAAAAGGGGTTGGTGGAATTTGCGCTGTTGATGCAGGTTGAAAGAAAGAGGTTATGGTGGAGGCGGTGGGAGTTGAACCGGACGTGGGTATTGATTCCACGTAAGTTACTGATGTTGCAAAGAGAGGAAATGGACAAAACGGATAAACCTCCTGTTTCTTTATACAAACTCTATACAAAACTGTAAACGGGATTGGCCGCGATTCCCGTGTGGCGTACAACCCTCACGCCAGAAATCAGGGATGATTATAACCAGGTGGTAAGTCACTGAGTACGCGAAGGGGCGAGAGCTAACGATTGCGGGGGGTACCGCAGGAGAAGATAAAGTACAGCGCGGTTATGCGCCGGAATTGGGAATCAACTCACCTTTGTTAGCCTGCGATGGACCCGCCGCATTACGCTTTCTGGAATACGCAACGACCGATATCGACGTTTGTATCGTGATTCATTAGGCCCGAACACGATGACGTCATTCTCCAACTCGAACATTTTGCGAACAAGTTTCTCGTCCAAGTGCCACAGTTCGGAGATTTCTGCAACGGTGTAGTGCTTTTCTAAAGCAACTGTGCTCGCAGGCCCTATTTTGCTCACTTCCTGTTCGTCACCCATTTTTCCCTCATAGCATACTGACCAGCTTGGCGAGGCCGTGCGCTCCCGATGCATGATGCAAATGGCCCCGAATTCATCTGGTCTTTTGTTTATGGGCAATTGATATTTGGGTCAAGCGAGGGCTGTACGTTGCATCTGTGTTTGGCCCTAATTTCGTCCCAATTTGACCAAATTTTCCTTTGGCCCTAACTTCCTGTTTCGGAAGCCCAGAGATTACGGGCTTGAAAAAGGAATTCGGGTGTTTTCATCATTTGAGCAACTGGCCGACGGGCTGCGAAGCAGCGGTTACATTGCGGATTTTGTAACGACAAACACAGTCTTTTTGGCCGCGGCTCTTCACAAGCCGCTTCTTCTGGAGGGAGCTGCTGGCAGCGGCAAGACTCAATTGGCATACGCAGTGGCCGAAGCCGCCGATACTCATGTTGAGCGCTTGCAATGCTATGAGGGCATTAATGAGGACAAGGCCATTGGGAAATTCGACGAATCCCTGCAACGGCTATTTGTCGAACTCAAGTCCCATGCGGTGGATGGGGACTGGAGTGCTCTCAAGAGCGAACTACACAGCCGTGATTTCTTCACAGCCGGGCCGCTCGTTCGGGCGCTCGAAAACCCGAAGCCGTGTGTCCTGCTGATCGACGAGCTGGATAAGGTGGACCACGCATTCGAAGCAATGTTTTTGGAACTGCTCAGTGTGTGGCAGTTGAGCGTGCCGAAGCTGGGCACCGTTAGGGCCGCCAGCATTCCCTTTGTGGTCCTGACGTCTAATGAAGAGCGACGCATCGGAGATCCCCTTCGGCGTCGCAGCCTCTATTTGAGAATCGAGCACCCCACGGCAGAGCGGGAGGCCGAGATCGTGGCGCGCAGGATGCCAGAGGCCTCACCAGAGTTTCATGCCGGTCTGGCGGGAATTGCAAAAGCACTGCGCGGGTGGAGCATGGAAAAGGCGCCTTCGGTATCTGAGATTCTGGATCTGGCACAGGCTTTGCGGGTGCTTGGTGTCGATCAGGTAACACCTGAGATGCGAGACATCATGCTGCCTTTGCTGGCCAAGACGGAAGCCGACCGGCAAAAACTACTTCTGCGCGATGGTTTTGCCAGCCTGATTTTCGATTCGGAACAGTACAAACTGGAAACTCTGCAAGGAGCCGCCAGATGAAGCCTCTCATCTCGATTCTGGCAATTCTGACAGCCGCCTGTCCCGCGTGGTGCGGAGCGGCAGAAAGCCGAGCGGAGGCGGAGTACTACGCGGTCCAGTACGCAGAGCATTACCAGGTTCCGATCGACTTTGTTCGTTCGATCATTCAGCAGGAGTCGGGCTGGCATCCCTGCGCCGTGTCGTCCAAAGGCGCGGTTGGCCTCATGCAATTGATGCCCGAGACCGCCGTACGCCTGGGCGTGAGGAATCGCTGCAGCATAAGCGAGAACATCTCTGGAGGGGTGCGCTATCTGGCGCAGCTGATGAGACTCTTTCATGGCGACCTCCGTCTGGTCGCGGCAGCTTTCTACGCAGGCGAAAAGCAAATTCTCAGAAAGGGCCTTCGGTATCGGAACGCCGATGTCGTGAGGTACGTCCTCGAGGTGCGTGCCCGGTATCGGCGCCAGTCGCCCGTGTCCCAATTCAGTGAACGGAGAATAAGTATCAAATGAAAAAATGTTGTCTCGTCCTTCTTTTGATCGTTGGGATTGCCGCTGGTGCTCAGACGCCTTCGGCTTCGCACGCTCTGCCTCAGCCCCGGCTTGCTGTTATGACCCTTGATCCCTCAGCGGTCACGGTGCTGCATCTGAAGCCCGGATATGTTAGTTCGGTCCGGTTACCGGAAGAGGTCAGCTCCGTAGTGCTGGGTGATCCTGATGGATTCAAGGCAGAACATTCACCAGCAGAGCCGTTACTGGTTTTCCTGAAACCGGCGACGCTTAAGCCGGCCCAGACCAATGTTCTGATTACTACCAAATCCGGTCACCAGGTTTCCCTGCATCTTGTCAGTGACGGACGCGAGAGCAGTAATGTGGACTTCGTTCTCGAGTACGAGCGGCCTCACAGTTTCTTCGTTTCGGAGTCTCCTTCCACCTTTCTGATCGGCGCAACCAGGAACCTCACGGAGGATGCGGCTATCTCGAGTGCCCCAAAAGCCCACGTCAATTCCCACGCACAAGCCCTGTTGAACCAGACAAAGATTGCCAGTCCCCAGTGGCAGGGCGAGAAGCTGCAGGTCGCAGTCGGGCATATCGCGCAGAACGGGGACGAGATGATCGTCGGATACTCTGTGCTTAACGCCTCTGACCAGAGCATAGACCTGTTGGCTCCCCAGCTTGAACTCACTGGATCCTCGAAACACAAACACGGGGGATCGACCAAGGCAGAGCTCGTTGCAATCAAGGATTACCAAATGACCTTGAGGCACCTGGGGCCTGGAGCACGAGCGGACGGAATAGTTCTTTTCGAACGACCACCATTCAAACAGTCTGCCGAGGGCCTGCTACTGCGCATCGCGCAGGCCGACGCGGTGGACAACCCGGTTCTGATTTCAATCGCATTCACCGCTCCGGTGGAAGGGGAAACGAAATGATTAGTTCCAATGGCAGGGAGCCAATTCATCGAGATACAGGTTCGGATGTGAGATCGACAGTGGACACAGGAAGTCTCACAGCTACGGAGAGCCCAACAACTCCGTCTCATGTTCCGGACCAGCCGTCATTTGCCAGGCGTGGCAAGCGTGGCACGGAGGCCACTCCGGTTGACCGCATCGTCATCATTGCCGGCGGAGCAGTAGTTGTTGCCTTGTTGCTGTTTGTGTCATGGTCAGTGCCCCACAAGAGCAAGAAGCCCGCGGTTGCCAGGACAGCGGCGAACGCCGCGGCACAGGAAGATACTCAGCGGAGTTTTTTGCCAATTACCGATTCAGGTCGTTCCAGCGAGAAAGGGAAGCGTGATGAGGTTGTGCGCGAAGAGGACATTCAGCGCACGGCTACCGAGAGTCCTTCGACGAAAGCCGAAGACTCCAGAGCGAAAGGGTCATTGGCAGCAGTCCAGCCCTTCGACGGCCAGCAGAACTGGCAAGCTCCGCCATTCCAGCCAGCCGCCAACGTCACTCCCGCTCCCGATACTGCAGAGACGACAAGGGCAGAGAGGGATGCGCTGTCAAAGTCGTCTATTGTGTTTGTGAGAGGCGCGGCTGGTCAGCCCGCATTGAGTAGTCCGAGTTCGGTAATCGCTTCCGGTCCTGATGTGGGCCTGGGTCTGCCGACAGGCACACGCCTGCAGGCCCGGCTTGCCTACGCCGCAAGCACGGCCCTCAAAACACGAGTCGTCGCGGTGGTTGAATACAACTACGAGCGGAACGGAGAAATCGTGGTTCCCGCCGGCGCTCAGGCTATCGGCAATATCGAACAGGCAGACCGTTCCGGGTACATCTCGATCCGCTTCGATTCTCTGCAATTACCGGACGGCGCGAAAACATCACTCGATGCCATTGCGACCGATCTGAACGCACAAGCCCTCAAAGGCCATGTGGAAGGGAAAAACACCGGAAAAAGCCTTCTGGCCAGATCCCTGTCCGGGATTGGAGAGGGCGCCGCGCTGTTCGTTGGCCGAGGAAACCTTAATCAGCCTCTGAGCGAGCAGGATTTGTTGCGGGAGCGCGTGGGCGACAACATCGGGCTTGCGTCGGACCAGCAGGTAAGCAGACTGGCACTAACGGAGCATGTCATCGTCTCTCTTTCGGCGGGCACTCCAATTTATATCGTTCTCCAGGACAGTGCCAAACAAATCAAACCTGCCGAAAGCCTCAATCGGAGCGTTTCCCAAAGCAGCACTCCGAACGCGCAGGAGCTGCGCGAGTTGTTGCAGCTGCAAAAGGAACTCAACCAGAGCGTGGCGCCACCGAGTCCGAATAACTAGATTCCGGCATGCCGATGAAAAACGCTCGCGGATAACATTTTTTCTTTTGATCTGTCCTTTCCCCAGGACCCGACATGGACAGCACGCAGTTCGGGCGACGAATGCCGGGCTGCGTGCTGTGTCCGTGAAACTGCATCTCGGCACGAATGAAGAGCGCGAAAGACCCACATTCGATCGGTCGTCTTGGTGTCTTCGTCCACGTAATGTTGGGAGCCTGGTCGAACGGGCCCCCGATAAAAAGAAAATCATGTCAACTGTTTCTCTTTTGATTGTTGATCGACTGATCTCTTCGTTGGTGTCGTTCCACGCCGTTATTTTGCCATTCCTGCGCCAAAATCCTCTCCGACTTCACTCCTTTAACAACCCAAACATAACGAGTGGATGGGCGCAGGCGGCCACAGGGCCGTCCACCCGCATATCCGCATTTGCGCGAATTTAGCGATGAACCTATGGTGCTGCTGGTGACCGACATTCAAGTACCGATTCGGGAGTTACTGATGAATTTACGGAACTGTATGCGGCTTGATAAGCGCGTGCTGATGACGGCGATTTTAGGAATCGCTCTGTTTCAAATCAGCCCATTGTGCGTCCGTGCCCAGAACCTGGGTGGCGCGCCGGCAGTGAACAAGGCAGTGCAGGGCGAAACCGCGGCCCAGCCCGAAGGGACCCTATTGAACGTTGTTAACTGGGTTGGGAATGTGATCGCACCCTTGCTGGCTGTGGGATGCGTGGTAATGGCCGTCGTTTCTTACGCGAGCGGACGTGGGGTAGCCCGCTGGGCGGTTACGGCGATAGGTCTGCTTCTCATCTCCGGACTCACTCGCCTGATTGAATTCTGGATCGCCAACGGAACCGCAGGGGTTCAGTAAAAGGTCGGAGAGCGCATGCCTCAACTCATCACCGACTTGCTGCAGCTACTGCTGGGTCTGTCCGTTCCCGCAGCGATCTGCTCGATGTTGTTCGCCGGTCTTGCCCTCAGGCAGGAAGGCGGAGCGACTTTCGAGATGGGCGGGAAGTTCCAGAAGTGGATCGTGTGGACGGTGATATTGCTGACGATACCGCAAATTCTGTCCTGGTTCGCGATGTATGGTCTGCAGTTCGCGCAACCAAACAGGATAGCAAGCCCATGGCTGAATACGATGGCAACGGCTTTTGGAGACTTTGTTCAGCAGATCGTGGTGATGCGTTTGCTGCCAATTGCAGCGGCCTTCTTTGTACTTAAAGCCGTGCTGGACGGAGCGCAGGGACACAGCCCGATTGGGTCTGTGATAGCCGCGATTTTTCTGTTGTCGGCTGCCAGCACCGTAACGCTGATGCAGAGCTGGAACGACGGTTCCCAATTTGCGACGACTTCCATGTTGAGTTCCGCCTGGAATTTTCTTGCGGGAACCATTTTGCCGGAGGCCGCTGGCCTGGCCGTCGTCGGCGCCATTGTGAACTATGCACGGCACCGTCCCGTGGGTGCGATGGTCGCGTCGGCCCTTGGATTTCTCAGTGTTTCAGCGCTCTGGAGATTATTGCAGGCGATGGTGTCCGGCTGAGGAGCAACTGGCATGTTTGAACATGGAGTAATCAATCTGACGAACTGGCTGGGCAATGTGATTCTGCCGACGCTGGCCGGGCTGTTTTTCGCCGGTGCGATTTACGCATTCAGCAAGGGGCAGCACTATCAGCACTTTTCGTATACGGGATTCGCTGCGCTTCTGTGCTCGGGTTTTGTCCGCTTGCTGGAGACATTCAGCCAGCAGGCCTCGTGGAACGATCCTGATCGCTACTGGCTCTCGCTTCTGACGCTGGTGAATTGGGTAGGCAACGTGATCCTGCCTCTCTACGGCGTGAGTCAGTTGGTGCTGGGCGTGCTCCATTTCGGCGGCCTGCTTGAACGCCTGACTGTTGGTGAAGCATGGATACGCAACTTCCTCACAGCACTTCTTTGCTTTTCACTGTCGGGTGTTTTGAGGCTGGCTGAATTCTGGATTCAACACGGAACAGCAGGGGTTGGTTAGGAGAGAGTTGTATGCCGCTTACGGTCACACCAGTAAATCGCAATCTGCAAACGAGAGTGACGTTCATGCTGCTTGAATTTGAGGATCTGTTTGTTGTCCTCGGTGCGGCCGCGCTCATGAACGGCGTCGGGCATTTCGTAAACGGGGAACTCGCCGGCATTCCAGTGAGCATTGTCCTGCAGTACGCAGTGCCGGCCGCAATTGTGCCGCTGTTGATGGTTTTCAAGTACGGCAAGCCACGCGGATATATGCGCGACCTGCTCCTGTGGCACACAAAACCGAGAACGTACTGTGCGCTGGCGCGCGATCGCGAAATGACAAAACCTTATCTCAGGGAAGAATAGATATGCCCACGCTCGTTGAAAAACATTTGAGAAACCTGGACGATCCGGCCCTGTGCGAACAGTTGCCGGTGCGTGACTACCTCGACAACGTGGTCGTACGCACGAATGGCGCACTGGTTGCCGGTTACGAACTCAAAGGGCTCCTCTCCTATTACGCAAGCGATGAGGGGCGGGACCGCGGAAAGCTGATGCTTGAGTCCCTGCTGCGGCTCATGCCGGAACAAAGCATGAGGCTGCAGATCCGGTACGAGGTCGTCCAGGACATTGGAGACCTGCTGGATCACTATTCCGCGGCGAGGAAGTCGCGGGAGGAAGCAGTCCTCATTCTCGACGATCTACGCGTAGAGCGATGGGCCAGCCGTGAACGCGAAGGGCACTATATGCGGCAACTGGTCCATGCATATTTCATTTGGGACCCCGCCGAACACCACCGCATCACCGGCAAGCGCGCAAAGCAGAAGCCGGGAAGGTTCAGCCTTTCAGCCGACAAATGCATTGAGAGGAGCAGGCGCGAACATGATGATCTTCTCGCTGAATTCGACAGTCTCATGCAGGGAATCGAGACAGCGATACACGCGGCTGATCTTGGACCCAGAAGGCTGACCGATCATGAATTGTTCCTTGAAGCGAAGAGAGCGTTCAATCCACTTCAGCCAGACACGCGAGTCCGGAAGTCAGAGGAGGAAACACTCGAATATCACAGCGCTCGGGAACAGATCGTTGATGCTGGTCTGTTGGAAGAGACCGATAGCTACCTCAACATCGGTGGAATACTGCATTCGTTCGTAACTCTCAAAGACCTGCCCGACGCAACCTTCCCGGGACTGATGCGCGAATTGGTCTCTCTGGATTTTCCGCTGGTGGTCAATACGCAGGTGACCATTCCCGACCAAACCAAAATCCTCAAAGGATACAAGACACGTCTGCGCAAGATGCAGGCCGCACAGCGGGATTCCCATGGCGGACACAAGGTCAACATGGAAGCCCGGGTTGCCGAGGAGCAGCTACTGGCGGTGCAGCAGGACATCATCGCAAGTTCGGTAAAGACGGCCCGCGTGAGCCTGGTGCTTGGCACCCGAACGAAGGATCCAGCCGTTACCGCATCCGACCTCGAACACGCCGAACGCATCATCAGCGATCAGCGGCAGCGTCTTCTGTCCGCCATTGCACGGATGAATGGCGCCAAAGGCGTCGTGGAGACGCTGGCCAAGAAGCGCATTTACTTTAACTCTCTGCCCGGAATGGGCGAGGAGAACAAGCGTGAGCACGACGTCCTTACGACGAACGCCGCGGACCTGTTGCCGGTTGAGATGCCCTGGAACGGAACCCACCGCTCACCGCTCTTTCTGCTGGAAACGCCATATCGCCAGCTGATTCCATTTTCCCCATTTGATCCATCTCTGAGCGACGCAAACATGCTGGTCTTCGCCAAGACAGGTGGTGGAAAGACCTTTATGGTCCAGCAACTCCTGCTGATGGTAGCCCGCGACAATCCGTTCGTCTCGATTATTGAAAGGGGAGATTCGTACCGCCCTCTGGTCGAACTCATGGGCGGGCAGATGATTACGATGTCGCTCGACGGCGATCAAAGAATCAACCCATGGGACCTTCCTCCGGGTGAAAAAGATGCCAGCCGCGATCAGATCGCGTTTCTCAAAAATCTCACCCGGCACATGCTCGGCGACAACGGGACGGAAGACACGGAACTGCTCGACAACCTAATCACTGAGGCCATCCAGCGAACATACAAGCGTTGTTCAATTCGCTCATCGAATCCCATTCCGGTCTTTTCCGATTTCCGCGATGAGCTGGCGCAATGGAGGGACGAGGAAAAGAACGAAAAAGTAATGGAGATCGCGCGAGTGGCCGCCATCAAGCTGCGCAGCTGGACCGGCGAAAAAGGCATTTATGCCAGGCTGTTCGACCGACCCACCACGATTAAGCTCAACAATCCGTGGCTCTTTTTCAATATCGAGCAGCTGAGCGACGACCCACGCCTTGAGGCGGCAATGAGCCTGTTAATCGCGTATTCGACCTCACAACGGGCGGCGGGCAAGTCGGGCAGACGCAGCGTCACGGTGTGCGACGAAATGCAATACATGCTCAAGTCGCCTGTCCTGGCTCCGGTGGTGGACCAGCTTTATCGGACCGCGAGGAAGCGAAATGCAGGCATCTGGGGTATCACGCAGGCTCCCGAGGATATTGCCGGCTCCGGCCCTCAACCCACGGTTCATGGCGCGGGCATTTTCAAGAACTGCAGCACGAAGATCGTAGGGCAACAACCGGGAGACACTACTGCGCTCCGGGAGCATCTGTTCCTGAACGAAACGGCCATCAACCAAATCAAGCACCTCAGCGCGCCCCACAAAGGCCGCAGCGCAGACGCGCTGATCGTCATCGGCGAAAAGGCGGAAACCACGCACTCGATCCGCATCTCGGCGACGCCGGTGGACTACTGGATCATGACCACGTATCCACGCGAGCGGCTTTACCGCTCATGGTGGCTGGCGCAGAACAAATCAGTTCCGCTGATCACCGCATATCAGGAGCTTGGTGCGGCATTTCCGACTGGTCTTGCAGACCTCGATCCCTTGCCGGAAGAGGCTTCCGGCGAAGTTGCAGCGATTGGAGTGACAAGACTATGACCTACTTTGCCAAATTGGGACGAGGCGCCGCCAGACGCATTGCGCTTGCCGCAGTCGTCATGATGACTTTGTTCCTGCTTCCGCAGGGAGCCAGGGCCGCCGGCGCCGGTGACATCATTTCACTCATCCGGACCATAACCACAACGCTTCAGGGAGCCATTGGCGGGACGTTAGGCCAAATACAGTCGATCAATTCAACCATCAGCAATCTGCGCCAGCAGGTGGTATGGCCATCCAGCCTCCTGAACCAGACCAAGGGGTTCATCGGATCAGTAAGAGGGCAGTACCAGGGATTGCTGTCGCAAGTTCAGCAGATTCCGACCAATAGTGCCACGCTGAGCAATCCGGTTCGTCTCGAGTCAACGCTCCGTAGCGGCGGAGGTGGCCTTATCGGCCAGATTACGCCGCAATTTACTCAGGTCTACGGTTCCATTCCGCAACCGTCGGATGTCCAGTCAGCGGACAGAAATATGGCGGACATGGATGACGCCGTCGCCATGAGTTCGCTGAAGACCACGATGATCTCTGACCAAACAAGTCAGACCATGCTTGGCCTGGCTGACACGCTCGAACAACAGGCCGCAACTGCCGCGCCTGGATCCGCCGGGCAGCTCGCAGCCCAGGCACGAATAGCCAATCTGGAAAGCCAGGCGTACTTCGCGAAACTGCTGGCGACGGAATTGCGCCAGCAGGCAACTCGTCTGGCGCATGAGAATGCGGCGCTCAAGAAGAGCGCGGACAGCACACGAACGCTGCGAATCGAAATGCAACAACTATTGAGCCGTCCGTAGAAACAGGAGTTGATGAATGAATTGGGAATCGGTAACTCGCTTGTGGAAGGCTGTGAGGCTGAAGATAGCGTTTTGTATGGCGATCGCCATCGTGGTCGCGGTTACTTCGACTACCGCCCGAAGTCAGTTGGGTATCGACCCCTGCTGCGCCATTATTTCCGTTGGCCTGCAATCCATTTCGGGATTGCTGAAAAGCGTCGTGGCGCAGCCGCTCGGACAAATTCAGCAAATCGAGCAGCAAGGCGCGAACTTCGAACAGCAGATTGTTTACCCAGTCACTGCCATCAATCAGGCGCGCGCAATGGCGGTGCAGGCTCAAGGGCAATTTACCGGGATGCGACAGCTCTTTCAGATTCCCGTTGCCAGTGCGACGCTTCCGACTCCCATACAACTGGAGCAAAACCTGCTATCGGCGAATCCCGGCGCAGTTCCCTCCATCAGCAGTGGATATGCGGCGGTATATGGAGCGCTTCCCGCGGTCGGAGATGCCCCTCAACCCGTGCGCGACTTCCTCGACATGAGCGATGCCGAGGCACAGGCCGCGCTCAAGAAGGCAGTGGAATTGGATGCGCTGGCCAACCTTGAACTTCAGGCCGCCGAACAAATCAACCAGCAACTGCAAGGTGCCGCTCCCGGGACGGCACCGATGCTCGACGCCCAGGCTGCAGCCTGGGTGGTTCGGGCCGACGCCTACAACCAGACCGCCATCGCGGAGCTTGTGCGCCTGCATTCAATTGAACTGGCGAATCAGGGAGCCCGTCTGAAGCTTAGTGCCGCGGCCGCCGCGAACCTTCGAACAAACACCACCAATGGTCTGAAACGGGGAGTTCAGTAGAGATGTTTTATTTTGAGTCACTTCTCAATCAGGTTCTGGCCGGCATCGACGGGACATCGATTCTCCGGGGCGTCACCGACATCGCTTTCGCAATCCTTCTTATTGGTTTTCTCACGGGCCTCTACAGCGCCGCCATGCGCGGAGGCGATCTGCGAGGCTTGGGAGTAACCGCGATCAAGTATCTGGTGGCGGGGATCATTATTGCCAACTGGGGTTCCGTATTTCGTGACGTGAACAGCGCATTCACTTCGGTGGGCCACCTGATAGCGGATGGCTCCGGTGCCGGGGACATGTTTGCAAGCTGGCTTGACCAGTTGAAGCAACAGTACGCGACCACGGGCAACCAGAGCCTCCTCGATATGATCACCGCGGCTCCATCTGCATTAATCAATTCCGTCTTGATACTGGTGGCATATGTGATCTACCCGCTCGCCGTGTTTCTGTTTTCGTTTTTCAATTCCATGTATGGGGCGCTCCTGTACGTGATCGGTCCGCTGGTGCTCGCACTACTTCCCATGACAGGAGTTGGTCAGATGGGAAGGACGTTCGCCCTGAATCTCATGGTGTGGAATAGCTGGGCCATTCTTTACGGAGTATTTGGCGCCCTGATGACCGCAATTCACGTGAACGATATGAGCACTCTCCTCAACAGCCAGGGTTTTGTCGGCTGGTTGAGAGGACTACCCGATTCGCTCCTTCTCGGGTTGGTGAGCATCGTTTATGCCATTTGCATTGCGCTGATTCCATTTATCGCAAAGCGATTGATTAGTGGCGATGTCGGTTCAACAGCTGGCTCGCTGGTACAGGCAGCTACGCTCGCGCTGGCCACCGGAGCAGCCGCGGCTACCGGCCTTGCCTCTGGCTTTGGCTCCGGAGCTGCAGCAGGCTCAGGTGCTGGTGGAGGCGCGGGTGCTTCAGCCGCAGCTGCGACATCCTCTTCTGCGCCAACCGCGCCGGCGCAGGCGCCTTCGATGGCAAGTTCGATCAAAAGTGCGGTCGCGAGTGCCTTGAGCGGTGGCTCGGCCCCAACGACACCATCCTCGGCCGCCGGAAGTGGGGGCAGCGGTGCGAGCGCAACATCGAGTGCGGCGGGCAAAGGTGGGGCCAGCAGCGGGGTTCCTTATCGGCCAAGCGGAACCGTACCGAGTCTTGTGTATCACGCCGCGAAAGCAGCGGGAAGCGCAGTCCGGCAAGCCCGGAAGGCATGAGTTGTGAACCACGAAATCGGATTTCCTGAGGGAATGAAAATGTTCGCGAACAAACCATCCAATCAGAACACTAAGTTGCCCAGGCTGCAATACAGCCGCTACTACGAACATGACGGGCAACTGCGCGCCTATGCCAATCGTGCCATGGTGAACGCTTTTCTTTTCGCCGGTCTTGCGGTTGCCGCCCTTGGTTACGCCATCCATATCGGGACGAAGCCGGTGACGGTGATACGAGTGGATCAAAGCGGGCAGGCTTCGGTACTGGGCGGCCAGGCCAAGCCCATATCCGTCGTTCAAAACACGGAGGCCGAACCGACGGATCTTGAGAAGACTGCCTTTGTGCGGCTTTTCCTGGCTCGTTATCTCAACTTCTCAGCCGCAACGGTAGATCTCAACTGGGCCAACGCAGTGGGCATGATGACGTCCAATCTGCGCAAAGCAGCGATGACGCGCATGAAAGCGGAGAACACGGTTGGCATCATTAAGGACGATCAAACGCGTTCTGAATTCAGTTTGGGTCTGATCGAGAAGTCAGACAGGGACCCTCTGACTTACGTTGTCCATGGAATCAAGACGGTCCATCACCTTCATGAGCATGCGGAAACAACGGACAAGATCGTGAGTCAGTTTCGAATTCGCCTGGCAGTGGAGCATCGATCCGAGGAGAACCCGGCAGGCCTTCTGATTGCTGATTACGTCGAAGACCAAATTGATGGCGAGAAACGCGGTCAAACCCCGGCGCAGAGCGCCGCCCAAAACTGACCGTGTGGAGACGCACGCAGAGTAATTATTCAAAGCAGGAGTTCCTAAATGGATGAAAAATCACTCAACAGCGGTCCGAAGGCCCCACAGGCCGGAGCTGTTACGCCGACGACACGAAGGCGACGGAATGGCTCGGACCCTAACGTAAGCATGAGGTACTTCCTGTCGAAGAACGGAGCTTCTTCCGGCAAGCCCGATTTGGGACAGGAATTCACAACGGAAGGGGATGCTTTGATTGCGGCTCTGCAGTCGGGACAACCCTTTTTTGTCTTGACGACCTGGTCGGCGGTGGCGGAAATGGGCAGCGGTCACCCGATCATCGTCAAGCAGCCGCTAAAGATCTAGCTGCCGATTAGGGCGCAGCACAGGTTTCAGAAGACCAAAGTCCATTTTGGTCCTTTGAGCACCCCGCGGCATTACGTGGGGATATGTGCTGACCCGGCTATCAACTCAAGCCTGGCCAGAAAAACCCAAACAAGGGGGCCAGGCGAGAGGGAAAAGCTGCAGGTCAGCGAACTCCTTCCTCGACTGGGCTTTCCGGACGAGACAAGGAGAAAAAAATGAAAACTACACTCAACAATACGACTACTACAAAGACATTTACGCTCGAAAACCGTGTTTTACAGCTGGATGTCGATCGTACAGGGAAAATCACTCGCCGTACCCGCGAACTGCGCAATGTGGAAGGCCGACTGGAGAACACGCTCCTGAGCGCCCTCTACCCCAGCGTCAGAGTCGCGACGGTGAACATTCCCAAACAGATGGAGACGCATGAAGAGGTCCGGGTGCATGAAACTCTTGCGGACTTCGAGTATCAGGGACTGCGGTACACGCTGGTTGGAGCTTCCGGATCCGCAAAGGAAGGCAAGTTCTATTTTGTGGAGAAGGAGTTCAGCCGCATCCTTGCTCAGCGTTTCCAGAACTGGCCCGAAATGGCCATGGTCTATTTCGGGATTCTGGTGTCGCCCTGCCCGGCAATGATTGCAGAACCCGATGTCCGGGTTCTGGTCGTTCCCGACAGGACTCTCGGCACCAACGACTGTCGCGGGTGGATCACTCGTTCACTCTTCTCAAAGCTGAAGGTGCGAGAGGGGCTCCTCTATCAGTTTCGGATCGCGTTTGAGAATACCCAGGGAAAAGGGTGCTTCAAGGTGATGGAGGACGCCGTCGCTGAAGCACTGGATGCGGACGTCATCCTTCCCGAAAGCGCCATTAAGCCGTCGTTGAAACTGGATGACGGTGATTCCCAGGCGCTTCGGACCATGAAAAGGATCGTGCCCTCGGTACGTTCCATTTTCACTCCGTGGGCCAAATCCGGCGCGGCCCAGGCGGCTGGATTGGCAGGACGACGTGTCCGGTCGGAAGAGTCTTTCTCGATCTGTGGACCGGACAGAAGATTTCGGGGACAGGTGGTACTCGGCGTTCGCGAAGTCTCGCGGGAACTGGAATTCAAAAGTAGTTACCAGCTCACGCAGTTCGCTCCCGCTGAATCCATCGAAACTGAAATCCTTCCCGAGTCGCTCGACGCCATCAACAAGCTGTCCAATGCCATCAGTGAAGGCGACTACAGCGAATTGATGGAGTTGCTGGGAGGAAGTCCGGAATCGGCTTCGCCAGCCGGCATGGAGCAGGAAGCTGACGAAGATCACGAACTGGATACCGTACGGGCTTTGCTCATCGCCGATGGAAGTGCCGATGGGGTGATGATCAGATACCCGTATATCCGGAAGCGTCTCAACGAACTTCTGGCGAAATGGGCATTCAAGCTCACAACCGGAGGAGGCTTTCGGCTGCCGGCTTATATGCTGGCTGACGACGGCTACCTGTTCGTTGCAAACGGCACGGTCTACTCCGGCGCAGACTGGATCCCCACAACAAGCGCGATTATGGCAGGCGATTCCGAGAGGAGCCTGGTGGTTCGTTACCCCATCAGGATGTTCGAAGATCTCTTGCCAGTCTCAAACCTTTCGGACGCACAACTCCGCCAGCTTCTGGCGCAGCGTTTCCGCAAACAACAATGCAACCTCACTGAGGCGGCGCTGGATGAGTTGATCCGGACGCAACTCAGACTGGATGGCGCCCTTATCCTTCATTCGGAAAAGGCGACGGAAAACGGCGGTGACTTTGACGGAGACTGGTGTGGACTGCTTCACGGGAATCGTTTTCCAATCCTCGTAAACAGCCGCTTCAATCACTCGAAGCCATTCCGGCAGACCAAAACCAAACACGAAAGAAAGAAGAGCAGTCCTCTGAATGCCGAAGCCGTAGCGCTTGCCGCGGTGGGGAATCAGATCGGTCCTATCACGGTGCTGATGACCCGTTGTATCGCAGCCGGCAGGCCGGATTTGGCCTATCAACTGGTTGAGCAGTTGCAAAACGCCCTCGATAGTCTCAAGCATTCCGTTAAACCGGATCTTGAGCTGGTTCGAGACATACGTAAACAGGTGAAAGATTATGCTCCGTGGCTTGCGTTCAAAAACGCGCGCAAGGTATCCGAGCTTCCTGATTATCTGGAAGTCGCGGACACGGACCGAATCGGACAACTCTACAACCTGCTGCGCTCGCACATCGGCGAGTTCTTCACGGGCCACTCGAAGATCAAGGACTTTAAAGGTCTGGTTTTGGGATCTTCGCCGACCCGGGAAATGATTGAAGAATGCAGCCGAATCAATGGTCTGTACGCGGCAGTGGTTGCGAGCATCAGCAAACGAACGCAACCAGTATTTGAGCAACTCAGAGTGGCGGAGGAGAACTTGAAGGCAGCCTTAGCGGCAGCTGAAGAGAAACCGACGCCGGAAAACAAGGCACTGGTCCGGCGAGCGCGCCAGACCAGAAACAGCATAGACGCTGATGTAACTGCTCATCAGGAACGCACAAAGGAGGAGATAGGTAAAGCAATAGCCTGGATCCGGCTTTGGGCGTCAGCGAAGACGGAAAATCGCGAGGCGTGGTGCCAGGCCCTGCACAGAATCGTGTGCCAGGGGGAGGGCAACGGCTCAATTCTGGTCTTCGCGTTTCCGCAGGAACTGGTGAACAAGATTGCGGAGCGCACCGGAGGGAAAGCGCTCTCCGTAATACTCCCAAAGGTGTGTGATGGATTTGTTCACGTCGATGAGGAAGGGAGAAGTTTTCTGGTTGAGCCGATCAGAACCGGCGGCAACCATCCCGGCCTGAAGCTTTCCTACCTGTTCACATTCAGGAATGGGCGCTATTCGACCGAAGACATTCCCGATCAGAACCTGACTTCCGAGCAGGCGGCTCAACTGACGGCGGAGATTGCTCCCGCCACGATTGAAACCGCTCATCAGAAGGAGGGTCGCGAAGAAGCCACCGCTTTGCATCAGCCCACCGAGACAGCCCCAGAGGCCGAAGATCCGAGTTTCGATCCCGAAATCTGGGCAACCCAAACCGCTGGCGTCGAGGAATTCACTCAGGAGCCAGTGGAATCCGACAACGATTGACAAACAACAGCCTTGAGCGGAATCCCTTCGGGGTTCCGCTTCAGGGCAACCAGAGCGAGACCATGAAAAAGAGTCTGATTTCCATCCTTATATATGGCGTCTGTGCCACCGCCGCCCTTGCCCAGTATCCACAGAAAGAAACGGCAGGCGATTCAAAGATCGTGCTCGTGAAAACGGCCCTTAACCACCTCACGGTCCTTGAGTTTGGAGAGCCGGTCACCATGGCGGCAGCGGGTAGTTCCGCTTTCCATGTTGAACGCCAGCAGGACAAAGTGTTGATTGAACCGACAAACGCCGCAAGCTCAACCGACCTTCTCGTCTGGACAGCGTCCCGGCGTTTCACATTTGAACTAGAGCCAGCGGGGGAGGCAGGCAACATGGATGTCGCCATTGACATGTCAGTTCCAGCGCCAAAACCAGTCGTCACCACTGAAGATCAGCTGCAACAGATCGCCGACAACATTATGAAGCAGGCACTGTTCGGCACAGAGCGTATCGACAGCAGGACCATCAAAGCACGATCGAATATTGTTGTGCGCGTTCAGCAGGTGTTTCGGACCCGAAGCACGGTGTACATCCACTACCTGGTCGAGAACCATACCGACCATCCCTTTCGAATTACCGAGCCCAATGTTCAGGCGCTGAAAATGGGATTGACGGCGGTGTCAGTGTCGGGGCTCCGTCACACCCAACTCGATGACAAGACCCTGAACAGGCTGGGGCGAACCAGTTCTGTTGAATTACCTGTTGCTGTTGCCGAGAGCGACGGTCAGGATGTTGCGCCGCACGATCAGGGGCAGGGAATCATTGCGATTCGACAGGATGTGCAGGCCCCCGCGGTTCTTCAACTGGAATTCACGAGCGCCGTGAAGGCAACATTCGTTCTGTGAATTCCATGATTGGGCCCGGCGAAGACGACATTGAGCCAATGAGGGCTCGTCTCCGTGAATTCCATGAACAGGATACGGAATTCGATCTCCTCGCTGCGGTAAAACGGCGTCTCGCGGATCCCATTCGACCCGAGGATGCGAACGGACGTTTCCGTCCGCACCCTTTGCTTATTCTCCTGCTGACCTTCGTGGTCATTGCGCTCGGGACGTTTTTCTTTTTCAGCTTTTTTCACCATGAACCGGGTTAGGAATCAAAACTCGGACCGAAGACCGCTCCATCAGGAAGACCGGCAGGAGACACCCTTACCATTGATCATTGGTTTTGGGGTTGTGATTCTTCTCGGAGCGGGATATGTAATTGGCCTTCGCTTTCACCTGCGCCAGGCGCAACTGATAGAGGCTCTGATCTACTTCTGCTGCGCGGCAGGTTCAATCGCATCGACGCTGTGGTATTTGATGACCGCGGCAAAGCGACGGGAGAGCGCCTGGCCGCATCCGCCACTCTTTGTGTCACAAAGAAAAGACCGGGCGGCAACAGAATTAGCCCACAGCCGGAATTCGATCGTGCTCGGCTACGACGTGCATGGCAAACCCTGGCGATGGTCGGACGAGACCCGCGTAATGCAGGGGATCATCTTCGGCGCGACCGGCTCGGGCAAAACGACACTTCTCCGAAACATAATTACCCAGGACCTGCAGCGTACGGTTGGTTCCCCGGACAATCCACACCGCATTCCCATGATTATTTTCGATGGCAAGGGCGACCAGGAGTTTCTTACGGACCTGCTTCCTTACATCGAATTGTCCGGGCGGATGCACCAGCTTCGCGTCCTCAATCCAGCGCGAGCCGATATTTCGGTCCGTTATAACCCATTTTTCAGCGCGGACGAACTGTACCAGGAGCACGCGAATTTCATTTTCGAATCGTTCGACCTGAAACGGGACTTCTTCCACAATCATCAGGCAACGTATCTGAGCGATCTCGTGCGCGTACTAGCTCATACCGGGAAGCGTTACAACTTCTATGACGTGCTGGTGATGGCTCTCGATCAGAAAGTGATGACGGAGCAGATTGCAAAGGCCCGCCACCGTTTGCAATCGTCACCGGGCGTTGCCAGCCAGCGTCGTCTCAATTTCGAGATGTCGGTTAAAAACCTCCTCCAGTCGTTTGAAGACCGCGAACGTGTTCCCAAGATTCAGGGCCTGCTGAACGAACTCATGACTTTTCTGGAGGACGACCTGTCTCTCATGACGGGAGACTACGACGACCTCCTGTCGCTGGACGACGTCATCGATCAGGAACTGATTCTGGTGGTTTCCCTGAACGCCAACAAGAACTCAAAAGCGGTTACGGCTTTGGGTCGAATGCTGCTGCAGAACCTGCAACTCATCATCGGCAAGAGATACGAAAGCGAGCAGCAGAGACAGAACAAGGACAGGCCCATGCTGAGCGTTATCTTTGACGAACTCGCTCCCTTTGCCTACGACAATCTGACGCACATATTCCAGACCGCAAGGGGAACGAATAGTGCGTTCCTGTTCGCTCTGCAGGCTATTCCGCAATTGGAAAGGGTCAGTCAGGCGTTTCGCGATGATGTGTCCTCGGCGCCCAACACCAACATCGTTCTGCGCACCAAAGACGAAGCGACTGTGCAGTATTTTCGGAAAGCATCATCGGAGGTAAAGAGAAAGCGCCGGACTTTGTCCGTTCGGCGTACCGGCTTGCTGGCCGAGAAATACGAGGAACTCGGCACCGGAAGTGAGACCGAGACGAAAGAAACGCGGTCGCAGGACGACCACATCAAAAATCTCCCGGTAGGACAAATGGAGATCCTGATGACCGACAACCGTCAGGGAACGCTGCATTCTCATTTGCATGTTCGCGTTCCACCACCCTGCAGCTTTCCCGGTTATCGTCCCATGATTTACCCGCGCCTGTACTCAGCTAAATCGCACAGTGAGGGCGCCAACCTGAGATTCAAAGACGCAGAAGCCCGACGCAACATGAGAATTCTTGGAAGGGGCAAGGCGCAATGAAATGACCATATGCCGGCTCCAGCACGTCGCGATGTGGTGCCTCTTCCTCGTCGCCTCGGTCCACACAGGCTTCGCCCAGCGGCAGCCCTCTCAGGCGCCACCGGCAAAACAGTCCGGCGTGGCCACGCACAAAGAAGGATTCGTCGATTTCACTTTGAAGCGCATCAATCCGCGCAATGAAGACTATGGAAAATGCATCAATGATGGACGCGAATTGCTCATTTCAGAAACGCTTGAGAACGGGTACTTCTGGTCGAATGTAACCGCGCTTGGGCTGCTTGGTTTGTTCTTCGCCGTCATCGTTTACCAGCGCAAGCTGCGAGTGCGCCGGGAACTGATGAATGCTCAGGTGCTGTGCCAAATGGAGAACTCACTGGTACGGGCGAACGAGCAGGCAACGACCGCGACAAAGCACAATCACGATCTTATGGCAGCGCTGACTGCGGCTCGCGAGTCCGGCCAGCCTCATTCAGTACAGATGCAGAACCGCGTTGCAGATTCCCCGCCACAGACACAGATACCGGCGATGGTTGTGGCCGCAGAGCCGGCAGTGGATTCCAAAGAAAGCGCGACCGTTGTTCTTCCCCTGCCGGACAAAAGAAAAACATCTGCTCCGCCTCAATTGGGACTGTTCTCGCCCGATGTCGTGGACCAGGTCGCCACGATCAATGCGCTTCAACAGCAGCTTCTTCGCTGCCAGGAGCGGGTCAAGAACCTCACAAGGCAGCTCAACGAAGCGGAGCGCCGGGTACAGGACGAACAACAGAAGAATCGCTCGCTGAAAGGACAGTAAGTGCGAAGGAAAGCAAGATAATGAGAAGGCTATGAACGACAATAATTCTTCAGATAACCGTAAGAACAAACCTGCAGCTGGTCTTCTGGCCGGACTTCCGCCAGTGATCGAAGATCCCGCGGCGTTTCAGCAGATGGTAGATGCTCTGCCTGAAGAGCGCCGGAAATTTGCGGAGCTTGCCACACGCTACGCCAAACTTTGGGAATACCTTGAATCGAAGAACCTGCGGCTTCCGCTGGACGTTGTGAGGGCCATGCGGGAACTTCCATCGCTTCCAGCTGAGGAACGGCTGGAACAACTCGAAAACATCAACGCTCGACTGCTGGAACTCGAAACTGATGCGGGTAAAGATCCTCAATTTCGGCAGTAACTGGTGGGGCCGGTTTGGATCTGATCTCAATGATCCTTACCGGTTCTCCCGCCGAGGCGCCTACTTCAATTCAACTGGCGTGCGGTGTGGGAGGAAGATCCGGCGTCACTGGATTGTCTCTGGTCTCATCCGTTTCAACGCGGTTGGCGGATTCAGTCCTCACTTTCCGATGCGTGCGGTTGGGCAGACATTCATCTGCTCTGAACCGACGTTTGCTTTCGGCGGTAACCGGGTGTTGTTTCAGCAGAAATTGTCGGAGGCGGAATCGCCGGACTTTTTCCTTGTCGTTGTTTCGAATTCGCGGTGCGGCGACATTGACTTCAACGGTATGTGGAGGGCGGAGTCAGTGCTGACAATCGCAGTCAGTTGCCTGCGCGAGAAGCAGGAAGTCATGTTGCTCATGCGGCCGAACGACTGGATCATTTCTCGTCTTGGGATTTGGCAACTCCGCGTCGGACCGGACTTTCTGCATGGGGCTGGTTTGCAACTGGTGGATGAGTCGGACCTGGCGGGAGGAATGGCGGGATGAGGTATGCGAAGGGAAGTCTGGTCCTTAGCCCTGAGCGCGATGTCCCGCTACTACGGCAGGTCCGCAACTCCAGGTTTGTCAGCCATGTCCAGCTGTTCGAATATATGAAGCTCGGCGGCTTTGACCACTCCAGAAACAGTTTCAATTGGCGCCTGAAAAGGCTGGTTACGTCCGGCCACGTGAGCGTCTGTGCGAGCGTGGTTGGCGTCGGCTGTGCGGTATATCAGATCACCAGAGCGGGAGTAGCCCTGCTCGAACATCATGGAGAGTTCACAACCGCCATCCATTCCAAGACGGAACATCTGCCTCATCCCTCGCAGGCATTTCACGCGCTCGAACTGAACACCGTGCATCTTTCCTTCGCAAGAAGGAATTTGCTGGCCGGCTGGTTGTCCGAGGTAGAAGTGGCCTCCTTCAACTCCATATCCGTCAACCCTTATAGTAAGGATTACGATGCCATCGTGGATGTGTGGCTGGGACCGGCGACGAAGCGATTTGCGCTTGAGTACGAGCGTACGCCCAAGAACCAGAGAGACTACCGAATGATAGAGGACGCCCTGCGGACGGAGAGGCAGCTCGGCTGCATCCTTTATTTAGCGCCTAACAGTGAGATGCTGATTCGACTGATGCATCAATTGAATCCGGCAAGCTGCCATCTGGTTTTTGCCGATACCCGTTCGTTCTCGCGAGACCTTCTGGATACCCAGGTCTTCACCGCGCAGGGACAACCACTTCCATTCCGGACAGCACTCCAATGAACCGGATAGTCCTTGAGTCGCGGTTTGACATGTTATTGACCTTTCTTCGCATTGTTCTCGCGGTGTGTTTGCGGTGGATATGCCCTTTTGGGGTATGGCCTAAACTATTGCGCTTCAGTGACCTGGCATTTGACTACCCTCTTGTTTTGCTCTACTTTTCTGCTCCTGCGCAGCAAATCCTTTCTCTGCCTGCCTAATCTCCGCTTCCCCCATACTTCCTGCGGCACTCACGACAATCGCCTTACCGCATTGTTTGTCCCCGTGATCACACCTTCGCTGTTATGTTCAGCGTTGCAATACTCGACCAGTTCCCCGCATTAGACCTCAATACAACACGCGACATGAACTCTTCTGCTCACACATGCACTTCGATACCTCGCTCCATTTGCGCCGTTGCCGCTCCACGTATTCGTAAGCCGACGCGCTCTCTTTCACACAACTGACAGTCAGCTTTCGCTGCAAAGACTCGACGTTACTGCCAGCAATCCGCTGACCGCCGACAAAATGTCTTCGGCCTTTTGCATTAACCGGAAGGCAATCTCTGCCCTGAGCGCTCCAGGACTCGGGATCATCAACACTGATCTCTTTACATGCTTGCCCGGCACAATAGCCACGTTCGGAACGACACAATAGCCTCCCAGTGCGGGGATTTCAGCCGTCTCCCCTCTGCGTCATCGCCATTCGCGGCATTGGGCGGATGGCGGTCATAGCTCGCCCATCCACTCGTAACACCGCCGGCAATTGTCCCCGGCTGGCCGCCACAAACGCTGTTCTCTAACGCAACAAGAGCAATGAAAGGAGATGAATCCATGAAGCCGTCCGTAACCTGTCAGTCCGCTTCAAAACGAACACACAGGACGCGACCGACACCATTCACGCCTGGCGAAGTGCGCGCCAAACTGCGAGCGGAACAGTTCCTTGCCGAAGCTCATTACTACGCCAGTCTTGCGGATTTGGAAATGGCTGTACGGTCCTGCATGCTGGCACTTAGGCAGACTTTTGGAATCGCCCGATACCTTATGGTTAGAGACCAGACAGACGACCTGCTTGCCAGAATCGACCCGCTGCAAATGATAAGGCGGCGTCTCAATTTTGTCCGATCAACGGCCGCAACTCTCGAACGCCGGCGTTCGTAATTTGCCAGCCTGGTGACTTCCTCATGCAACTGTTGCTGACGACAAAGCCACAATTCCAAACACCAACACGCACCTTGAAGCCGCAACCGCACTCCTGCCGCTAAACGGCCTCGCAGTGTAAGCCATGCAGCGCAGGAGGCCTCACGCCTACAAACGAGAAATACACAAAGGAGACACACACGATGAAAAGAACAGGAAGTTTAGGAGAACTCTCATTTACATCGCCGATAAGCGCCGGGGATATCGGTGTTGGAACCTGCTCCGATGGCGAACTTGTCAAAGCGTACCTGCAATGGTCGGAAGGTTACGCTGAATACTGGCTGCAGATGCGAAATGGTGCTGTCCTACTGCAGATGGTTCCCGGCTGCCCAAACTCCGGCGCGATCTACCTCCTCAACTCGACGAACCGGACGTTTTACCTGGCTGATTTTGAACTCGGAGACACCGACCTTAATAAACACACATTCGAACAGCTGGTCGCAGAATACGGACTGCTCGATTACGCTTCCAATCCCTGCCTGATCGAAGTGCCGGTTCGGGAAGCCGCAATGGCCTGAAGCCGCCCGTTTCCCGAGCATTTTCGGGGCAATTTGACCGAAAAATGAACTCGGGTTACCTATGCCGAGGAGGTGACATTTATGAAGGAAGGGGACTCCGCAATCCTTCAAATGGCTGCCGCTTATCGGGACCTGTTCGTCAACCGGGGCGCCTACACAGTGCAATCGCAACGCCCGGATGCCCACGGCCGCTATAACTATTTTCGTCCCAGGGGAGAACAGTGCCTGTCACTGGAGGTCCTTCGCCAGCATTTGGAGGGCGCCATTACTGTCGCCCTCTATGCCATCGATCCAAGAACCCAGTCGTCCCGGTGGCTGGCAGTGGATGCCGATTACGGAACCGCACTAAAAGATTTACTCCGGCTCCGTCATGCCATGAAACAGGATGGCCTCGAACCCGCGCTCGAACACTCCCGTCGAGGAGGACACTTGTGGGTTTTCGGATCGGAGCCATTGCCCGCCCGACAGTGGCGTTTGTACGGTCTGAATCTCGCAGTACGGCTGAAGATTCCGGTAAAGCAGGGGAAGACCGACGGTATTGAGATCTTTCCCCGGCAGGACGAACTGCGAGAGGACGAATTTGGGAATGCCATTCGCGGCCCTCTGGGAGTCCACCGGCGCACGAACAGGCGGTACTGGTTCTACGATGCCGCCAAGACGATCACCGAACAAATGGAATATCTCAGAACACTCGAGAGGCTGACGCCGGCCACCCTGCTCAAGCTGACAGAAGGGCTTGATATCCCCGAGCAGTTCCGGCCGAAACCAGAAGTTGTCTTGCCGCCACCCAATCCGGGACGGCGCGAATTTCGCATCCTGGAATATCTCCACTCGCGACTGCTGCGACGCGGCAGAGACTACCGAACCCAGTGTCCATCCTGCGCTCGGAAAGGCGAAGACAAAAACGGAACGAGGCTGGCAGTCCTCATTGCCGATCCGCGCACGTATCGGTGCTGGGCAGGCTGCACCAAAGAAGAAATCAGGGCGGCAGTCGGCTGCCCAATACAACAAAGGAGAGCAGGCTGAGCATGACACCGCGGGAAAACAGGAAAGCACAGAAAAAGGAAATTGAAGCGCGCTTCGGCCTGCGGCTGGCGCCCGACGTGCTCGCCGCTCTCAGCAAGACCGGAATCTACTGCAACGCAGACATCTCAATCGTTCATCAGCAAATGGCCCGGCGATATGTTTTGCGTGGCGAAGAATCGGGTGGCGCTGTGAGCACTATTGGCGCCTACACCAGCTTCGTGAGTGAAGACGGCAAGCCCTTGTCCTGGCTGCAGCCGGTTGAGACGGTCGGTCCGAACGGTCGCCATGCAATCGTAATTGCTCCATCCTTCGTCAGGTTGCAAATGGTGAGGGTTGAGCATACATACGACTTCCTCATAACTCGGCACAGGTTAGTCCTGGCGCCCGGTCGAACGAAACCTACGATTGACAGCACCATAGTCTTCAAGGCACGCCAGGGCACACTCGCACTCGATCTTTGGGATAAGGATGCAACTTCGCGTGGAGGCATTTGCCCAGTGTTCTACAGCTTCGCAGGTGACGCACTCACAATCCCGACGGAGTTTCAGGAAGCTACGTTCGTCCTTACGGCGGCGGTCTGCTGCGTAGGGTGTCATCACGTGCATCTCTTGCAGCCCCCGGCCGTGGATGTTGCGCAAGTGCCTGAACAAACGCACGAGGCCACGGGGGTTGCCGGATGACTGGCGAACTTTATTGTCCGAACTGTCTGGAAGAACGCCAGCAACGCATCCTGTACGCTGCCCGTCAGCCGGTGTGCGTTCTGTGCGGCAACACGAATCTGGTTCCAGACAATGATTCTGCCTGCCGGCGCGACTCACTGACCGCTGAAATGATACTGGCCGATCCTGCGGCTTCTCACTGGCTGACTGGGGCACTGAAGTCGGCGCTACTGCGCGACCCAGTTGATGCCGCCAACGATGCCGAGGTGCTGGCTTACATATTGGACAGGCACTGCCGCCTCTTATTGCAGCAGATACCACCGAATGGGGGAAAGCTATGAAACGCCGCTCCGGACGATTTGAAGGTAAATCTCCAGCCGTGCATGGCACAGACAACTGTTCTGAATCGTCACATAATCGCCCCCGGCACGGTTGTCCCAGACTGGTACTTGAGGCGAACTGTACGAGATGCGGCCCAATCAGCGAGCATGAGCAGAATGCATCGGTTGTCCCGGATGTTGCCCTTAGGCACACAGCCAGCACGGGACATGTCGTCATTCTGGCGGGTACAGCCGACTTGCCAGATAACTTCTGACAAGCCCTGCAAATGCCTTCCCCAAAGTACCTCGCTCGCTGCTGTAACACTCGCGGCAGGAACAACACTCGGCCGCCATTCCGCCCAACTCACCCGAGAGACATTGTTCAGTGATCGACTCCACACAAAACGACTTCGATTCGCCATACGAGTGTCCGCTTTGCGACCACAAGCCGCTGTTCTCAAGTCCGCATAAGCATGCGGGCAGACAGCGTCCGCGGCGCGGCGGACGACGCCACCCAACCTGATTCAAGGAGACTCTATGAGCCCGGTAAATGGGCAGGACCACAGCGCGCCGGCAACATCTGGCGCGGCCATTCATCCAGATGAGACTCGAGAACCTGCAAGTTCGCAATTCGCGTCTGCGGAGGTGAGAGAACTTGTTACCCGCCTCGAGGTGCCGTTTGATCCCTGCTACATCTACTGGCGAGTGATGAATGTCAGCCGGAATGACAAACTCCGTGGACAGGTGATCCCGTACGCGGACCAGCGCGCCTATACAGACAGGCTCAACTATGTGTTCACGCCGGCTGGCTGGTCACGGAAGTACACAGTCCACACCAGCGCGAACTTTCAGAGAAGCAAAGACGACAAGATTGTCGCAAAGGTCTTCGTCACCTGCGAGTTGATAATTTTCGGCCTCGGAGCGCACTCGGCCACTGGCGAAGAATGGGCCGACGATGAGAACGCTGGTACCAGCGCGGAAGCTCAGGCCTTCAAAAGATCCTGTTCCTGTTTCGGTCTTGGACGTTACCTCTACTACTTCGAGGGCATATGGGTTGACCTCGACGAGCGCAAACGCCCAAAGTCTGTTCCGCAATTGCCTGCCTGGGCAACACCGCAGGGCTGGATGCGGGGCCTGCGGCCGCCGAATGCCTCATTGCAGGACCACTTCGTTGATGGTGAACAGTCTTCCAACGCCACTCCCAAAGATTCACGGACGCTGATCGCTGAAATTGAAGGAATGGCGGAAGTGATCGGCAAAAGCCTTTACCGGGGAATTCTACGTGATGTGGCAAGGACCTGGAATCCACGTCACATTAAACAGACAGAAGTCCTCCAGAAGGTCCACAAACACATGTGCGGGGCGCAGCGAGGGGTGCGTCGCCTCGAAAAGGCTCTCGATGGAACAGGTGCCGAGGTCCTGACCGGCATACTCAAAGGTCTCGGGATTGACTCCCTGAAACACGTAACCGACCTTGAAATGTTGAAGCGCGTTGTGGTCGCAGCCGAGAGCGTTGTGCCCACCCACAAGACCTGATTGCCGCCCCGCAAACCGCAGTGGCAGCCAAAGCAACATTCTCAGGAAAGTGCCAAACAGGGAGGGAGTACTGTATGTCGACCGCAATCGGTTTTGTCCCACGCTCAGATACGGAAGTACTGGACTGTATCGAAGACTTTCTGGTGAACAACTTCGGAGTCGACGAGCGAAAGGATTTGCTCCCGCACGAAGCGTCCCAGATGCTGGAACATATTGCCAATTTGGTCGAGTTGCGCCGAGGCATCGCAAAGGAAAGCAGCAGCCCCATGAGCCCCGCCGCCCGCAACAGCTAACCCGTCCTTACGCCGTACCCATCCGGGACGAACGCGCTTGAACAACCTCCAGCAGCGACACGTCACGCTGTCGTCCCCACCCCTTCGACTCCGCTTCCATTCATCCAGTCACACTCCATCACTGGCACGAGATCAAACCACATGAGCAATCCTCTCCAGGCTGTTGAGCATGTACGCAGGCTGCGCGGCGGGTCACAAGCACAACTGATGCGGGCCTCTGACGATCAGTACTGGGTCGTGAAATTTCAGGGTGGCCCCCAGGGTACGCGCATTCTGGCCAATGAAATGTTCGCCAGCCGGCTTGGTCGCTGGCTTAACCTGCCGATACCGCAGACCGAAGCGATCGAGGTCTCGGAAGAACTGATCGAACGCACTCCCGAGCTTCATTTCGACATCGGAGCCACCCGGATCAAGTGTATGCCGGGACGTCATCTGGCGTCACTTTACGCAGACCAAAACGGGAACATGGTGTTCGACTATCTTCCTGAGAGCCTGCTGTCCAAAGTCTCCAACATCGGTATGTTCGCCAGATCCCTGGTGCTCGACAAATGGACCTGCAATTCCGATTCACGACAAGCTGTGTTTACAAAGAAACCGCGGGGTCGAGCATACTCCGCCACGCTCATCGATCAGGGATATTGCTTTAATGCCGAGGAGTGGGACTTTCCCGACTGCACGCTGCGTGGCGTTTACTCCCGCAATGCTGTCTATGTCAGAGTAACGGGCTGGGACTCGTTCGAGCCTGCTCTCACGCGAGCAGAGGAAGCTGACATTGTTCATCTGTGGCGATGTGCAGAGAATATTCCTCCCGAGTGGTACAAGCACGACAAGCCTGCTCTGGAACAGCTCGTGGAAACGCTATATCGGAGACGGGGCAAACTCCGCACACTTATCACTGCCTTTCGTGACTCTCCCAGAATCCCATTTCCCAACTGGACTGTGAGGGAACAAGTCAGCGTCGCCACCGATTGGTACGCCCTTGCGCAGAGTCGTTGAACGGTTAGCTGGACTGCAAGGCACGGAACTGCACCTTCATGAAATCTAACAAAGCACGAACAGACGCGAATCGGAAGACTGCCCTGAGTGCCCTTCGTGGACGGCGGGAGCCTTGCCGGTTTAAGAGCGGGATGTGCGGCAGAGTGCCTTCTGGACGGTCCGCACATCCCGACCCGGGAACCAGAATGGGAACCGATGAGCGAAATATGAACGACGAGTGGAACGTAATTCACCGATATTCACGAGAGCAAGCGATCAACGACGGTGTACTGATTGATGTGACGATCCAGGCAGGAGAGACCGGGATCAGAGTGCCGACTGTCATTACAGAACACCTTCACAGCGTTCTGACCGAGATTCCGGCGACGAGTCAGGGACAGGACTGGCGTGGTCGCCTTCATGACGTGCTCTGGATGACATTCCTGAAGCTGACATCGATGTGTGCGGCCGCGGATGACGAGTTTCCCGTTGAAGTAAAAGTGGTCATCGATGGAGAGTTACAGACTCTCTGGGCCGATCTGGACGGCGATGGCCTAACCATTATGTATCCCGAGGACTATTGACCCTTACCGATCTCGACTTTCAGGTCCCCGGAGGTATTCGTGTCTGAATCGCAGCTTGAGCAACTCTCCCGATCTGGGACTAATCACCTAAACGCACAGTCACCCCCAGCCCCAGTCCGCCATCATCTACCCGACGAGCGCGAATCCGTGACCCACAAATTCACGATTGGTGCCCATGAAGGCTACATCACCGCGGGACTCTATCCGGACCGCCAGCCGGGAGAGATATTTGTCATCATGGCGAAGGAAGGCTCTACGCTCGCTGGCATGATGGACAGCTTTGCCATCTGCGTTTCACTCGCATTGCAGCATGGCGTGCCCCTGAAGCTTCTATGCGACAAGTTCTCGCATACGCGCTTTGAGCCAAGCGGTTGGACGCATAGCCCTGAACTCGGCTACGCGAACTCGATCATGGACTATGTTTTTCGCTGGCTTTGCCTTCGATTTCCCGAATCTCTGGAACTGAACCCCAGCCCAGCTGGTCGCGCACCGCTAGTCGACAACAAGAGGCTGCAATCCGTCATCTTTACGCTTCAATATTGTCTTGAGACTTTCGAACAGGCTTGCCAGTGCGGCCAGTGCGATCCTTGCACCCGTGGACAGAAAGATATCAGACGCGCGATCCGGATTATCGAGGACTTCACCCAATCACTCGAACTCATCAACCCTGCGCACGTTTACAGAGCTCCGGAAGAACGCCATGCCGACCATTCTTGATCTGCTGACAGACACTCTCCTTGGAAGACTAGCGGAAGCTGGCTTTGAAGTCCCGCAGGACATGACGCAAAAGCAGAAAGAGGCGTTTGTGCTCGCTGCGTTCGAGGATGCAGTCGTCCTGCAGGCCCATGAGTATGACCACCTTGTTGAGGCTGCACGTCAGGTTTGTCAGGCGGTGGGAAAACGGAGATCTCGCAGATGCCGTTCGTCAGCTCAACATTGCAATTGAGCAAAGCGTTAACAGGGATTCCCTGCATCCCACTGATGAGACGGCAACTTCAGCGACTTCTTCATAGCAAGTCTCACGTCGTGCCAGCCGTACTGCTGTTAGAGCGACACGCCTAAAAATCAACGACTCGCGGCCAGCCTGAGGAGTTCCCAGCACGCTGTTGAGCATGGCCGCGACGCGTAAGTCCGAGCGGCCCATCCCGCTTAGCCAACAACGACCAATCGGAAATGTGATGTTCAAATTTGTAAAATTAGGGTTTCTTCGGCCCCGTTATTTTTGATACTTGTAGGTACAGGGACTGCGTGGCAGTGACGCTGCGCGATATAACGGCGCCAGCACCTCTTACATTTAACCCAAAACTCTCACATTGGTAGTGTAGTGCGTGATTGCCCGGGGTAAGAGTTGCCGTGAAAACGGACTGAGCAACAGTTTGATCCAGAATGTTTCCGGTGCCGTCAATGCTAAATTTGCATTGCCCATTTGGTCGTGCGCCAAAGTCTGCAGGATCCGTAGATATCTGGGTGTTCAAGGTCACTTTGAAATTCCATTGATCGCTGGCTGAACCTGGAACAAACAGCGTTGATTGCCACTCTGGCTGAGAGTACGCTTGTCCACCCGGCTGTAAACCACCACAGCAGCCGCCTTGCGCGTGAGTAGAAGTCTTGATGTTTACCTGTGTATAAGCGCCATTGGAGTCCCCAGGTGTGACCGGAATGCAGGTTGCATGAACTTGGACATCAGCTTCACCTTGCCCATTGTAGGGATATCCATCTCCAGCGTTTTTGGCGGAGTCCGTGGCGCTTAGGCTAATAGCATCGTCTAGTGTTCCCCCCTTCGTCCAGCCAGCATCGGCGGTCACTGAGTACGAGAGATGCGGTTCGACAGTCCCACAGCCAATTGAGACTGGTGGCTGAAAATATTGTGAATTGGACACCAGCCGAAATGTGGCAGTGGTTTTGACGTTGTTGGTACGTGTGCTGATGAAATTTAGAGACTGCTCGACTTTTCCTTGACTTGGCTTTTTTAAAAGAAAAGACACTTCCTTCGATCCGTGGGCAGGCACCCTTATTGGTCCGCTGGCGGGGATGGCGACTTTTACGTAGTCTTCAGGATATGGCATGGCCAGTACCACAGCTTCTCCATCGTTATAGATCGTCGCGTTCACTCGGACAGTTGTTTTGTCGTCAAAAACGATCGGAATGATATCCGGATCGATCCTTAAGGGAGACAAGCCGAGAACCCAGCCACCTGGTAAAGAGCCAAGCAGAGCCGTCTGACAAACATCACGTAGAGCGACGACTGCCAAATCGGAGCTTGGTGTATTGGGCAATTTGCACAAACCGTACCGGCATTGGGCAACCAACGCAGCAGACTGATATTTTGACTCTTGCTGGACGTAAGTATGTGCCTGCTGGAGAGTCGTGTTCTTAATATCCAGCGAATGAGAATTGGCATCGTAATTAAAGCCAAACATCGTTGGGATTTCGTCAATGATCGCCTTACCGCTTCCGCCAGCTCCGGTACTCGTGTCATTCTGCGTCATCAAGTAGACGCCCAGTTGGAAACTGTCTGTGTATGTAACTGTACCTGGTGCAGGGCCGCAATCGGGCGTTTGTGCGAAAACAACAGGAGCATAGACGGCGATTGTGAGGACAAACATCAAGCGACGCATTGTTGGCATAGGCCTCGGCTTCCTAGAATAAAGTTGGAAAAGCAAATCTTACTGCAAGAACGAGAAATATCGTAAAAGACTATCCCACTTTGGGAATTGTGACAAACCGCTGCTCCATCCTCATAGTGACCAACTACGGGAATGCGGATGAAGAGAGATATCTCCAGCAGTCGCGTCTAGAAAGACGGCTTAGGAGCAGCAGTAAAGCAGTCAATCTCCTCCACAGCTTGAGTTCCTTTCCTCACACCTCGAATTGCCTGAGGTGATGGTCCAAATGTTTGGCCTGGAGCCGGCTTGTAAATTTGCCGGTGACTTCGCCGAAGATCGGGCTGAGAGGCCAGTCTTCCGACAGTCCCTTTTTCGTAAAAGCCTTTAAGAGTCCCAGACAGCGCGTGCGCTCCGCCTCAAAGTCGTATTGTTGCTTTGCTTCGAGAATTGGAACGGTGGGCGCCCCTTTTGGCCAGGGCACGATCAACACCAGCAATTTCATGATCGAGCGCGGAAGCGGAGTCTTTTGCGGCGGCTGATCAATCTGCCCGAGCGCGAGCGCCAGACCCTGATTCAGGTGCCACAGCATTTGGTCCACCGACATTATGCCCCACTTCGGCTTGCTGTCAGAGCGTAGTGAGCGCACACGCGTCTCACTTCGGGAACGGTACTCAGGATCATGCAGAAGCGGCATCGTGGTTCCATTCTTGCACAAAAAGGGAAGCGGTGTGGCCGCACACGAGTGGGCCCAACAGACGTTCATTTCATCTTTAAAAGGCAGGTATTCATGAAAGCATCTCAAGTCAGCCGGTCGCTCCAGGTACTGCTGAACGCCCGGCAGCCAGTATTTATCTGGGGTCCACCAGGCGTCGGCAAGTCCGATGTTGTGCGCGAGGTCGCCGAGGCACGGAACGTCGCACTGAAAGATATCCGGGCACTTCTACTTGATCCCGTCGATCTTCGTGGGCTTCCATTTCTGTCCAGCAACGGCCAGGCAACATGGGCTACACCTGACTTCCTTCCCACTACAGGAGAGGGAATCCTGTTTTTGGACGAGCTGAACTCGGCGACAGCGATGGTCCAGGCCGCTTGCTACCAACTGGTTTTGGATCGGAAGCTGGGTGATTACACGCTGCCGGACGGATGGTCGATTGTCGCAGCCGGTAATCGCGATTCGGATCGGGGAGTGACCACGCGCATGCCCACGCCGCTCCGCAACAGGTTTACGCACCTGAACTTTGAGGTTGACACTCAGGAGTGGTGTGAGTGGGCCGTGCGCAGTTCGATTCGGCCGGAGATCATCGCGTTCGTGCGCTTCCGGCAGGAATTGCTGAGCGCCTTCGACCGTGACGCCACTGCCTTTCCTTCTCCCCGGTCCTGGGCGTTCGTCTCAAAGATCCTTGCCACTGCGCCGGACGCAGATTTGGAACATGACTTAATCGCGGGCACCGTGGGCGATGCCGCAGCTACCGAGTTTTCCGCGTTCCTGGCGACGTTTCGCAATCTCCCCAACATTGACGCGATTCTCATGAATCCCGGCCGCGAACCGGTGCCCGGCAACGCGGCGGCACAATTTGCCGTGGCCTCAGCCCTTGCGCACTGTGCGACCGACGGCAATTTTGATCGCATCTGCATGTATCTCGATCGGATGCCGAAGGAATTCAGCGTGATGAGCGTGCGCGACGCATTGTTGCGGCACCCAGCCGTCCAGCATACCCCCGCCTACACCAAATGGGCGGTCACCAACCACCACGTAATGGCATAAGCCCCGACCATCCAGCTTCATAAATCAGAAAAGGAAAAACCGAGTATGACGACCGTTCTGACTCCGCAGACATCCCTGTTTGCTTTTGAAATCCCAGCGCCGCCGAAAGAGGAAAGTTCACTGGCCGAGAAAGCAATGCGTTGCGCTGTTTCGATCAGCCTCTGGTCAGGCTACAAGTACGACCGAGAGGCGTCGGAGGAAATTGCAGAAATTCACGGAGCCGAAAAAGACGCCGGGCGATTCAATAAGCGTCTGCTCCCGCGCAAAGACCTGGAGGAGATCACCAAGATCGTCGGCCGGGCGCGGCGCGACCACGAATTTATGACCTTGCCCTGGGGCGACGATGGTTACCGCGTGCTTCCGAGCGCAGCCTACATGGACCATTCAAGGGCGATGCTGAGTCACGCAGCCGAATTCAATGCCGCCGTGTCACGGCTTGTGACGAGGTTTGAAACTCTGGTCACCAATCAAAGCCGGCTGGGAACGCTTCTCAAAGTCGAGGATTATCCAGGCATGCGCCAGGAGAATGACCAGCTGCGGCTGGTCTATCCCGAGGAACTGCGCTCGAAATTCACCTTCGAGACCAAAGTCCTTCCGATGTATGACGCGGATGACTTCCGCGTTGCCATCGGAGACGAACACCGCGAACGCATCAAGCGCCAGATCACGGAATCGATTCAGGCATCACTTCGGGCGGGAACGCGGGAGTTGTGGCAGCGCCTCTACACGGTCGTCTCACACATGGCCGCTCGTATGTCCGAGCACAACGCTGCGGAAGACGGAAAGAAGCCGAAGCTCTATGACTCCATGATCACCAACATTGTCGAGATCGTGGACGTCCTGCCCAAGTTGAACATCGGCGGGGACACAGAACTTGATCGCATGGCGACCGAGGTGCGCGACGCACTGCTGGTTGATCCGAAGGAACTCCGCAAATCGAGCACGATGCGCACTGAGACGGCGAAGGCAGCGGCAGACATTGCCCAGAGGATGGCCGCATACATGGGAGTGCCTGCAGAACAAACGGGGGCATTCTGATGAAGGCGCCGTCGGCGACAGAATTGAGACTCACACGGGCACGAGTGCAACTCTTGCTCACCCATCCGTTCTTTGCCTCTTTGTGTATGCGGCTGGATCTTCGAGAGTCCAGCATTCCCACAATGGCCACAAATGGAAAGACCATTTACTACAACCCCGCCTTTGTGGAATCGCTTACACCAGCTGAACTCCAGGGCGTGCTGGCGCACGAGGTGATGCATTGTGCTCTGGCTCACCAGTGCCGGCGCGGCGTTCGTGACACGCAGCTGTGGAACGAAGCAGCCGACTTGGCCATCAACCCGATCATTCTCAATAACGGCCTCACGCTCCCCGCCGACGCCCATGTTGATCACCAGTACCAAGGCATGTCAGCCGAAGAGATATACGCCCGCTTGCTGGATCAGAAAGGCGGCGGGGATGGGGAATCTGATCCGTCCGGCGCGCAGGACGCGGCGACCGGGTCAGATCACTCACCTACGCCATCACAGTCGTCGGGTGATGATGGTTCCCAGGAAGAAGGTCAGTCCTCCGAACCGGGAAGCAAAACGGGCCCTGCAGCGCAAGCCCGTCCCGGGGGATTCGGTGAAGTCCTCGACGCGACCGACGAAATGGAAAAGCCGGCTTCCGAAGCAGAGATGCATCGCCAGGAGAATCAATGGAAGATAGCAGCAGAGCAGGCCATGAAGGCGGCGAAGTCCTGCGGTAAAGGCAGTGCTGATGTCGAAAGACTGCTCGAGGAAGAACGGCAATCGAAGCAGGATTGGCGTGCGATTCTGCGGGACTTCATCGCCGCGACAACTCCATGCGATTACACGTGGTCGCCGCCAAACCGGCGTCACATTTCTGCTGGCCTTTACCTTCCTTCGATACGCCGCGAGGGTATAGGACCAGTCGTGATCGGCGTGGACACGTCAGGCTCTGTGGGGCCGAGAGAGCTTGAGGAATTTGCCAGCGAAATCTCCGCGATTGCGGATCAGGCCCAGCCGGAAGCCATCCACGTCGTCTATTGTGACGAAGCCGTCACTTCGACGCAGCAGTTCCAGCCCTCGGAACCCATCACACTCGAGCCGCGTGGTGGGGCCGGCACCAGCTTTCGTCCCGTGTTTCAGTGGGTTGAGCAGAACAATATCGACCCCGCCTGCCTTATTTATCTGACCGACCTGGACTGCCATGAGTACCCGGAATCAGAGCCGGGATACCCAGTCCTTTGGGTCACGAATTCCCGCCGCAACGCGCCTTTCGGCGAAACCGTCCGCATACTCGCGGATTAGCCACATTCCCAATTCAGATCAGTCTTGATGGATGGCGCAGAGCCTGCGCCCACCCTTGTTTTGTTGGAGGAGAACACATGCAACCCACAATACAAAGGATCAGTGGCCGAGTAAATGCCGCGATCCTCGACAAAGCCGACCGGCTGTTCCGAAACGATGATGCCGGTATTTGGACGGAACTGCTGCAGAATGCACGCCGCGCCGGAGCCACGGTACTGGAGATTTCTGTCGAGGAATTGACCCCGGCAAGCGGGCCGTGCAGAATCGTGGTCCACGACAATGGCCGCGGAATCGAAAACTTCCAGAGCCTGCTGACGCTCGGAAGTTCAGAGTGGGAAGCTGAAACGCAGGTCAGGGAAGACCCCGCAGGCATGGGATTTTTCAGCCTCTGCCGCTCTGAAGTCCAGGTCCACAGCGGGAACCGGTCAGTGTGGATCACTCCCAATATCTTTATGGGCAAAGGCGAAGCCCATGTTACCCACGACAGCGAGTTCATCGCGGGTACAAGGCTGTCCTTCGTGCGTGAATCCACGAAGGATGCTCTGGTAACGGCTCTTAAGAAGGTAAGCGAGTTCTGCCCGCTCGAAGTCCGTCTGGATGGGTCAACGCTGCCGCGTCATGATTTTCTCGACGGTGCATTTTATCGTGAGACCATCGACGGGATTGAGGTCGGGTTCACCACCGAATTCACATGGGCATGGATTCGACACCACGATTCCAACTGGAATTTTTATGGAGCGCGCATTGAGGAACGATTCGATTCATTCACCGGCTTGCTCCGGTCTGACCATCCTTTGAGTCCTCTGTCAGTCTTTGCAAGATTTAATGTTCTTGAAACGGGACGCGTCAAGCTGCAACTCCCGGACCGCCGCGCAATTATTCAGGACGAATTTTTGGCCGAGTTTTATCGCAAGGCCCGGGCCGCAGCCTATCGCGCATTTCAGAAACATGGTGCGCACGTTTTGCCGTTTCGCAACTGGAAAGAGGCGAGTGAGCTGGGCGTCCGCCTGCCCGAGGCTGTGTGTCTGCTGGAAACGTGGTGCGCGGATCCGGCTGATCAACACTCTGACCCTGCGTTTGAAAGTTCCGAGACACGTCTTCTATCGGATGCCTCGGGTCTGCTGATTGTGGAGCGCGACCTTCCAGACTCCCACACACTCGATGGAGCGCTCCACAGTGGGGCTGTCCTTGAATGGAATCTCTATCGCGAGGAGCCTAAGTACAAGGGCTACTCGTGGTATGACAGGCTGCCCCGGATCACCAGCAACCGGATACTGCTGGATGAAGTTCCCTGGGAAGACTGGTCGGCCAAACAAGAGCGGCCCGCGAGCATCAGTGTGGAACTCACAATTGAGCAAGAGGGAGTCTCTCAGCTGCGTCGGCTGCCGGCATTGATTCACGTGGATACCAGCGAGTGGCACCAGCTGAGCTTTGCCGCCGTGCGGCAGAGTCCCTGGGACAACGACGATCTCAGGGGACCATTCGATATCTGCGAGTTCCTGCTGACAGCAACATTTTGCGCTTCGGACGATGCCGATAGCGACAGCTGGGAGACGCAGCGGGACTATCACAAAGCGGAAATTGAGCGTGCGGTTAACTGGTACTTTCGTAGCCCAAGAGCGGTTCTCACCACGTTGCTCGGCAAGGCCCTCAACTGGGAAGCCAGAAAGCTTGCTGAAGAAATGGGCATCCGGGAAATTCGCTTTAAACGCACCGCCAACGGAAGCAGCTGGCAGTCGGAAGTCGTGGAGTAGCTGAAATCTTCCGAACCGCTCAACCTCATTCCCACTGACGCTCAGTAGGTCAGCCCTCTCTCAATGCCTTCGAGGGGTTCTTCATGCCCACAGCACTCTGTTCTGAGTTTTGTTTTCACGTTCATATAACGCCTGCAAAAGACGAGCGCCCGGACCTGTTCACCATTGGCATCCAGGATGGAACAGTTCTGCGGGGCATCTGCCATGTGCAACCTATCGAGGGAGCCGTGGCAGCCCTGCGCCTTACCCTCGAAGAAGCAGGCCGGTCAGTGACCGTTCACACAACCTGATTTCGGACCCAACTGGAGTGCGGCTTTTGGCAGGCTGAGGAAAGAAGCCCATGATCATTACTCTCAACGGCCTCTTTGGTTCCAACATAAGTCTGGACTTAAGACACCAGCTGGGAGAGTCGGTCGAGCTGGAATGCTTCCAGTTCGTCCAGCCACCGATTGAGTTTCGGCTGGTTCGTAATAGCAATCCATTACAGGACTGGCAAGCTGGCAACACTGCCGTATACGACCTGCAGCATGGCCCGAACGTGCAGCAATGGGCACGCGATGACCACTGGTTCATCAACGATCTTGCTCATCAGGGCGACATCGTAACCTGCGGTGTGCTGTCGACGAATCTGGCAGTCGAGACTCGCGGACTGGGCCTCACTTTTGTCCTTCTAGTTTGGCCCCGCGAAAGCACCGTACGCCGCGTTCTCACCACCCTCAAATAATCTCGCAACGATCCTCCCGTTTCAGGACGCATCGCGTACGGAACGGGTACAGCAAAGGAGAAACTGTATTGTTTACCCAACTCATGCCGCTGATCGAGAAGCGGCCACTCACGCTTACCGTGGCTGCCATAAGTTCTACTCAGATCCGAGTGAACGTAGTGCCCCAGCCAACTGACAAAGACAAGAAGGCGAACGCCGCGATTGGCCATTCACACGCTAAGGAAGTGGCCGCGATCCCTGACGAGGCGCTTCAAGGTTTAACCACGCCGCTTTGCCTTACGGGAACACCGGAGGAGATTGATGCACAACTCGTCACAGCTCTTTCCGGATTTACAGCCCTTCATGCGGGCCTGCAGCAGAGCTTCGATGAGGCCGCCGCCACGATCAAACAAGCGTGTACCGCGATCGATGAGCGCGAACGCATCAAAAAGGAAAAGGACAAGGGAAAGTCGGCAGCGAGCTCGAAGACGTCTGACGGAAAGAAAGACGATGAGAAGAAGCCTGCCGAAGAAGCCGCACTCCCACTTCTTTTCACAACTCAGGCACAAGCACCAGTCGCTGTGAGCGCGGGTGACCCGTCGCAGAGAAACGCGACTGATGCGGCGGGGCAGTTGAACGAGCAGGCCTGAGCCGGGCCTGCCAAACCGCCAGTGAAGCAGATTCTGTACAACGAGGTTCCAGAACGGGAAGGAGTAAGCAGGTGAAAGTTGAACGCTTAGACCGCGTCTTCATTTTTAATGGCATCAAGCTTCCGGACCCCGGTCCGAACATGCCGGTCGAACAGGTGCGCGACATGTATGTCGCGACCTATCCGGAACTGGCTACGGCAACCGTGGAAGGGCCAAGCCCGGTGAACGGCGCGATGCAATACACGTTCAGCCGTGCAGTCGGAGTCAAAGGGTGAGGCTGAAAAAGAAGTGCCGGAATTGTCCTGTACAGGTAAGGCGGGGTGGATGTCTGTTCGGGTGCAATAAGAAGGAGCGGCTTTCCCGCGAATTACAGCTTCTCATCGAGGACGCGGAGTCCCACATCGATCCGCTCGTGGAGCAGTTAAGGCAATGTCCAGAAGCATTCAACGCCGGCAAGGCAGTCGAAGGCATGTTTCGCATGCTTCGATCAGACGACGGAACGGGCGATCAGCGGCTGCTGCCCCCGCCGGGCAGCATCATCAGCCCGTTCGTGTAATTGGCTGTCCGGTTTCCGTCACCCTTCCCACTCTGCGCGGCCTGCGATTGCGTTACTGTTCACGCACGGACGAGCAGGTGGCGGCGGTGCTCGCGAAAAGCATGTTGCGGGTGGGAATCAGCAGGGTTAAGGACTGGACGGGAAGCGCCGTCGATTTTGTTGCCGCTGGACTGGCGCGCTTCTGCCGGAGCCATGGCCTGCAACAGGTCTCGCGTGTCTTTCCGGAATCATCCATCCGTCTGATGGACGAAATCATTGAGCTTTCCGAGTACGACCGAATGCAGGCGGAGATCGCGGAACGGGAAAAGATGTTTCTGATGGTCGACTACCATGAATCAGCAAGTGTTCCCATCGGCCCAACGCTCGCGTATCTGGAAGCCATCAATAACAAGTTGCCCGCCGCTTTCTTCATGGCCTTTAGCCGCAATCTGTCTCGCTGGATGCGGGTCTACGATTACAGGGATGCCGAATTCTATGCCGCGGATTGCATCGACATGCTCGAGGACGACGAACTCAAGGAGTCGTTTTTTCCGAGCGTCAGGGGTGCCCGGCCCAAGTGCCTTGCCAAAGTGCCAGGCTACCAGCATTCGATCAGCCAGCTTCGACGCTTCCTGCCAGCAGTGAAGGACCGGCGGGCTGGCACATTGCTGCGGCAGTGTCTGCGGATGCACGAGGAGGGTGATGGCTGGGAATCGCAGTTCCCGTGGAAACTGCGCGACATTTATCCCGAAATGGAAGACTACGTGGATAACACGGATGAGCCGGGACCAGGAGTCTCCATCGTCTTCGAGGAAAATGATTTGATCGAAGCGTGCTTCAATGAGCAGATGCAGTATCTCGGACAAGACCTTCCCATCAGTTCCAGCCTGATGCTGGTCATTGATCTCAGCAAAGACGAGAAGAGCATTGATGAACAGGTGAAGCGAGCCTTCGAACACCTTGCCGCCATGCTTCGTTCGCTCTCTGTAGCCTCTCACCTCGTTGAGATGATTAGAGGAATTCACGATGAACACCCACGTCAAGGCGGGCACGAGCCAGGAGTTCACGCTGAACCAGGCGCTGCTGGTGTACGGCAGGAGCAGCTATGACGGTTATCCCTATCGACATCCGTTTGTGACGCTGCACGACGTCATTCATGAGGAAGGCGATGCCAGGCTCGGACCAGCGCAGCTTCTTACTCCGCAAATTCTGGCGTCGATCCTGAGCAGTCTTGGTCACTCCCTGTCTGCCGAGATTCTTCCCGAGTCCGTAGTTGCTCGTTCATCTGAGATGGTCGCATGGTGGAGTCCGGCGGCGGTGCGACCGATGTTTTTCCTCGATCGCGGGGACGCAGCACTGCGGGCCTTGAGTGGAAAGCGTTTCCCACACCCGCCCCTTCTTTTCAGGGCCTCGGGCGACAGGCTCTGGATTCGCGCTTTGGCCGAGAACAAGCGTCCCCGCTCGGGCAGCAAACTTTGCATGGCCCCATACTGGAACTGTTACGACAATGCCTCGGTTTGCACCGGAAGTATGCAGATCCCGCAGAGGCAATCAGTTGCTGCCATCCCCTTGTGGGAAAAGGCATTTTTCGAAAGCGCGTTTTCTCACGCTGCCGGTGTGACCAAACACACGTGCTATCCAGGCGGAGTGCTGGCACTGTGGCGGCACCTGCAGGGCAAGACGACATTTCCAGCAAAATTTCTTTTTCCGCTTGAGGAAACTCTGGAGGAGTTTGTTGCGAACGATGACGGATCATACGCAAACCGCGCAAGAAACCGAGCATGAACACCTCCTTCCTCAACGGCTTCTGTGCCAACAGATACAAATATCGCTTGTCGGCTGTGGGGGAACAGGTAGCACCATGGCCGTGGGGCTGGTGTATCTCCATCAAGCGCTTTTGGCCTTTGGCCATCCCGGTGGGCTGCACGTCACGCTGGTCGATGGAGACCGGATCAGCGCCGTCAATTGTGTACGGCAGCCTTTCAGCGAGAGTGAAATCGGCTTGTACAAGGCTGACGTCCTCGCCAGCCGGATCAACCTCTTTTGGGGGCTGCAATGGGACTCCGACACTCGATTCATTGGCCCTGAGTGGCGGCCAACGAAAAGCCCGGACATCATTATCAGCTGCGTGGATACACGCCGCGCCCGCAGGCTCATCACCCAGACGAATGCGTATCGGAAAGCGCTTTACTGGCTGGACATCGGCAACAATGCCGATACCGGGCAGTTCATTTTCGGGCAGCCATCAAAGTCCGAAGCAGAGCACGGTACCGAGGTCCATCTGCCAAATGCAGCCGACCTCTTTCCTGAAATCATCGATGAAAGCCTCGACGCCAAAGACAAGCTTCCATCCTGCAGCGCACTGGAGGCGCTGGAGAGCCAATCTCCATTCGTGAATCAGGTTTTGGCCTACCAGGCGCTTGCGATGCTGGCGAGATTCTTTCGCCACGGCAGACTGACTGTCCATGGCGCATTCGCCAACCTGTCAAGTGTCCGTGTTTGTCCGCTCCCAATCGATCCCGCAGTCTGGGCTCGCATTGTGAACACAAATGCCGCTTCGCAAGGGAAGCCAAAGCGTCTTCGGCGAAAGCCTGCCTGAGTGGCGCAGCCTCTACAGATATCAATCGAAATCTGATCCGTGCCAGCTGGAACGAATTTGGCCCGACGCCCGTGCTTTTCGAGGTGACATGTCCGACACTACTGAATTCTCAGATGAACGTTTTATGTCTGCCGCAGAGAAGAAGAATGTACTCCGGGCGTGGATCAGATTTCTCAAAAGCAAGTGCGCCAGGAGTCAATTTACGGAACCGCTCTATCATCATTTGGTTCAACACTGCTCCTTTATCGCCCACTTTGACCGGCACGGCTTTTACAGTTTTTATTTTGACAGGATTACGCCGGCTCTCTTCAGACTGCTGGATCAGTTTGATGTGCGCCTGCCCGGTTCCAGCGCCGAGTACGGATCTACATACTGGTTGTCGGACAGCGCCACAGGGGCAGATTTGAACCGTGCAATGCGTGAAGCCGCAGCGCCGTATCTTGCGGGATTGCGGCTGGGGTTTGAGGAGATGGGAAGACAGAGCGACATTAGCGCGGCCACTCTCGTGCTCGCCAGGTATGGTCTGACTGTTGCTCCGGCCACCATATCCCAACCTGTTGGTGACGCAACTGTCGATACAAACCGCCGCGGCCATTCCGGTCAGCCCATTCAACCGCTGCTATTCGGAGACTGAACGCCGGTCAATCACGGCAAAAGCAAGCTGGATGTGCCCATTCCCACGCTGGGAATCATGAATCATTCAAACAGTTTCAAACAATGAGGGGCACCCAGTCTCTACCCAGCATTCCATTCCAGCCACAATCGATGACACGAAAGGTTCCCGATGATGTCGGGATTACTCAATTCTTATGCAACAAGCCTCAATGATAGAAGTTGCTCCCGAGCCAACTCCCACGAAAGTTACAGGCGGGCCTGATTTCACCGTCAGCCGCGTGGATTTGCTCAGAGAACTGTCCGAGCTTCGCAATGTTGTGCAGCGAAAGACAACAATCCCCGTGCTCTCGAACATTCTTGTACAAGCGACCGGAAACATTCTGGCGCTTACTGCCACGGACCTCGAACTCAGTCTGCGTACCGCGTGCCACGCCAGCATTAAGAGAGAAGGGCGCTGCACGATCCCGGCACAGAAGCTGTACGACTATGTGCGGTTGCTTGAAGATGGCGACGTCAGCATTCGCTGCCTCGAGAATAATTGGGTACAGATTCGGAGCGGACGGTCGCACACCAAAATGGCCGGTCTCTCCTGTGAAAGCTTTCCCATTCTGCCGCTCTTTCCCCAGGACTCGGCCGTGAAGCTTGAAGCCGCTGCGGTGCGGGACCTGATTGCAAAAACCATCTTCGCCATTCCGGCAGAGGAATCTCGCTATCTTCTTAACGGCGCCTTGCTGGTGCTGAAGCCGGAAGGAATTACGATGGTCGCCACCGATGGCCATCGTCTCGCTCATGCCAGCTGTTCGCGATCAAAGTGTGCGAAGGATGCGAGATTCGTCGTGCCCAAAAAGGCTCTGCTGGTCCTGAATGACCTTCTGCAGTCTTCCAAAGCCGAGTACATTTCGTTTGCGGAGAATGCCTCCACACTCTTCTTTGTGGCCGGGAACCGCCTCGTTACCAGCCGGCAGTTAAGCGGCCAGTTTCCTAACTACGAAGCTGTCTTGCCTCAAGCGCACAAAGGCGAAGCTGTCTTATCAAAGGACGATCTGCTCAGCGCTGTCCAGCGTGTGGCTCAATTTGTGGACCAGAAGTCCAATGCAGTCCGAATGCGGCTGACGGCGAAGGAGCTAAAGATTTCGTCTTCTAACGCGGAGATGGGCGAATCTGAGGACACGGTAGAGACCAGCTATTCCGGGGAACCGGCGACCGTGGCATTTAATTCAAATTATCTCCTCGACTTTCTCAAGATCGTTGAATCGAACGCCGTCAGATTTCGCTTTAAGGATGCTCAGGCGGCCAGCGAGTTCATTCCCGAAGCCGATCCCTCCGATACCGGCTCTACTTTCCGATACGTGGTGATGCCGCTCAGGGGCTGATCCGAAGACAACGCGGCTGCCGCCATTGTGAAACACATCAGTCGCCGCTTTGCCCCTCGAGCCTGAACCAGCGCAGCACCTTTCCTCACTCAATCTGCCATCGGCAGTAACCCTCCAGCCAGAACTCCCGAAAGACAATCTCCGTGCCGAGCCGCAAATCCAGCGACCAGCTTTCTCTCTTTTTTGCATCTGCAGATCCTCCAGAGCTTGAGCCAGACATTGACGGGAAGCCGCACCCAATAACGGCTTCAGGGAAGCGAGCTTGCAGCGCAACTCATCCAGTAGAGACAACGGATGCCGTTGCCACCACTGAGCCTTTACCGGTTCTCGCAGCAGACTCAGCCAGACGCGGAGTCGATGAACCCGAGGAGTGTGAATGGAATTCGTTCGTGCGTATTCATGGGCGTGTCCCGACGGTGGGTGACGACAAAAAGCCTTGGGAATACAGGGGATGGCTGCTTTACTACCGGATGCTCCTCGAAGACCATCCTGCTGTTGGTCGCCGTTGGGATTACTGGTTTCGTACCATGATGTCCGGCAGGCTGCTGCCGGAACCCATTCCGAAATTGGAGATCGCTCCGCATCCCGATCGAAACGTATTCCGAGCCATAGAAGACTGGGTCCGGCTGATTGATCGTCACTGTAGTGGCGGTTCTGCGGTGGAGAAATTACTCGAGTGGTTTCTATGGAGCTTCGGTCACTCCAAACAGACACCGGGATTCTGCGAAGAGCTAAATGAGAGCCTCTACCGACAAGTCAATATCGGACCGATGTTAGTCACGCCCTACGACTACATCGGTGAATGGATTGCGATGCAGAAGAGCGGCTGGAACCCGAACGCGTTCTTTCCCACGCCGCACTCCGTAGTCGAGTGCATGGTGCGAATGACAATGGAGAAGGACGAGGACACGCGCGGGAAGAAGGCTATGGATCCGTGCGTCGGCTCAGGCCGAATGTTAATTCACGCGTCCAACTTCTCTCTGCGGCTGTATGGAACCGACATTGATCCAGCGATGGTGAAACTCACCTTCGTGAACGGCGGGCTATACGTGCCCTGGATATTGCGCCCATTCCCGGAACGGTTGTTTGCCGCCTCAGAGCCGATGTTCCAGGCCGTTACGGCGTAACCGATCTCTGGCTGTTGCCGAAACTCGCTTTCCCGATCTGGCAATCGCGACAAACCTCCCAACTGTCATCCCAGTGTGAAAGGGAATTCGAATGCACAACAAAGGCTGTGAGTGGATCAATGTCGATCTCAATGGCTTACGCAAGCTGCTTGCAAGACGCAGCAAAGAGTTCATCGTTTACGAACTCGTGCAGAACGCCTGGGACGAGAAGTGCAGTTTCGTCAGCATCACCTTGTCCCGACCGCAGCGTGGAACAACCTCGTTGGTCGTGGCTGATGATTCTCCCGAGGGATTCCAGAACCTTGCGCATGCGTTCACGCTCTTCGCGGGCTCGTACAAGAAGAATTCCGCCGTAAAGAGAGGAGCTTTTAACGCGGGGGACAAGTTTGTCCTGGCCTTCTGCGAGGAAGCCAGCGTTATCAGCACAACCGGCGGCCTTCTGTTTGACAGGACAGGGCGGCACTTCATCCGTAAGCGCACAACAAAGGGCTCGGAATTTACCGGCGTATTGAAGGTCTCGCTCGATGAATGGGAAAAGATGTCGGCGGCGGTTCTGCGGTTGATTCCTCCAGTCAGGACAACCTTCAACGGAGAGGAGGTCCCGGTGCGGATGCCTCTTCATACGTTCGAGTGCTGCCTTCCAACGGTCGTCGCGGATGATAGTGGCTCCTTGAGCCGAAGGATGCGCACCACGGACGTCAGAGTCTATACGCCATTGGATGGCGAGACTGCGTCGCTCTATGAGATGGGAATACCTGTCGTCGAAACGGGCGACAAGTGGCATGTGGATATTCAGCAGAAAGTACCGCTCAATATGGAGCGCGACAATGTGCCTCCATCCTTTCTGCAGACGGTGAGAGTATCGGTCCTCAATGAAATGGCGCAGCACCTGAATAAAGAGGATGCAACGAGCGCCTGGGTTCGTGGGGCCGCTGGTGATGAGCGCATGAATCGGGATCCGTTCAACCGGATTATTGGCATGCGCTTCGGAGACAGGCGAGTGACCTGGGACCCCTCCGACAACGAGGCCAATCTGATCGCTACTTCGAAGGGCTATACCGTCATAGCCTCATCTTCATTGTCATCCGACGAGTGGAAAAACGTAAGGAGATTCGAGTCTTCAGTGCCGGCCGGGCAAGTCACGCCGTCTCCCAAACCATTCTCGCCCGCCGGAATCCCCTTGCAACTGCTGGCTGAGAGCGAGAAAGACGCGGCAATAGGGCAATTTGAAGAATTCAGCAGGAAACTTGGCCTGTATCTGCTTAAGCGACCAATCAACGTGACCTTTGCCAATGACAGCGGCTGGAAGTTCAGAGGTTGCTACGGGAATGAATGCCTTACCGTCAATGTCTGTGCGCTGGGCCGTGGCTGGTTTCGCGGAACCACTGCGGACCTGCTCGAAAGGTGGATTCCTTTTTTGATCCATGAACTGGCGCATGACAAAGTGCGCGGCCACTTGTGTGACGATTACCACGTTGAATGCTGTCGCCTGGCTGGGCTTCTGGCCAGACGGATGCATGAGGCGCCCATCTTATTCGCGTTGTCAGACACCACATCTCAATCGGCGTAGCCAGACACACCCCTCCCTCACGATCACTCCCTTAGAGAAATAGATGAACGATCACCTTTACAGATTTGCGCACTCTTCGAACATCTACACCCCGTTTGCTAACGAGTACGGTTGCGGGTGGTTTGATGGAGGGTGCTTCATATTTGCCCGGGCCTTGCAGCTCTGGCTTGGTGGACGGCTGGCGGTCATTGTCAGAAAAGAATTGGTCAGAGAACAGGCGTTTGATCACGTCGTATTGAGTCTCTCCGATCCTCAACATGTCGGTGACACGCTTTATCTCGATGCCGATGGAGCGTCATCGGCTCACACTCTGCTCAACCGCTGGCGAACGCGGGAACGCTTACCGGACGCAATACTGGAAGACCCGGCGAGCCGCACTCGTTTTTTGCCCCCATTGTGGAAGGAGTCATGGTCTGCATGGCTCGCCAGGCACCTGGAAGCGAAATTCGGGAAACCGACATGGCCTGAACTTGCTGGATTACTGGGTCAGAGGGAGTAACGCAGGCTCTCCAGCAAGAGAAACTGGCAGCCAGTGCTCAGAATCAGGGAAGCCCTGTCCACGATCCTTTATTGCCTGGAGATACCCATGAGAAATGCCGGACGCCTGAAGCTCGGCTTCTATCCCCTGCCTCAATCAGAGGCGCAACGGCTCAGACGCCACCTAAGTTTTCCGGACGAACCCTTTGCCGCGCTCGATCCCTGCATCGGAGACGGCGCCGCATTTCAAGCGATCCTCGATGGAACAGTCGCGTTCCGTTATGGCATCGAACTTGATGCGCACCGGGCGGAGCAGTCACAGAATCTTGGAATCGAAACAATTCATGGCAGCACGCTTGAGGTTCAGTGCCGCGTGGACAGCCTCGCCTTCCTGTATCTGAATCCGCCCTACGACTTCGAAGTCGGTAAGACCGACAATCAGCGAATGGAAGTTGTGTTTCTCAGGCATACCGGACGCTGGATCATGCCGGGCGGCGTTCTCTTCCTGGTAATACCACAGCGGCAGCTCGGAGCCTGCGCTCGAACGCTGGCCGAGCACTTTGAAAATATTCGGATATACCGGCTTACCGCTCCCGAATCGGTGAAATACAACCAAATTGCTGTGCTGGCAATACGGCGAAAACGCCATAACCGCCTGCGCGACGACGTACTGTCGTCGGCAGCGCATCAACTGGAACAGTTGTCAGAGCAGAACAATTTACCCGCCTTGCCGGATACGGCGGAGGCTCTGTATCGAATACCAGTGTCCTCCCCGCCTACCTTCAGTTATCAAGGCCTGCCGCTCGATGAAATCGAAGACAAGGTGCTCGAATCTTCGGCTTACCGCCAGGTCAGACGCATTCTTCTTCGTGAACGAGGCACGGTGCGGGGCAGGCCACTCACTCCATTACATGGAGGGCATGTAGGGCTTCTTTGCACGTCGGGAATGCTCAACGGGATTTTCGGAGAAGGTGAACTGCGACATATCGCGAACTGGCAATCTCGGAAATACACAACGAGCTGGCACGAAGAGGAAGATGGCAAACAGATCCATCACACCCGCGAATATTTCAGCCACGAATGCACTCTCCTGTGGGTGTCGGGAAAAACGCAGGTTCTGACCCACGAAGCCAAAGAGAAATCCGACGAAAGTGAGGCGGAGGCCGACGATCCGGATTTTCCGCGCAACAGCGCTGGTATTCCGCAAGGCGGATCGAAAGGCAGAGATTCAAAAGTAATTGTCATGCCGGACAGAGGGGCGGAGGCTGGCAGCAGCCCCTAAAAAGCGAGGGAAAAAGCCAAAATGGAAAACGCGCACCTGAGATTTGGGACAATGGGCTTTCACAGACCGGTCGGCAATACCGTGAGCCGATTCAGCCTCCACATGGACAGATTTATAGGGGAGCGAGGTGGAGACGGAACTTCAAGAGCGCACTTTCTCTCGGTCCTGGGAGGGGACGCGCAAATCGCAGCCGCAACCGCCATTGTCTCCGACCAGCAGAACTTCAGCGTCGAAGGCCCCGGGTTGCCTGCGATGAACGTCAGTCTGGGAAAAGACGCTCAATGCTTCCGGGCATCAATTCAGCTATCGACGAGCAAACGGCCCTTGCGCCATCTGATTGCGGTCTCAAGCGAGTTTGCGGCCATGAACAGTTCTGAAACCAGCGGGAGAACTCTCCTGGCTAACTCGGAACGCGACTTCCTCTGGAGTTCACTGACTCAGATATTTGGCCTTCCAGCGGTACCAGAATGGGCCGACTGGTTTTACAGGAAGCTCGATGATCATCTCGCCATTACTCCGATCCCCGGTCTGGGGCTTGATCCGGTATTGGTGACCGGGACTAAATCAGAGTTCCTGCAGTGGCTGTCGGAGGGAATACAAGCCGGCGAAATTCACTTCCCGGAAGTCAACGGCCCGGCCGTATGGCCAGGCGTCCCTCTGGAAAAGATCTTATTGCATGACCCCGAAGTATCCAGCTGAACGACTCACAAGCTGATCAAATTGCGTCCGCTTGTTTCTTTTCGATAGCGGGCGCTCCTTCCTTTCCTCTCATTTCTGCCGGTGAGATTCCACCATATTGCCCATCTGCACCAAGCATCCCCGCCAAAGAGGCGCTTTCATGGAGCATGACAACATAACTGATATCTACGCATATATGAAAACGTTCTCCAAAGAGCTGGGAGAACGAATTCTGCACGATTACCCGGCCCTGCAGCGCTTTGAAGACCCGATATCGCCGCGTGTGAGACAGCTGCTGCGCCGGCCATTTCCGGCACAGGCGATTGCCCTGATGAGCGTTGCGAAGCGCTGGGAGGAAAGGCGAACGGCCGCCATCGTTGCCGAGTGCGGAACGGGAAAGACCTTGATGTCCCTGGGTGCGATCCACGTACACTCCGACGGAAATCCGTACACCGCTATGGCAATGGTGCCGCCACATCTGGTCGAAAAGTGGGCGCGAGAAGCACTCTTTACCCTCCCTGGTCTTCGCGTATTCATGATCGATGACCTTCGCAATGCCGGTGATCCAAAGATCCCGCACGGCGTCAACGAGGTAAAGCTGCAGGGCAAACGCATCGTGCGCAAGGGGCTGCATACGACCCTTCCCGATCTGCGCCTGCGCAAATCCTTCAAGAGTGCTCGGGAGCGCTGGAACTCGATTTGTCCGGGCCCAAGCTTGTTCGTCGTTGGGCGCGAAAGAGCAAAACTCGGCTACTTCTGGCGGCACGCCTTCCAGATTCCCACCTCGGGACCAAACTACGGTTGCGTAGTGAATCCTGAAACGGGAGTGCCTGTTCTGGTTAACGAAGAGCGATTGCTCGCCGCCGACTTCAAGGAAACGAAGATATCCGAGGTCATCATCGACCGTACTGGGCACGAATGCCGCTCCCATTTTGCTCCTCTGTGGCAGGCCGACAGGGACAAGATTCAGCGAGAGGCGCCTATCGATTTTATCGGGCGCTACATGCACGGGTTCTTTGACTACGCCGTCTGCGACGAAATGCATCAACTGGCTGGCGACACCGCGCAGGGAAATGCCATGGGCACTCTGAACTCGTGCGCCGGTCGCATTGTCGGACTAACCGGAACCCTTATGGGCGGGTACGCCAGAGACCTGAACAATCTCCTGTGGCGGCTTGAGTCCGCGAAGATGAAGGAAAAGGGCTTCGTCTGGGGCGCCAGCGGCTGCGGAATGTTCGTCAATGAGTACGGTGTCCTTGAAACGATCGAGACAGTCGAGCCGGCGGACAACAATTGTTCCGATGCCCGCGTTACCACGATCGTAAAGCACAAGCCGGGCGCCTCGCCGCTGTTGTTTGGCGAGTTCCTGATGGGCCTGTGCGCGTTTGTATTCCTCGAAGATATCGCCGATAAGCTTCCGCCCTACGAAGAACGGCTGGTCAGCGTCCCCATGGACGAAGAGATGCAAGCCGCATACTCGAAGCTGGAACAGGACATTACAAAGTGTCTGAAGGAGAACCGAAAAAATCGTTCCGTCATCAGCAAAATGCTGAACACGCTGCTCCTTTATCCCGACCGGCCCTTTGGACTCGGCAAGATTTGGGGGAAACGACGCATAAGGGACCGGCACTGGGAAAAGTTCGTCATTGCCGAGCCCAAAGATTTGCCCGAGGACCGCCTGTATTCCAAAGAGCGGGAACTGCTCGACATCGTTAAGGCGGAGCTGGACCAGGGGCGTCTGTGCCACATCTTTGCTGTTTACACCAAAACACACGACGTTACCGCAAGGATCAGCGAGATCCTGGCGCGCGCTGGCATCCGGACGGCGGTGCTCAAATCTTCCGTTCCGACCACGCAGCGCGAGGCATGGTACGCCCGCAAGGTCGCCGAAGGCGTGCAGGTCATCATCGGCCATCCGAAGCTGGTGGAAACAGGCTTGGACCTGCTTGATTTTCCCACTTTGATCTTTTACGAGACGGGATATTCACTTCACACGCTTCGTCAATCCAGCCGTCGATCCTGGCGTATCGGTCAGGACCGGCCTGTCCGGGTCTTCTTTTTATGTCAGGAGGGGACTATGCAGACCAAGTGTCTGCGCCTTATGGGCAAGAAGCTTCTGGTCGCGCTGACACTGGAGGGGAAATTCGCCGGCGAAGGACTGCATGACGTCGAGGAAGATGATGACATGCTCTCGGCCATGGCACGTGAACTAGTCGAAAAGAACGGTATCGGCGAGACGGCCGATGCCGTATGGGCTCAGCTCAAACAAGTGCATGACCAGCTTCCCACTGCGGCGCATCAATGGTCGGCTGTCTCTCTGGACGAGCCGGCATTTGAAGAGGCGGAGCCTGAGAATCCCGCGCCCGGATTGGGTATCGATTTCCCATGGCGGGAAGCGATGGAACAGCCGCAACTTGTCACGGACTTCACCGCAATACCCACACCGACATTGTTCGGCCAGTCAGTCTTCTCCGGCAGACGCAGGGGCAAGCGCACACGCGAGCCAAACCCCTTTCAGGGATCGCTGTTTGGCGTGAATTGATCCAAAGGCGGGTGCCGAACTTCAAGCTCTGCGATACGGCAGGCGCCAGAGTGCGAAAAAGAACTCTGGATGTAATTCCACGACTAAGGATCCAATGAATACAGAACAAATTGAAGCTGCAAAACTGGGCATGACGGTGCGCGTTTACCGATTACAGGAGAGGCTGCGTCGTCTCCCGCTTGCTCCTAACACTGAGACTCTGCGGAGAGCGCGGAAAAAGGTTAGCGAGGATCTGATTTGTGCCGCACGGATGGACAAGTGCGTTTCAAAGATCAATCTGATGGCAGGCACGCTGGACTGATAGCGGACCTCTTTGCCTTATGAGCGTCGTATGACAATTCCGGATAAACCCTTTCACGAGATGACCCCGGCAGAGTACGAGCTGACGGCGCACTCACAAGCGGTTCCGAAATGGTCCATTCTTGCCATTCAGCCCGAGCAATATTCAGTATCCACGATCTGCCGTTATGGCGCCGACCATGTACGTGCTCTAGCGCGTGTATGGGGAGTCAATCTCAGCGGAAGCAAGATTGTTGTCGCCGAAGGCATTGTGCGCCGCCGTGATGTTCGTGCTGCCTTGTCGTGGGAGACCGAGAACACTCTTTCTCGAAAGTCGCGCCCGGTCTTAACGGTTATTGCTCAGGATGCAGGCGTGTATCGCCCCTGGCTCAATCGCAGGGACCTCGCTGCGCTGCTGATCCAATGGCGCTGCGAAGAGCGTAGTCGCGCCCGAAGAGAAATTGCCAGAGCGCGGCATGAACTCCTGATCATGAGGGCGGCCAGAGCTGGACTCACCGTCCCTCGCAACAACCTTGAGCGCTATGGTCTCGATGAGCATGGTAATCGACAACCCGCGATCTGTGGGGTGCCGTTGAGCAGGGCATTACAAGTGGCGCCGAACGCCATCGCTTCCGCCAGAGATTTGTCAAAGGATGCCTTTCTCCGTTGGATCCGGTCGCATCCTTCAGCAGCCGCCACCCTGACCCTGATCGGAACAGGAATCCTCGCAGACGGCGGAGTGGGGTTTTGGAGGACAGTACAGGAAGCGTTCGCTCCAGCTGAGATTCCGCCGTTATTCGCGTCCGTGGAATGATCGCGTTTTGGGAAACCACTTCGAAGGTGATTTACACAATCTCTGGTGAGTCGGTTCGGATGGACAAATACTGAAAACATTGGCACGGAGACTGCCATTGTGGGTCGGGAGAATATATGCCAGTACCAGCCGAATGCCACACAGACGACTACGTAGTAGAAGCAACCTTTGATGCGGAACAATGGTTCTCCCAGGCCAGTGACGAAGAAATCGTGGACCTTGCAAGCTGTGGCTGGGGCGGAGATTATGCGGCAGACCGCGTGGCGGAATTCATCGCCGGATTCCACGAGCAGGTGAGTAGCGTCTTCATCTACCTGAGGATTGTCGCCTATAAGAAGGACAGGCCCGGCTATGAATGCTTCATTGATCCGGCAGCCGCTATGACATGGATCGGTGAGCATCGGCCTCATCTGCTTTCCCGTGTGCAAAGCACAATTGAGTAACACCTCGCCCCGTCCCCAACACCCGTTCACCAGGCTCGTCTGAATCGCTGTTAACCATCCGCACACTGCAAATGAAAAACCCCGTACCCGTTTTGTCTAATGGCCTCGGTGTCGAGTCGGTCGCCATTCTGCTTCGCTGGATTTTAGAGCCCTCAACGCGCGACTTTGACCTGGAGGATCTCGTTGTCGTAACCGCCATGACCGGCAGGGAGTGGCCCGATACAATCAGGAACTTCGAAACCCACGTGCTCCCACTGTTTCGTGAGTATGGCATTCGTTATGTACAGCTCGGGCGTGGAGGCCATCAGGAGAAGGATGGAATTGTCGTTCTCGATGACAGCCGCGACCCGCAAAAACTCTTCGCCAGCGGCGCCTACACGCTTTATCAGGAGCTGCAGTCAGCGGGCACTGTTCCGCAGTACGGCGGAGCGCATCATTGCAGTCTGAAATTCAAGGCCTTCGTAATCGAGAATTGGCTGGCGTCCAATATTCAACGCAGCGTTCGTCACACCTTCGGCTACAACTTCTCTGAAAGCGGCCGCGTAAGAGACAGTGAAGCCGCCATAGCAGCCCGGGTCAGTTTCGGCTTTAACAATGACGAATTGGGGAGAGTGGCGGACGCCCGGAGTTATGACCATCCAACCCGAATTGGACATTATCCTCTGGTTGAATGGGGCTGGGACCGTGCCCGCTGTCTCTCCCATATCCACGCGATACTGGGCGTCAATTGGAATAAATCCGCTTGCCCTTTCTGTCCGTTTACTCAGATTAGCGGCGCCCTCACAGCACGACAGAAAGAGTTTCCCGAGGAGACTGCGCAGGCAATGTTTCTGGAACGAGTAGGCCTCGCCATGAACCCGAGGGCACAACTATACAAAAAACAGCCGCTGTACACGGTTGTGCTGAACAGCGGTAATCAGGCCGCGATTGAAGCATTTGACCAGCTCATGCTGACACACAGTTGGGCGCTCTATCGAGTTCGAAGAATCTATAAAGCAAAGGCGATCTACGAGGAGTCAGGACGCAGGAAACGTGTGATCGGTTTCAACGCGGGCAAGAAGGGAACAACCAGCCGTTGCGTTGAGCGCCTGGAAGAATTCGCTTCTGCAGAGGCCGCAAATCGGCGCCTCTTTGAAATCGCCGGAAATAAGGGGCTGCCTGCCCACGAACTCCATGGGCTCCAGTACCTCACGCTTTGCGCATGTCAAATGACTTATCCAACTCGGGAGGAGTTTCTGGTCAGTGCTCCGGCTGTGGTTGAAACCAAAGCCCGTTACGGAGTTGAACATTTCGATGCACAGTGGGCTGGTCTCGCACAGGTTGGGGGCGTTGACGCTGATGGGCGAGCACTGCCTATGCTGGAGCAACTCGCGTTTCCTGATGATTTGATTCAGATCACATGACTTCACGCAAGAGGAGAGCAACGATTCAGCTGACTCGCGGGTAAACGCTGGACGGAAGTTTGTGGTGAGTACCCAAATTATCCATCGAGACCGGGCAACGAATTAGTCTCAGGGCGGAGACATGTGGTTCACCGGACTGGCCACTCGAGTCCCAGGGCCCGCAAACAGGCTGGACTTGGATTGATCTGTTCGATCTTCGTCTTTCCGGTGGAAAACAGCTCGCCTTCCATCCTGATCAGCTCAGCGTCTCCCAGACTTAATACGTCGCGCAGCTTCTCTTTGAGATTCGGCCATCTGGCTTGGCAGTTCGCACCGGTATCACCAGTGCTGACTGAAAGAAAACAACCTTCGGGGTGTAGACCGTTACGGGAAACGATTAGCCTTAGAGCAAGCATCCAGGAAAAACTATAGCAGACAGAACGAAGAGCGTTCTATTGCTGTCTGCTGGCACTTCGGTCACATCAGCAGCGGGCTGCTCGCGCCCAAGCGGCCACGACCGGCAAAATAAGCTGGAACCCAGCGATCCCTAAATGACCGGAACGGCGGCGAGTTGTGATGCCGCAGCCATCTTTCGCATCTCCGCGAGAACGGCTTTGAGAGAACGGTAGTCGCCTATCAGCGCCGGCGCGGTGAACTGATGTGTCGGGAAAACGAATTCAAGGGACAGCTGTGCATATGCGACGAGGCATTGCATCCGAATCCGGCTCGCAATGTCCGACGCAAGACTCGCGGCCGAATCAAATTGGGCATTGTTTGTGGCAGTGAGCCATTCTGTATTTCGAATGCGCAGAATGGCACGCATATTGGCGGAGACTCGGTCCAGGTATCGCAAGGCAAGCCGGATACGCTTCCGCTTCAGGCACGTGAAGGCAGACACGGAGAGCCTGGATTTCAGGAATCTTTCGTCTTCCAGATCCAGAACGATTGCAAGGGCTTCCACATCAAGCGGCCTCAGCACTACAGAGCCAGCCTTGCCAAGCCATAAATGCCAGCAAGAGATAACAACTCCAGCGGCACTCAGGGCCAGGAACGCAATCAGGCAGATTGGAACAAAATGGGAGATCATTGATAGATACTCCTGCTCAGCAGGCTGTTCAACCGCTCCAGCTCTGACCGCGGTGGCAGCGCTGATGTTATGGAGAAATCCTCGCGCAGGAGCATGTAGGCTCCCCAGGTGATGAGGGCGGCATCAAAAGCAAGCATCTGGACAAGGCTCAACAGCCCAAGCGGCACGCCCTGAATTCGTAGCCATGACCCTGTTACGAATATTTCTGCAGAGGCAAAAATGCCCATGCCAAGAGCGATACCGAAGACAGGCTGTCTCCAGTGAAGCAGGAACAGCCTCGAGAAAATAAAAAGAAAGACGACAACACCAAGCTGGATGATCCGGATCGCTTCTTCAATGCCAAACAGGGCCGCGCCCATGACGTGCCAGCGTTCAGATGACCCATTCGTTGCGAACACTCCAACGCCAATCAACACGAGAGCAGCAAGCGCGCACTGAAGAGCCGTCCAGGCCATCCGTTTCAGAGCTCTGTAGGCGCCAAATAACTGTCGGAACACCTCGTACATGACTCCAAGATTGAGCACAACGCTCAGACACTCAGACGGCCAGTAGGCATAGAAATATGCTTTTGGATGATGCCGCAGGAGAAAGAGAATGAACGTCGTGGCGAAGGAACAACCAGAGTAAGCGGCAAAAAAGGGAAATGTGGCCCAGGCTTTTTTCCGAAACAGAATGAGCGTAAGGGCCGCCTGAAGAGCGAGGCCAACGGGCCAAAGATCGCGGATCAGAGTGTCGTACACCATTTCTGAATCTCCGGAGAATACTCGTCAGTTAAGTATTCGTCCGGAGACGACAGTTTGTGAACAGTACTTCCGTTACTTTGTTGCGCTCGAACAGAAGGGATAGCAGGGAAGAGGGGTCGGTCCGTCGCGACGAATTTGTGAGGTAATTGAGCCGTTGGCAGTGACAACAACCGCGGCGAGGAGGACAAAAGTGCTCAGAGCTTTTTTCATGGCGTATCTCCTTTGTAAGTTGACGTTGAGCGTCAACTCTGGAAGCTGTTGCCATCTTATGGCCGAGAATGCAGAGTATTGCATGAGCGAAAACAGTTTCCTGATTCCGGAAGGACAGGGCCTTAATCCGGCAAAAGGTTAGTCATAACCCGTGTGTTGTTCGGTTGTCAGCCCGGTATCATGGATGGCGGGAGGCGGCATTGCGCGGCTCTGCCGGAGAACGGTTTAAGCCGCTGGCTGCCTTTGTCAACTCTGATCACTCTTAAGGAGAGCAAACATGGCAAAGATCCTCTTTAGACTTTTCACAACTGCGGTATTGGTTGCAGCAAGCGGTGCGAGCGCAGTATCCACTTTCGATGGTGGAGAGCCCGCGCCTGTCTGCTATCCGTACCCCTGCGTTCGCTAATGCAGTGATACGACACGATTAGAAAGAACCTCAGCGAGGACATACATGACAAAGATCCTCTTTCACTAAGCTGTGAATGTTTGGTGTATATTCGCACTGAAATCCGGAGCGCGGACTGCCCAGTGCGCTCCGGACACCTCTTACTTTATTTATCGACCTTGTCTTGGTGGAATGAATCCCCGGCGGAATCAGAGCTTCTTGATCTTCAGTGCCTCAACGCACGCAGCTAGAACGTGCGGCTCGTCCTCATACATCGTTCCGGACAGTTTGCCGATCACCTCAATGGTGCGCGGCGCGAGTCTGTACGTCATTCGCACCATGGGAGCTTTCAGAGCGGACAGACGCAGATGTTTCCTCATCCGAACCAAAAGTTCGGAGCCAACCTGCAACGCACGGCCCTGCGATCCGTAAATGGCGGCGGCTTTGCGAATTTCTTCCAAAACAGGCTTCGGCAGAGTAAACGCCTTGGCCTGCGTTTTTTCACCGAGTCGTCTTGCTTTTAACCGCGCTAACTCTCCTGCCTTTGCCTTCCCCTTTGCCTTCCCCTTGCGCTTCTGCTTCATAAAATTTCGGCTCCAAACAGTTATGTGTCTTCAGGCGAACCAACAGTTGAGAGTCGACCTGCAGCGCACGACCCTGAACTCCGTATTTGCCGGAGGCTTGTCGAATTTGCTCCAACAAATACAGCGGAAGCGTACATGCCTTAGCCTGTGTTGGCTTACCCTGGTGTTTCTGTTCCATAACCCGGATCGAAACGGCGCTGAAATACAGTTGATCGCGCCCTTCCGGTAAGTCGCGGTATCTCAGTGTAACTGGGCTTACTCAAGAGATACTTCAAAGTGTCACAAGTCTGCCACTACCGAAGTACAAAAGTCAAATCGCCGCAGTTCCATCGTTGTGTTCCTGAAACGGGCATGTCGAGTCGTCTGTCTGACGCAGCGCCACGGAACTCACGTGTTTTCAATAAGATAATTATTGCCTTCCCCATTCGGAACAGTCCTATCATTATCAGGACGGGATGCCGGGGGGCCAGTCCTGGGCGACCGGCTTCTTTGTCAAATCTTATTTCCTCGGAGAAAACACAATGAAGCGTAGACTTTTAACAATTCTCACAATTGCGGTGGTCCTTCTGGTTGGCGGCATGTCGGCGGCCCCCGAATTTGGCGGTACGGAACCAGTTCCTGTGTGTTACCCGACCCCCTGCCCCCCTTCGCGGGTGTAAGTTCCTAATTGGCACTAAAGTCTGTGCGTTGGCCTGGCGCGCGCTATGCGCCAGGTCAGACGCAATTAACTGCACCGTGAAACATTAGAGATTTCTAATTATTGCCAGTTGCCGTTCTCGCCATATCCTGTGGCTGAATCTACATGTCCAGGGTAAGCTGTGAGTTGCTGGCTCAATCGCTGAATCGGTGCGCATAGCTTATGGGGACAGGAGATCTCATTCTCGGCATTGTCTTGATGGTTCCGATGGAACTCTTGGCCTTCATGCTGGTGAAACGCAAGGTGTATCGCGAGTTTCCATATTTTGTCTCTTATGTAATATGTTCGTTGCTGATCTCTGTTGTACGCCTCTCTGTTATTCGTGCAAGTTACACACTATATTTCAAATGCTATGCGGTCACAGATATCGTGTATGTAATCACCACGTTACTGGCTCTGCACGAAAGCTTCAAATGGGAGTTTCTTGACTTTTATGAGTTCAAGGCGTTCCGCTTTGTGTATCCCGCTGTAATTGCCGCGATTATGGGGCCAGCGATATGGTATGCGCTCCAGCACCCCTCTAAGGCTCCGCCGGTGTTTACGGCCTTGCTAGCGGTTGTCACCGCAGTTAATTACGTCACGTTGGGCTTAGTGGCTCTGTTTTTTCTTTTTGTATGGTGTTTTGGTTTTGAGTGGCATCGTTATCCATTTGGGATCGTCATCGGATTCGCAGTATCGTCTCTCCAATACTGGGCAGCCTATGGACTGAAGCTAGAGTTTGGCGCAAGGGTTAATTTGTTGCTGAAATATGCGACTCCAGTGGCCCAGCTGTGCGGAATCGCAGTCTGGCTCGGTGTATTTGCCAAAGCAATGGTGCTTACACCACCAGAGGAGTTGTCTCCGAGCAAGGCGGCGGAAATACTCGATGATGCGGAATGGAGTATCCGTATATTGAAAGATCTGGGAAAGAGTAAATATGATTTCTGAGTTACGTCACGCGCTGTTTTTTCCCTGTTTGGCAACGGGCGTGTTCCTTGCTGTCGCGCTCTATTTGCGGGCCTATCGGTTGTACAACCTCACAATTCATGACAGGATTCCGTATTTACAAAAGCCCAAGCTGTCAGAAATGACGGAGATGCTGGATCCGGATCATGATACGGACTTCCGCGAGGTCTTGCCGCCTCGACGGTTTCGGGACCTTCAGCGAAGACGCATCGGATCAGCTCTGGAGTTCATCCGGCAGGTGACACGCAATGCCAGCTGCTTGCGGGGACTCGGCTGGTATGAGCTCCGGAGGAGTATTCTTTTAAGTCGGTATCGCGACTTACGGCTTATTAGCCATAAGTTGTTGATGTCGGCCTTCTACTGCCAGGTGCTTGGATGTCGGCTTCAAATGAAGCTTTACTTCTGGCTGCTGCGCATGGCTGTCGTGCCAATGGTGGCCCCACCCGACTTTGATGCGCTTGTGGAAAGCGGAAGCGGCAACCTGATATTTCTGTATAGGCGGGCAAGGAGAGCGGCGCTGAGGCTGGCACGGAGCTATGGCGACCATGTGTACTCACGCATGGCGGAAGTATTGTGAAAGGTGCCGATGCGAAGGCTTCAAGAATGCTGAATGAGATTGAACTGGCTACTGTTTGTTGGCCGCACTCCTGAGGCGATGCAATAAGCAGATCGTCTTGAACTGCCAGCCGTGCTGCGCAGATCGCCTGATATTGTTCTTCCCGTATTGGGGTGTCTCTCTTCGTGCCTGCCCACCACCCTGCCCGCAAAGCCGATTCGATCACCTGTCATGTTTGTGTAGGGATTTCCGCGTGAGCGAACATCCAGGAGATCTATGGCCGGACGTTGGGCCGGTCAGTCGATTATCTTGACGTCGTTCTCATCGAATGTGCTCAACACCTCTTCACAAAGCATGGCCCGTACTTCCGGCAGATCGGGCAAGTTGTGCTCTCGTAGAAACTCACCAACGTTGAAGTAAATAGTGCCGTCCTTGGCATAAAACCCCGGATGAAATCGCTCGCGTCCTGTTGTGTCGTCAGCCAAATCAGTCCTTCCTGTGAATCACTCCGCCATAAGTAATCGCGCTGAGCATGAGTAAGTTCGTGTATAGTACAAACTGTAATGATACTTCGAAGTAACAGATTTGTCTTGACATGGCGAATACTGTCGCGTAAGTTCGGTTCGTCTTACTTCGAGGGAATCGCACGGCAGTATTCACTGGGGAATGTGCCGGCACGCGAAGCGAGAGAACCGTTGGCGAGCTTTTGCCGTACTGTGTCCCCATTAAAAGTTATGCGTCACAGGCGTCGGAAGCTCGCAACGGAATCCAGAGAGTAAGGCCTGCGACAGAACACTCAATCAGCACGAAATGGAGAGTTCTGTTGTGAAACAACTTCATACTCTTTGCCCACCAGGTGATGGTGGCGATCAATTACTTCTCAGCCGCTCCAGCCAGGAGCGCTAAAGAGTCTCGACCTCAGGAACGATACTTCTGAGCGTCACAAGCAGCCGACCGGCGGCTTTATCTCACTCCGATTCACTCCGTTTAGGAAAGAGCTATGGTGATTCGTTTCAGTACCCCGCAGGAAATTGAACTGCAGCGGGCGGACGAAGGTAAGAAGATCGAAGAGTTTTGGCGCTGCTTCCTGAGCGTCGCTGACGACCTTTTGGCGGGAACTCATGATCCGCTGCTGCAGATGGAGCTGAGCAACCATCTGTACGCCATTCATCCGTTCCTGATTTGGGAGACAGGCCCAGGCCATTCAAAGCGCCGTCAGCTCACCATTTCCCCCAATCTCAACCCCGACCTGCGCGAGACAGCCAAAAACATTGTGAGTGCGGCCCCGGCGCTCGAAGACTGGGAGTTCCAACATGCCAGACCACGTCGGAAGTGGAATTACAAACTCACGGTGGAAACCGGACGCGGTACCCCCATTGAAATCGACGCTTCCGGCTGGGTCTTCATTGCCCTGTACTTCCGCCCTGGCGCATATCAGGTCCTGCTCCATGGCGAGAATGTGCCACCACTCACAGAGAATCAGCGACGGCAGGCGGCCGCTGACGTTCTTGTCAATCTGGTGGGCGAGGAAGTGGTTTTGGATGTGATCAGTGACTTTTGCCTGCTCAATACCCTTGAGCCACTGGCCGCTATGAGCACAAAGCCGATTCGTTTGCTGCGTGAAACCGTCGCAGGCCCGAGCGACTGGAGATTTTGCCGTTAGGAGGCCGTGATGTCGAAAGAGTGTGTACAAACGCACCTGCGGGCTGGAGTTGGTCTGACGGAACCGGGTATCTGCCAGTGTGCTGAAGACGCCTCTGAGTCGGTGCGTTGTTTCGGCAAAGGGAGCCAGGCATTCGTCAATTTGGTTTATTCGTTTTTCTCACTGTGCTTTCGGGTGGACTGCTGGCTGTGGCCGCGCCACGGCCGCGATATCACCACGGCTGAAGTGCTGCCTTACATCCAACGCAGATATTACGACGACGTACAGATGGTTTTTGACGAGGGCGCCGAAGAGCTGAGACGACTGACTCTGAGCAAGGCCGAGTTTCGCCGAAGTCAGGTAAAGCAGATCGAACTGGCCCTCGATTGCATTGCGAACACTCAGGAAAAGGCGGAGGTCATGCAGAGGTGGGCTCGGTCGGAAGCGCTGAATGGCAAAGACGAGGGCGACATCTGCCGGGAGGTGGCGGCGCGGACGCTAATCGAGCTGTGCCTGGAGTACAGGGCATTCGCTCTCTGTGTTCGCGCACGCCTGCAACTGTGGCGGATAGCTATGGCGCTGCTGCCCTGCGTCTGCGTTCCCTCCATTGCGCGTTTGCAAACCACCACGCCTTATCCAGCGGTAAACCTTTCGCGCGGGAGGCGGGCGAAATGAAGACATTTGATGCCCAGCAAATCGACCCATTTTGGAAATGGTTTGGCCGTTCCTCGGACAAACTGATTCGTGGAGTTCAGAAGGAACGATTGACAACCCAACTCGATCGCCGTCTGCGCAGGATTCATCCAGGGCTGATATGGGAAATAAGGCCCGGCGCATCGAGGCCACGACAGCTCACTATTTCACCGAACCTCGATCCCAACTTGAGGGGCATTGTGCAGGAGATCATATTCGCTGCTCCGCCGCTCAAGCACTGGGACCTCTCCGCCGTGCGACAGGCGAAAGACTGGAACTACAGATTGCTGGTCAGGAAGTTCGGCGCGGGCCATCTGGAGATCGATGTATCGAAATGGAGCTTCGTCCTGCTGTGCTGCTCGAGTGGGAAGCATCAGGTGCTGCTGAGTGGAGAAAATGTGTCGCCACTCGCGAAAAAGCAGCGCTGGAAGGCAGCCGGGGATGCGCTTGTGAACATTTTGGGCGAGGAGATGGTCCTCGATGCCATGGATGGCTTTGAACTTGTACGCCGCATGCCCTCGATGATTGCCACGAGATCAAAGCCAATTTCCTTGCTGCGGGAAACCATCATGGTCCCGGCGGCCGGTAACTGTCTCGAGTCAGGAGTGCAATGTGTGTGAACAACGATCGAAGCGATACAGGCGGGAAGAGATTTCAGCGGATTTGAAACAAATCCACGATTTCTGGGAATGGTTCATCACCGTCTCGGACCGGCTGATGGCCGCGCCTGAGGATGAGGCATTGATAAGACAGCTCGACGAGCGAGTGCGCGAGATTCATCGCGGCCTGACCTGGGAGATATGCCCGGGCGGATTCAGGCCCCGCCAGTTTACGATTTCGCCCAACCTCGACCCGGAATTGCGGCAAACGGCACGAGAGATCATCCACGCCGCGCCTGTGCTGGCCCACTGGGAGTTTTACCCAACGCGCCAGCCGAGAGAATGGGCCTACAAAATACAGATCGACAACCACAAGGGGCAGCCCATTGAACTCGATGTCTCCGACTGGGTTTTCCTTCTGGTGCATTGTTTCCACGGAAAACAAGCCGTGCTGCTGAGTTCGAAGACAATGCCCCCGCTCAACGAAAACCAGCGTCGGCAGGCGGCTACAGATGTTCTGTGCAGTCTGCTCGGGGAAGACGTGGTTATGGACAGAATCGAGGATTTTGAATTCGGCTGCGGCTTCCAGTCGTCGATCGCAGAGTGGACGTCGATTCGCCTGCTGGACGCGGCCATACAGAATTTGCAGCTCTGACGGCGCAGCGCGCAAACAGTTTCCGCGCCGGTGAGCAAGCATATGGTGTAAGCAACCTCATAGCCCATCATATTTCGAGAGGTGATGGCGACATGATAACCCACAGCCGCTCCTGCCAGAGCGCCATTCCTTAACCCCGGATCAGAGGAAATGTGCTACCGAATATTTCCTCTGATTCAACCATCGCTTACACGGCGCCAAAACCACGTAAGAAAAACGCGCGGCGAAGCCGCAGACAGCCAGGACACGTAATGATTGGTCACGAAATGACAACAGTCGATCCCAGGAAAATTGACGAATTCTGGGCATGGTTCGTTGAAGTCTCCGATTCCCTGATCGCTGGTATAGAGCGGCCAGGATTGATGAGCCGGCTCGATGACCTTGTGCGCGGCCTCCATCCGGGATTGATCTGGGAAATAAGCGTTGGAATGAAAACAATCCGGCAGCTCACCATTTCACCGAACTTCAATCGCGATCTGCTCCCGGTAGCGCGAAGAATTCTGTTCAACGCTCCCGTGTTACCTCATTGGGAATTTTATGCGACCAGGACGCCGAAAGAATGGAACTATAAAGTCCTTTTGAAAAGCCATGCTGAGCGGCCTGTTGAGCTGGATGTAAACGACTGGGTGTTCATTCTGCTCAGTGCTCCGGATGGTGGATGGCATGTGTTACTGAGCGGCAAAAACCTGCCTCTTCTGACAGATAGTCAACGCAGGCAGGCTGCTGGAGACGTCCTGTGCAACATTCTGGGCGAGCAATTGGTAATGGACGTCATCACGGAGTTTGAGCTGGTCCACCGCTTTCATCACTACCTGGCTCATAGGGCCACTTCCATCCGATTCCTGCCCGTAGCGATTGCGAACGTGCAGCGTTGTAAGTCCTGCGGGGAAGAGCACGAGCTGACTGACGACTCAATCATGTTTCGGTTGAATTCAGACGGAACAGAAGAGGGGGAAATATGAAACTCATGTTTTTGGCGCCGCTGCTATTTGCCCTGTATCTTCAGGCCGGCTTGTCTCAGGCAGTTGAGAATGCCGGCGCCTCCTGCATCATTGTGCCGAAGGATGTCGAGGCGCTCATTCATGACGACCTGCATGCCCAAAATGCATCTCTTCAGGTCACCCCGTTGCCAGCACTGCGGCAGGCTTTTACTGCGCTACAGGTAAGCGCGTCCTCTGTATACCCCGCAGCGGTCAGGCAGATTGAGTTTTGCGAGATCACGGTGTCCATGTTCGATGTGCGCGATGGCCACGTAGCGGGCACCACTCTCTTCGTCGACAGAGATCCTCCAAAATGGCTGATGGGTATCGCTCCCGACGGAAGGACATTTCTGCTCGCAGGCTTCTCTGATCCCGAGAAGGGATTTAACGAATTGATCGGGGCTGTGGGACTTCAGGTAAAGAGTCCCGATTTGGCCTCTGATGTTGCCGACTTTTATTTGAGGATGACAGGTGGAGAGGATCTTCGCGAATCCGTCGTTGTCGATGAAATGCAACTGCAAAGCGCGGCGCTGATGGATTTTAGAAACCGATACTCCCTTGCGCAAGCGCGCACATTGTATGCAAGGTGGTGGGCGGGAATAAGTCCGGCGCTAAAGAAGGCGTTGCATAGACCAAAGACTACAGCTGAAAACAGTGAATTCGAAACCCAGTTCTTTCGCTATCAATACGGCCAGGTACTGGAAGAGACTATCGCCATTTCACGGGATGGTGCAGTTATGCCGCGGGCAACGAGAGCCCTCTATACCTTCAGCGCCCGATGAGAATAAATCCAGAGACCGTGTTTTTCCGTCGGTGTCTGCCACACGGAGTAAGGTGAAATGAAACAGATCGATAAAGAGCAAATTGAGGAATTCTGGGCGTGGTTCGCTCAAGTCTCCGATCCCCTGATCGCTGGCATAGAGCGGCCCGGATTGATGAGTCGGCTCGATGACCGTGTGCGCGAACTCCATCCAGCATTGAGATGGGAGATCACCCCCGGCTTAATCGCGGCCCGTCAGTTCACCATTTCCCCGAACATGGACCGGGAACTGCGCGATACCGCGCAACAAATCATATCCTCCGCACCTGTCCTTACACACTGGGAGTTCTATGCGGCCAGGATGCCGAAAGAGTGGAATTACAGACTCCAAATCGAAAATCCCGGCATGCATCCTCTCGAACTCGACGCTTCAGACTGGAAATTTGTTTTTTTGAGTGATCGGGATGACAAGTACCAGGTCCTGCTGAATGGTAGTAATCTGCCCGGCCTTGCGCAAAAGCAGCGCTGGCAGGCAGCAGGGGATGTTCTCTGCAACGTTGCGGGCGAGGAAGCGGTAATGGAAATGGTAAGCGACTTTGAACTGGTCTACGACCTGCCACCGTTCGTTGCCCGCAGGTCGCGTTCCATTTTGACCCTGCGCTTAGCATTTGCCAGGCTACGACGGTGTGAGGCGTGCAGTTGAGAGTAGCTGGTATTCTGTTAGAGACAACAACCGATCACTGGGATCTGCCCAAAACGACACTGAGTTTGTTTAGCCCATCTTTGCACGCGATGGCGACCCAATCACCGCCAGCCGCTCCGTTTCGGAGCGCCAATCAATCAGGAATCAGAGAATAGTTTTTAGTGCAGGTCCAGTGACACGCTTGATCCCCGCGCGCTTCCTCTGATTTAACCCGCCAACAGCGGCTCCATTTTCAACCAGCCATTTAGTTCGCAGCGGCGGTGTGGGCGGATACGCAGGTATGCGCGTACCTGCCAAACAGCGTGGGAACAGGTTCGGGCAGCATACAGATCGGTAACGCGGCCGGAGCGAGCAACGCGATAGGTTTTGCGGTGATCGGAGATCCAGCGGTGAGCGGAGTTCAACCGTGGTTGGCAATTGATTTCCCTCAGCCGCTCCCACACTGGAGCGCTATTCATAACCGACCAGAGAAATGCTGTGATACGCGTCGCGTCAAAGCTTGAGCAATTGCAAATATTGGAGACACCATACTTATGCGGCTTCCTGCCAAAAGCGGTTTCATCTACATTATTGTTGCTGTTTTTCTTCTCTCAGTGAAGGGGAACTGTCAGACGATTACCTCGCTAAACCCTAATGGTGGCGCATCCGGCGCCACAGTTACAATAAGCGGTTTACAGTTTGGTGCGTCACAGGCGAGTGGCACGGTCTTCCTTGGCCCCCGAGCGGCAACGGTGACATCGTGGAACGACAGCACTATTACAGTCGTCGTGCCGAGCAGGGCCGCTACGGGCAACTTCGTCGTAAGAGCGGGTAGCGGAACGTCCAGCAACGGCGCGTTGTTCACGGTCGTTCCCGCCATCGCGGATTTGACTCCCAATTCCGCTCCCATTGGCTCCTTAATCGCCATCAGCGGTTCGAGCTTTGGCGGGAGCACGGGTTCGGTGAGTTTCAACGGCGTCAATACTCCCCTGATCGTCAGTTGGAGCCCGACATCCGTCATTGCCGCCGTGCCGACAGGAGCTGCCAGCGGGAACGTCGTTATCACCAGTTCAGGGGGAACGGCAAGCAATCCTGTCAATTTTACGGTTGTTCCGGCGCCAATTATAACGGCGCTCTCGCCGAACTCCGGCTCCAGTGGCGCGCCAGTTACCATTCAAGGAAGTAATTTTGGATCATCACAAGGGTCTGGAAGCGTCACGTTCAACGGCGCATTTGCCAACATCAACAGTTGGTCTGACACCACTATCGTTGCCGTAGTGCCTTCCGGTGCCACTGGTGGAAATGTGGTGGTGACGCCGAGTGGTGGCGTCCCCAGCAACAGCCTGTCGTTCTCTATCAATAGCAGCATATTGAACGGTAGTTTCAGTCCGACGGTCACGGCTGTAACTCTGACCTCATTGCAAGCACTCGACTGGGAACACTGGGGAACTTCTTCTGATAATCCGCTGGTCCGAATGGATGGAGTAACAGCGCTTCTCAGCGACTTCACGGCCATTGGAGGTAATGTACCCGCACCATTTACGGGCGGCGAGACAGAATACCTCTGGACAGATGGCAATCCTCTTTTGAGCGCAGAGCGGACCGTCAGCGGTGTTACCGTGGGCGGGACAGGAAATGGATTTCACCTGAGTGTTCCTGCCGACATCAGCGCTCGTACTCTTGTCCTGTATGTCGGAGTCAACAACGGTCAAAGCCAGTTGACTGCTTCTCTCAGTGACGGCAGTGCCAGCTCTTTTGTGGATTCATCACTGAACAGCGGAGCAAACAACTTTCTGGCCGGCACATACAGCATCGATTTCCGCGCTACCCAGCCAGGCCAGACGTTAAACCTCGATTACGTTTTATTAAACGATCAGGGGAATGGAACCACGGCAGTCGGTCAGGTAATGCTGGATTCAGCGGAACTCTTCCCACATCTGCCTGTGGTCGCCATGATGGCTCCGGCAGATGGCCAGATCTTTAATCAAGCCACAAGTATCAACATTGCCGCCAGTGCTTCCCAGATTGATACGGCCCTGGCCAAAGTTGATCTGCTGGGTGATTCGCAGGTACTGCTTGAGTTGACCAGTCCGCCTTACTCATTGTCGGCTACTGGCCTGAGCGCGGGCGATCATCTGCTGTCCGCATCCGCCACGGATGCAAATGGACTCACGACTACTTCCGATCCGGTGTTAGTCGCTCAAATTCAGGGCGGAGGCATGCTTACCGGCAGCACAAGTACACCAGCGAATGTCGATCTGAGCGCTGGAACATCGGATTGGGTGCATTGGGGAAACACAACGCCCGCCAACAATCTCGACCGCAAGGCTGGCATACCGGCGGAGATCAGCGACCTGACTCTGCTGGCCAACGGCTCGGATCATCCGTTCGACGCTTCAGTAAATAGCGGCACCAGCTTCAGCTGGACTTCAGGATCTCCCACCGATTCCCAATCCGGCACGGCGACCGACTTACAGATGCGCGGTTATAAGAACGGATTTAAGATGACGGTGGCGGCGGATACTACCGCCCGGACGCTAAATCTATACGTTGCCTCCGGCCATGGCCAGTCCACTCTGCGGGCCAGCCTGAGTGACGGCAGCGCGGCTCCTTTTGTCAGCGTCTCTTCTGCGACTAAACCGTTCGCGGAAACTCTTTACACCATCCAGTTCCAGGCAGCCTCTGCCGGGCAAAAGCTGACCATCACCGATCAGGTTACGCGCGATGATGGCTTTGCCTTTGTTGCCTTGGAGTCGGCCAGCGTATCGGATCAAAATCCGCCTCAGATTAGTTCCGTATCTCCAGCCACGGCTGCTCCGGGAGCACAGATCACCATCTCCGGAAGCAACTTCGGTCCAGCGCAGGGCAGCGCACAGGTTACGCTCGGTGGTGCAACTGTGAATGTGCTTTCCTGGAGCGACAACTCCATTACCGCAACTGTACCTCTGGCCCCGAGTGGTCCAGTGATCGTATCGCGTGGCCTGGCCAACAGCAACGGTGTCCCGTTCACGGTCATCCTGCCACCACCCCCATCCATTGGATTTATCCGCCCCAATGTTGGCGGTGAGGGCACTGCAGTAACTATCTTTGGCTCGAATTTCGGGTCAGTGCAGAACAACAGCACTCTGACATTCAACGGTCTGGCGGCAAGCCCCGTGTTTTGGAGTGACGGATTCATTGTGGTACCAGCGCCAGTTGGGGTTCATTCCGGGCCGGTCGTTGTAACCACTGTGAGCGGCGCAAGTAATGGAGTAGTGTTCACATTCTCACCCGGAATCCGGTTCGCTGCACAGCCTGTCTATGTAACGCCGGACGAAACCAATCTGGAAGTAGGAAGCTCCACCGTTTTCCGCATGGTGGACCCCTCCGGCGCGCCTGTAACCGATGCCACCTGGAAGGTGGATAGATCAACCCTTGCAGATATCAGCGTTGACTTATCAACTCCAGACACTGGCCGCTTGGAAGCTCTTGCGCCCGGTGAAGTAACTATTACCGGCGTGTCCTCGCTGGGAACGGCCAAGGCCAAAGCAACAATTTATGCCGTTGGTCAGCTGCCGGCGGGTACGGCGGCCTGGAGCTTCTATCCGCAGGTGCAAGACAATTTCTTCGAAGTTACGGTCAAGTCGCGCCGTAACAATCCAGAGGATCCTTTCATGTACCTGTCGGAAGTGACGGACAACCTCCCAACTGTAAGCGCACTGGATGAAAGTGGTCGATCGCAATGGCGAGTCACGCTCAACCCTATCGCACCCTCGAACACGGATATCTTTCCGATAGCATCACCAGCCACGACTGATGGTGGTGTTCTCATACAAACCAACGAGTCCGATCCCAACGGCCCAGGCGAAGCCACCGGATTTTACCGTCTTGGAACTGATGGTAAGCAGCTGTGGACGTACAGCGTTCCTGGCGTAGACACTTCAGGCCCTGCGATTGCACAGGATGGGACGATCTTATTTTGGGGAACTGCGAATACCAATTTCGGACTCCTCGCGCTGGACGATACGACCGGTCAGCTGAAAATGAATCTCAATCCGCTGATGGGAGATAACATTTCCGATACCTCTTCAGAGCAACCCGGCGTTATCAATCCCGATCGCACGCCGGTAGATGCTCAGCATCCCTGGAAACCGTGCAGCGCCTTTTTCCCGCCCGGACAGTTCGATCCTCCTAATCCCTCGGGGGGAGGCGATTTTTCATTTCAGCCGGTCATCGGTACCGATGGCAGCGTTTATGTTGTGGAGACAGTTGTGTCATCCAGTTTCAACTATGACACCTGTCTATTAACTCAGAACTTTGACCCGAATCCGAATGACCCTCCTTCATACTTCATTGACACCATATCGGGTCAGTTGCAATTTGCGGAGACGCTGCAATTGCATCGCATCACTCAGGTCGGACAGGTTGTTACCACTCAACTCGGAAGTGTTTCTTATTCCGGAACAGCGAAAATGAGTGCCAGCGGTTTCACGGTTCAATGGGCCTTCACGGATACAAATGGCAATGCAGCGCAGCTCCCAGCCGTGGATTTTGACGAGGTGATTCCCAATGCAGATGGCGGCGCCCTGGTGACTTGGGCACAACGCCTGTCTGCTCCGGGAACCCCATTCCAGGGATTTTTTACGAATATTGTCAACAATGCCCCCGTACTTAATAGCCCGCTTCCATTCCCAGGAAGCACATTTTTCTCCGCTTTCGGGAACATGGCCGTAAATGATCAGGGAACAATGTTTCTCGACCACTTTGGATTGTCTGTAACAGCGTTTGACCTTGGCACCGGCAATCTCAAGTGGAGCGTTCCTGGCAGTTTGGTCGTTCTATCCGACGACGGTGGTGCTTTCATCAAAGACTCCATTCTGTCGCAATCTGGATCCGTGCAAGCAGTAGACCTAAATGGGAATCCCGGGACAGATTCGCTGATACTGGGAAACTTTGCGACTTATATGGCAGAAGGCATGTTTGAGCAGAATGGCCCAAATGGAAGCATCCAGGGTGTCAGTTCAGAATCGGATCAACTAAACAAAGTAATGGCCGGTCCCTGGCCCGTCCCAGGCCTTGGAACGCCCTTAAACGAAGCACAAGCAATCGACGTCAACTTGAAAGAAGTTCGTCAGCAAGACCTCATTCCAGGAGGGGTACGGGAGACTGAGAACTGCACCGGTTTTGATCGCGGACAGTTAAAAACTGATCTTGCGGCCTTGATGGCTCCGGTTGGGACGACAGAGATGTTGCCTGGCGCGAACGGTACATTGTCATCACAAGTCACACCAGCATCTAATGTTGTCTCGATGCGTAATAACACAGGGCATACAGTTACTCTCATTCAGCATATTCCACCTTTTGGACAGCAACCTGCTGACACCACAATTAGAGTTACTATTGATCCCCAGACCATTCCTGCAGACGGTCAGTATCACGACGTACGCTTCACCGGACTTACCCCTTCAGATGTCAATCGGCCGGTGAAAATAGAGGTCTTTGATACAGTCACTAGTCAAAATTTGGGCGATATCTTGCAGGTTGACGTGAAGTCCTGGCACCGCTGGTTTATCGATTACTACGCCATCTCCGAATTAAGCGGGAGACTGCAGCCTGTGCCCCCGAACCAGGACACGCTTCAGGCTCAGTTGGATAGGATTTTTCGACCACAGGCCAATCTGGGATTCACGGTGAGAAATGCTGGTGTTGTGTTGGATCATTACGACGTAAGTCCATCAAATGGCAACTTGCACGTACCCCACTCCGGCGATGCCGTTTGTCAGCTAGGTTGGATAGACTCTGTAAATGGTACCGCATTTTCTGACAATACGTTATGCACTGATGATACTGAGTTAACCCCTATGTATCACCGCCTGATCGACTCTCAAAGAAGTGCAAGCCATGGCCAACCCATCGATATAGACAATCCGGATACATTCTATCTTCTATACTTCCAAAAGTTTGACGCGAATAACATTGGTGGATTTGCGGATCCGGATCTTCTCCGGAGACGCATGCCGGCCGTGGTTCACACCGACTACGATCCCGACTTACCGAACACTCTGGACCATGATCGTTTCATTGCGGTGGCGTCCGCGCATGAGATTGGCCATAAACTGGGAATAGTGAAGCATCATGAGGCCCCAGAACCCAATGCAAGCACATACCTATTGGCCAAGCCATTTCAAATACCACGACCAGGAGCCGTTGCAACCGACGCAACTAAGTATCCGTGTCGTTTAGCGCGCCGTGATTGGAATAAAACAAATTATGTATATCCCGACCCTCGCTGACGAATCGTGCTCGTCAATATGTCAGGCGTGTGTGTGCGCATGATAAGTGATAAGAGATTGACAGAATGGAAATCGCGGCGGCGTGACAGTGCGATAATACTGTGACAGTAATATCATATGTGGAGGGGACTTATTATGGACGCATCGAAGATACTGCCATTGCACGTGACCGGACTTACGCTCTTCTGTTTTATGTTTGGCGTACAGGTCAACAGTTCTCAACAGCCTGACAATCGTTACTCTTCTACAGTGGAGACATCTTCGGACACAAGAGCTGGCCAAACAAAGGGAGTTCTTCAGGGGAGGGTGTTTGACAACACCGGTTTGGTGGAAGAAAACTTTATGTTGGATGTACGGTCCGAGTTCGGGAATGCGGCGGATGACAAACAAGTCCCGACATTGACAGTAACGACTGATGCGCAGGGCTACTTCTCGGCAAAACTGCCTTTGGGTTCATATAAAGTCTGTCCGCGTACATTTTCCAAACTCTGTCGTACAGTGCTGATAGCGGAAGCTCCGCAACCGCCGCCGTATGTGGAATTCAAGCTCAACCTGAAAGATGAGGACGTACCTCCTGGTTGGCTGAATATCCGACTCGCCACGATTGCAGGCGAAGGAGCGCAAAACTGTGGACGTGTTGGCCTGAAAGAGAACCCGGCACAAGCCACCAAGTGCGCTTTAAAGGCATTCAGACGTCGCGAGGCTTTCTATGTCCGTTACGATGATGTCGGTCTTGACTCAGATACCTCCAGCGGCATCGCTGGCGATTCCGAAGGCAGGGTGTATATCGTTAATTTCGACGGCATGGGAATAGACAGTCATTGGTTGCCACCAGGGGCGACTATGCCCGACGGCTACCATACCCTGGTAATACCATGCTCAATGCCGGTGCGACTGAATAAAACTCCGGAAGGACACCTCACCTGTCACTGGTCACGCGAGTGATGAGTGTGGGCGAAAGCGAATCGCCGTCTTCGGTGCTGTTGTGCCGTGCCGGCTGTAAATCGCAGGAGTGGAAAGTAATCTATCGATGACGGCCGTCAAGCAAGTCACGACCTGGCCTACAGAGATGGATTTTGAAGCGGATCTTCAGGCAGCGCTGCGCCGCGCATTCCCTTGGCTGCCGCCAGGGTCTATTCGGCACCAGACGAAATTCTCCTTTAATTGTGGTCGCGCCCTAATCGAAGTTAATGGAAAACAGCAATCCACCGTCACGGGGCGCGCTGATGTTTTGCTCTACTGGGGCAAGCAGCCTCTAGCTGTTTTGGAACTTAAACGCCCAAGCCAGGCCATCGAGGAATCAGACATGGCCCAGGGCCTGTCCTATGCGCGGATGCTACATCCAGCTCCGCCGCTTGTTGCCGTAACCAACGGGAGTGAACTTATCCTGCTTGAAACTCATACCGGCAAGGAGTGGAAACCGTCTGAGGCGTCTGAAGGGGAGTTTGCGAACCTTATAAAACAGGCTGCGCATGCTGCGGGGAACGACCTCAAACAAGCGATCAGCACCTTGATGGGCATCAACGCCAGCATCTGGGTCCAGGCAATCCGTCAGACTTCGTCAATCGTAATTGAAGGCCTGTCCGGAGGGTGGGACGAACAACTCCTTCCGTTCGTCGCAGATTTTCTCGTTCCACGAGGGGCGACTACCAGGATACTCGAACTTTTGCAGCAAGGGCAACGATTGGTCTTGCTCGAAGGACCGCCCTTGAGCGGTAAAAGCAATGTCCTTCGCGAACTCACGGTACAGACCGCGCAACGAACGGACATGGCCGTCTTGTACGTCGAAGCGGACTCGGGCTCGGACATGCTTAGGGCAATCAGCGACGCCCTTTCCAATGCATTGTCCTGGCCGATTTCCCGGGAAGAGGCCCGGGCCTGGCTGCTCCGCCTCTCCAAAACGCCAGGCGCATCGCTCGTTATCGCAGTCGATGATTTGGGTACGGGACGTGAAGACATCCGCGCCGAGGTGGAGGATCTGACTTCGCACGTGTTCGGCAATCATCTCCGTATCGTGCTGTCCCTCGATGAAAGTGTGGCGGAGCGTCTTGTAATGAATTCGACCGGCAGAAAAGCATCTGCGATCGGCAGGAGAGCGACCAGGGTCCCCCTTGGAATTCTCGACAACACAGAATTCGAAGCCGCCACCCGGGCGCTTTGGGAACGAAGGATAGGAATCATGCACGGCGGAGAATCGAGTCCCGAACTCCGCCTCCCATGGGTATTGCGGGCTGCCACCTCGCACATCGTATCGGACGAACAGTACGAGAATACGAATCTCGCGGCTGTGCTCCCGCCGCTTCTTGCGCTGGATCTGATCCAGCACACCCGGGAACGCTTCACTGATAACGAACTCCGCAGGAAGTTTCAGGCTGCTGCTAAGGCCGTCCTGAAAGATGCGGAGGACCGCACGCGCCCAATCGGACTGATCCTCAGGTCGATGGCTACCTATGTAGTGCGCCGGAATACCCTGCGGGAGTTTCTGGAACACAACGAAATAGAGTTCCTCACAGGGCAGGGATATCTGCGGCTCATGATGCATGATTCCGGTGAACCGATCATAGTTGTTACCGTTCCTGAACTGCTGGCAAGCGAAGCCGCGCATATTCTTGGTATGGAACTCTTAATCCGGGTGAACTCCGATGCAAAGGCGGCAGCCGAGTGGCTGGTAAAAACCGCGACCGGTATTCCACTTGGAGACATCCTGGCCGCCCAAGCCGTGTTGGACGCTGCGCTCTACCAGGGCAGCCTCCCGCTTGACTTGCTCTCCGCTCTGATAAATTCACGCCCCGAGCCGCGGCCAATGGCTCCCGGAACCAGGGCAGCGATATACCTGCCCAGTATCGGCGTAATGGACATGACTATTGAGAAGGACGGTGTGATCGCCGTGCAAGCTCACGGTCGACGTGTCAATATCCAAGAAGGCGGAAGTGAGCCGCCAGTAGCCTATGCGAACGTCCATGCATGGCTTATTCTGTCGCATCTAGCGGGGTGCCCTTGGGGGATTGAACGGGACGGACACGTGGAGGCTCGAGTCGATCCAGCGATATTGACTGAAGTAGCGACATGCCCGATTGTCCTGCGCGCCGTCGGCCCTGATCCGGAAATGAGTGCCGTCGCGACGCACCGCACGCCTCATGGTGAAGTTGTCTGCCACAAAGCCGGCATCGTAGAGCCAATCACCTTGTCGATTCTCAGGTATTTAGGGGGACTCGGCGCGGAGACAGAGGATTGGCTGGAAGAAGCCGTCGAACGGAAGTCATTTCCATTGCTGATGCGGTTATACATCGCTCTGGAGGACTTATCGGGCACTGCCGATAAAGAAGTGGCGGCATTTGCAAAACACGCACTGAAGAATCTCATCGAGCCAGCTCTATCCAAATTCCCGCAGTTGCATTGATCTCTGCCCGTTAGAAGAACGGATCGCGAGGCGGACGCACATTCCAGTTCACCCGGTTGGCGCGGATCTCTCCCTGTTTGCGCTGGAAATACGCGAAGCGCGAGATATTCCGTTTCAGGAAAATACTTTTGTCGGTCATGTACTTCTGCTCTACTTGCGAGAATGTGTCGTCTGCGCGATAAGCGCCTGTGGAATAGAATGCGACGAAGTCTTCAAGCTGGTCTTGGTGCCAGCGCAATCCATCGCCGCAAAGCGCAAGGACGGTAATTACATTGTCCGCTGCCAGCCCTGCATCTGAGATCTTCTGCTCAAGTTCTCGAGCGTATTCCAGCATCCTGCCGCGCGCAGCAAACCATCCGTGCCAAATCTCGCCGCCAAGCCACTGCTCTGCGATGCCTACAATAATGTTGTCTGGCAACCACCTTTCGGCGTTTGCTCTCTCGAATTGATCCCAACGGTCGGTGTCTTCGGGCTTGATCGTTTTTACGTCGACGTAAGCGACCTGCCCATTGTCCGCCGTTGCCCGGAAATCAATCGTCCTGGCGCAGCCGGACAGGGGAGGCTCATACTCCAGCCGGATGAACCTCAGCTTCGTGTTGGCAAGGAGTGCGCTCGCCACGCACAACTCGTTGTGGGCCTCATCCACGGCCCTGAAATATCCGCGTCCATTCTTTAGGACAGTGTCGATTGCTGCCTTGAAGCGATCCAGCAGCACCTGGCCATCATTGAAGCGATCTGCCGCCGTCGCGAATTCCGCACTGAAGGTCCTCTCCACTGCGTCTGCATAGCTCTTAACCCATGCAATGTCTTCGGGCGTCAGGTCGGCGCTACTCAAGAGCGACTTTCTCAACGGCCAATACTGGCCTCTCTACCTTGACGACTGCTCTTTTACCAATGAGCCGGACGGCAAAACAGGCGGTCTGCCCCGCAATGCTCTTGGGACACAGGACAGCGTGTGTTTCATCGGAATCCACGTTGATGAAAACCGTCAACGGGTATTTCAGAACCTTTTTCATTTGTCTCAGGCTTGCAAACGCATGCCTTGCTTCTTTCACTGTTGCCCGGCGCTTCATCTCGATTGCAACAAAGTTGCCTTCGTCTCGTCCTTGCACGACGCCCCGCTCAAACGGGATATGCACGATAATGTCCGGCCGGATTTTGATGCCATGATGCCGAATGCGCTTCTGGTATTCCTGCTGGATAATCGGATCATCCGGCAAGACGCCGTTCCCCAGGCGAGCATTCAGCTCATGAAGCAGTGCTCCCTGGAATCCTCGCTCGTCCCTGTACAGCACTGCCTCGGAGATGTTTTGTAACGATTCCTCTACCGCCGTGAGGAAGTCAGCATGTATGAAGCGCGGGTTGTTTTCCAATTCATTCCTCTCGCATGATCTTGCATAACGCTCCGAGAAAGTTCAATCCGGTTGTGGATTCACATCAAACACGTGCCCCTGCTATCGACCAGTGCGATCTCAATTCCGGCATCGCGCGCACGAGGCGCCAGCTTTTGCGCAAGCTTCATAGTCGTTTCAGTCTTCGGCACAACTGCAACTTGTCTGCCCCCTTTTTCACGTGTCATCAGTAGCCCAACGGCTTCGCACAAGCCTTTGCGCAAACGTGATAGTTGTCCGGCATGACGGGTGTTTACGATACCGCCTTTGCACTCAGCGACAATTGTCCCGTCGTCCGTTTGTGCAACAACGTCTCCTTTTCCCGGCGTTGAGGCGACGACGATGGTTTGCCGTCCGTCTCTGTATGTTCCGCAATAGGCCGTTGTGCCTCGAGGCTCCTTCAGGACAAAACCCCGCGCCGACAGCCACTCCACAATCTCAAAACGTTTCCCGTGCTCGCCGTCGGGATGAAGCTCGACCTTCTGGAGTTTCGGCACGGTGCGCAGCAGATGCATTCCGTAAGCCAGCATTACCGCTGCTTCCGTGAGGTGACGCTCCTTACCCTCGCATTTACCACGCCTGGTAGTCGGTGGATCGAGCTCGACAATAAGGTCGTCATACACGCGGGCTGCGCCTCCTGGCCAGGACATTGGCGACGAACAATGTGCAGTAAGTGCAAAAATCCGTCGCATATACGGCTGTTCAGATGAAAATATTCATCGTGATTTCAATAACTTAGCACAGACACAGCCCCTGACGGCGTTGACTCGCACGTCGTCCCAGGCTAGCGTAAAGGCGAAGAGAAGGAGAATATGCAAGCTCCTCCTTATTTATATGCCCACGACCAGCCTTATCCGCGCGCAAGTAGAAGCTCAACTGTCGGGTCGGGTTACCGCCCCCTTTGTGCAGCGGGTATCCGCTGAAAAGGCACTCCGCCCCACCGGAATCGACTCCATTGATGCTCTCACCGGCGGTATCCCATGCGGAGCCATCACGGAGATCGTCGGTTCAGCATGGTGCTCAGCGGGAAGAAAGAGCCTGCAAATGCAGTTGCTCGCTGGCGCCGCACGGGAAACCTTCTGTGCGCTGGTCGATGCGACGGATTCGTTTGATCCGAAATCGGCCGAAGCCGCAGGAGTGAATCTTCGCCGTCTGTTGTGGATTCGATGCGCCGGTGACGCAATGAAAGGGCTGGAGGAGGCATTCAAGTCAGCAGATCTGCTCCTACAGGGAAGCGGAGGTTTTGGTTTGCTGATCGTGGACCTTGCGACCATGCCGCAGAAGTATGTTCGCAGAATTCCAATGTCCACGTGGTTCCGCTTTCGGGCCGTGGTCGAGAAACTTCCGACAGCCCTGGTATTTGTAACCACGTATCCGGTTTTGGGTACATGCTCGAATCTGACTCTCCATCTGACTGGAGGGCGCGTCCGCTGGTCGCAGCACGCTTTGGAGCCACCTGCACACACCCGACTGGCAATGGCAGTGGATTTTGAAGTACGGATTGCCGCCCGTCGTTCGTTGAAGAAACCTTCTCAGGCCGTCCGCGTTTTCACCGCGCAGCGGCAATGGGCTTAACGCAGATGCTTTTTGTCTGCATTGTCGTTCCGTATTTTTCCGTACAGGCATCGCTTCGCTGCGAACCTGAACAAAAGAGAATTGTCTGGAGCAGCCGCCCGGTGGCCATCTTCGACGGTCCCGAAAGCCTGCCGCGCGTTGTGGCGTGCAACGAGCAGGCGCAGCTGCAGGGCGTAGCTGTGGGCAGCACGAAAACGCAGGCAGGCCAATGTACAGGTATCCTCCTTCGCAAACGAGATCCAAAACAGGAAGAGGCGACGCAGACCGCATTAGTAGATTCGGCGCTGGCATTTTCACCGCGAATTGAGTCCACAGCTCAGGGTATTGTCACTCTGGATGTGGAGGGCACAGAGCGGATTTTTGGACCGCCACAGAAACTGACTCGTGCATTGGCCGAGCACACGGCGCGGATCGGCCTCGATGTGAGTGTTTCCGCCGCCGCAAATCCAGACACAGCATTGCTCGCGGCCAAGGGATTCGGCGGCACAACCGTCATCCCCGCAGGCAGTGAAGCGACCTTTCTTGCCCATCTGCCGATTGACGTTCTCCCATTGACGCCAGCCCAAACTGAAATTCTTGATAGCTGGGGCATTCGCAGGTTCAAAGACCTGGCACTGCTTCCACCTGTGCCCCTGGTTGAGCGTCTTGGCCAGTCAGGACTCCATTTACAGCGGCTGGCTCGCGGAGAGATCTCTCGCACACTGGTGCCAGTAGATCCGCCGCTTCAATTTGTAGAGACCCTGGAGTTGGAGGACTCGGTCGCAGACTTGGAATCTCTGGCTTTCGTCCTCAATCGGCTTCTCGAGCAGATCTCATTGCGACTGTTGTCGCGATCGCTTGCGACGGACGAGCTGCGTCTGAAACTGGATCTTGAAGTCTTTGAAGACCGCGAGTTAGGAACCCGGCCTGTGAAACGTTCTCAGCAGACTTTTGAACGCACGCTGAGACTTCCCGTTTCGATACAAGACACGAAAGTCCTGTTGAAGCTCCTGCAGCTCGATTTGGTGCAGCACGGTCCAGGCGGAGCTGTGAAAGCTGTCACTCTTGAGGCACGACCGGCGAGACAGCGACACACCCAGGGAGGATTGTTTGCAGCGCTGGCGCCGGAGCCGGAGAGACTGGAGGTAACGCTTGCCCGCATTCGTGGCGTAGTCGGCGATACCGACAGCCAGGGACGCGGCCGTGTGGGCGCCGCAGAGGTCCTGAACTCAAACCGTCCCGATGATTTCCGAATGAATGCCTTCGTAGCCCACGATCTGAAGGATACCCCCGGGCAGAGCACTCGGCCGTCTGTGGTAATGAGCATGTTCCGACCACACCTGGCCGCTCGTGTCCGCTGCGAGAGTGGCAGGCCGGTTCATGTTTCCTTTGCTGAAGTAAATTCTCCAGTCATTTGCGCTGCTGGACCGTGGATGACGTCGGGCAACTGGTGGAAGAAAGATGAGGAGTGGCGGCGTGAAGAATGGGACGTTGCGCTGCAGCTTTCCGATGGCGTGGGGCTGTATCGAATTTTCCGGGAGCTGCGGCAGAATACGTGGTTCGTCGAGGGTCTGTACGACTGATGCAGTATGCCGAACTTCACGCCCGGAGCGCCTTCAGCTTCCTCGAGGGAGCATCAGTCCCGGAAGCTCTGGCATACGCCTGTTTTGAAAAGCAAATGCCAGCGATGGCTCTGCTGGATCGAAATGGGCTGTATGGATCCCCTCGCTTTCATTTTGCGGCGAAGCCGAACAAGATCAGCGCGCACGTCGGCGCAGAAGTCTCCGTCGGAGATACTCTCACCGCAAAGTCGTCGTACTATCCACTGCTGGTCCGGGACCGTGCAGGATATTCAAACCTGTGCCGGCTCATCACGAAAACAAAACTCCGCGCCCCGAAGAACCAGACCTCTGCTGCGACTCTCGACGAACTGGAAGAGCATGCAGACGGGTTGGTGTGCCTTACCGGGGATGAAGACGGTCCGCTGGCGGCCGCACTGCGGACTGGAGGCATCTCGCAGGCGCGGCAATTGTTGGAGCGTCTGATCACAATTTTCCCAAAGGGGGATCTTTATGTTGAGCTGCAGCGCCACTTCCGCCCGAAGCAGGAGGCCAGAAACCACGCAGCTATCGAACTGGCCCGCGAGTTTAGACTGCCGCTGCTGGCCACAAACGGAGTTCTCTACGCTGGTGCTGACGAACGTCGCGTGCTGGATGCGCTTACCTGTCTAAAGCACAAATGCACGCTCGACGAGGCAGGCCGGCTTCTGCAGGTGAATGCCAGCCGTCACATCCGCTCAGGCAGGGAAATGGCTCGAATCTTTCGCGACCTTCCGGAAGCCATCGTAAACACCGCGGAACTTTCATCACGCCTGGAGTTTGTGCTCGAAAGTCTTGGTTACGAATTTCCGCATTATCCCGTTCCTCCGGGAGAAACAGAAATCAGTTATCTGCGCGCGCAGGTCGACAAGGGAGCGAGGGGGCGGTACCAGCCCGTAACAGACCGGGTGCGACGCCAACTGGAAAGAGAACTGAGGCTCATTGAAAAGCTGAAACTCGCCGGTTACTTTCTCATCGTCTGGGACATTGTCCAGTTCTGCCGAGAAAATCACATTCTCGTTCAGGGTAGGGGTTCAGCGGCCAACAGCGCTGTTTGTTATTCGCTCAGCATTACGGCTGTCGATCCTATTGCCATGGACCTGCTCTTCGAACGGTTTCTTTCAGAAGAACGAGGAGAGTGGCCGGACATCGATCTGGATCTGCCCAGCGGTGACGAAAGGGAGCGGGTCATCCAGTATGTGTACCAGCGCTATGGTGAGCGTGGCGCAGCGATGACTGCCAACGTGATTACGTTTCGCTCAAAACTCGCTGCTCGGGAGATGGGAAAAGTCCTGGGATTCAAGCCGGATGCCTTGGGCCGTCTCTCCGAAGTTGCCAGCTCATGGGAGTGGCGAGGACCGGAGGACAATTTCGACAACTATTTCCGAAAGGCGGGCTTTGATCTCAATCATTCCCGAATTGCCTGCTTCCTTGAACTGTGCAAACGCGTCATCGATCTGCCGCGGCATCTGGGGCAGCACTCGGGCGGAATGGTGATCTGCCAGGGCTCACTCGACTCGGTTGTTCCGCTGGAGCCAGCTTCCATGCCCAACAGAGTGGTGGTGCAGTGGGACAAGGATGACTGTGCCGACCTGGGAATCGTCAAAGTCGATCTGCTCGGATTGGGAATGATGGCAGCCCTGAGAGAATCAATCGACCTCATTCGAACTCACTACAAGGAAGAAGTTGATCTGGCGCATCTGCCGGCGGACCAACCCGATGTGTACGACGCCATTCGCAAGGCGGATACAGTCGGGACTTTCCAGATTGAATCGCGAGCGCAGATGGCTTCCTTGCCGCGCAATAATCCCCAGCGCTTTTATGACCTCGTTGTTCAAGTTGCCCTCATTCGCCCTGGCCCCATCGTTGGCCAGATGACCAACCCGTATCTGAAGCGCCGCATGGGCAAGGAAAAGATCATCTACCCGCATCCATCGCTGGTGCCGGTGCTGGAAAGAACTCTCGGAGTCCCACTCTTTCAGGAACAGTTGCTGCGCATGGCCATGATCTGCGCCAACTTTACCGGCGGGGAAGCAGAGGAATTGCGCCGGGCTCTTGGCCACAAACGCTCTGAGCAACGGATGAAGCAGATTGAAACCAAACTGCGCGCCGGCATGACTCAAAATAGGATCCTGCCCGACGCTCAGGACAAGATCGTCCAGTTTGTGTCGTCGTTTGCGCTGTACGGGTTCCCTGAATCGCATTCCGCCAGCTTTGCGCTGCTGGCTTATGCGAGCGCCTTTCTGAAAGTCCGCTATCTGGCCGCGTTCACCTGTGCGCTGCTGAATAACCAGCCTATGGGGTTCTATTCGCCGTCGACGCTGGTCAAGGATGCCCAGCGGCACGGCCTAAAGGTGCGAACGGTGGATGTTGGCTCTTCCGATTGGAACTGCACGCTGGAGGGAGACCAGGACTTCCTCTCTCTTCGTCTGGGACTGCGTTACGTCCGTGGATTGCGGCAAAGCGCAGCGGAAGCCCTGGTCGCAGCCCGGCGAGAAAGGCCATTCGTTTCGATCTCGGATATTGCAGCCCGAGTTCCCCAATTGGGACAGTCCGACCTGAGGATGCTGGCCACGATAGGCGCGCTCAATAGTATCGCAACGGACTCCGGAGCCCGGCTGCACCGGCGTGATGCATTGTGGCAGGTTCAGAAATACGGCACTCGTGTTCCGCCCATGCTGGAAGGAGTCATAGAACAGGACACGCCATCTCCGCTGAAGCGAATGGAACTTGAGGAGCGGCTGGTAGCTGATTTCCATGGCACCGGCATAACGGTTGGTCCTCATCCAATGGCCTACCGGCGCCAGCAGCTGCGAGAAAAGGGAATTGTCTCGGCCCGAGAGTTAAAGCAACTCTGGCACAACCAGCCTGCGGTCGTGGCCGGCGCGGTCATCACCCGTCAGCGACCGGGAACAGCAAAAGGTCTGATCTTTCTGACACTGGAGGACGAAACCGGGCACGCCAACATCATTGTGATGCCGGACGTGTACCGCGGCAATCCTCTGGTTGTTCTGCGCGAACGCTTCGTTTGCGTGCAGGGCCTCGTGCAGAACCAGGATGGGATTGTTCATCTGAAGGCAGAGAGGATTATGCCGCTGAACGTAAGCGCGGCCGATGTTGCGTCGCACGATTTCCACTGATCGACCTGGGAAGCACACCTTGTTCGCGGGACAGTAACATCCTCACTGTTTGTCGCTTATGCCATGTCCCGAAAAGGGCCACGCCGTCACCCAGCAGCGTTGTGAGAAACCCACTCTCCAAACACTGACATCCAAATCTATTGAGGGAGACATACCTGCATGCTTGTCGTTGTATATGTTTTCTATTGTGCGCGCGTCGTCGGCAGAGCAATTGGGAAAATACTCAATCGCCGTAGCTGATTGATGCACGCGTGGCGCATAGAATTCCCTTTGACGTTGATTCTCCGGGACCAATCGGCTGGTACACTTCTTGCGAGTCTTTGATAAGACCACTTGATGGAGTGGCGCACTGCCACAAAAGGAGGATTGCCATTGGACATCGAAGGAATTGTCGACGAGCTTCGGGCTGAACGCTTGAGGCTAGACGCAGCAATTGCTGCTCTTAGTGGTGGTGCTGTAACCCGTAATCGCCGCAGCCGACCACGCGGGCGACGAACAATGAGCGCTGAGGCTCGCGCGAGAATTGCAGCTGCGCAGAGAGCCCGGTGGGCAAAACAAAAAAAGAACTCCAAGGGAAGCTAGCCGGAGCCAAACCCAGCGGCGCGGTTTAAGTTTGGGTTGGCTAACCGCGCTGCATTTGTCCCCCGCCGAGACCGGTCATCGCATTTGTCCCAGGCGTCACATCAGTGCGACCTCTTTACCCTATTTGCGTATCCCATGTTCGGTGGAGGAGTGACGCCAACGTACAAGAACAACAGAAACCACAATTATGACTGCCAACGAAACGGAAGGATTTTCCCACTATTCAAAACTTTTTTGTGTGTTGATCGGCAAGAAAAAGTCAGGGTATTTCCGCGCTAAATGGGCATAAAGTCCTTGCCGATTTTTAGGACTGACGGCATACTGCTGTGACGCTTATCCTTCTCTGAAACAGGAACAACACGCGTATCTCAACAGGTTTTCATTGTGAACCGGGCCACCGTTATTTCACTCATTGTCTTTCGCTAAAAGCTGAGGCGCATTCACCATGTCTTTTGGGTTCCGTTCAAAGAGCCGCAGTTGTCGAGACTGCGCACCCCTTGCGAATGAGCAAAAGTCGCTGATCGGTTTTCCGTCATCTGATATCGAAAGTCTCAGCGATGAGGACTTGGTTGAACTTCTGGTACTGGGCACGCACGATGCATTGCGCGTGCTGTTCGAAAGATACAGCCAGATGGTCTTTGGCATGGCGCGTCGTGCATTAAAAGATGACGGTGAAGCGGAAGAGACGATGCAGCAGGTATTTTTCGACATCTACAGAGCGGCCAACCTCTTTGATCGAGAGAAGGGTTCTTTCAAAGTTTGGATAATACGGTATGCATATACTCGCATGCTCAACCGCAAAAAGCATCTGGCGGCAAAGGGGTTCTATACGGCAGAAGAACTCACTGATGAGATTCTGCCGGTCGCATTGTATGAAGGTGCCGGCAGGTCGCTGCAGATGAGTCCATCGGAATTCGCGCACTTAATCGAGCAGCTGCTGAATACAATTCAGCCGCGGCAGCGTCAAGCCATTGAGCTGACATTTTTCTTTGGCCTAACGGCTGAAGAAGTTGCCGCCCAGACCGGGGAAACTCCGTCAGTTGTGCGGCACAACTTATATAGGGGGCTGAGTAAACTGCGCATCGCGCTGACCGAGCACGAGCAGATTCGTAAGAAACAGAAAGTCAAGAACGTAAGAGAGGGCGCACTGCTTGCTTATCCAGAATCACTGTAAGGAACTCTGCGCACTCGCCTGCAGCGGCCAGCTTTCGCAGAGTGAAATTGAAGAGCTGGAGAACCACCTCTCTCTCTGTGCCGAATGCCGCTCAGAGGTGGGCGACTTCGCGCGGATTGTTGCGCAAATGCCTGACATTGCGTCAAGGCGCAGTCCTGTAGATGTGCCATCTGGTTTGACTGATCGCTTTTTGGCAAGGGCGCGCTCGGAGGGAATACCCCTGAGTCGCATGACAAAAAGGGAGGAAAGCCACCACGCCCTACCCAGGTTTACTTCCAGAGTGGCAGCATTTGTGGCAGCCGCGCTCATTGTTGCTGCTGGATTGATTCTTCTTCGGGAACTCCAATCGTCCGGGGCCATGAGAGGTCATACTCGGGCAACGTTCAATGCCAGTCAGACCCAACCCGGGACGGGGCCAGAGAAGGCAGGTGAATCTCCGAACGACGAGCTGATTCGGCACAATACAAGTCTCAATGCTCAGGTCCAGAGGATGGAAAGAGATCTCGCCGTCCTTGCTGCGAAGCTGAATTCCGACAGAGAGAAACTCAACGCCGCGGAAGGCGTAAATGCTGCGTTGCAATCTCGCCTGGCTAGTGCGGAGGCAACCGACGCAGGACTGCGTCAGGACCTCTCGGCACGTGATACTCAAGTGGCGCAGATTAAGGGCGAGTTAGAGAAATTGCAGGCCCTCAAAGACACAGATGCGCTTGCATTCAAGGTGGAGGAGACTGAACTAAACAGTTTGCGCGAACAGGTTGCGACGTTGGATATGAAGCTTCGCGAAAGCGAGCAGCTTTCTGCGGCCGCCAGCCAGGCGAGAGACTTAATCGTGGCGCGTCATCTGCACATCATCGATGTCGACGACACAGACGAAAACGGAACGCAGCAGCGGCCATTCGGGAGAATCTTCTATACCGAGGGTAAGAAGTTGGTGTTTTACGCTTATGATCTGAGCGATTCCAGAAAGTTGAACGCCAGGATCACTTTTTATGTGTGGGGCAGCAGAGAAGGTCTCAACAAACCTATTAAGAGTCTTGGAATCTTTCACTCAGATGACGCAACTGAGGGTCGATGGGTTCTGAAGTTTGACGATCCAGATGTGCTGGCTCAGATCAACTGTATCTTTGTCACCGCGGAGTCCGGCAAGAAAGCTGTCACGCAGCCCACAGGCCGTCAGCTATTGTTTGCGTCCCTCGGCAAAACGATAAATCATCCGTAACGATCTCTTTTTTTCGGGCACTTATCCAAACGGTATCAATTGCCAGCCCCAGATTCTCCCGACTAATGCTCAGCTCAGTGCTTAATTTCAGCGTGCATGGGCAATTGCTAAGTGTCGCATGGCATTTACAGAACGAGGAAACATTCCATGGCGCTGCGACGCACATCATTAATTTGTATTTTGATTTCGGTACTCGGCTTTGCCTCTGGGGCATTCACTCAGACAGAGAGCGCGACGGTATCAGGAAGAGTCACAGACACTGACGGCGCGGTCGTTGCGGGGACAGAAGTACAGCTCGAAAGCGTTGAGCGTGGAATAGCTCGAAAGGCCACAACAAACGACGCCGGAATCTATATTTTTTCGGGAGTTCAGCCCGGCCTTTATCACATGACGATCATGAAGCAGGGATTTCGCCAAGTCGAGCTGACAGGCCTCGTCCTCAATGTTCAGGACCATGTCGAAAAGAATTTCCGACTTCAGGTCGGCTCGGCGTTGGAAAGTGTCACGGTGACCGCAGAGGCTCCGCTGGTCAACACAAATGATGCTTCCGTCAGCACCGTAGTCGATCGACAGTTTGCTGACAGGCTGCCGCTGAATGGAAGAAGTTTTCAAAGCTTGATTGAGCTTACTCCGGGAGTAGTCGTCACCCAGAGCAACTTTGAAGATGGCGGTCAATTTAGCGTGAACGGTCAGCGAGCTTCTTCCAACTACTGGTCGATCGATGGAGTCAGTGGAAATATAGGTATCGGAGTTTCTAACGGCGTGCCGGGCAATGGCCTTGGCGGCGTGCTGGGCTCGTTCAGCGCCATCGGTGGCACGAACAGTTTGGTTTCTGTCGATGCCTTGCAGGAGTTCCGAATCCAGACATCAACGTACGCACCCGAGTTTGGCCGGACTCCCGGCGGGCAAATTTCGATCGTTACGCGGTCTGGCACAAACCAATTTCACGGAACGGCCTTCGATTATCTGAGAAACGACGCTTTGGACGCAAACAATTGGTTCAACGGGTTTACCAATTCACAGCCTCTACCAAAAGCAAAAGAGCGACAGAATGATTTCGGTGGAACACTAGGCGGTCCGATCATCAAGGATAGGACTTTCTTCTTCTTCTCTTACGAGGGCTTGCGGCTGCGTCTGCCACAAACCGTTTTATCTACGGTTCCAGACGTAAATGCTCGGCAAAACGCGATTCCAGCGTTGCAGCCTTTCCTTAATGCGTTTCCTCTACCGAACGGATCTGATGACGTTACGAAAGGCATTGCCCAATTCAACTCCAGCTTCTCTAATCCAGGCACCCTTGATGCCTACAGCCTGCGCATTGATCATCAATTGAGGCACAATTTGACGCTCTTCGCCCGCTACAATTACTCGCCGTCGGAGACTCGTCAACGTGGAACAATATCGAACGAATCTCTTAGCACTATCTCCTCGAATCGCATCACAACGCAAACGGCTACACTAGGCGCAGCTTATGCTGTATCGCCCAACGCAACAAACGACTTCCGTTTCAACTATAGTCGGACGAATGCCGCTGGCGTTAGCTCCCTAGACAATTTCGGCGGAGCTGTCCCATTGGCGTCTCTTCCGCTTCCAAGTCCGTTCAATCCGAACAATTCTCTGTTTACTTTTTTCATTCTTTCTCTAACGCGAGGCAATTCGTTCGCGACTGGACCTTCTGAACGAAATGCCCTGCGACAGATAAATCTTGTCGACAGTGTTTCGCTTCAGGAGGGGACTCACGGCCTCAAATTCGGCATCGATTATCGCCGGTTGTCGCCGAGCGTTACGCCGTTTGCATATGTTCAGACGCCTTTTTTTATGAATGTTCCCTCAGCTGAAAATGGAACGGCATTTTTCGGCGAAGTAGGACAATCAACTGGGGCCACGCTACTGCTCCGAAATCTTGGCGTTTATGCACAGGATACGTGGAAAATGTTCGACAAGCTGACGTTGACCTATGGCATTCGATGGGACGTCGATTTTGTGCCTCAATCGCTTGCAGGTCCGAGCTTGGCTGCGCTGAGCGGGTTCAATTTGCAGGACTTATCGCAATTGGCTCCTGCAGCTACAGGAAATGACCCATTTAGCACCAGATACGCGAATTTCGCGCCCCGAGTTGGCCTTGCTTATCAACTTTTCGGCAAACAACGTTCTCAGACTGTGCTTAGGGGAGGTTTCGGCGTTTTCTATGACTTGGTTAGCTCCGAGACGGGCAATGCCGGCAATTTCGAAGCAGGCTACCCCTTCGCCAACTTTACATTTTTTCGTCCTTCGGCGTTTCCCTTCAGTGCCCAAGCGACCGCTCCCCCGCCACTTGCCCCACCGACGCCAAGTAGCCCAAGCAACTTGTCCGGCTTTGATCCGAACCTAAGGCTCCCGTATACCCTTGAGTGGAACGGTGCACTGGAGCATACGTTAGGCCAACAACAGGTGATCACATTGAGCTATGTTGGATCAGTAGGCAGGCGCCTTCTTCAGACAGCACTGATTCAGCGACCTAATCCCAGTGTCACAAAAGCGAACTTGGTGACGAATGGTAGTACATCGGACTACGACGCCTTGCAAGTCCAATTTCAGCGGCGACTCTCGCGTGGGCTTCAGATTCTAACTTCGTATACGTGGTCGCACTCAATCGACACAAGTTCTGCTGGTTCGAATGCCGTATTTTCGAATGTGTTCGTTCCGAACAATCCAGGCGCCAATCGCGGATCGTCAGATTTTGATATTCGAAACACGTTCAACGCTGGTGTCACTTACGATATCCCTTTATTGCGCAGAGCAAACAACGTATTCCTAACGTCGGTAACCCGCGGCTGGTCTATCGAAAGCCTTCTGCAGGCACGCTCCGCGACCCCCGTCGATGTCAATGCCAATGCTACTTTTGGGACATTTGCTGGCGGCATTTCAGGAGACACCAGGCCAGATTTTGTCCCAGGGCAGCCTGTATATCTATTTGGTTCTGCGTTTCCAGGCGGCAAAGGACTAAATCCAATGGCATTCGTCAATCCGCCACTTGACCCGATGACAAAATTGCCTGCACGTCAAGGAACTGTGCCGCGGAATGCCTTCAGGGGTTTCGGAGCAGTGCAATGGGATCTTGCCGTTCATCGAGACTTTCCGATTTATGAGTCACTCAATCTTCAATTCCGCGCAGAAATGTTCAATGTCGTAAACCATCCGAATTTTGGTCCACCAAATCCTCGCCTTGGCACCGGAGATTTTGGCCTTTCATCGGGAACTCTGAATCAAACTCTGACCGGGGTTAATGGTGCAGGAGCAGGAGCGTTTAATCCTCTTTATCAAATCGGCGGTCCTCGATCCGTTCAATTGGCGCTAAAGCTCCTATTCTGAAAACGTGTTCCGCATCTGGAGCGAGCCGCGGAAGAACACGCTCATTCGAAGAGCACTCATCGAACCACAGGATACGGGCCGCATGAATAAGAAGGCTAAAAAACGACTTGGTCCGATGCTGTTCTTGTCTCTGTTTGCTGTAGCCTTACTCAGCAATCAGACAGCATTCGGTGCAGACCTAACTTCGTCGGATAACGCTGGCCGCCCCGCTACAGTTGAAGATTGCATCAACATGACTCATATCGTCGAGGGGCTTTCTGATGAAAGTCCGTGGGATCCGAGAGGCATCACACAATGGTCTCCTAATGGACAAGCGTTGCTCGTCCTGCTGAAGAAAGGCAATCTTCCCCGCAATACAGCCGACTATTCGCTGGTGTTATTTAAGGCTTCTGACTTGACAGTTGGCATCAGTCGTCCTGAAACGCTGGCGACTCTTAGCTCTTCTTCCAATCATCCAGCCATAAGCCATCTGAAATGGATCGACGATGCAAGATTTTCGTTTCTCGGTGAGAGTGCTGAGGGCAAGCAGGAGCTCTATTCATTCAATCTCGCACGTCATGTGCTGAAAACTCTGCTGACTTGGCCTACCAATATTCTTGATTATGATGTATCGCCAAAGACGAGGGACATTGTATTTATCGCTCAGATTGAAACAGATAAGAGCAGACACTCTCGTGAAATCATCGTCGCGAATCAAGAGTTGAAAGAGTTATTGAATATTGAGAGCACCCAGCCTGCCGGAGGTCTCAGAGGTTCCGTTTATATTAAGAAAGAAAACGGTCGGATCACGGCACTCAAATCGTCACAGCCCCTTGCTCAACAGTGGCCGCCTAACGATTTTTGGCAGTTAAGTGTGTCACCTGACGGAAATCACGCCATATTGCAAACTAAAGTCTTTGACATCCCCAGGGAGTGGGAAGGTTATACGAATGTATCATTACAGCGGGTCATGCATTTCGGACAGCCGGAGATAGCCAAATGGGTATATCAGTACCTTCTGTTGGACCTCAAGACCAACACCATGAGGCCTCTGTTAAACAGTCCGAATCTGACTCACTTTTCCTCGCGATATCTGTGGAGCACGGACGGCGCCTCCGTATATGTGGCTGACATGTTTTTGCCGATCGATGGACGCAATGATGCAGAGGTGACAGCACGAAAGGAAAGACCATTTGTCATTGAGATCAAGATCAAAGATGGGCAAACGACACTTGTTACCCGAGAAACAGCGACTTTGGTCCGGAGATCCCTTGGAAAGGATATGCTGCTGCTGAGGGAATCAATCAGGGAATCTGGGGCGTTCGTGAATTTTAAAAAAACCGTGAACGGCTGGGAAGAGGTCGCACGTTCGTTGGCAAGCCTGGAGCGTGAGCCAACTCACATTGTGATTGACGAGAATATGAATCTTCCACCTCGCCTCGTAACTGAAGATCCAAAAAGGAAGGTGCGATTCACAATTTTGGATGTCAACCCTCAATTTAGAAGTCTCAATTTTGGCAAAGTGGAAGAGGTCAAGTGGAAATCCGGAGATGGATCGGAAGCGGTGGGCGGCCTGTATTTTCCGGTCAACTACGTGTCTGGAAATAAGTATCCGCTCGTAATTCAAACACATGCCTGGGATGCAAATAGGTTTTGGATCGATGGCCCCTACTCCTCAGGTTACGCAGCTCAACCACTTGCCGGCAAGGGTTTTTTTGTTCTGCAAGTCGGAGATATGGGACAGAGTTGGCTGACTGCTGGGCAGGGACCTCGGGCCATGAAACGAATTGAGGGTGCAATTGATTATTTAGACCAGCGCGGACTCATTGTGCGTGATCGCGTGGGATTAGTCGGATTCAGCGCTACGGGATATGACGTACTGTTCACGATCACACATTCCAATTACGACATCGCGGCGGCGGATAATACTGACGCCGGTGGCGGCGGCTATTGGGGTTACATGGTGTACGCAACAACGGATCCGTCATTTCTGAAAGAGCAGGAACTTCAGAATGGCGGCCCTCCCTTTGGCGCCAACTTGAACTCATGGCTGAAGAGCGCTCCTCAATTCAATCTCGACAAGACTTGCACTCCGCTGCGAATCGAACCGTTAACTCCTCTTTCTGCTTTGCTGTTGTGGGAAGAATTTGCCGGTCTCACTTACCTGGGCAGACCGGTAGAGATGGCATATATTCCGAATGGAATACATCAGCTGGTTCGTCCACAAGATCGGGAGGCCTCAATGCAGGGCAATGTGGATTGGTTCACATTTTGGCTGAAGTCCGAAGAGGATGTGACACCTGATAAAGCCGATCAATACCGTCGTTGGCGTGGCCTGCGCCAGAAATTTGAACACTGCTCTGTCTCGTTGGCGAATTGAAGTCACCCTGCTCGACAGCCTCCCATGCCTTCCTCTGAGAGTCTGCCAAAAACATCCCAAGGAAGGCGGGAGACTGGCTGTCGGCGCTCACTTAGTCCTCAAGCTCGAACGGCAGTGCCTGGCCATCGACAGGAGGAATGTCCGTGAAGGATGGTTTCTCTCCCAAAATCAAATCGCCGGGTTTGCCCAGATCCACTACTTCTGGCTTTGAATACTTCATTGTTTTCACCTCCTTTCTTTTTCTAATGTGTCTTCCAGATTGCAAATGGGCTTGCACGGGGTCGGAGTTAAGCTCCTGATTTAGGATCACGATTGATCTCGAAGCGAGGAACGACTCCGGTCCGTTCCTCAATCTTCAAGTTCAAACGGCAATCCTTGCCCATCAACAGGAGGCATGTCGGTGTTGCTGGGCTTCTCGCCGAGAACCAATTCGCTTGCATTGCCTAGCTCTACAAGCTCTGGTTTGGAATATTTCATCGTGGTCACCTCCTTTCCTTCCTGACTGCCATCAATTTAGAAATGCGTGAGCGAGCAAAGCTTCGCTTGATTGTTCGTCAGGGACTCCGGAGCTAAGCACTTGATTTCAAAAAATAATGATCAATGAGCCCCTGCTTTTCGGACGGACATTTCAATATCCCTCTTTCAATCGTGTCTTTCAGCCAGAGCTCCAATGCGAGGGCCCTGACGACTCGCAAAAAATATGCAGGCAGAATTCCATTCGTGATCTCACCCAAGGTTCTGCGCAAAGCAATCCCATTCACGAATCCAAGCCTCTCAACCCACGATGATTCCAGCGCTGCTTCGATCGTTTCCCAGTGCTTTTGAAAAGCTACGCTGAAATAGCGTCCGCCACTTGACTTTGTTTTTCTCTGCACAATCTCTTGCGGTAATAAATCGGAGAGGGCACGACGCATCAGTGAGCGTCTGTGGCCAGGCCGCAGCAATTGTTCAGTCGGAATGGCTATGAGAAATTCAATCAACCGGCGGTCCAGGAAGGGGTAGCGCGTCTCCTCTAGAGATGGTGGCCTGATGGACATCCTTCGTGAAAGGGCTTGAAGCGTTTGGAACCAGTCCCTGGTGCTTGGAGACCAACTCCAGCGGCCTTCGGCCGCGGTTAGCTGTCGCCTACTTAACTTTTGACGAAGTGCAAAACTTCGGTTCAACCAAGCCTCGATACGACCGGCTTCCAAAAACGGCGCACGCAAAAACCCCGGTAGCTGCAGAAGGCACGATTCGGCAATAAGGTGAACAGCCGGACGCTTCAATAGCAGCGACCACTCTATGGTTTTTGTCAGAAAATCGCGGATCTGAAAGTATCGCAGCAAATCGGCTAGTTGTATCCGTGGATCGAGTGCCTGACCAAGGACCTCGTCCCCGCCTGTACCTGAAAGCAGAACCTTGTATCTACCCTCATGTATGACGGCAGCCTTCATGGCATCCATATCGGGCCGTCCCTTGAAGCCCGGCGTAGCACTGAAATGACGCGTCTGTAAAATCGATGTGTCGGAGTTTGCGTCACTTAACACGATGTGTCGCCCTATTCTTCCCCGCCTCTCTTCGACTCTGTTGAGGTACCGTGAGTCCTCCTCACCGGGTTCATCAAATACGAGAAACGAGAACGTATCCACCTGGCCTAATCCATCTTCGTCTTTTGAAAGAACGTCATCAGCCAGACAAACAATCGCGGAAGAGTCCAGGCCACCGCTTAAGTCTGCAAGGATGCGCGAATCGGAACGTAACCGGTCGCGAATAGACTGGCGCAATAGATGTCTGAAATGGTCCTCATACTCGTGGTCCGTTCGGTACCGAATGGAGAGCCGGGGATTGAACTTCCAATAAGCGTATGTGTGTAGTTGTTTATCGCTTACTTCAACAAAATGTCCCGGTGGCACCGAGCGTAATTCCGCATAAGGCGTAAGATGTGCGTCGGGATACGAAATGAGATAACCACCGAGATATGCCTCGCACAGCGTGAATACATCCCCGCATGTTGCCAACGGCTCCAAATGCGACGCCCACACTAAGGAAGTGGGCTTTGGATAATAGAACAACTGCCTGACGCCCATGTAATCTCTGGCCAATGTAAGCTTTTGCAACGCCGGCTCCCACACGGTTACTGCCCAGTCGCCGATGAGCGTGATAAAGCAATTGTTTCCCCAGCGGTCAAATGCCTCAGCAACCAGTTCAACGTCAGTCAGCGCCCGACCCTGAATTCCGACTAAACGCACAAGTTCGTCACGATTGTCGAGGCGGCCGTCCCAAATGAATACTTTGCCGGAAGCAGAAACATACGGTTGACGCTCGAGCTGAGATTCTCGGGTCGTACAACAATGGCGAAATACGAATCCAATGCATTTGCCCCAATACTCGCCAACAGGGCCAGGCGCGTATTGAGCAACCCGGGAACTCACTTTGAGAAGCAGTTCCTTATCAACTGGCCTGTCGTCGTAGTTCCACATTCCTGCTTGGAAATTCATAAGTCAACACTCTCAGCAACGATCCCACAGCAAGTAAATGCTGCGTACATCTTTTCTTTCATTGATCGGTCGTTCGTTGATTTCGGTCCAGGCATGAGCCTTGAGGGGTATCTTCTGTACACCAATGACCATCTGTGCCGCGATGCCGCAGCTACGTGCTAAACAGGTTGTTACAAGAGAGCGTTGCAAACAAAGAGCCCTCTTCGGATACAACACGCAAGCGTAATTAACTGCGTTGCAGACGCGATCCATCGCGTCGTGAGGAGCCACTTTTCGGGCGACCGGCCACGCCTTTACAACACTATGAATTCTCGGAAAGTTCTCTCCGAACCGAAACACGTCAAACGCCAGCAGGGCTAGCACCGCCTTCAGCATCAAGCAACGCGGCATGGCAATGTGTGCTGGCAAAACACCATGTCGCGCAAGACGGCTGCGACAACGAAATAAAGAAAGGAGCAATTCAACGATGAGATCACGCCTTACTGGCTCTCTTACAAGTAGGAGCCCCTTGCGCTGTAAGTCGGTGAGGTACTCGACGACATCCTCCTGAATCTGTTCTCTCCTTACGTCCTTAAACTCGTTGCACAGGGCGTCAATGATCTGATCCGGCGTGTAATTCAGTGTTAACAAGCGCCACACTTTGACGCTGATTGGCGTCATGCTCAGACATAGGCCTTGACGTATATCGAGAAGTACAGCCCCGTCGATAGTGTCAATTGTCCTCACTGACGTCGAAGGCGCGAGGAGCTCTGTATTCGGCAGCGACACTGTCATATGACCTCAGACGATCTCCTTGAGTGGAACCAATTCTTGTTGCTCAATGTCCGCCACCATCTGAGCCGAGAAGCAACGGGCTGCAGAGGTCGTTGAGAGGAAGCCACCTCCTCTGCCAGAACCGAGTGAAGAAAAGTGAATACGTCGGTAGTCGCGAATTCCAGCGGAATGCTGCAACGGGGTCGCGACGTCGGCGGCAATGTGCTCCGAAGCAAATCCATCTCCGAGCTGTCTCCAGATTAAGGCTGCAACGGGATTCAGCGGATACAACTTGCCGCGGCGTGGGTCGAGTAACACGGCTCCATCCTGAGTGTATGTCTCCCGTACATGAGGTGATCGTGTCAGAGGTGTATGTATTACCAGGTTCATTGAAGTACCCACGGTCAGCGGCGCCAGGTGCTGTCCAGCTATCTGGACATTTAGAAAGGCGACTACTGTGCCGTCAATAGTTAATACAGGGCAAATGAATAATGCGTGCGATTTATTTTCAGCAGCGCTGGCTCCGACACGAATGTGACTCCATGTGTCAGATAGACACAATACGTGACAGCGATGCAGTCCCGAATGAGAACTATTTAATGACGCTACGGTGTACTTAGTCCTAACGTACACTGTACTAGAATCTAGTAACGGTGCTGCATATGCTGAGTATTATGATTGCTTAATCGGTACGAGGAGACTCATCATGTGGGTTCCTTGCCTGTCGGTTGGGTCCGTGCCAGATATCTCGATGCTGGGCGTGGTTCATGCGCTCACGACAATGCGGGGTTGCTGTGTGGGACGGCGCGCGACTAGAGGACGCAGATGACAACATTCTGGCTGCTGAACTGGCTCAAGGCCGACACGATGCTCTTGTAGTGTTGTTCACACGTCACAGTGCAGTTGTTTTTCGGACCGCACGGAGAATTCTGGGCAGTCACAGTGAGGCGGAAGAGGTGGTCCAGCAGGTATTCATTGAGGCGTATCACCATATTTCCCAATTTGACCCACAGAGGGGTACGTTTCGAACGTGGTTATTGAAGAGAGCGGTTTCGCGTGCGATCAACCGCAAACATCATCTTCGTAGTGTTCATTATCACGATAGCCGGGATATCGATGGAGACGTGGAGCTTGAGCTATACAGAAAACGCGAGATCGGATTCGGTATGTGCGATCAGGAGACCGCGTATCTCGCGAAGGAACTGTTGAGCAAACTGCCAATTCGCGAGAGAAGGGTGATCAGAGCGATGTTCTTTGAAGGAATGACGACGGAGGAGATCACTCAGAGAGTTGGAGAAAGCCTTCCGGCTGTCAAGCGTCTGTTTTATGAGGGACTCCGGAGACTGCGCTCGATGCTAAGGGAAGCTCCGGACAAATTGAGAAACCCCGGGGAGTAGTTGCTGTGCAGGCACACGACCCACAACCATCCACGTCCCACAGTCATTATGAGGAACTGTGCGCGCTGGCGGCTGCGGGTCAACTCGATCAAGAGGAATGGGAAGAGCTTCGCAAGCACCTGGAGATGTGCCGAGCATGTCGCGAGACCCAAGTCGAGTTGTCGCACATTATGCTGGTGCTGGCTCAAGGGCCATCTCCTGAGACACCGGCCATTCGCTCCCGAGAGGCAGTACAGCGGCTCGAACGTTTTGTCGCACGGGCGCGATCAGAGGGTATTCCACTGGCGGGCGTGCCTGCGGCCGCGCAGCGTGTCAGCTACGTGCCGTCGTTCAGGTCGATCGCGGCCTGGGGCACCATTGCGGCTCTATTCGGACTGTTCGCATTTCTCGCCGGAGCGCGGTTCAGAATTCCCGAGCACAAGGAAGTCGTCAAAACCCACCCTATAGTCAGGAACGATCAAAGTGTGAGCCGGCTTTCAGTCGATTTGTCCAAGTCAAGGGAAGCACTTCAGGCTGGCCAGGAGCGGGAACGGTCGCTCGTAGCGAAGTTGCAGGTGGAGGAGGGCCGGCTCGCTCAGTTACAACGAGACAAAAACGATCTCGCCGCACGCATAGCGAGCCTGGATGCCGGGAACCGCAAACTTCAGAATGCATCGGCAGAATTGGCAACCGCCAAACAGGAAAACGAAGAGTTGCGCACCCAGGAGAACGCTGCCAAAGCAGCGGCATTGTCCGCAGAAGCCGATCTTCGGGATGTTCGAGCGAGCATTGGTAAGCTCTCCAGCCAGCTAAATCAGGAGCGTCAGCTGAACGAGGCACTTGAAGAGGCGCGGAGGCTTATCGTTTCTCGAAATGTGCATGTCATCGATATAGGAGATGTGAATTCACGAGGGAAAAGCGACCGTCCATCTGGGCGGATTTTTTACGTTAAGAACGAAAGCCTGGTCTTCTATGCCTACGACCTTACCGAAGCGGGAAAGCTGGCATCCAGAAACTCATTTTATGTCTGGGGAGTCAAAGAGGGGGCTGGGGAAGCGGCTCGAAGTCTCGGAAGGCTTGAAAACGAGGACAGGAAGGATGATCGGTGGAGTTTTCGATTGAACGATGCCGATATTCTCGCGCGAATCAATACGGTCTTCGTGACAGCCGAGCCAAATAACGCAGCTGTGAATCGACCAACGGGTGAGCAGATCATGACAACCTCTTTGGCGATCAGGCCGAATCATCCGTGAAGCGTGTTGTCACAGTCCTCTTGCTCCTATCCGTAAATGGGATATTGTGTCATGCCACACTCGCACAGATGGACACAGCGACCGTGGCCGGGCATGTATTTGGAGCTGGCGGCGTAACGCTGCGCAATGCCAAAGTTCAGTTGGTAAATCTGGATCACAACACCAGGACTTCAGGATCAACCAACACGGCTGGCTTTTATGTGTTTCTCGATGTCAGGCCTGGGCGCTACCGGATTGAGGTTTACTCTCCTGGTTTCAGATCAGTCACCCTGAATAATCTGACCCTGTATACGCAGGATGAGATCCAACGGAATTTCACACTGACGCCGGGTTCTCCGGTCGAATCGATAACGCTTGATGCAAACGGCACACCAATTCAGATGTCCGCAGCTGTGGGCACCGTGGTCGACCACACGCTGGTGACATCGCTGCCCTTGAATGGACGTTCCTTCCAGATGCTGTTTGAGCTGACGCCCGGCGTTGTCATAACCCCCTCAAGTCCGACAAGCCAGGGACAGTTTTCCGTAAATGGGCAACGGACGAACGCAAATTATTTCATTATCGATGGCGTAAGCGCGAACTTTGGGATTGCCGCAAGCGTAAACCCAGGCCAATCGGCTGGCGGATCTTTGCCTGCAGTCACGGCATTTGGGGGAACAAATAGTTTGGTCTCTGTGGATGACGTTCAGGAATTTGCGCTCGTTACATCCAGTTACTCCCCGGAATTCGGCCGGGTACCTGGCGGCCAAGTGTCAATTCTGACCCGAACTGGGACAAATGAGATCCACGGAAGCGCATTCGACTATCTGCGAAACAGCGCATTGGACGCCAACGATTGGTTCGCTAATAAGGAAGGGCTTCCGCGAGCGCCACTGCGCCAGAACGATTTTGGGATGGTATTGGGAGGCCCAATCGACAGAAATAGAACTTTTTTCTTCGCATCCTATGAAGGTCTGCGCCTGCGTCAACCGACTTCACGGCTGATAGATGTTCCGTCGTTAACGGCCAGAAACAGTGCTCCTCCTTCAATTATGTCCTTTCTCGATGCTTACCCGTTGCCGAATGGACTTGACGAGGGGAATGGGCTTGCGCGCGCGACGTATGGGTTCTCTGATCCATCAGGCTTGGACAGCGAGAGCATTCGAATCGATCATCACCTAAACCAAAAACTGAAGGTCTTCGCGCGTTATGCTTATTCCACCTCCGACCGCCAGCAACGAGGCGCCCAGGCCAACAGTCTGAGTACTATCACAGCAACGCAGTTTGGTCTAAAGACCTTCACATTTGGACTCAGCTATTTTGAGCATCCGAACATTATTCATGACGTCAGATTCAACTGGAGCACATTTTCCGCGGTGCGTAACGAGCATCTCGACAACTTTGGCGGTGCGGTACCTCTGTCAGGGAGTCCGATATTTCCAGCGGGGTTTGATGCGAGCAATGCTCTGTTCCAATTCTTCCCAACCAGCCCGCCATCAAATATAGGGCTAGCTATCGGCAAAGATGATAAAAGCACTCAGGATCAAGTAAATATCCTCGGCAATTCCTCGTGGCAACTGCATGGACATATATTGCAAGCGGGGTTTGACATCCGATGGTTGTCTCCGACTGCTGATCCACCCACTTACAACCAAAGCACTTTCTTTCCCAATGTCTCAGCCGTTTTGGCATCTGCGCCGCTTTTTAGCGCCATAGCGGCAACGGTGACTGTACACTCTCATTTCACAAATTACTCCTCCTATGTTCAGGATACTTGGCGTCCCAATGCGCGGATGAGCCTGACCTACGGGGGACGGTGGGACTGGACTCCCGCACCGACAATTCTAGGAAATAACGGTCTGCGCCCGTTTGGTTTGACTGGAATCGATGACTTGCAGAAGTTGTCGCTGTCCAAAAGGCGCGGTCCACTCTACAAAACGACTCTGGCCAACATTGGTCCTCGAATTGGTGTTGCATACCAGATCTCGAAGTCGCCAGGTTTTGAGAGTGTAGCCAGAGCGGGTTTCGGCACGTTTTTCGATCTAGGAAATGGTCCGTCGGGTACAGCATCGTCTGCGCCGTCATTCCCGTTTACGGCTTTGAAGTTTCTTTCCAACACGCCATTCCCTCTCAGTCTCACGAATGCGCAGCCAGCACCATTGTCGACAACCCCGCCGTTCAGCTCCATCCAGGCGTTTCCTTCTCTTCTAAAGGCTCCGTACTCGTATCATTGGAATCTTTCCTTTGAACAAACGATGGGAGGCAATCAGTCATTCAGCGTTGGATTTCTCGGCTCAGCGGGGCACAGATTGCTTAGGACCGAAGAGTATGTCGGGGGAGAGGCAGGTGTACCAAGCGACTTCACGAACGTGTTCTTCACAAATACTTCGGGATTTTCAAACTACGAAGCTTTGCAGGTCCATTTTGTGCGCCGTTCGAGCAATGACCTCTATGTCACTGCTTCCTATACGCTTGCCCACTCACTGGACAACGTCTCGACAGACTCCACATTTCAAGGTGTACCCGCTCGTTTTGTCGACAGTCGTCGTGACTACGGTGCAAGCGATTTCGACATAAGACACACGGCGACAGCAGCGATTGAGTATCGTCCAAGGTTCCTGCAGCATTCCCGTGGTGCAAGCGACTTTATTTCGAACTGGTTTCTCAATGCGATCGTAACCGTACGCTCTTCGCCTCCAGTTGACGTTGTGCTGTTAAGGAATATCGGCTTTGGAGAATATCCACTACGACCGGATCTGGTCATCAACGCACCGCTGTACGTGGTTGACGCAGGTGCTCCGGGGGGACGCCGTATCAATTACAGGGCATTGTCAGTGTCAACCGCCCCTCGACAAGGTAGTCTTGGTCGTAATGCGTTTAGGGGGTTTCCGTTGTCTCAACTGGATCTTGCCGTCGGACGTAATTTCAAAATCTTTCACGGGTTTGATGTGTCAGTCCGAGCGGAAGCGTTCAATGTCCTTAACCATCCCAATTTTGCATCGCCATCTGCTCAACTCGGGCAAGTCGACTCCAATGGACGGTTGATAATACAAGAGGGTTTTGGGGTTGCCTCCACCACCTTGGCTCAGGGCTTGCAACTTGGCCCATTTGGCTTCAGTTCACTCTACCAACAGGGCGGGGCTCGCTCCTTGCAGCTTGCCTTTAGAGCTGCCTTCTAAACAAAGGGCGGAAGCGATTGTTCGCTTCCGCCCGCACGTCGGAGCTACTCTTCTTCGAGTTGGCTACTGATCAAGCCAAAGCTGAATATCGTGGCGCCACCGTCGTAGCGCGGGCCTTGGGACGCATGAATCAGCTCGCTAGCTGCGCCGAGGTCATCCATTGCTGGAGACTCGTACATGTTTCCTCCTTTCCCCGCCGGGCTCACTTATCTTCGGAGCGTGGCGGAAGCTCAACACCTCATTCACAGCGCCGAGATTAGGCAGCTCGTGGAGTTCGTGTTGTGGACACCTGTGCGATTGACGTTAATGCGGCTCAGTGAACGCAGCCACCTCTCCAGCGACATGAGTCGAAATAGAGGCCCGCTCAGCCCGAGAATACCGAGAAGGGCGTTGCGGAATGCGCCAGCGAGAAGCACTGAATCAACATATCCGCGAGTCGAGACCTGCCAAGAGGGAAGATCGGAAATTCTGAACCGCTCCTGCCGAAGAGCTCTCATTATCGTCTCGTCAAGCAGACCCTTACTTGTGCGCTTGCGGTTGGTCTCAGGCAGTACATCTTTCATTGACCGCCGGATGAGAGATCTCGTATTCCCATTCCGGAGGAATTGCGAAATCGGCATGCTCAGACAGAACTCCACCAATGGTCGATAGGAGTAGGGATGACTGACATACAAGCTTCTGTATTCCTGAAAAAATCCCGCACCGTTGGCGCGGAGCATGTGTTCGAGAAAATGAACGTGCAAACGCCGACTAGGCGACGAGTGCCAGACTGGAAAATGCTTGAAGTCTGCGTTGTATTGGACAATTGTCTTCTTGTGGTGGGCTCTAATCCACGGTGGCACTTCTGGCGTTTTGCCCGACCTGTGGCGTCGCAAGAGTGGGATCGCCCTCGTGGTCATGAATTCGTAATAGGGAATACTCGCGATTCGGCTCCACTCTCGGCATTCACGATGGGCACCGCGTAAATCGAACCCAAATAATCTGTCAGCAACCACCGCTGCGCCGTCCGGTTCGCTCCAGAACAATTGGTCTCCGCCGTTCCCAGTGAGCAGCACGCGTCCTTCTCGCTCTCGCATGAGCCTTGTAATGGTTTCATAGCGGCCAGGGAAACAGTGGAGGGAATTAGGCAGGCCTGAAAATATCGGATCGGTGAGACCCAATGTAATTCTCTGGTCACGCTCATGGATCAGGAGCGTTGCTACGCCGCGGCTTTCCTCAATGGAGCGAATGAACTCTCGTTCGTCACAGCTTCGAGACTCCTCATACACGCACGACACCGTTTGGAGATTGCTCGGCGATTCACCACGCTCCTGGAGAATCTGATCTGCAGTCATAACGATGGTGGAGGAATCGAGGCCACCGCTTAGTTCGCAAAAAACGGGCCTTTTCGCTCTTAACCGGACCTTTACGGCATCTTTGATCGCAGCGCGACAGTGCTCCTCGCATTCCTGATCAGATCGATATTTGAGCGGGGACACACGGGTCGGATCCCACATTTCCCGCATCAACCTGATCCGCCGGTCTTCGAAATGGACGACATTGTTCGGAGGAACTGCGTGGACATTCCGAAGGGGGGAATCCTTGGCCGAGGGCTGGGAGACCAGATAGCGCACTGCGTAGTCGTCGTTCACGGTGAGATCGACTCCTGACGTGCGGACCAAGTGCCCAAAACTGCTGGACCAGGTCAACATGCTTCCGGTCAGGGCGTAGTACAAAGTCCGCGCGCCGCAGGCTGAGCGAGCAAACTTGAGTGTCCTTGTTCTCCCACACCATAAAACCAGCGCAAATTCACCGATCAGGTCATCAAATGCCGACTCGCCAAAAGTGATGTAGGCTTTTAGGACGATCACCGTGTCCGGTGTGCTGTCGATCGCGGTCATTCCCAGACGGGCAGCGATTTCCTCTCTGTTATCGAGCCTGCCATCCCAAGTAAGGACATATGTCAAGGCCGGCGGAAAATTAGGCCAGCAGAGCGGAGTAAAACCAGGCCAGAGGAAGAGTGGGAGAAGAGAGCGTTTGAAGGGAGGGATGGCGTCTGGAGCGGAGGCCTGCGCCGTTAGGCGCGTTCAGGCCGGAGCGG
>DASSEH010000319.1:0-44338 GCA_035695325.1 Candidatus Angelobacter sp.
ATCTTGCGGCGCAAATCGTCGGAATACGCTCGGGCCATCGTCGGGTTGCAGGAAAACTTCCAGAGCACAACCATCCTATCCCACTCCACCCTGATTCCCGCTTACATTATTATCCCTATCGTTACTAGAAATGGTCTAAACCAAAGCTGGATTGCCTGCCTTACATCCAGCTCAGGAATGGCCGCGCATGATGAACGCTGTGAGATTTAAAGAAATTACAAACGAATGTACTTTCCCAGCAGGGAAACAAGCACGCCGGCGCCGCAAAGATAAGTCGGTTCGCGATGTTCGAGCAGATTTTCCCTCACGTTCAGACTGGAACTGTAAAGATAAGCTCCCCAGAACATCGCCCCTACGATCATCATCCCGCCCAGAGAGCGCAGGGACTTGTTGCCGCGCGGCTTTTGAGGGGCCATGCGGGGTGGGCGGTGATGCGGACGGTCGTCATAGCCCTCGCGTATGCTGGTGCCCCAGGTGTCGTCGTGCTTCGCTTTAGGTTCGTTTCCTCGGGGAGGAATCTGCTCTGGCATAAAAACCTCAAATATTCATATTTACCAGGCGAAACCCGGTCAGCGAACCCAGGGTTGCGGCTGCGTTAAGTTCGGCGGCGCTGGGCCATGGCCGTGGAAGCGGCTTCAATCTCTTCCGGGCGGCGAATCTCCTGCTTGTCTACTGGAGAAGATAACACGATTGAAGTGGAAGTGGTGCCAAAAGGCGTGAGCCGGTCAATCAAAGACTCCAGGTGCTCCACCGAGCGTACGTGCACTTTCATGATGAATGAATCCGCGCCAGTCCCGCGATGGCATTCCACCACTTCCGGAGAAGTCTTGATGACGCCAATAATGCGCGCAAACACGTCTCCCACCACGGACATGCGGATGAACGCCGTAATCGGCATGCCCACCTTCATGGGGTTGATCTGCGCATGATAGCTGGTGATAATGCCGGCCTCTTCCATGCGCTTCACCCGCTCCACCACCGCCGGCGTGGTCAGACCCACACGCCGCCCCAGCTCCGCATAGGAAAGACGTCCGTTGAGCTGCAACTCGTGAAGCAGCTGCCAGCCTACGGTATCCAGAAGTTTCTCATTTTTTAAAACAGGATCCATGAATTTGTCTGGTTTCTGCCGGTATACAGAGGCAGACTCTTTACTTTTCGTGGATATTGTACAGGGTTTTCCGAAAAAAGCCCTATATGTAAACAGCAATAATGTAAATCAGGATTTGGGAACCACAAAGGGCACGAAGAAACATGTTGGATTTCAGCGCGGTGATTAAGTCTTTGCGATTTCACGTGTCGCTACTGAGGTCGGAGCGCAGTAATAAAAACCGAGGTCAGGTGCGTATTGAACTACCCCTGACCTCGTTCTTTCAATACGTCTGTGTTGCGAGCAGGTTACCAGGTTCCCATGGTGGGGCTTTCGCAGTCATTTCCAAAACCACCAAAAAATGCCGGTATGAGACGTGCATGTTTGCTCTCATGGCGAGAGCGGAAATCTGCGTTTATCAGTCTTGCCGAGGCTGATTGGGACGAGCATTGTGGGTCATTATGAAACTGAATGGACTGTATATTCGAACCGGGAAAGAGCTGCACCAGCTTTAGAAAAGAAGAAGTGGCGTCGATGTGGCATGGGTCGACTGGCGTAAGGGACTGAAACCCAAATTTCAGCTCATAATAACGTGTACCCACTTTTTCATCCAGACTGAAGTTTGGCTCAAAAAGAAATCCACCCGGCCCGGTAAGTTTCAGCGCTGCGTCTTTTGGCACTCCCTCATAGATAAAGCGAATGCCGGTGGGAAATGAGCGCATGGGGGTATCGGGAGGCACGGTGGTTTTATCGGAAAGCATCACATCCACGGGCCTCACGCCTTCAAGGACGTTGGGCCTTTTCAGCCGGATGGTGAAATTGCGCAGCCGCTGGGCCTCGCTGTAAGGCTCCTGAGCGTTGCAGGGAACTGGCGGAAATATTTTGCGTGAAGGGCCAGTCGGCGAGGGCAGACCGGAGAGCTGATAGTCCGCATTGCCAAAGATAACCGTCTCATTGGCGCTGGTTTGGGCCGCTGCGACGTGGTTTTCCAGCTTGGGAGCATAAATAATCACATCGTCTCCCTCCACAATCGAAGCCAGCGGTCCCTGAAACGAGACTGCCAGCGTCACGGTGTCCGGCGACTCGGCGACTGTTTTATTGCTCTTGTTCGAAGTGCCAGCCTCCAGAGCGCTGGCCCCTATGGATGAAATGGCCATTCCAGCGGGAATGGCAGAAAGATACTTGATAAAACTGCGGCGTGATTGAGACATGATGGTCTTACCTTTCTATTTGATTTCAAATCAACATAGATAAACTACGACGTAGTTTCTAATACAAGCCCTTCTGTAAAGCAATGGTTTTCTTGAAATCAGTATGTGACAGACTTTGGATTGGAACCACAAAGGACACAAAGAATTTTCGGTGCATCTATCAGTTGTCGTGACCCTTTGCGCCTTTGCCTTTTCATGGTGTTGGAATCGGTGGATATATGGGCAGGCGCAGGATGCAGGCATCCTGCTCAAAGAAAAAGGCACAGGCAGTAGTGCCTGTGCCACACATGCATAATCGCAGATATCAAATGAGCGGCTTTAATCTGAGCCCTGGCGGCTCGATTGCAGCTTCAATATTTCTTTTTCTTTGTTGCTCCGGAAGTGCCATTTTTCAGCGGCGGCAGCAAGCACATATTTGGTACCTGGCAATCGTTCCCATAGCCTGCAAAGGCTACTGTAGGGTGCTCACGATTAACCTGAGTTTTAGAAGCGCTGGAACCATCACAGGATGAGGCATCGAAGTCACAAAACTGGATGCCGGTTATCTCTGTGCGCATCCATGGATACATAGCCAGCATCTGGCTCCATACAGCTCTGGCATGATCATGGTTGGGCGACTGCAGCGACGTCATATTAATTCCCAGATCTGCTGCTGGTAACAGGTGGTCATTATCGAAGCATGGCTTAAAAAAATCATTGCTTCCTTGCTTAATGACAACGGAGTCGAACTTAACCTCTTTATATACCAATGTCACTCCAGTGGCATAGTATAAACATTGATTGCAATACTCATCGGATACACCTGGGGCGCACATCATCTGCGCCTTGGTACGGCGTACGCCGATAAATGTATTTGGAACAGGTATAGTCAGATTGAACAGGGGGGGGGCTCCAGTGCCTGGTTGCTGCTCATAAACAAATGGGTTTAGGATGCCGTGTTCAGTAGTACTGTGAGCATGGTAGTTCAGCTCCAGAGAAAAATTGATCCCGTTTTTTAGATCTTCCATCGTAATCGGTTTTTCATTCTGGTTAGTTCCGAACCACGGCTGGTGCGGAGCTGGGGGATAGCAGGGCCCCACAGGGGGGACCATTACCTTGATCGATTGTTTAACAGATGGATCTGAAGCAGTGTTCCACCAAAAGCAAAAAGGCCCGGTAAAGCGGACTACCAGGTCTTTGCCGCAGCTTTGCGCCGCAAGGTTGCTGGCTGAACCAGCCAGCAGCGAGGCTGCGGCCGGCGCTCCCAGTGCTGCCACTCCGCCCTGTTTTAAAAAATCACGTCGCTTCATTTTCGTATCTACACTCCTGTAAAAGTTTTTTAGTGATAAAGCAAGGGATGGTATTAGTGAAATGACGATGCAACTACAAAGAAGGAGAAGAGAAGCAAATCTAGAAACCCTTGATCTACTATCAACCTCAGTCGTCCTCGTTTCTTTTATAGTTCCAGACTGCAGGGTAGTTTACAGCGTAATAATTGTCATTTGAAATACGCTGAGCTGACAAACCAGCCATCTATTAAGCCCGGCCAAATGCTGAAAATGCAGCCCAGTAGTATGGATGCGACCGCTCCGGAATCCGGCGAAAAGCTGCGCCAGCCGCCTGCAGGGCATCGGCCACGCTGTGTCCGGACAGAAGCGAGTCATAAAAGAGATCCACAAAATCGGTGGTGGCCACCGAGTCCACATTCCAGCGACTGGCGACAACATTTTTAGTCCCGGCCTGGAGAAATTTGCTGACCAGTCCGTCTGCTTCCAGCATCTCGCTGGCGCGGGCAGTGCTGCAGGCCGAGAACATCGCCAGTTTCAGTTTAGAAAGGTGATGCGAGTCAAACAGCTTTGTCTGGTCGGAACCCAGAGTGCCATCGGCCAAAACCATGGCCGCGCCCTTTCGGCCCAACTCGGCGTGTCCGGCGAAATGAAAAATTTCGCTTCGGGGCAGTTGCTCCTGCACAGAACGGACTCTTGCCTGGGCGCCCGCCAGTAAAGTGGAGTTGCCAAGCTTTTCAGTAAGGCGACGGGCTTCGGTGCGGGTGCCTGGTGGCGGCTCCATGCCCCCAGCTAGGGTAACCGGTGCGGCCACAATTAGAGCGCGTGAGGAAGGCGGAAAGGTATTGCTTACGGAAGGCTGAATTTGGGCGCGCACGGAAGAGGCCATGGTAAGCGAATAGCGGTCCCCCAAATAGACCGCATTTTGATCCATCAGGGCTTCCAGCGGTAGCCTGCCTAAAATGCCATCGGGTTCAATAATGAGGTGCCCCGTTGCCGGCAGCCACTGGCGTACCGGCTGAATCAGCCAGGCATACAGTGCCTGAGCATCCATCCGCAGAGTGGCCAGATCGGAGTCTGGCCGGGAACACTCAGTGATGAAGTCTTCGGCAGTCCGGTTCAGGTCCCGGGGTATCTGTGCATAGACAGCGTGGGTTTCCTGCGCACTCCTCACCCAGATCATAAGGCCCTGCTGTCCAAGGGCATATGTAACAATACCGGTGTCAGATGAAATTAGTGCGGAAACAGAAGCCAGGCTAAGATTTCGTTGTTGCCCCAGATTTACTGTTTCACGGCCTGGTGTAAGACCGATGCCGGCAGAGCGGAAACGATCCCACAAAATTAAGGCAGATTCTTCCTGCCCGGAGCGAAATAAAAGATCGGTCATTAGCAGGTACGACTGGCGGTGCTGCTCCATCCATGTCAGTCGTTCTCTCCAGGAAGCCAGCGACTCGACTCCGGTTTCCGCGCGCTGAATTGCTTCGTTTAGAAACTGTGTTGCTGCGCCGGGATCCCCTGAACGCAATTTGAGTTCAGCCAGTGTCTGATAGTACTGAGACTCCAGGTAGCGATTTGTTACGGAGTGAAGTTCAGGGAGCGATGCCAGTAAACTTGCCGCCGTTTTCTGTGTGTCAGTTCCCTGCAGCATCTGCACTCGGGCTATGCCAATGCGTGCCTCTAGTTCGCGCCAGCGTATGGAATCTGTTTGCCGTGCACCTGTAAAGATCTGTGCTGCTTGCTCAAATTGTGTTTGAGCTACTTGAGTCTCACCTACACGCAATGCGATGTTTCCCAGACGAGCCCTGTTTGACGCTTCTACTGCTTTATCAGGATTGTTATATCCGATATTTACAGATTCGAATTCAGAAGCAAACTGAACATTGGCGTGACCAATTCGCTCGGCCATTCTGTCCAGTGCAGTATAGAGTGAATAGGCCCGCACATCAGGTAAGTCTGATCTCCAGTACAAACCAAGGCCTTCCTGAACTGAAGACCATGCTTTGGCGCTATCTCCGGCCTGATCTTCGAGAAGAGCAACCGACATAAGTACGCGCAGATAGAGGCTCTGGTAGTCATGACTGCGCGCTGTCGCCAGGGCTTGCAGGGTAAGCTCCTTGGCTTGTCCTATGTTTCCGACTGTGTCAAAGCACATGGCCTGTTCCAAAAGCAGCTGCACCTCCAGCAGGCCATAGTGATTTTCATGAGCAGTATGGGCAGCATTGCCGGCCAGGGCCGCACAAGGATCGGTTTTGGATTCAAACTGCAGCGCGTAAGATTCTTCGAACTGCGCTGCAAGCATACCAGCGGTGTTTCCGGCTTTGCCAAACAGGGCCGCCGCCTGAAGCGCGGAGGCATGAGCATCCTCGTGACGGCCTTCATGATTGGCCGTGGAGCTTTGTCCCAGAAGCCGCATGGCTTTCTCGGATTGCGGCTGGTCCGCCGCGAGCAGCAGATCTTTCAAAAATCTGTCCGAGTGCCGGGACTCAAGAATGTCTGCCAGTGTGGCTGCCGCCTGGTAGTTCTGGCTATGGGTATCGGACGCTGAAATCTCGGGCAGAATTCTTCGTTCGGCGGCTTCGACGTACTCTTCTATACCGGTCAGATTCGGGTTGGCCAGATCGTTTTTGAACTCGGCGACCGTCAGCTTGTCCGGGACATGCCGCAGGCTGCGGTGCTGTTCGTGTTCACGAAGCTCTTTCAGGTGCCGCTCGGCTTCTTTACGCCATCCGGAATCTTTTTCGACTTTTAAAAACTGCTCCCAGTCGGCGATGGCCCGGCCATAAAAGTAAAGCCGCTCGTAGATGATCGCGCGGTTGAACAGGGCCGCAGGATTGTCCGGACGGAGGCGGATCGCATCACCCAGGGCCTGCAGACCTTCTTCATAATCGGCAGGGCTGGCAGTCGCTTCGGCGCGCTCGAAATAGGCGGTCGCCATATCCACCAGCAGCTCAAAAGAATTGGGTTGCAGGCGGGAAGCATGATTCAGGGTCTCCAGCGCCGGCTGATAATTCCAGGTAAGCAAGTCAATCTCGGCCTTTTGCCGCAGCAGGCCGGGATCGTCCGGTTTGCTTTCGAGGCCGCGTTTGATCTGGACTTCGGCTTCCAGCAGGCTGCTGGGGCTGTTCATTTGCGAACGTCCGCTGGCCCGCTGTACCCGAATGGGACCGTACCCGGCGCCGGGAATCCGCAACTCAACCGTCCGTTGCTGGGCATACGCCTGATGAATCAGCGCATCGGGCGAATTGCCGTGCAGAAAGAAAAATGTGGCCGCGGCCGACACAGCCAGGACAGCCGCAATTCCCGTGTACGCCCACACGCGGGGCATGGAAAACCAGCGAACTTTGGCGGGATGGGGCGTCCGCCCTGCCGCCCGGGCGGGGTTTTGCTTCGCCACAATTTGCTCAGCAAACTCTTTTTGCCATTCCGGAGTTGCCGTGTTGAGCCCCCGCTGCAGCACGGGGGAAAGCGCTTCATTGCTGCCGATAGCCGCAAGAGCACTGAGCATCTCCTCCGTGCAGGATGAGCACGATGCGGCATGTTTCAGATACTGTAGAGATTCTTCCTGCGTGATCAGTCCGGCGGCCACTTCAGCCCATACGACGGGCTGAACACACTCGCCTGATGGAGGCGCCTGCTCTGTATTGCCGGGTTTTTGCAGCCTGTCCATAAGATGTCCATAGTCTTCCACGGTCCGGCGGCAGGGCTCGCAGTGTCGCAGATGCTCTTCCATTTCGGGTTCGGCGCCGTCGTTTCCGGCAGCAGCCCGCACATGAAGCAGGTGAAGCGCCTCTTCCGCCGTTATATGACCGTTGATCTGTCTCACTTGCGTCTCTCGTATATAGATAAGGACAATCCCGGACAAATTCCTTCGCTCAAAGTGCCTCTCCCACTACCTTTTTTTTCAGGCGCTCGGTAAGCCGGTGGAGGCAGCTTTCCACGCCTTTTTGTGACAGACCGATTCCCGGTATCCTGGCGATGTTGCTGGTGGTGAGTCCCTGGCGGTAATAAAGGATGAAAACCAGCTTATCTCGTTCTCCATCAGCCATTTCGACCGCAATTTGTTCCAGTTCACGCAGGAGAAGGTCGTTCTCCACCGAGCTTTTTTCTCCCCGCACCTGCAGAGAGTCGTCAAAATCCGCACTGCTGCGCAGTTTTTCACCCCTTTTGACCGCGTAATGCACCTTAAAGTAGTCCAGAGTGACGGTATAGGCGATTGTCTTCAGATAACCGTAAATAGCGTCTTCATGGCGGTTTTCAAACTCCCGCAGACGGCGGAAATCTTCTGAGCAAAGCTTAAGGTAGGTTTCCTGGACCAGATCATCCACCACGGCGGCAGTGACGGGCACCCACCGGCTGGCCGTGCGGGCCACCACACCCGAGATCAAAGGCTGAAACCTGCGGATAAACTCCTCCCATACAGGAGCTGACATGGTAGAAATGCATTCCGCAATAAGTTCCTGAGGACCGAGCTGGGAATAATTTGTCACTGTGACGTGATGCACATTTTATAACGAAGATATTAATTTTCAGGCATTCCCATTTTGGTGCACCCAGAGTTCAGATTTAGGCCGAATTTCACTCGCAAACCCCTGCTTTGGATCTAACCTGGGTGGTATCCCAAAAAATTCCCCAAAAAATAATTTTCCGTGAAGGAATGTCACAAAAGTTGTCGTTTATTGCACCAGAAGCAACAGCTCAGGGCAATACAGGAGGGTTTTGGATATGGCAAACGGCGGCTATCTCAATGGAAAACGAACGGTTCCCCAACATATCAGTCCGGGAATCAGTTTGCCGGGACTGATTGATGGAATCTTTCATGCCTCCAGCGCGGCGGACCTGCGCGCCTGTTGCCATCTCTTCACAAGAAAAATGCTGCGTGAGGATGTTACCGTGGGCATTTTTATCTCTGCTGCCGTGGCCTCGGCCGGGCTTGACCGGAGCGCTCTGATTCCACTCATGGAAGCAGGGTTCATCGAGTGGATCATCTCGGACGGACCGATTGCGGACCCCGAAGGGCCCTTCTGGATCGTTGGCAATGCGCGCGAATTTCAGCACAACATGAGCACCGCGCACTTTAATTATTTCTGTGGAAGGCACGCAGCCAGCAGGGAGCGACAGACGGGCGCCCGGCGCAAGTCTTTCCTCGCCGCGGCTTATGAGGCAGGCGTGCCGGTTTATACCTCTGACAGCACGCAAAAAGGTGCTCTGCCGGATGCTGACATCAGGGAAATTGCCGCGTTGATTATTAACTCCAGGCGTGATGGCGGAAAATCCGCACTGGGAGTGTTCGGCGAGGCGGCGAAAGATTTCCTGGCGCAAACCGAGGCCCACATCCGCGAGGTCACGCGGATGGAGCAAGGCGCGTACGACTACCTTTTGCAGGTCACGGATTCCGCGCTTGACGCCCAAAAAACTGCCGGCGCAGGCTCAAGCCAGGCCAATCCTGCCCGGCTGGCGGATACCGTGCATTGCTGCCTCGATTCCACAGTGGCGCTGCCTGTTATCGCGGCCTATGCGCTGGATGATCATCCTGCACGGAGGCAGAAGCGGCTTTTTGAGCAGCGCGCAGAGGCGATGGAACACCTGGGAGAAAGAGGCCCGATCACGCACACATTGGCCCATCTTGCTCCAGCCTGGGCAAAAGCACAGCCGAATATGGAAAGCCTTGAATCCAGAGTCTACCGCATTATGGACCGCCGCATGCGCAACGGAGATATCGCTCTGTTTTGATGAGCGGAGTACTGGTGATGTTGAGCAGTATTTTTTGAAATTTTTTTGAGAAAGCGACTTATGCTGGCAAACACACTGGAAGAACAAACCACGGATTCAAGTGAACCAAAATACAAGCGTACCGCGCTTTACACCGGACTGTCCGTTGCCGCACCGCACCAGCAGAGCATCACCAGCCTGGCCGGTGCAGGCAAGGAAGATGCTGAACTGGCCATCATGGTGCGCCGCGCCCGTACATTCACGAACGCTTACGGCGCCGCCATTGGTATGTTTGACCTGCAGACTGGCCAGATCGTTTGCTGCGCCCGCAGCGGCTCCAGCTCTCCTGCGATAGGCTCGGTTATAGGCGCGGAAGGGACTTTGATCGGGCTTTGCGTCCAAAAGCGCGTTGAATTACGCTGCGACGATGCAACCACAGACCCCAGGGTTGAAATGCAGGCTGTTCAGGGGCTGGGGGCACGGTCCATGGTCGTGGTGCCGATTGCCCGTGAAAAACAGATCAGTGGCGTGCTGGCGGTCTTTGCGCCGGGTCCGAATGCTTTTACTTTCACGCATGTTGCCATGTTAAAGACCATAGGCGACCAGATTGTATTTTTTCTGCGGAAACGCCGGGACGGGCAAAACATTAAAGACTGATGTAAAAAATTTTGAAAAACGCGAAGGAAAAAATGTCTGCTTGTCGTATTTAGTGGTAGTAGGGGGAAGAAAGCGGTCAAAGCGCCTGAAACGGAGAACCAGTTTAATACTTTTTGTTGCGAATCAGGGGAAGTTCGCAACTGAAAGAGAGACTGTTTCTGTGAGGCGCTTTGACCGCTTTTACATGGATTAAAAGGAAGAAAACCAGCAACCCTCGGTCTTTTTAAGACAATCCACAGAATTTCATGAGAGCTGCTTTCGTATAGCCGCTATTACCCTTTGCTTTTCCTGCATTCATTTACCAAAAATTCTGCCGATAATTCTTCTTGTTTCGATAGCCAAACTGTTGCGGCGCAAGCCAATTTCTGAGTTATGAATTAGAATCTGAAACCAGTTGCGGTCGCTCACGGCCAATTTTTGAAGTGCATACGCCCAGATAAAAGTATTAGTAACAGCTCATTTCCGAGAAAGCATGATCAATGACGGACAAACGGTCTGAACCCGGAATTATTCTCCTGGTAGAAGACGAGCCTACCGACGCGCGTTTGCTGATGCGGGCCTTCCAGCGTGCCGGGGTACAGAACCCTGTCCGGCATTTGCCCAGAGGCGACACGGCACTGGCTTATCTTCGGGGCCTGCCTCCCTGGGACAATCGTTCCGAATACCCGCTTCCCATTCTGATGATCCTGGATTTAAAGCTTCCTGGCATGACTGGACTGGAGCTGCTCTGCTGGTTGCGCCAGCAGCGTCAGCTGCGCCGTATTCCCGTTCTGATCTTTACCAGCGAAAAGGACGAGAGTTACATGGGGCCTGCTTACGATGCCGGGGCCAATTCCTATCTTCTGAAACCGGCGGATTCGGCGGAAATCGAACGGGTTGTGGATCTGATCAAGAATTACTGGCTTGCCCTGAATGAAGCGCCCCTGGTCGTAGGCCCCGCTACATGAGGTGATAAAAAGAATGGGACCTCTTGCCGAGGTGATCCTGCTGGTGGAAGACGAACCGAGTGATGCACACCTGCTTCAGCGTGCATTCCAAAAGGCCCAGGTGCCTGCCCGCATTGTCCGCGTAGCCGATGGTGATGAAGCCATGGCCTACCTGACGGGCGCGGCCCCCTGGAACCGCAAAGAGCATCCACTGCCGGGTATCATCATGCTGGATATCAAGTTGCCGCGCCGCTCTGGTTTTGAAGTGCTAGAGTGGCTGCGTGACCAGGACGTCCTGCGGCGCATCCCAGTGGTGATGCTGTCCTCGTCGCCGCTGCCCCATGACGTGAATCGGGCCTACGATCTGGGAGCAAATTCATACCTGACGAAGCCGCAGAATCCGGGAGAATTTGTGCAGCTGGCCTGTGCGTTCCGCGATTACTGGCTGTGTGCGAACGTGGACCCCGTGGTTTGAGACTTCGTCCTCGCTTTCGCGCGCAGCAGATCAGGGGTACGAGTGGACGATTTGAAACTGTTTGACCGAAAAACGGCCCAGGCCCTCATGACCATTTTGGCCTTTGGTCTGGCCCTTCTGTTTCTGTGGGCCGCCTGGCGGGCCCTGCTTACGTTTCTGTTTGCCATTTTCTTTGCCTATTTGCTCGAAGCTCCGGTAAGTCGGCTGCAGCGTTGGCTTCGTGGCTCCCGAATGGCTGCCATCCTGGCGGTGTATCTTGTCCTGATTGTCGGGCTAACAGCAATATTTTCATTGGCTGGTCCGTCCTTTGTTCAGGAAGGGCAGCGGCTGATGCATCAGGCGCCGCAGTGGGCCAGTGACATCAGTTCCGGCCAGATTGCCCGCTCCGTGGGAAGCCAGCACGGCTGGAGCACGCAAACCCAGCAGCGCATAGAAAGCTTTCTGTTAAATCACCGGCAGGACGTAATCACGACCTCGCAGGACCTGGTGCTGCGCGCCGCCAAAACGGTCCGTAACGTCTGGTGGCTGGTACTGGTCCCCATTTTTGCCATCTTTTTTCTCAAGGACGGAAAAAAATTTGGCGATCTTATCATTGGTTCCGTGCGCAATCAGCGCAATCGTGAAATTGTTGCCGCCACCATGGAAGAGATGAACCTGATGCTGGCCGGCTTTATCCGTTCGCAGCTGGTCATGGCCGGGATGGCCGTGGTGGTGGTCACTCTGGTGCTCTGGGCCATGCGCGTCCCGTATGCCTTTGCCCTGGGTCCTGCTGCCGGCATTCTCGAATTTATTCCCGTGGCTGGTCCGTTTGTGGGTGGTCTGCTGATTGTGGGTGTGGCTGTTTTTTCCGGGTACGGTCACATACTTTGGCTGGTTATATTCCTGCTCTTGTGGCGCGGCATACAGGACTATGTGAGTTCGCCGCGAATCATGGGACGGGAACTCGCCCTGCATCCCCTGGCCGTGCTGTTTGGCGTGCTCACCGGCGGAGAAGTAGCGGGAGTGATTGGTGTATTTCTCTCAATTCCCGTGCTGGCCAGCATCCGGATTCTCTGGCATACCGCCAGAAGGCTTTACCGCAAAACACAGCCGCATCCGGAAAAAGCGTAACTTTCCAGCTCCAAAAAAGTTTGGGGAGCCCCCATATAGTGGAAGAGAGCTCCCCTTTTTGAGCTGTGAGGTATTCAATGTGTGAGTCTGTTATACATGTACCCTCACGGCAGATCATTAAAGAGAAGTTAAATTAGCCTGGCAACAGGTTTAATTTACATAGTTTTAACCGAACTCAATCTGCAACGTAACATGAGGCTCGTTTTTTCATGACGCCTGATTTGCTCGCGCGCGCAGTCCAGGAATTTCTTGCTGAGTCGCGCGGCGGCGCGGTGATTGAAAATGCGGAAGTAATCTTCGATCTGGAATCCGCGCAGTACTCCATTTCCTCTGAGCGTGGAAAGTGCTTGCTGCACCTCTGGTCCGGCGAGCGCAATATCGTGCGGCAGGTCATGGATGCGGAATTGAAGAATGGCGAGTTGCGGCTGAGTGTCCGCGGGTTTGCGCAGGCGCGTCCGCACCAGTTGGTCATCTCCGGAAGCAGCGACCGCCGCGCGCCTGCCGCCAAACGCGCTGCACGTCTCCAGTACGCGAGTTTCCTTGAGCGGATTCTCTATCGCGAATTTCCCAGTTGGACCCTTGACCGGCGGAAGCTTGCCACCAGCATGGACCTTGAGAAGAGCTTCTCGCCGGTCTATGCCCGTGGCCTGCTGCGCAAAGGCCGCAGTGCGCTTGCGGTTCTGGGTGTGGGGCAGGAAGAGTCACGCAGCTCCGTGGATGCCGCCCTCACCTTTGGCTTGCTGTGGCTGGAAGCCTGCCGCGAGCGAGAGGCCGGGCGTATCGTGGAGGGCCTGCGTCTCTATGTTCCCCGCCGCAGCTCGGCTACCCTGCGCCTGCGCATGGCCCACCTCAATCGCAATCTCGCCAAATTACAGCTTTGTGAACTGGATGAGGGCGATGAATCATCCACCGAAATCGATTGTGCCGATCATGGCAATATTGATACCCGGCTGGTCCACTGTGCCGATCCGGCGCGCATACAAGCTCAGTTTCAGGACTCGATACAAAAGATACTGACGGTTGTGCCGCATGCCGAAATGGCTGTGCTTTCTCCCGCGCAGATCTCGTTTCGCCTTCACGGACTGGAGTTTGCCCAGGCAAGGCGGCAAGCCGCGCATGGTTCTTTCAATACGGAAGAAGAGATCGTCTTCGGCGTGGCAGGCTTTTGTAGCCGGCTTGCTCCGGAGAACGAGCCAGTCTTTCACGAGTTCGCCAAAGTGGTGACGCAAGCCAGGCATCTGCGGGGCGACCGTCGCGATCCGCTGTGGCGCATGTATCCCGAGCGCTGGCTGGAATCATTGGTGATGAAGGATGTCACTGCGCTTGATTCGCGCCTGGACCCGGCCTGGGTTTACTCGCAGGTACCGGCGTTCTCCGCCTCCGACCGCGCCATGATCGACGTGCTCGCCTGCACTCGCGGCGGAAGGCTGGCCGTGATCGAACTCAAAGCGGATGAAGACATTCATCTTCCTCTGCAGGGTCTCGATTACTGGGCACGCGTGCTATGGCACCATCAGCGCGGCGAGCTCCAGCAGTACGGCTACTTCTCCGGGCGAGAGCTTTCTTCTGAAGGGCCCTTGCTCTGTCTGGCCGCGCCCTCCCTGCGTGTGCATCCGGCCGTTGATGCAGTATTGCGCTACTTTTCACCCGCGATTGAATGGACTCTGGCCGGACTGGATGAGAGATGGAGAGAGGGAGTAAGAGTTGTTTTCCGCAAGAGCGCAGAAGTTAACCACAGCGGAAATTAACCACAAAGGTCACGAAGGAACACAGAGGAAGTCAGGAGTTTTCTCCGGATTCGATCAGGGCATGATCGGCCGTGGTTTCAATTCTCTTTTCCCCTTTGTAAACACGGTTCGCGGCGTTCACAATTTTTCGCAGGGAAAGCTCGCCATCATTCCTGGCAAACACAACCTCGCCGGTTTTGTGGCTGCGGTAATACCATCGCTTCAGAATAGCCAGCTCTTCTGCAAACTGCTGTCCGGAGGCAGCGCCCGAAGGCTGTAACTTTTCGAGCGTTTCCTCGAGTCCTGTAACTGTCGGCTGGCTCTCGCTGTCTGTAAGGGCAAGGTGCTCCGGCCCTGCCAGTTCACCACTGTGGAAGCGAAACAGAGCAACAGAATTTGGCTGCGCCGAGGGCTGCACAATTACGGCGTCGAGATGATCCAGCCGGTGGCAGATATCGTCCCACGCGGAGAGGATGTTCCTCATCTTCGTGATTTTGGCGTGCTGCTGCGCGGCGGCTTCAAAGTCCAGATCGCTGGACAGCCGGTCCCGCTCCGCTTCCAGTTCCCGGACCAGTGATTGTCCGCCGGAATCAAAATAGGCCTGAACGCGCGCGACCTCTGCTTGATAAGCCTCGTCGGTACAGCCCTTGAAGCAGGGTGCGAGGCACATCTTCATCTCCGAATAGACGCAGCCGGGAAACGCGGGATCGGGATTCAGCTCAAAGGTGCAGCGCCGCATTTTGAAGAGATCGAGCGAATCATTGAGGAAAGTTTCCGCGACCGTGCGCGCGCGAAAAGGGCCGTAATAGAGCGAACGGCCTTTCAGGCGGCCAATTTTCGTGGTTACATACGCCCGCGGAAAAGCGTTTTCCAGATTCAGCCGTATCACCGGTGCGGGGCGCAATCGCAGACGCTTCTGGTATGTGCGCGGGAATTCATGGCGCAGGAGCCGGTAAAGCAGCAGGATCGATTCAAAATCCGATCCGGTCAGTGAATATTCAATGACGGCGGCGCGCTGGCGCAGATTGAGCCGCTTTGACTGCGATTCCGGCGGCGCCAGCAGACGCAATAGCCGTTTGCGCAGATTGGAAGTTTTGCCGGCGTAAGGCTCCGCGGCTGCATCCTCGCCGCGCAGCAGATACACCGCCGGCGCTGCCGGAAACTGAGCAAAAAACTCAGCTTCATGCGCCGCAGAAAACGGAATGGAGTGCGTGAGCAAAGAGAACCTTCACCACATGATTTACACGGATGATACGGATAAGGCAAACAATGGTGACAAGAAACAGAGCGGGCAGTTACCTGAAGTTGTGGTTCTTTACCTGCAAACGATAATCGGTGCCGTCCATCTGCACGATCCGGCACATCTCATGCAGGCGTGACCGCATTCTTTCCGTAATCCGGTCGCCCAGGGTTTCCTGCGCCGTCGCGGCCCTGGCCCGTTCGCTGCTGGAGAGGGTCTTGCGCGACTTCTCCGTTGCTTCCGGCGGAAGGTTGGGAAAATTGGTGGTAATGATCGTGGTCTTCTTCTCGTTGTAGCGGTAGTTGAGGATGTGGCTCACGGTGTCCCACACCCATTCAGTGGGTCGTATGGCGCCAAGTTCATCCAGCAGCAGCACCTCGGCCTCAAAGACCGGCTTCAAAATGTCGAGTTCGGTGGTCTGCACGCTGGGATTGTAGGAATTCTGGATTTGCTTGAGCAATTCGCGGTAATCCACGAACAGGCAGGGAACGCCCTTGCAGCGCAGCAGTTCCTGCAGAATGCCCACCGCCAGGTGCGTTTTGCCGACACCAATCGGCCCGATGAGCAGCAGACCGGTTTTTTCCAGAGGAAATTTTTCGACGAACTGCACCGCTTTCAGCTTGGCCACGGAGAGCGACTCATGAAAGCTGGCCCCGGTTTCAAAACCCACCAGAGTGCAGTGTTCATAGCGCGCCGGAATATGTGTGGCCTTCAGCAGCCGCTCTGTACGCGCATCGGCGCGGCAGCGGCAGCGTGTGGCCCGCAGAAGGGCGCGGCCAGGAACTTCAATGAGCGCCCAGCCCGTGCCTCCGCAAATGGAGCACTCTTGCACGGATTCAGCGGCAGGCGAGGAAGTCATCAACATCTCTTGCTTAAAAATACCACCAATAGCTGGTTCGCCAATCACGTTTCTGCCTGGCTGTGACTCCTTCTGCACAGGATTTGCACAGCGATATGCACCTGCCATGCGGCAAATAGCCGCAGGCGAGCGCGGGAATCACACCGCCAGGGGAATTTAGGCCGCGGCAGCAAATGTTTTACCACTCATTTCGCCACGCACGGCGGCAAGTACGAGTCCGGGTTCAATCAACAGATTGGTGACGAAGTGCGCCACAATACAGGGCGCAAGAATCCGGTGACTCGCCACATATACAAGTGCCAGCATCAGACCAAGAATGCTGGTGGCCAGCATGGCTCTCAACGCAGTGACAAGGCTTCCCTGAAAGAATCCCCAAACCGCGTGCGCCAGACGGAATAAAAGAGCTGATGCGCCAATTTGCAGAGGCAGCAGCCAGCCGTGTTTCATGAGCAGATCCATAAGCCACTTGCGGAAAATGGCTTCTTCGCACAATCCTGCTGAGCCAGCTACAGCCAATCCCAGCACCTTTAGCCATGAGAGACGTATGAGGTGCTTCCGTACCGAGGGCAGCCGCATCGCGCTCCAAACAAAAAATGCGGTACAGAGCAGGGCCAGCACCCAACCGAAAGCCCCTGCGCCCCAGGGATTGCTGAATCCCATATAGCGCCAGAACCTTTGCTGCCCTCCCGCCAGGCTGAAGTAAACCCACGTTCCTTCCGAAGCGGCAATTGCCGTTAGAATGAATCCGGCTTTCTTTTCCGAAGACAGCATTCCTCGGAGTATTCCACGCTGGTGCGGTGAAAACAAGGAGAGCGTCTTATTTCTAATTTCGAGGGATCAGTGCTGATTCGAGGCGAGGTTGATGTGCAAACTGGCCAAATCACCCCATTTTCGTTAAAATAGTTCTTTCCACTGTGAGGTTCAGGAGTCCATGAAGGAAGCCATTCATCCCGCATACAAAGAAGTGCGCGTTCACTGCGCGTGCGGCAACACATTCACCACCCGCTCCACCAGCAAGAGCGATATAAGCCTTGAAATCTGCTCCAACTGCCATCCGTTTTTCACCGGAAAACAGAAGCTGGTGGATACAGCTGGCCGCGTCGAGCGCTTCCGCCGCAAGTACGAAAAGGCCGGAACCGCAGCCGCCAAAAAGTAGCCGGGCTAAGCAAAGATTGGGGCCTCCGCCGTGGCGGGGGCTTTGTTTTTGAAGGAGCCATTGGCCTTTAGCCCTTAGTAGAATCTGGCTTGAGGCGTGCTACTTTCGTCGCGTTCATCTGGTTTCAAGGCGAACAGCGAAGACTGTTTTTATGCGCAAATTTTGGGAGAATCCGGTCAGTCCTGCCGCTGCTCCGCAGGGGGCGCGGGTGCCGGAATCTCTCCGGATTGCCGATGTGCGCATTGCGCCCGCCACCATCCTCGCTCCCATGGCGGGCGTCACCGATACGGTGTTTCGGCGCTTTATCCGCAATGCCAGTTTTGTGCGCCAGGCCGGCGAAATCATGTCCGCGCCCGAGTCGGTTCTTCAGGCTGGGCCAGCCGTCTCAGCAGCTGGCGCAGTTGAAGAAACTTCCGGCTGCGGCCTGATCATGACCGAGTTCACCTCGGCGGACGGCCTGTTTCGCACCCGCGAAAAGAAGCGGAAACGCTACCTGCATTTTTACAACGACGAACACCCCATCTCGGCCCAACTGTTTGGCAGCGATCCTTATACGCTCTCCGAAGCCGCAAAAATTGTAGAGGACGCGGGCTTCGATCTGGTAGACCTCAATCTGGGCTGCCCGGCCAAGCGCGTAGTCAAGTGCAATGGCGGCTCCGGCCTGCTCAAGGACCTGCCGGTGATTCGCGGCATCTTTGAGGCGGTGCGCGCGGCAGTAAAAATTCCGTTTACGGTCAAGTTCCGCCTGGGCTGGGACGACAATAACATTGTCTGCGTGGAGCTGGCCCGCATGGCCGAGGAGTGTGGCCTGAATGCCGTGGCCCTCCATGCCCGCACTCGCGAACAGGGATACAGCGGCAATGCCCGCTGGGAGTGGATCACCGCCGTAAAAAATGCCGTGAGCATCCCGGTGATCGGCAATGGCGACATTCGCACTCCGGAAGATGCCGTCGCGATGGTGGCCGAAAGCGGATGCGATGCCGTGATGATCGGCCGTACGGCTGCTTCCAATCCGTGGATCTTCCGCCAGATTCGCCAGTTCAGCGACACTGGCCGTTACGACGAACCCACGGAAGCCGATCGCTACCAGATGATCCGCACCTACTTCCAAATGCTGGTAGAAGAGAACATGCACGGCTCACCCGGGAAGATGAAGCAATTTGTGGCCTGGTTCACGCACGGGGTGCCGAATGGCAACGCTCTGCGCCGTGCTGTCTACGATGATCACGAAGGCCCAGCTATTTTGGCCAGCGTAGAGCGCTTTTTCGAAGGCCGCCTGAGTGGCGCTGTAGCAGCAGAAGAGGGTCTTACTGGCCTCGAATCACCCACGCCTTTGGACTCAGCTGAGAGTTGCCAAATGCTCGAATCGTCTTTTCCTGGTTAGCAAATTCTCCGCCGTTCTGTTTATCTGAAAGCTTTTAAGTGATTGAAAATAAAAGCACATTACAGCTTTGGTTTTACATTGACAATAATACACTAATATTTTATGCTTCTTTTGTGCTAAGAAAAACATCAAATTAACTGAAGCTGGAATACAGCAAATTTTTTGGAGGAATGGCATGACAATGATTACTCGTTTCGATCCTTTTCGTGAGCTGGTGAGTTTGCAGGATCGGGTCAACAACCTGCTTGGGGGCTGGAGCGATCAGAGCGGTAAAGATCAGCTCACGTCAGGCACTTTTGTTCCGCCAGTGGATGTCTATGAGGACGAGCACAGCCTGGTGCTCAAACTGGAGATCCCGGGCGTGAATGAGGAAGACCTGAATGTGAGCCAGGAGAATAACATTCTCACCATCAAGGGCGAGCGGAAGTTCGAGAAGGAAGAAAAAGAAGAGAATTTCCATCGCATTGAGCGCCGCTTTGGTACGTTTACCCGGACCTTCCGGTTGCCGGTCACCGTGGATGCCGAGCATACCCAGGCGAGTTACGACAGGGGGATTCTGAAGATCACTCTGGACAAGCGTGCGGAAGCCAAACCGAAGCAGATAAAAATCGCGGCTGGTGGAAGGACGCTGCAGAACTAAAAGCTGTGGTGGCCTTCTGGGGGCGGGAGATACTGTATCTCCCGCTTTTATTTTAGGGTGTGATGGCCGTCACGGCTGGATGCCGCGCATCCATTCAAGCTGGAAAAGGTCGCTGAGGAGAGGCACAAATTTTTCTGCGGCCACCGCAGAAGCAGGGCATCATAAAACTCAAGTCCGTTTCGGTTCTGACAGGAGAAATAAATATGGCAATCCGCTGGGACAAATTCACGGTGAAATCGCAGGAAGCGGTACAGCAGGCCAGCGAACTGGCGTCGCAGCATGGAAACCCCGAGCTGCTGCCGGTGCATCTTTTGGCGGCACTGGTGCGCGACCGCGAAGGGATTGTGGTGCCCGTGCTGAACAAGCTCGGAGCCAATCCCGCAAACGTCGAAGCCCAGGCGGCTGACCGAATCACACGTTTGCCCCAGGTTTCAGGCGGCGCGGCGCAGCCGCAGCTTTCGAGCGGATTGCAGAAAATTCTCGACCAGGCTTTTCAGGAGGCCGGCAAATTCAAGGACGAGTATGTCTCCACCGAGCATCTGCTGCTGGCCATGGCCCAGGACAAAGATAAACACAATGAAGCGCGGCAGATTCTCACCGAAGCCGGCGTTACTTACGATGCCATTCTCAAGGCACTTACGGCTGTTCGCGGCTCGCAGCGTGTAACTGACCAGAATCCTGAAGGAAAATTTCAGGCGCTCGAGCGCTACGCCAAAGATCTCACCGAGCTGGCGCGCCGGGGCAAGCTCGACCCCGTGATTGGCCGCGATGAAGAGATTCGTCGTGTGGTGCAGGTGCTTTCCCGCAGAACAAAGAACAATCCGGTACTGATCGGCGAGCCGGGCGTGGGCAAAACGGCAATCGTCGAAGGACTGGCCCAGCGTATTGTTTCCGGCGACGTTCCGGAGACCCTAAAGAATAAGCGAGTGGTGGCTTTGGACCTGGGCGCAATGCTGGCCGGAGCGAAATACCGCGGTGAATTCGAAGACCGCCTTAAAGCTGTATTGAAAGAGATTGAAGACTCGAACGGCAAGGTCATCCTGTTTATTGACGAGTTGCATACCCTGGTGGGCGCAGGCGCGGCTGAAGGTGCTATTGACGCCAGCAACATGCTTAAGCCCGCGCTGGCCCGGGGAGAACTGCGGGCCATCGGCGCAACTACCCTCAATGAATACCGCAAATACATTGAAAAAGATGCCGCGCTGGAGCGCCGTTTCCAGATTGTTTTCGTGGGCGAGCCCAATGTGGAAGACACCATTTCCATTCTTCGCGGCTTGAAGGAGCGTTACGAGGTACATCACGGCGTCCGCATTAAAGATTCCGCCATTGTGGCTGCAGCGACGCTTTCGCACCGCTACATCTCTGACCGCTTTTTGCCCGACAAAGCCATTGATTTGATCGATGAGGCCGCCGCTTCTCTGCGCATACAAATCGACTCCATGCCAATCGAGATCGACCAGCTGGAGCGCAAAGCCACGCAACTGGAGATCGAAAAACAGGCGCTCAAAAAAGAGAGCGATCCCAATTCCCGCGAACGTCTGCAGGTGGTGGAGCGCGAACTGGCGCAGATTCGGGAAAAGGCCAGCGCTTTGAAGGTCCGCTGGAAAGAAGAGAAAGAAGCCATTACCAGGATTCGCCAGCTCAAGGAAAGAATTGAGCAGCTGAAGATTGAAGAGCAGCAGGCAGAGCGTTCGGGAAATCTGGAGCGCGTGGCGGCCATCCGCTATGGCGAGCTGCGCCAGGCGGAAACCGAACTTGCCCGGCTGAGCGCCGCTGCCGAGGGCAAGGCACAGTCGCGCATGTTGAAAGAGGAAGTTGACGAAGAGGACGTGGCGAAGATCGTCTCCAAATGGACTGGCATCCCGGTTTCAAAAATGCTCGAAGGCGAAGTGAAGAAGCTGGTGAGCATGGAAGACCGTTTGCGCCAGCGGGTTGTGGGCCAGGATATTCCTTTGTCGCGCACTGCGAATGCGATTCGGCGTTCGCGCGCCGGTCTGAGTGATCCGCGCAAGCCGATTGGTTCGTTCATTTTTCTTGGCCCCACCGGTGTGGGTAAAACCGAACTGGCGCGGGCGCTGGCCGAGTTTCTCTTTGACGATGAGCACGCCATGGTGCGCATTGATATGTCCGAATACATGGAAAAACACGCCGTGGCCCGCCTGATTGGCGCGCCTCCGGGATACGTCGGTTACGACGAGGGCGGCCAGCTCACCGAAGCGGTCCGCCGCCGGCCGTACTGCGTGATCCTGTTTGACGAAATTGAAAAGGCGCATCCGGACGTCTTCAACATCCTGCTGCAGATTCTCGATGATGGTCGGCTCACGGACGCAAAGGGTCGCACGGTCGATTTCAAAAATGCGGTCATCATCATGACGTCCAATATCGGCGCCAGCTACCTGCAGGCGGAGGGCCTCAGTTCGCCCGAAGTTTTTGAAGAAGCCACGCAGCACGTTATGGAAGCACTGCGGCAGCACTTCCGTCCGGAGTTTCTCAATCGCGTGGACGACATCATCGTCTTTAGTCCGCTGAACGAAGAGCAGCTCGTGCACATCATTGAACTGAGGCTGGATGATCTGCGCAAACTGCTGGCTGACCGCAAAATCACTATTGAGCTGACTTCGGCCGCCAAAGAATTGCTGTTCCTCGAAGGCTATGACCGGGCTTATGGAGCCCGTCCGCTGAAGCGCGCCATCCAGCGCCTGATTCAGGATCCTCTGGCACTGCAGATTCTGGAGGGTAGTATTCTGCACGGGGACCATGTGGTTGTGGATGCTGACATCCCCGCGCGGAAGATGAAGTTCACTGTCAGCAGGCACCAGGCCGCTGAGTCAGCACAGCAGGAGCAGACGGCAAAGAAATGAAGCTGGCTCGGCAGTCAACCCCTCGAGTTTGACTCGACGTCATACAAAGAAAAGGGGGCTGCATGGCCAGCAACTCGGGTTCAAAAAAGAAATCTTCCGGCCGTAAGTACAGTAAAAAGGCGGGCGAGGAGGTGCGCACGGAGATGCATCACATGCGCTCCGGCAAGCACCCGGTAAAGAATCGGCAGCAGGCGATTGCGATCGGCTTATCGAAAGCGCGTAAAAAAAGCGCAAAGGTGCCGGTCAAAAAAGCTGCGTAAAGTGGCTATCTTACTTTTTCGATTTCGTTTCCGTCTTTTCGGCTTTCTTCGTGCTGGTCTTCTCTTCTTTTTTGGAATCCGAAGATTTGGAATCCGAAGACTCAGACTTCTCTGCCGAACTGGCCGAAGAACCTTCTCCGTCAGATGAAGACGCAGCGGAGATGGAGCCTGTGCTTCCGCCCTTGCGGGCGTAGTCCGTCACATACCAGCCGCTGCCCTTGAACTGTACCGCCGGCGCCGAGAGCAACTGCTCAACCGGGCCGCCGCACTCTGGACACTTCTTCACCGGGGAATCGGAAAACTTCTGGATTTTTTCAAACCGATGCTTGCACTTTTTGCACTGATATTCGTAAAGAGGCACTGCGCGCCTTTCCAGGTAAACTTATTTCGATTGTAGGATGTATGCGGAAAACCCGTCAATGAGAAAGCCAGCGCTTTGGCGCTGGCCCCGGAGTATACCTGATGATTCTGCTCAGGCTGCTTTGGCTTCCAGATTGATCTTTTTGGCCAGTTGCGTCAGCCTGGCGTCGGTTTCTTTTTCCTCGTCCAGTGTTTGGCGAAGTAGTTGGGCCCACTCATTGCACCCCAGCAGCTGTGCATAGTTCGCAACCGTGCCGTATCCTGCGATCTCGTAATGCTCCACCCGCTGGGCCCCGGCGATCAACCCGGCATCCATGATTTCTGGTTCGGCGTCACTCTCCAGCAGTTCCTTCGCGTCTTTGATAATGCCTTCCATACCTTTGCATTTTTTGCCATTGGGGTCGACTTCCGGGAGAGCGTCAAAGATCTGATTCAGACGCTGTACCTGATTGCGGGTCTGCGCCAGATGTTGATCGAACCCTTTCTTCAGCTCCGGAGAGGTAGCGGTTTCCATCATTTTGGGAAGCATTTTCAAGATCATATTTTCAGCAGAAAAAAGGTCCTGCAGTTCTTCCACAAAAAGGTCTTGCAAGGATTCCAATTTCATAGCTTTTCTCCCTGGCCGGTAGTTGCCGGCGTTTTTTTACGATGCGGGTGTGATGCGTTCGAATGCTCCGCCGATGCTATGCTGGGAAACTGTGGTGTCTGAAGATTTACAAATGACTGAAACAAAAGGCCCGGGCGTGCTCTATGTTGTGGCTACTCCCATCGGCAACCTGGAAGATTGCACGTACCGTGCGATCCGCATTTTGCGCGAATGCGATCTGATCGCATGTGAAGATACCCGGCAAACACAAAAGCTGCTCGACCACTACGGAATTAAGAAACCGGCCATCAGCTATCACGAACATAATGAAGCGCAACGCGCGGAAGAACTGGTGGCGAAATTGGAGCAGGGACTCACGATTGCCCAGGTTTCCGATGCCGGGATGCCGGGCATATCTGATCCTGGATTTCGCGTAGTCAGGCTCGCGGTGGAGCGGGGAATTCGCGTAGTACCAATTCCTGGACCATCGGCTTTGATTACCGCTCTCGCGGCCAGTGGACTGCCCACCGATGCTTTTGAGTTTCGCGGCTTTCTTCCCGCCAAATCAGGCCAGCGCCGGACCATGCTCGAGTCATTGCGCGGCATTCAGCATACTGTTGTCTTTTACGAAACGCCGCACAGAATCCGCGAGTCTCTGCAGGACGTGGCAGAGCTTCTGGGCGCGGCAACGCCAGTGGTGGTGGCGCGTGAGCTGACGAAGATTCATGAAGAGTTTCTGCGCGGCAGCGCGGCCCAAGTTTTGGCCGTGGCCGAGCAGCGCGAGTTGAAGGGCGAGATTACGCTGCTGATCGGCAAAACCGAAGCTGCTGACGGTGCCAGCCAGGGAAATCTTGAAGAGCGAGTGAAGTCTCTGATGCGCGAGCAGCAACTGGATGAAAAAGCGGCGCTCAAAGCCCTGGCCAAAGAGCAAGGGTGCTCGAAGAGCGAGCTGTATCGCGAACTGCAGCGCATACAGGCAGCTGGCCACGGCAAGCGCAAATGAGCTAACCCGAAGATGTATATAATTTGTCGCCATGCAACCACAGTGGCGGAAATCTCTCTTTGGAATATGGCTTCTGCTTGCGACTTTGAGCACAATATCCGCTCGTGCCGCCGGAACTCCGTGTGAAGGACTGAGCGCGCTCAAACTTCCAGACACCAGCATTACTGCAGCTCAGGTCGTGGCCGCAGGTACATTTTCTTCTCCAGCAGCAGGAAGCCAGCCAGTCTTCAAAGATCTGCCGGAGTTTTGCCGGGTCCAGGCAGAGATCAAACCATCGAAAGATTCTGATATCAAAATGGAAGTCTGGATGCCAGTCAGCGGATGGAACGGCAAATTTCAGGGATTGGGCAATGGTGGATTTGCGGGGAGTATCTCCTATCCCGAACTGGCGATCGCGGTAAAGAGTGGCTACGCCAGCGCCATGACAGATACGGGTCACACAGGCAGCGCCGTTAGCGCAGACTGGGCGCTGGGCCATCCGGAAAAAATCATCGACTTCGGCTACCGTGCTGTTCACGAGATGACGGTCCATGCCAAAGCCATTATGCAGGCGTTTTATGGCAATGGACCAAAGCACTCCTATTTCGCCGGCTGCTCCAACGGAGGGCGCCAGGCATTGATGGAGGCACAGCGCTATCCCGCGGACTATGACGGCATCATCGCAGGAGCACCCGCATGGAACTGGACGCATCTTCTGGCTGATGCCGCGTGGAATGCGCAGGCTACTCTGACCGTTGCCGGTAGTTATATTTCCGCAGACAAAGTTCCCGTGATCGCTACCGCCGTCCGCGATGCCTGTGATGCCCAGGACGGAGTGAAAGACGGCATCGTTGCCGATCCGCGCAAGTGCGGCTTCGACCCCGCGCCCATCCAGTGCAAATCGGAAGACACGAGTTCCTGCCTCACGGCGGAGCAGGTTGTGGCGCTCAAAAAGATTTATGCCGGCGCGCACGATTCCAAAGGCAAACAGATTATCCCGGCTTTCTCCCTGGAGGTGAAGAAGGCCCCGGCGGCTGGACCACCTGGATCACGGGCACGGCGCCCGGGGCAGCATTGCTGTCTCTCTTTGCCAATGGCTTCTACTCGAATATGGTGTTCGACGATCCGCAATGGGACTTCAAGACCTTTAACTTCGACAGCGGCGTGAACATGGGGGAGCAAAAACAGGAGCACAATTTGAATGCAACAGACCCCAACCTAAAACCGTTCCAGGTCCGGGGCGGCAAGCTGATTATGTATCACGGCTGGAGCGATGCAGCCATTCCGCCAACCGGCGCTATTGATTACTACAACAGCGTAATCGCCACGATGGGTGCTGACGCAGGTTCCTCCGTGCGCCTGTTCATGGCGCCGGGAGTGCAGCACTGCGCTGGCGGGCCTGGTCCGGACAACTTCGGCCAATTCGGCTATTTACCCGCCACTTCGCAAGGCAACATGCGCCTGGCGCTGGAACAATGGGTGGAAAAGGGTGTGTCCCCGGAAACGATCATCGCCGCAAAATACGTTAATCCACTGGAGCCCTCCTCCGGCGCAAAGATGACGCGGCCGTTATGCGCCTGGCCAAAGATGGCCAAATACAAAGGCAGCGGCGACGTGAATGATGCGGCAAACTGGGAGTGTGCAAAGCAGTGAGCGCTCTCATGATAAAGTCAGGCAAATGAGTTCACCGCGAATCGTTTCCTTTTTGCCCTCCGCAACCGAGATGGTGTGCCTGCTGGGATTGGCCGACAGGCTCGTAGGCGTTACGCACGAATGCGATTATCCGGAGAGCGTCACGGGAAAGCCGGTTGTGGTCCGGAGCGCCATACCGGTGGAGCAGCTTTCCCAGGCGGAAATCGAGCTGGCTGTAGCCGAGCGGGTGAAGAAGGGCCAGAGCATTTATGAGGTCGATGAAGCGCTTTTACGCGAGCTTGCGCCCGACGTGATTCTTACCCAGGACCTCTGCGCGGTTTGCGCCCCGTCTGGCAATGAGATCACGCAGGCTTTGCATGCCCTGCCCAGCCATCCTGAAATTGTGTGGCTGACACCGCGCAACCTGAGTGACATTGCGGATAACATTCGCCAGGTGGGTGCGGTAACTGGTTGCAGCAAAAAGGCAGAAGAGTGGATTGCCACTCAATTTGGAGCCATGGATGAGGTGGCGCGAGTGGCGGACGCGTGTGGAACGCGCCCTAAAGTGTTTTGCATGGAGTGGCTGGATCCGGTTTATTCGAGTGGACACTGGGTACCAGAGATGGTCCGCATTGCCGGCGGAATCGACAAACTGGGCCGAGAAGGTGAGTACTCTGTGCCTATCTCATGGAATGATGTGCTGGACTGGGCGCCGGAAATTCTCGTCGTGATGCCCTGCGGAAACCACCTGGACAAAGTCATGGAACTGGCGCCGCAATTAGGTCTGCGCGAAGGATGGTTTGATCTTCCGGCGGTCCGCAATAACCAGGTCTACGCGGTGGACGCAAGCTCGTATTTCGCCCGCCCCGGCCCAAGAGTTTTGCAGGGAGTCGAGCTGCTGGCCCATTTAATCCATCCGGAAAAATTCCCATGGCAGGGACCGCCTTCGGCTTACAGGCGCTTTATGTAAAGATTGCTGCCGGGTGGTGAAACTCCGGACGGAGAAGATCTTGATGGTCACGATACCGGCAATGAGATTACTTTGCCGCCGTGGCAAAAATGGCGGTACTGCTCCTGGATGAAGCTGTCGGTCATGCCGGCGATGTAGTCGCAAACAATTCTGTGGGCTGATTCCTGACGCAGCTTCTCCCGATGGCTTTCCGGAAGATGTTCCGGAAACTTCATAAAGCATGAGAACAGTTCGGCAATGATCTGCTCGCCCTGTTCTTTTTCCGGCCGCAGTGCGGGGCTGTAATAGACGTTCTGGTAGAGAAATTCCCTGATTTGCCGGCGCTCGCTGGCCACATCAGGAGCAAAAGTAAACAGGCGGGAAGGGAACCGCCGGACATCGTCCGCGGAGCGTACACCACTGGCGGCGATCTGTGCGCGAGTGTTTTCGATCAGACTGCTCACCAGATAATCAAGTACGCGCTTGAGGGCCTCATTGAATTTTAGCTTCTCTGCCGCCAGGGGATAAAGCCGCTCTGCCTCTGCGTAAAACCCGGCAAAAAGCGGCAGGGCCTCGCGGATTTGGGCCACACTCAGCAGATTGGCCTCAACTCCGTCATCCAGATCGGCGGTGCTGTAGGCAATTTCGTCGGTGAGATCGATCAGCTGTGCCTCCAGCGGTGGCCGCTGCTCCAGCATATACTCCGTCAGTTCGGGAATTTCAGAAGCGCTGTAATCACGGGAATGCTTGATGATTCCCTCTCGCACTTCAAACGTCAGGTTCAGTCCAGGGAAATTGGCATAACGCTGTTCGAACTGTTCCACGATCCGCAGCGCATGCAGATTGTGATCGAAGCGCTCGCCGTATCCCTGCATGACGATATCCAGAACACGTTCCCCGGCATGGCCAAACGGTGGATGGCCGATATCGTGCACCAGCGCCAGGGCCTCGACCAGGTCTTCATTCAGCCCGATTTCGGCAGCTATGGTGCGCGAGATTTGCGAGACTTCAATGGTGTGCGTAAGCCGGTTGCGAAAGTGATCTGAGTAGCGACGGGTAAATACCTGTGTCTTGTCTTCCAGCCGGCGAAATGCGCGCGAGTGCACCACGCGATCGCGGTCGCGCTGAAAATCATCGCGGTAACGATGGCGGGGTTCGGGATATCGCCGTCCCCGGCTTTCTTCCGGACGAAAGGCGTATGGCGCCAGCATGGAGAAAGTCTAAATGAATTGCCGGTTAACTTCAGAAATCTAAAAAAGAATGTAATGATAATCGTCAGGAGACGTCTATTAAGCATGGCAGCTCTCAAAAGAATCTGTCTGGCGGTCTGGTTACTAAGCCTGTCTTTGCAGGTCGTAGCCCAGCAACCAGCGCAAGCTGACGGCGTAACCCCTCCGGCAGCCGCAATCGATGCTCGCGAGATCGTTCGCAGGTCGGTGGAAACGGACCATCGCAACTGGGAAAAGGCCCGCAATTACACCTGCCAGCATCGCGTGGTTGAAAAGGAACTGGACAAATCCGGAAAGCCCAAATCAACAAAGACGCAGACCTTCGACGTAACTTTCTACTATGACGAGGAGTACTCCCGTCTTGTGCAGAAAGATGACAAGCCGCTGACGCCCGAGGAACAGAAGAAGGTAGACAATCAGCTCAATAAATTTCTGGAGAAGCACAGGAACGAGAGCGAAGACAGCCGGAAGAAACGACTGGCCAAACTGGAAAAAGAACGTCAGGAAGAACGGGCTTTTCTGCGTGACGTCGTCAATGCGTACGATTTCAAGCTGGCAGGCGAAGAGCAGGTCGATGGTTTTGATGCGTGGGTGATCGAGGCCACTCCTCGCAAGGGCTTCCATCCCACACAGCCGCATGCCGATATTCTCTCCAAAGTGAAGGGGCGGCTGTGGATTGAAAAGAAAGAGTACAACTGGGTGAAAGCCGAAGCGGAGGTCGTCGATACCATCTCATTTGGACTCTTCCTGGCGCGGGTGCATCCCGGCACAAAGCTGAGCTTTGTCCAAATGCATGTGAATGACGAAGTTTGGCTGGTGCGTAAATTCTCCATGAATGCCAGCGCCCGGCTCGCTCTGTTCAAGAATGCAGCCTTTGAACAGGAAGATACTTTTTCGAGTTACAGGAAATTTTCGAGCACCGTGCGCATTTTGCCCGGAGCTCAGGAAGTTTCGCCAGAACCAGCCACGCCCGCCGCGCCAAAGTAAGGTGCTGCCTTAGTCAGGATTCAAGGAAGCCCGACATTAACTTACGATCCCACATATAACTGCAGCGACCCCCAATAGAAGGGATGCTGATAGATGTTCTTTGAATGGAGCATGGCCAGCTTGGCTGAACGCAACGCGGCAGCAGCGGTTCTGCCCTTTTGCAGTTCAGTGTAGAAGTGGTCCATGAATTCAGGAGTGGCGGCATCGTCTATTTCCCACAGCCCGGCCACTACCTGATGCGCGCCCGCGTGCAAAAACGCCCAGCTTAGTCCTACCAGCCCGGCACTGTGGTACCAGCGGATGCCCACGCCATAACAGGCGGAGATGGTGACCAGATCGGCATGGAGTGGAGTTTTTTTCACAATATCTCGTGCGTACAGCTTGTAGGAATTGTCGGCATCGGGTGAAAGAATGATGGCCGATTCCAGGGGAATCTTATCGCTCGCTGTCCCGTGAGTAACAAAATGGATGTACCTGTAATCGCCGGGATGATTTTGCAGGTATGTTGCAGGAGTGGCGTCTTTGTTGGTGAAGCTGGCATTGATGAGCTTTGGCTGGGCGGACGAAAAGTGTTTTTCAATGCGCTCCACTTCGTCGTGAGCATGTTGCAAAACCGGAAATTCACTGCTGGCCAGTACCGGATCGCCAACCAGCAGCATACCGCGCGAAGGTTTATCCTGCCGGCGTTCCGGCTTTAGCACAGACGCAACAGAATTCGCGACCTGCACTTCAACATCTTCAATCCAGTAGTGTGCCGAAGGGCCAGGCACCACCAGAGTCTCAAAATTTAACTGTGTGAGAATTCTGCTGGGCGCAATGACGACCCGAGATCCTTTGGGTATCCATTTTTCCGCAGGCTGAATCAGTGTGGCATAAAGCTTTTGCCCGGCCTGTGAATTTTGTGTATCGCGGTGTCCCTGAATTTCCTGGTTATAAGCTTCCATTTCCCGGTTGATTTCACCATGTGGAAGAAGATGAAAGACCCGAAAGTCGGAAGGTGTGAATACCCACAGAATAGTTTCGTTGTCGGTAACCGCATAGCTCAGGATGACCTGCTGGCTTTGCCGGAGCCTCGCCTTTACAGCCGGAATGCTTAAGCTACTTCTGTTTTCACTGGAACCATCAGCCAAAGCGCGGGCGTGCTCGGCCAATTGGAACGCCCGGTCTGGTTTTTGCTGTGCGACAAGAAAACGTATATAGCCATCGAAAAAAGTGTACCCATCCAGAACAGAAAGCCGGTATGCCGGGTGTTTGGCAACTGCCTGTTCGACGCTCTTTATTCCTTCACGAAATGCCTGGTCTGCCTGGGTAATTTTCCCTTCCGCCCAAAGAGTTTTACCGAGGCTTCCCTGGGCCATAGAGCGACGAGCAGCATCTATGCCAGGAATTGCGATGATGGATTTATAAAGGGTTTCGGCAACTGCATAATTTTTTTGTGCGAAGGCTATTCTTGCGTGGTCGAGCATCGCAAATAGAGCACTGGAAGCATCGTGTTGCAAAGAATCTTCCTGTTTCCAGTACTCCTCTGCACGAGTCAGGTTACCGGTGGTGAGTTCTATCTGCACCAGGTTGTTAATGCACATGCTGCTTACATCCTGGTCATGCAACATTTCGGCGATTCTCAGTGATTGATTTAAAGCGGCTTCGCCTTCCTGGAATTCGTAGAGAACGACAGAGGCACGTCCTTCATCCAGCAGCGACGTTTCCTCATCTTCTAAAAGACCAATACTTGCTGCAATTCTGGCTGCTTCTCGCGATGAGTCAATGGCTCTGCGGAAGTCGCCAAGCTGCGAATAGCTGTAACCCAGGTTGTTGAGGGCCTTTTCTTTGATCAGGGGATAATCTGTGAGTGGAATGGCTTTATTGATGATATCTACAGCTTCATCGTAACGTTCCTTTTTAAGTAAGGAATAGCCGGCTCCAATGAGCGCGTATGCCTCGATAAACGGATCCAGTCCGTGCGCTAATTCGGCTGCTCGCTGGTAGTACCGTGATGCAAGCAGAAAATCGATGGATAAGGCACAATTTGCACGGCTAAATGCAATTTCGGCAGCCAAAACAAGGTCTTCTGTTCGGATACGATGGTCCGCATCGTTCAGTAAGCTGGCTGCTTCGCTGGTCTTGCCCAGTCGACACAGCGCCTGCGCCTGAATGGTTTGGCGACGAACGCGTATTTCGGCAGGAACCGTTGCCGGGGGCTCAGGTACAAGCAAGGCCTCAGCCTGCTCTGTTTTACCCTTGCGCAGCAGCGCCTGCGCTTTGAGGATTCGAAATTTCCAGTTCCAGATCGGGACGCGTTCAGATTTACGGTATACGGAATCTATTAACTGAATGGCAGCTTCCGTATATCCCTGGCGGTACTTTAATTGTGCCTCGTCAAACCTCGAATTGAAATCCGGAGCATGATTGCATGCAGTAAGCCATAAGATTGAAATGCAAATCCAGCATATTAGTACTATCCAGTCGGCGGAGCGCCGCCACCGCCACCCGTGCCGCAGCCAGTGCCACCACCGCCCGCCGCGGAACACATCTCCACGCGAAACATGGTCAGACTTCTGTGCTCTTTGCTGACTATCATCTCGGCCAGGCGAATGACTCCGAACTTGGGCACCACGATGATCGAACCGAAGTTCTTCAGCTCGGTTTCCTTTACGTAATCGGCCAGATCCAGATGACCTGCGGCCGAACACCAATAGGCGCCGTATGGGTTCGTTGTGGGTTTCTTTTTCTTCCATTGTTTGGCCCGTTTACCCAGTCCGGCCAGAGCGTGATACTGCTCTTCAAGCTCCTCGAGTTCGTCGAGATGCTTGTTGTCCTGTTCTCCCCACGGCAGCAGTCTTTCCGTTGTGCCGTCATTGCAGGCGGTCTGGAACTTCGAGTATGTATCGTGCTCGTGGAAAACGTGGGTGGCCAATTTTACATCGACATGGTGCCCGGCGATACAAAGATTATCGAAGTGGCTGCCAGTAATGTCGTAGCTGTGTTCGCCCTGGTGGTCACCAACCTCGGGAGAATAGACTGCCAGCCGGGCCACTACCCGGTCCGCAGTCACCACATCTGCGATGTTCAGGCCTTCCACCACCGCGGTGGCATACGTGGTGTGTTTATTGTGCTCATGGTCATAACTGCCGCCGACTTCGGTGTAAGCCGCGTCGAAAGCAATGAAAGGAGGAAGGGAAAACTTATCGGCTCGATTGCTGCCTCGACCGCCACTGCAGGAAAGAACGCTGGGCGCCTGAGTGTGAACGCTTTGCCGCACCGGACGCTCAATTTCCGCCGCCAGGCCGTAGGCGGAAGCATGGTAGATATACTGCGAGGAGTAACGAGGGCTGGGTTTGCTCATTTCGGCTCCAGTATTTTCTGTTCAATAAAGCAGTATACAGTTTAGTCCTGAAACTCCAGTGTAAAGCGATAGCGCGGTTCTTCGGCTTTTTCCCCTTTCTTTCGGGTTGTTCTGCGGACGATAAGAGAATAATTGCCGGGAGTCAGGGTGCCCGCATACAGCGAAATCCCGATTTGTTCATGTGCCTGTTGTGCGGAAATCGGAATTGTTGCCACAACTCGTTCGGATTTGGATTCAGGTTCGGAGATGATCTGCCCTTCGTAGGCCGTGAAATCGTTGCCTGGCGGGAGTTCTATCTGCAGCTCAAATCTGCCTTCGCGGGGGACTTTGATGGTTTTACTTTCTCCGGAGCGTGCTTGCGTTAGAAAAACTGAAGCCATGACCTGGGGCTGCCGCAGCCGGGCCATGGTCACCGTGTTCTGGTAAAACGCAAAGCCGCCCACCAGCAGCAGCATGGTGCAGGCAAACGCCGGAGCGGGGCGGAGCAGTTCACGCCAGTTGAGCCATGGCAGTGCGGGTTTTCGTTCAGGCGACTGGGCCCTGGCGGGAGCGGAAGCGAAAAAATCCTGGACCGCATTCACAAAGCCGGCTCCAGCTTTTAATTCCTCGGCGCAGACCGCACAGCTAAAAAAGTGTGCTTCCCAGGCATCACGCTCGGCTTCGTTCATTTCGCCCAGAAGATAGCGCTCGGCGGCCTGGGTGCGAATTGCTTCTTCATGATTCATCGTGCTCATTGGAGTGGTTCCTTGCGTATTAGCTTTTTCCCGCGCCCTGTTGAGAGCCGCGGGGAAGTGGTTTGTCTTTGTAATGGTCCCGAAAACTGTTTTTGGCCCGGTGCAGCAGAACTCGCAGGTAGTCGCGGGTCACGCCGAAAAGATCGCAAACCTCGTCCTTTTCACGCAGCTCGAAGAAGAGTGCGCGCAGGCAGTCGCGGTCGCGCTGTGAGAGGGTGGCCAGAACCTCTCCTACGAGTTTCCTGTTTTCTTCCTGCAGCATGGCCTGCTCCAGGTCAGGGCGGTCATCCAGGACATCTACCGTTTCCAGATCGACATGCTGGTTGCGGACCGAAGTGCGCCAGTGCTCCCGCAAAATGTTGTCGCACATGGAATTGACGTAGGGGCCGAGACGATTCGGATCGTGAATGTCATTTTTGACGCGGACGGCCACCAGGACGCGCAGGAAGGTTTCCTGGCTGATATCGTCAATCAGGTGGGCGGGAAGCTTACGGGTCCGGAGCTTAATGCGAAGGATATGACTGAAATAGGAGACAAAATGGGCCTCCGTTGCGGGGTCACTCCCCCTCAGACGCTGCAGATAGGCCTCATCAAATGAATACAGTTCCACTGGGGTTCCAGCAGATAAGTATACTGCACTCAAAACGGGCGGCTGCTCCGGTATTCTGCAGGGTATCTTTTGTTGCAAGGCCGGTGCGGAGACCAGATTGAGTCTGGAAGAGGGAATTTTTTTGATGTAAAGCCGCGCTGCTTGCCCGCGAAAAGTCTCTCGGTTTTTTTCAGGATTCATAAAGCCTCCGGGGCAGCGGAAGGTCTGATCCGAAATACAGCCCCGGCTGGGCCTCAGCCATTACCAGCGCGGCAACGGCAGTAATGGTGGTGACAATTCGTTTCTGGTCCTCGGCTGGGCCACTGGCCTGGTGAACATCAGAGAAAACTGCATATGAGCGGGCTGAGGCGGGCCAGGAACCGTCCGCCTGCTGCATTCGCCGCAGGCTCACCGCTACCCACCAAGCCCGCTGGAGACGCAGCGCGAGCAGTGATCGCAACAGCAGTGCGCAATCAAAAGCTTCTTCCGTGGAATAACAGAGCAGAACTTCCCGAAGCCGGTCTGAGAAGGCACGTGGCACCGTATTTCGTCCCAAATCAAGAATGGCCGAGCATACAGCGAGCGGAGACGTCAGGCTGCAGCCGGAATTGGGTCTTTTGTTTTCCAGCAGCCAGGATTCCAGATACTCGCTGGCGGAAGAAGCCAGGTTTTGCAGCGCATTTGCCGCCAGAGCCGTGACCTCGGCCGCACTCAATTTCCAGCGCCTGCCGGACCTGCAGGCATCCGGCGCGAACCCAGTTCCTCCATCTTCGCGTCCGCAGCGCCGCAGGAAGGCCAGAGCATCTTCGGGGACAGGGTAGCCATGCCGCCGCAGGGCCATGATCACCCGTGCGGTGGTCTCAGCGTCGGCTTCTGCGCCGGAATAGTATCCCCACCCGCTGCCAGGGATATGAGAGGCAGCCATCCAGTCCAAAGCTGTTCTGATCTGCCGCCGCATGGCGTCACAAAAAAAGTAGGCAGGCATTTCGCCCAGGCTAGCCAGCACGTAAGCCGTGACCCATATGTCAGATTTGTTTTGGTCCTGATGAAAGTCTGACCAGCAGCCACCACGCTGTAACGAAAGGACAAAGCCCAGACCGGCGCTGATGGCCTGACCATTCGTGCGGCGTGAAAACCCCTCGTGCAATCCAGATGCAGGCAGTATTCCTGCTTCCAGATGGTTGCCGCCGAATCCCAGACCTTCATTCGCCACCATTTCCCAAAGTCTCCCGAGGGCCGAAAAGGACAGTTATTTGGCCTTTCATGGAGGTAGTGACAGTTTCCTGCTTTTCGTTTCACGGAAAAGTCAATACTTTGAGAAAAAAATTCAGATTATGAAAAGACTGGGGTTTGGGGCCCTGTAAGGGACATACATCGAGGAAAGGCCTATTGAGCCGATCGTGATGCAGAAAGGGTGCAGCCTTTTATAAGGCTGCACCGGATCCGCTCATGCCGCTCTTGTTGCGGTTGCTAGTCGCCCTGCTTCTCCTGCTGTGTATAAGCAGGAGAAGCGATGGCGAGAAGCAGAGACAGAACGGCGATGCTGGTTATTCCAATTACTCTCACACTTCTATCTCTGTTACTTCTGGTTACCTAAGCTTCTTCCTAACGCAAGCTTCCGGTTGTGTGGACCTGATTGCCGATGGCATCACCGGATACGAGAAGCTCAACTCTCCGGTTCTGCTGACGGCCCGCGGAGTTATCGTTGGAGGCTACTGGCAAAGTGTTGCCAAAGCCTTGTGCGCTCACTGAGTTCGCCGTTACCCCTTGCTGTACGAGGTAATCGCGTACCGAACCGGCGCGGTTCTCGGAGAGCGTCTGGTTCATTGCATCGCCGCCGACATTGTCCGTGTAGCCGCCGACTGCAATGTTAAGTCCAGGATAGGCGAGCAGAATGCCGGCGACCTTCGCCAGTTTCTCCCGCGCGCCCGATTTCAAGGAGTATTGCCCGCTATCAAACAACACGTCGGACATGCTGACGATGAGTCCCCGCGCGGTATCGCGAGTCTCCAGAATGGAATTTAACTGCATGGACAATCGCAAGCGCATGGCCGCTTTATCGCTTTCCGCTTGTTCTTCATTCGCCGTTGCGTGTTGCGCGGCCAAACGCGACTGCTCGGCATCGGCCTGGGCAGCGGCGACCGCCGCGGCTGATGTTGCCTGATTTACAGCCAGGTCAGATTGCGCTCTTGCGGTATCAGACTGGGCCTGCTCTTTTTGCCGGTTCGCATCGGCGGTTTGCGCCTGTGCCTCGTCTTTGGCGTCCGATGAAGCCTGCCGTTCAGAGGATTCGCGCTGCTCGTCTGTCTTTTTAACTGCGATCGCGCGTGCATCTTCGGCAGTCTGAACTGCTTCGCGGGCGACCGCGATCAGGTGTTTTCTGGGTACGTCTTTTTCCGTAGCGTAGGCATCCGCCTGGTTCATCAATTTAACGGCGTGCTGATAGCTGTCGCTGGCGTACTCGTCGGCCCCTTCGGACTGTGCGATGCGCAGTGCATTACGCGCCTCAAAGAATTCCAGTGGCAACCGGGCATTCAGGACCACGGGATCGAACTTGTAGCCTGTGGGAATATAGCCGCCCCGCTCCATTAGTTCATACTTTGCATTGACCACCTCTGTGGTGCCTCTGGTGTCATCGCGGACTACATTTTCAAGCACGACTACGTTGCTGGGCTGACGCACGGCATAATAAGGTTCCGCGGTAACGATCAGGGCGAAGGCCTGAAGGTCCGTGGTCACCTGCAGCTTACTGCGATGGTCGTCACCTACTAACACTTCGCCCAGATTTACGGCCCGGCCTTCCGGAGAAATCGCCCACAGAACGTAGGTCAGGTACTCATTACCGAAAGTCGTCGGTTTCTGCAGGTTGCCAAATTCCGCTTCCACCTTGATGGCCCCCTTCTTGCTGTTTACCTCGGCTTCACCGTTCGCTGACGGCATCAGGTCCGTGCCAGCGAAACCTACTTTGGTGGACCCGCTGCGATGCTTGTAGTTGACAGCCTGCACGTTGCGGCTGATTATGTTCACCCGGAACAGGTGGTGCTTTTGGCTGGTGGGTGTTTGCGCATTGGCTTGAACAAAGGCGCCCAAACCAAGGGTAATGGCGGCCGCTAACAAAATTTTGGTCTTCAAAATATCTCCTTCCGGCAGATCATCTGCCGTGTTTGCTGTATCGATTTCGTGTTGGTGCATTTAGTCGAATTGACTGGTTTCCCTTGCGTCATCCTTCACGTTCCGACGGCGTATCTGTAAAAAGAATGAAGCACCGTAAGATTTCGCGGCATTTACGTGCGGATGAAGAATGCCGGATGTCTGAATGCCGCGGTCCGCTGCGAACCAGGACCCAGGACTTATGAATGAGGGGTTTCGGCTCCGTCTACATGTTCAACAATGACAGATGGGGTTTTATGTTTCTGAGCCGGATAGCTCATAACGAAGAATTAAAATTGCGGGTTTGTACCCTTGAAAGCCCGTAACTGATTGAATTTTGGTGGTACTGATAGCCATTTCAGAACCATAAAGAACAATTCGGACCTCGGCCTGGTCGAATCACCCCCTGATTTCGAGTGAGGGTGGTTTACAATCTCGTGAAGGAAACTTGACTTGACGCGGGTACAAACCAGGATTCGTTTGCTCTCTGCGTTATTCCCATTCAAGGGCAAACGATGAGTTTGGACAATTTCGATGACTTTAAAGACGAAGCGGCACTATGGGATGTTTATGCACAGCTCATGGCTGTGCGCGGCGTTAACCTGAACAAGTTGGCAGCAACTTGGCCGGAGCAGGAGAAGAAGAAACTTACAAACCCTGTAGCACGGTTGGAGTTTGAGGAACTTTGTGATAAAGGATGTGCATCTGCCGTGCTGGCCTTCATTCTGGTAGTCATGAGATTCTCCCCAGAGCTTCCTGCGCTTTGGTCGCACATTGCGGGCACCAGAGAGCAACGCAGGAAAGTAGGTCTCCTTTTTCAAAGGACAGCACAAAAAGTAGAGGATACCTTCAGCGACTGGATAAAAGCAGATGTGAAGATGCCACACTATCTCACGGCTAAAGGCATCGTACCGCCACCAACTGTCGCTGCGTCTCTCCGTTTTTATTCAAGATTTCTCAATTTAGAAGAAAGTCTGACATCAGGCGAAATACGGTCAAGCGAAGAAGTTGTCAAATACCTGCTTACCAGCTATATCAAAAAAGCTACTGGCCGCTTTCGCGACAGAAATGCGGCGACACTCATTGGGGAAATCGTTGGGCAGGTTGACTACAACGAAGTAGCACAACGAATGTGGCGTAGTCGCAATTACGCACGGCTCGATAAGAATATTGCCGGGCTGACAGGCTTCCTCTTCGCAATGGGTGTTGTCATTGATGCCCGTGTCCGGAACATAACGAACTCCTGAGATTGCATATAGCCTTCCGTTCTGTTTTTTCTCAAGCATGGATGTTTCAATTACGGAGAAAGGAGGCATCCATGAATAACAAAGTGGAGGCGTTTGTGCTGCTAGTGATAGCAATGGCCTTAATTTACGTCGGCCAACAGCTATTTGCTCAGGCGAAACAAAATCTCCTATTGTAAAAACAGAGTTCGTTCTTTACTACAAACAAGGACGAATCTCTTTCAACAGTAGTTCCAGGGGCGCGGAGGTTCGCGCCCCTTTAAAGTTGTTGGCAAACGGGCCGGTGGAGCCGACGGGGTGGCCAATAGCGTCAATCGAAAAAGTTTTGCACAAAAAAATGCCCTCACTATTCCGGGAATGCGGCCGCATCATAAATCGTCCGCCCGCTGCCGGCGGTCGCAGCTTCCATGGGCATCCAGCCAATCCAGCAAAGCGCGCACGCTGCCGCGAGCCAGAGCGATCGAACAATCGGCGGCCCCGTAGTAAAGATTGATGCCATCTCCATCGGGACTCAGCGTATAGCCACATGGGAACACGACATCATCGACGTCGCCATGGCGTTCGTACTCCGCCTCAGGCCCAAAAATCCACGAATCTCCACGCAACAGGCATTTTGCCGGATTTTCCAGATCGAAGAGAGCTAACCCCAGCCGGTACAGACAACCAGAAGGGGTGTGCCGCACTCCGTGATAGAACACGAGCCATCCTCTGGAAGTCTCGATGGGAGGCGGCGACAGCCCGATTTTGTTTGCGTCCCACCAGGCGCCGCGGCGTGCTTCCAGCATAAGCCTGTGTCTTCCCCAATGGCGCAGGTCCGGTGAGTAAGAAATCCACATGTGCGCGCCAAGTGTCGTCATTGGCCGGTGAATCAGCGCCCAGTATCCGTTGATTCTCCTGGGCAGAAGCGCGGAATCTTTGTCGTCCGGCGGCATGATGACGCCGTAGCGCTCAAAACTCCGGAAGTCTTTGGTCAGCGCCAGGGACACTCCGGGGCCGCCGCGCGAATAAGAGGTATATGTGATTACGTACTGTTCCAATTCGGGCACGAAAGTGATGCGAGGGTCCTCTACACCCCAGATTTCCTCAGGATACTCGACAGGGCTGGGGATCAAGGTGGGTATGGGATCAATTTGCCACTCATTTATGCCATTTCGAGAGCGCGCGGCGCATAGATGCGACAAGCCACGCCGGTCTTCCACGCGGCAAAGCAGCAGCGTGTACCCATCCGGCAGCAGCGTTGCGCCCGCATTGAACACACTATTCACGGAATATGGCCAGTCCTTGCTGGACAGGATTGGGTTGGCGGGATGCCGAAGAAGCAGGGGCTCGACAGTGGCCAGGGTATTCATCAGTTTTGGCGTGGGAGTGGTTGTCATACGGGTATTTTCATTTGTTCAGACTGTTTGAACGACCGCATTTCCAGGAGTGCCATCAGGAACGATAAGGTTGATTCTGCCCCCTGGTTTTCATTGGCACGTTCGGGATGCAGTCCGTCACGGCAGCCGCCCGTGGACGAATCATAGAGAGGAAGTTGCAGGTCATTGTTACCCAGAAACCAGTTGAAAGCCGACCAGGCTTCCCTGCGCCAGCGGTTGTCACCTGTTGTGCGGTAGGCCTGCAGCGACGCAGATACCGCACCGGCAGCTTCAATCGGCTGTTGATCGAAGCGGGCTTTGTCACCACCCTTGCGATAAAAACCGTCTGACCCGATCGGCACGAAGTGGCCGTTGACTTCGCAACGCTGCGTTCTTAACAGCCAATCCAATGCTTCGAGACCGAGGGAAACCATACGATCATTCGAGCTGGCCTGGCCCGCCAGCAGCATGGCTTGGGGCAGCCTTGCGTTTCCATAGGCCAGAATATTCTCGAACCACATCCACTTCGGGCTCCGGACGGATTCATACATTTCAAGCAATCGCCCAGCGAGCGTGGACCTTGTTTTCTGTATGTCCCGGTCACCGGGATACGAGCCGAGATATTCCTGAATTCCGAGCAGGGCATAGGCCCAGGCGCGCGGGCTTGTGAATTTCATGGCTGTGGGAAGAGAGAACTCGAACAGCCGCCCGGCCGCGCATCTGAGTCCCTGGTTGCTGGACTGTCCCAGTACCGTTCCCAGCGCCCACAAAGCGCGTCCGTGACAATCTTCAGAACCCGCGTCCTCACTCCACCGGCGATCATAGCTGAGAAAGTTTCTGAATCTGCCTTTCGCGGGATTAAACGCATGCTCCAGAAAAGACAGATATCGAAAAGACAAATCTGCGGGAGTTGCGTTTGCCGTCCCGAGTTGATCTCTGTCCAGACCCTGTTGCGCCAGCATCACCGTGAAAATGAGCGCGCGAGCATTATCGTCAGTGGTGTAACCCTCTTCTCGGTTCGGGACCGAAAAGATCGCGTGTTGAAGGATTCCGGTATCATCGGTCAGCCTGTTCAGGTGATGCAGCCTGAATTCCGGCAGTGGCCCCAAAGACTTGTGGCTGGCGCGGGCAGAGAACTGAACCTGCGGACTCTTCATGCGGTCGCCGCGGACCTTCGAAAAGCTTTCCATATATCCCTGCGCCACTCTTTTCCAGATCATCTCGCGCGCGAACAGGTAACCGCGTTTTCGCATGCCGTGGCGTACCGCTGGCGTATCCAGTAGTTCGATGGTTGTTTCGGCGATGGCGTCAGGATTTCGAAAGGGCACCAGCGCGCCGCGATGGCCGCTCAGCAGCTCAGCCGCGTACCAGTAAGGAGTCGAGATAATCGCTTTACCTGCGCCTAATGCATAGGCAAGCGTCCCGGAAACCACCTGTGCTTCATGGAGGTAGGGAGTAATGTAAACGTCCGCGACACCAATGAACTGGGCCATCTCCTCAGGGCTGACGAAACGGTTATGGAAGATCACATTCCTTTCCACCCCGATCTCCCCGGACAAAGCCTGCAAATGTTCCCGATACCGCTCGCCTTCATTGCGCAGTACATGCGGATGGGTCGCGCCTGCCACGATGTAAATAACATTCTTGTGCTTCGATAAAATCCGCGGCAGGGCGTGAATGACGTTTTCAATTCCTTTGTTCGGTGAGAGCAGTCCGAACGTGAGCAGCACGGCCTTTCCCTCCACGCCAAAGTGGTCCTTGGAGAAATTTGGGTCGAGGAATGGCAGGTCGGGAACGCCGTGGGGCACCATGTCAATCTTGCTGCACGGCACTTTGAAAACTTCCTGCAGAAACTGGGATGAGATCTGGCTCATGACTATAAGCCGGTCTGAAAGTTCCGCGATCTCCTCCATGACCCTTCGCTGGTCAGGGCTGGGATCGCGCAGCACCGTGTGCAAGGTAGTTACTACTGGCATCTTCAGGCCGCGAAGCAGATGCAGAATATGCTCTCCTGCCGGACCGCCGAAGATTCCATACTCGTGCTGGAGGCTCACCATATCGAAGTTATGGAAGTTCAGGAAGGCCGCGGCTTCGTGGTACGAGGCCACATTGTCCTGGGCAAGCGACCATCTCACCCGTGCGGGATAGTCATATCCCTGTTCCGTGTCGTTCACTGGCAGGGCCGTCAGCTGGGCCGTTCCGTACTGCTCGGAAATGGCTCCGCACAAGTCCGCCGTGAACGTAGCAATTCCGCAATGTCGCGGAAGATAATTCCCGATCACCGCAATTCGACCAGGCAGAGATCGTCTGGATTGCGGCTGTGCGCGACTCACTGAAACTTTATCTCGCACCGGGAGGTGCGGATCAACTACGGCCATGCCGCTCTTGGGAAACACTGTGTTTGATAGTGACATTTTTCCTTAACTGGATTCCAGCGGGCATTGAAAGAACAATGTTCAGCCAGGCCAGGCAGTCGCCCAGCACAATCAGGCTCGTCTCGAGTATCCCCGAGAGTGGGCCCAGCAGACTGTGCACAATTGATCAGATATGGTCTGAGACAGTCACTACTGGTGATTTAATTTAACGAACGCGGCCCCGTATCAGGCCACGGAGCTTAAGTGTACCTGGTACTGTTCAACGGCGCAGGCAGCGTTCACGGCGTTTTTCTGTACGGAGTGCATGAGGTCCCATGAATAATCAAATTCCTGGCCACATTTAAGGCAGACCTGGTATGGTCTGTTTCTTGAACGTAAAGACATGACTCATTTGGTGATGACACGCAAAGGCAAAGCGATAACAATTGCTTCATCAATCCTCAGCTTACGGCCAGGGAGCACAATATCCTCAGCGACTACATTGAGCGTGAATGACAATTTCTCCGCTTCCGGAACATCTGCTAAATCCCAGTGTCAATCGCAGGTAAATGTGAGCTGCTGCGAGTATGGCCCGCGGGAAGTTATGCGTCTGTGCAAAACAGCTCATGCCGACTGCAGACCTCCGTTGGCGCAGGGCGCGATTTCGAACGTGCCCGATCACCCAGAGGTCATAAGCCCGCTATCCTGATCGGAACACGCTTTTCTTCAAGTTGAGAGAGTCCGTAAATTCTAAATTTGTACCGATTGGATCTCGGTAGCTTACAGGATTGGCCCCAGCATAGAGATATCAGTGAAAAAATAACTGCTTTTAAAAGCAGTTAAAAATCTGAGCCAATCAAGCCTGCCAATATGTAAAATAGCTTCTAGCTCTGTTGCTTAAAGTGGTTCTACAAATGCCTGGACGATTCAAATCGGTTCACTTCCTTTATAATTTTTTATATGAATGATACTGACGCAATTCTGACTGAACTGATAGACCAGCGTGACCGGATAGTAGCGGCCATTCAGGCCCTTTCCGGTGGCACAACGAAAAGGGGCAGGCCAAAGAAAGAAGCGGGGACTCGTACTATGTCTGCCGCTGCCAAAAAGCGGATTTCCGACGCCGCCAAAGCCCGCTGGGCCAAAGCAAAAAAAGAGGGCAAGAACTCACTCTGAGTTTTTGCCTCTGCTTAGTCCTTCTGTGTCTCACCTGGAAGCGCCAACGGCCTTGCTTCCGATGGACTCATTCCTTCAACCACAACCACTCCGAGCTGAGGCCACGCCTGCCGGGCCTCAGCGGATGACCTGCAGCAGGATACTGCTTGCAAGTTAATCGGCTGAGCACGGCGTAATAATCAGAGTTCCCTGATCCCGCTTACTGGCGCCCAGCCAACTAGAATTCAGTGTTCGCATCTGATGTTCCTGGTAAAAAAATCATAGATCAACTTTCTCGTGCCTGCCCCCGTCCTTACAGAAGCCCCGGCAGAACGAATTGATGATCGTCCTGGCGCCTCTGTGCTGCTGATTGTGGAAGACGGCCCTCATTATGCAAGGGTGTTGTGCGATCTTTCCCGAGACAAGGGATTCAAGGTGCTTGTTGCCATGAGAGATGCTGGAAGCGTTGTCACTGGTGCGCGAGTTCCCTATATCGGATTCCCATGTGTCTGTTTCGCCAGATATCATGCATTCCCTGATGTGAAGACTGGCCGAAACCAGCAGCATGAGCTTAAGTTTGATATAATTCATATCTATTGCAGAAATCTAACCAGATTTATTTCTGCACCTGTAATCGTCGGGGAGTGGCTCAGCCTGGTAGAGCACCTGGTTCGGGACCAGGGGGTCGGAGGTTCAAATCCTCTCTCCCCGACCAATCAAAATCCCAGTGAAAATCAGTGATTTTCGACCGTTCACGCCTTTTGCGTGAACGCGCCTGTGGGCGGATTTGTGGTCGGGTTGTTTTGACCCATCTTGTCTTTCCAGACCCGCGAGGCCAACGGCCTCGCCGCTGGCCCAGTCGGTTCCCGTATCTACTTCCATCACGCGCCGCCCCGCGCCAAACCACACATCTTGTCCGTTCTTCCGCTCAGGCTATTTCCTGTCCGCCCTCCTGCCCTTCGGGCAGTCGGGCTAACCTTCATGTCAAGGCCGGCGGAAAATTAGGCCAGCAGAGCGGAGTAAAACCAGGCCAGAGGAAGAGTGGGAGAAGAGAGCGTTTGAAGGGAGGGATGGCGTCTGGAGCGGAGGCCTGCGCCGTTAGGCGCGTTCAGGCCGGAGCGG
>DASSEH010000320.1:0-1286 GCA_035695325.1 Candidatus Angelobacter sp.
GTGGCCATCTTACGGGAACACCTCGTCGAGCACGTGCCGGTTTCGGATCTGTGCGACAAGCATAAGCTTCATCCCACGTTGTTTTACCAGTGGCAGAAAGCTTTCTTTGAGAATGGAGCCGCAGCCTTTGAAAGTCGGCGGGCCCGCTCCCAGTCTTTGTCCAAGGAAGAGGGTAAGATCGCCGCGCTGGAAGCCAAGCTCAGAAACAAGACCGAAGTGCTTGCTGAGGTCGTTGAGGAACTGGTGCGCACAAAAAAAGAGCTTGGGGAGAGCTAAGCGGACGCTGGGTTCCTCACGACACCCGTGACACGGTCATCGATTTCATTAAGCGGCTCTCTGCCCGCACCGAGATCAGCCCGCTGCGCCTGGTGGACTGGATGGAACTTTCCCGCTCGAAGTATTACCAGTGGAGGGATCGCTACGGCAAAGCCAACGAACACAACGTCCTCATTCCCCGCGATCACTGGCTTGAGCGGTGGGAAAAGGATGCCATCATCGACTTCCACCATCAGTTCCCGCTGGAGGGCTATCGCCGGCTTACCTTCATGATGCTTGATCGTGATATCGTGGCAGTGAGCCCCTCGAGTACCTATCGGGTGCTCAAGGGCGCGGGGCTGCTTGACTCCTGGAAGCCGAGGCCGTCGTTTAAAGGCACCGGCTTTGTGCAGCCGCTTTTCCCTCATGAGCACTGGCACGTCGATGTCTCCTACATCAACATCTCCGGGACCTTCTTCTATCTCTGCTCCCTGCTCGATGGCTGCTCGCGCGCAATCGTTCACTGGGAACTGCGCGAGGCCATGACTGAGGCCGACGTCGAGATCATCCTGCAGCGCAGCTTAGAAAAATATCCGCACGCCAAACCTCGAATCATCTCCGACAACGGTCCGCAGTTCATTGCCCGCGATTTCAAAGAGTTCATCCGCATCGCCGGTCTGACCCACGTGCGCACCTCGCCCTATTACCCGCAGAGCAACGGGAAGATCGAGCGCTGGTACAAGTCACTCAAAGCAGATTGCATCCGCCCAGGCGTCCCCTTGAACCTCCAAGAGGCCCGTCGCTTGGTCAGCGGCTTCGTCGAACACTATAACTCGGTGCGCCTTCACTCCGCGATTGGCTATATCACCCCAGCCGACAAACTCGCCGGTAAAGAAGAGGCCATCTTTGCCGCTCGCGACCAAAAACTCCTCCAGGCCAGAGAAACCCGCAAAACTAAACGCAACCAAAACAACAACACCCACTCATTAGCTGCCACCCTAACTTTTTCCAATTGACGCTGAACCAGTACA
>DASSEH010000321.1:0-2551 GCA_035695325.1 Candidatus Angelobacter sp.
TGAGCCCCTCCCTTCCCTTCTTGCAGGGGAGCGTTGGGTTGCGTCGCACGGTGATCCTGGCCGCGGTCGCTCGCGGCGTTGTCATACTCACGCCGGGCGAAGTACGGCCAGCCGGTGGATGAGGAATAATCGGGGTAGCCCATGGTGTCGCAGCGGTGCAGACAAAAATATCGGATATTCCCTCTTGCTTGGCGATCCCCTAGGCCGAACTTTTCACTTGGCACACGCCTAACCGGCTGATCCGACTCGCATTCTTTTTCGCTCGTGCGGTCCGAGGAGGCGGCACACCGAGCAGGACGAAGGCCTGTTCCTGCAGGGCCGTTGGGCGGGCAAGCATTTGGATTGTACGGCGCTCGCCGAGCGGCAGCGCCACCTCGTTGATCGTCAGTGTGCCGAGCTGACCGATGAGATCGTGCCAGGCCATGATTGGGGTCCCGTCGACAGCGCGCCGCTTGGTGCATTTCTCGACTGCCGCGGGGGATGGCTGTGCCGGCGCCACGATCGAGGCGCGCTCGCGGGCCTCTGGCTGATGATCAGCAAACAGGATCGGCGCCAGCGCGTTGCGCATGTGGTGCTCGACATAGTAGGCAAGCATACACAGGAAGACGTGCGCTTTCACGCGATGCTCGAGCCAATGGTGCACGGGCCGCACCTGCAGATCGACACCTTTCAGCGTGCGGAAGGCCCGCTCGACCAGCGCCAGGTTCTTGTACGCCGCCACCGCGGCCTGGGAACCGATTTTGTCCGCCGGCAGACTGGTGCGTATCACATAGATGCCGTCGAGCCGCGCTTCGGCTGCGATCTCCTCCTGCCTGCGGTGGAACGTTAAGCGGCCATCGGCAATATCGAGCGCGAAGTGCTTCTTCATCTTGTGCTTGTCGATCACGGCTCCGACCGCGAGCCCAATCACGCCGGCATCATGCTTTGCGGGCTTGCGTCGCACCTCATTGGCAATGCGGGTCAGCCGACGTTCGGTCGCCTGCAGAAGCTCCTCGCGCTTCCTCGCGCGCTCCTTGGCCAGCGCCGGATTGCGGCAGGCAACGAGCCGCTCGCCGGGAAAGTCGGGCGAGCTGATCTCGGCCAGGTCGCGGTCGTCAAACAGGGAGAACTGCAACGGCCCAGTGTCCGCGGCGAGCGCGGCGATCTGCGGTGCCCTCAGGCAGCTGATCCAATCGAGCCCGGCCGGCGCTAGCTCCTCGGTGATCCGCGCCGAGGTGATCATGCCGCGGTCGCCGACCAGCGCCACGTGTGAAAGCTTGAAACGACGCTTGAGCTTGTCGATCTGCTCACGGATCGTCTGCGGATCGCTGGTGTTACCCTCGAACACCTCGACAGCCACTGGCGTGCCGTCAGGCGCGCACAGCAATCCGTACACGATCTGCGGACGGTCGGGCCGATGATCCCGGCTGTAGCCGGGCTTGGCCAGCGCGCAGCAGCGGCCCTCCATGTAGCTCGATGATACGTCGTAGAGCACCAAGGTGCCGTCGATGAGGTGCTTCTTGGCCAGCGCCGCCTCGATGCGCGTTTGCTGCTCGATCAGCCAGTCGAGCGCGGCGTATACCTCGCGCTCGGCGACATCAATGAGACCGACCGACAGCGCCAGACTGGAGGTTGCCGTCGCCGGCGCCAGGGCGCGGTGGAAGGCGAGCTTCGACCCCGGTGCGATGATCCGTTGAATGATCATCGCCTCAATCAGATTGCGCACGCGCTTGTCGACGCCAGTGCCGCCCTGCAACGTTCGTTCGAGCCCGAGCTTGCGGATCATGGCCTGCACCGCAGCCACATGGCCGTGCGGCAGACTGCGAACAATCTCGAAGCCGGGTTCTGCTGCGCCCGAGACCTTGCCGCCATCAAGCAGCGCCGCAATGCCCGCAATCAGCGCCTGCGGCAGCTTCGACAAATTCGCCAGCGTGCGCTTCTTGACGCGCCCACCCTCGCGATAGCTCTCGCGCAACAGAACCGCCGGCGGCGATTTCCGGTTCGGAATGGTGTCGATGAACATGGCCGCCAGGAATCACTGTTCGCGGCCAATCGCAAGAGGGCTACATGGACACAATGGTTGCCCAGAAACATCACCCAAAGCCCTGTCCCGACTCAACTTTCAAGTCGAAGACAGTGAAAAGTTCGGTCTAATAAGGCTCGCGCCAAAACAACAAATGCGAAATCGGCCGCGACGTCGAGCCAAAAACAGGCCGCGGTCGAACTCGACGCGCTGTTTTGCCTCGCACGCAATGCGAGCCTCACTGAGGAAGAGCGCCGCAAAGCGGCGGCGCGGATGGCGAGGGTTCTCCTGCCCGCGACCCCGACCGGCGATCCCTCGTGGTCGCGGGCCGTTGCCGATGAATACGGGTTTGTCATCAGCCCGAAAATTGCCAGCGAATATCGCGACGCCAAATTGATGTTGCAGAAACTCGAGGACTGCAATGGATCGATCACACCGTGGAACGTTCGGCAAGCCGACAAGGCTCGTGCACGCCTAGCGGCGATACGCAGAAGTCTCGAACCTCCTCCTCGGACTAACTCTTCTTCGACACCACGCACCCGGTCCTTG
>DASSEH010000322.1:0-2077 GCA_035695325.1 Candidatus Angelobacter sp.
CAGCGGCATCGCGGCAAAGACGCCGGCGCCGACCTGGTCGGCCAGCGTCGAGACCGACAGATCGATGCCTTCGCATTTGAAGCGCCGGCTCTGACGGTTGAGCGGTAAGTGTAAGCCGAACTTGTCGAACAGGACCGTCGCCAGAAGCTGCGGCCCGATGTAACCGCGCGGCGTCGCATGGAACGGCGCCGGCGGCTGGGTGATCGCCTCGCAGTCCCGGCAGGTGAACTTCTCGCGCACCGTCTCGATCACCTTGAAGCGGCGCGGGATCTCTTCCAGCGTCTCGGTGATATCTTCGCCCAGCTTGGCCAGCCGGCTGCCGCCGCAACACGCGCAACTGGTCGGGGCCTCGATGACGACGCGCTCGCGCTCGATGTCGGCGGGAAAGGGCTTGCGCACCGGCCGCTTGCGCTGGAACGAGCGAACCGTCTGGGTTTGTGCGGCGGCAGCTTCCGCAGCGAGTTCATCCTCGGTCGCGGCCGCCTCCAGCTCTTCCAGTTGCAGTTCCAACTGGTCGAGCAACCGCACCTGGCGTTCCGAGCGTGATCCGTAGATCGCGCGCCGCAGCTTCTCGATTGCGAGCTTGAGATGCGCAATCAGCGCTTCTTGGCTGGACAGGTCCGCCTGCGCATTGGCCGCTTCGGCCCGGGCTTCATCGCGTTCACTGCAAGCAGCCGTCGCACGAGCTTCGGCCTTCACCCGTGCAGCCCGCTCCGCCATGATCAACGCGTGGGCGGCGGCAAGATCCGAAGGGAGGGCGACAGGCTTCAATCGCATAGAGCGAGTGAATCACATTCGCCAGCTCTTTCAAACCCAAAACCCTCATCCGACACTCGTCGGACGCCAGCTTTCTTGGGGATGGCGCCAATCGATTCCGGACAGAAGATAACTCATCTGTGCCGTCGAGATCGTCACCGCCCCGTCGGCAACCGATGGCCACAAAAATCTTCCTCGCTCCAGCCGTTTTGTGAACAGGCACGCGCCCTGGCCGTCATGCCAAATCACCTTCAAAAGATCGCTGCGACGCCCGCGAAAGCAAAAGAGATGTCCGCCGAGTGGATCACGCCGAAGCACTTCCTGTACCTGCAACGACAGGCCCGGGAAGCCCTTGCGCATGTCGGTGTAACCGGTTGCCAGCCACACCCGGACGCCCGTCGGGATTGGGATCATCGCAATGCCTCCAGGCGGTGCACGACCCGAACAAGAACCTCGACGTCAACATCGCGATCGAAAATGACACGCCGCCCGTTCGCGCTTACCACCTCCATGCGGCTCCCCCCAGCCGCGGCTCGGCCGATATCTGAGGTCACCTCCGGCACGACAAGCGCTGGCACAAACCCGTTCACGGGCCCGATACCAAGACGGCCTTCACGAGCGGCTTTTCGCCAAAGATTCAAAAGCTGATTGGAAATCCCGTGCCTGCGTGCCGTCGCCGAACCCTGTCGCGGTGCCGAATAGCTCTCTTCAACGATCCGAAGCTTCTCGGAAGCCGACCAACGTCGACGGCGACCCGTCTCAACAATCTCGAGGCGGCTCACATGATGACTGGCAATACGGCTATCCATATTGCCAGTCAGCTACAGTCCGGCGCTCCCCGCAAGGCGGCCTTCCTCGTAGCCGTACGAAACAGGGCGCGCCGCTTCAATATTCCCAATCCGAATGAGCGAGAGGTGAATTATTCAGCGCCTCGCGCAAATGTTCCCAATTCGGCAAGTGCCGATCCATTAGACCGCGGAACTTTTCATCATGACGGCGCACCAATAGATGCGCCATTTCATGCACAATGATGTACTCAAGGCATTCTCGGGGCTTCTTTGCGAGGTCCGTGTTGAGTCGGATGCTTTGGCGGTCAGGATTGCAGCTCCCCCACTTCGTCTTCATTCGCTGCACGAAGAAGCGCGCCACCTTTACACCCATGCGGCGTTCCCACTTTGCGATCAACCCAGGCACAAGCTCCCTGAGTTGCGCGCGATACCACTCTTCCAACAGGTTATGTCGCTTTTGCTTATCAGCTCCAGGGCGCACCTGGAGAAGCATGCGGTTGCCCTTCAGCTCTATCGTTGGCGGAGTTTCGCTT
>DASSEH010000323.1:0-1630 GCA_035695325.1 Candidatus Angelobacter sp.
GGTTCGGTTACTACCGGGCACTGGCTTGCCGGAAGTTTCCGGCGATTCAACTGCAATTCGTGGTGCTACGATCACGGTAAATTTGTTCTGACGGATCGCTGGAGAAATTTATAGGATTGGCTGGTTCCGGTCACACTCCGCCATGCGGTGCGATCTTTTTGCTTCCTCGGCTGATCAGCAGATATTCGGCAGCGCAGAGCGCTGCTGCGCGCCGTGTAGTGTTCACTCTGCGGCGAGCCGTGAGTCCAGGAAGAAGCTGAGTCGTTCTCCGATGGCGCCTATTTCAGGTGACAGGCGCAAGAGTTCTCGCTCATCCGCAGGTAGTCGAATACCAAACGCACGTTACGCGTGAGTTGTCGCATTTTCTGCGCCACACCTCCTCGACCTTTGGATTTGAGCACGCCGATGGCGAAACGGCGAAGCCGGGTGATGTTTTCCGGGCCATGGCCGGTACGGATGCGACTGCGGTCCTCATCATAGTTCCAATCGATCATGTAGTGGCAACTCTCGATCACCCAATGCCCACGGTTGACCTGGAGCACGCGTTGCGGGCCGGCTTGTTTCCCAGGGCGGCTGGTGAGGCCGTAAGAAACTTCCCGAGAGCTCTCGCCGCTCTTTTTGTCCGTGCGGTGCCGCTCGATGACGAACGCTTGGCCCACATGAGGAAAATCCAGATAACGGTTCAGTTCCGTGGTCGTCCAGATCTTGCGGGTTTCGATGCGTCCGTGGTCTGGAGGGGTATGCTCGACAAAATGCGGTTGGCCGCGATCCCGGAAATAGAACTCTAAAGCTTCCAGAAGACCGGGTTGATTTCCTTTGACCGTGAAATAGTAATGCGCCTTGCGTGTCCCGACCAGATAATCGGCTAGTTCGCGCTGCGTCAGCAGGGCATCCCCACTGACATCCTTGCCCGCAATATCGATGGCCTCGAGCAGCGGGATAGCCGTCTTGATCTCGTTGGTGCGTTTGACTTCTTCCTTTCCCTTATCCTCTATGGGCAAGGTGCCCACTTTTTTTGGGTGTAGCAAATCTTGCTTTGATGACCGACAACGCTCATCACATGCGTGCGCTGGCCCTGTTCATCCAGGGCGTTGCACATGGTCTTGCCGTCGATGGCCAGACTCTCATCCCCTGCGCCATAGCGTTCGTTCCAGCATTGCAAGGCGCGATCCAGATCGGCGGGCGTGACGCGGATTAGCACGTTGCGGAGGATGGACTCGCTGGGCACCACATACTGGCCCTGTTCGCGACGGCAACCGAAGCGCTCCCGCGATTTCTGCCCGAGGCTTTGCGCCCAATCCGCAATGGCCTTGTACCCGCGCATCCCGCAGAGTACGGCCCCGGCGGCTATCCCCAGCACCGTGGACAAACGATGTCGCCGCCCTTGGGTCCGGCGCGGATCGGGAAGCTGCGAAAAGAAACAGGGTAGCGAGCGCATCTGCTCGGCAGTGAGCCTCATGGTCGTGCCTCCTAGATGATAGGGTGGGGAAAGAATCGCGCGGCACAACAACCGACGGGCATCGGCCCGCAGCAGTTTGAGAAAGACCATCTTGGGGGATTCGGGTGTGGCCGTGTATCCCACACGAGTCCGGCGAAATCCTCGAGTGTTCCCGACATAGATCCAATTCGC
>DASSEH010000324.1:0-1040 GCA_035695325.1 Candidatus Angelobacter sp.
TGGGCGTGCGAGGCCGGGCTACCGCGCGGGGCGGTGCTGATGGACGCCGGCTACGGGGTCGACACTGATCTGCGCACGAGCATCACGGCATTGGGCTTGAGCTATGTCGCCGGCATCCAGTCACACACGACCGTATGGGCAGCTGGCACAGGGCCGCGTCCGCCCAAGAAGTGGTCGGGTCATGGGCGACCACCGAAGCTGCTGCGCCGCGATGACAAGCACAAACCGGCCTCGGTCAAAAAGCTTGCGTTGGCTTTGCCAAAGCGTGCCTGGCGCACGATCACATGGCGGGAAGCCACGGGGGAGAAGTTGTCCTCGCGATTTGCGCGTGTGCGCGTTCGTGTCGCGCATCGGGATTACTGGCTCGCCGACAGTCGGCCGGAGGAGTGGCTGTTGATTGAATGGCCCGATGGCGAGAAGGAGCCGATCAAATATTGGTTGTCGACGCTTCCGGAAAACGTTCCGTTCCGTCAGCTCGTCGACATTGCCAAGCTGCGATGGCGGATCGAACGCGACTATCAGGAACTCAAGCAGGAGGTCGGGCTGGGACATTTTGAAGGACGGGGCTGGCGCGGCTTCCACCATCACGCCACCCTTTGCATTGCGGCCTACGGATTCCTGATCTCCGAGCGAGAGACGATTCCCCCCTCAACAGATCGTGCCACCAGGGTGTTCCCGCAATTTGCCTTATGCGAAGGTTACCAGCCCAGAGCATCCGCCGTTGCGGCCTGAACGCCACGTTCCGAACTCGATTGCAACAATGCGACGGAGATTGGTGGCCGCTCTCGCCACGATGCTATCGCGTTGCCCATGCTGCGCGGCTCGGAACAGATACCGAAATTTGTGACACAGTAAGACTAGAGTCTTACTGAGTCAGAAAGTCGCGGCTGACGGAGAGTGAGAATCATCTATTTGGCAAGATTCACACTTCAGCGATGGGGAGGCTGGAATGGGTCTGCCGAGATCAAACGATGGTGAAGCGCGGTTTTCGGCCTATGTGGAGGGGCTCACGAGCGTGATCGGGCATGCGGACCGGGCCA
>DASSEH010000325.1:0-1324 GCA_035695325.1 Candidatus Angelobacter sp.
GATCGCGGCCGCCATGCAGACTTGTTTGAGTGTCAATCGGCGTTGGAGCCCGCGAGAGTGGTCGTGACGGGTGGCCAGTTGCTGCAACAGCCTGGCTGGGCGGGCGCGGGTGCACCGCCCATTTCGCCCATGCGCAATGCCGGTGTAACATCAGTTAGGGCAAGCTTTCCGATCGCGTGCCCGTGAAGGTTGCCAATGCGAGCAGAAGACCTTGAGCCCCTGCGTAAACACATGCTCGCGGTCATCGCCGCCAGCGCCTTTGGGCTGCGCGGCGCGATCGGCAAGAATGCGCTAGACGAACGCGTCATGACGGCCATGCGCAAGGTGCCGCGGCATGAGTTTGTGCCAATCGAACTTCAGCCCTACGCGTATGACAATATTCCACTTCCAATCGGCTTCGCGAAGACCATCTCGCAGCCATTTGTGGTCGCCTTAATGACCGATCTGCTCGACATCAAGGCCGACGACAGCGTTCTCGAAATCGGTACCGGTCTTGGCTATCAGGCCGCTATCCTCGCGCAGCTGGCCCGCAGGGTGTACTCCGTTGAAATAATCGAAGAGCTTGGCCAAGCCGCGAAACAACGACTCCGACAGCAGGGCTGCAGCAATGTCGAACTCAAGATTGCCAATGGCTATCACGGTTGGTCAGAGCACGCCCCCTTTGACAAGGTGATCGTGACGGCCGCTCCCGATCTGATTCCTCCTCCGCTGATCCACCAATTGAAAGCGGGTGGGAAAATGGTGATACCGGCCGGCCTGCCCAATACGCAGCAGCTCATTGTGGCCGAGAAGCTCGCCAACGGCAGAATGACGATGAAAGAGATTCTGCCCGTCCGATTCTCTCAACTCGAGGGGACTGAACCCGGCTTATCATAGCCCGGTGGCGCATCCGTAACGGAGCATAGATGACCACCTCGAAAACGATCGCCGGCCTGATCGGTCCCACCCTTGTCGCTATCGCTGCCAGCATGTTGCTGAACATTGGCTCGTTCCCTGCGTTGGCGGAACAGGTTTCCCGCGACCCCGCGCTCATCTTCGTGTCTGGCATCCTCTTGTTCGTCGCTGGGCTTGCCATTGTGCGCGTTCACAATCGCTGGACGAACGGATGGCCGGTGCTTGTGACCGTCCTTGGCTGGCTGTTCGTCCTGGGTGGCCTTGCCCGAATGCTTTTTCCCACCGGCCTCTCGGCACCGAAAAGGGGTGCAAGTTGCAGGACAACCAGAACTCGTTCACGCCGTGGCCGTGCGAGCGAATATGCGGTCAATCTTGGTGGCCATGATGAAGTCGTTCTCATGCAGTCCCTTGATCTTCTTGGTCTGCAGAG
>DASSEH010000326.1:0-2580 GCA_035695325.1 Candidatus Angelobacter sp.
CTCCCTCGCCCAGGCCCACGCCGCCGGCGCCAAGGTCGAGTGGCAGGCCTTCTTCAAGGGCACAGGCGCAAAGCGCGTCCCCCTTCCCACCTACCCCTTCCAGGGAGAGCGCTACTGGCTTTCCTCCGCCGCCGGTGCGGCCGACGCAAGCGCGATCGGCCAAGGCGACCCAGACCACCCGCTCTTGGGCGCGCTGCTCGAGGACCCCCAGGGCGAGGGCCTCACCCTGACCGGGCGCCTTTCCCTCTCAACCCACCCCTGGCTGGCCGATCACGCCGTGGCGGGCAGCGTCCTTTTGCCCGGCACCGCCTTCGTCGAGCTGGCCCTGCGAGCCGGGGAGCAGGCCGGGGCCCAAAGCGTCGAGGAGTTGACGATCGCCGCGCCGCTGCTCATCCCCGAGCAGGGAGCGATCGCCCTGCAGGTCACGGTCGCGGGCGAAGATGAGGAGGGCCGCCGCGAGCTCACCATCCACTCCCGCCCCGAGGGAGAGGGGGAGTGGGAACAGAACGCCAGCGGCATGCTCGCCCCACAGGCCCCGCCCAGCGCCGAGCCGCTTGGCCCCTGGCCCCCCGAGGGAGCCGAACCGATCGAGGTGGACTCCCTATATGAGCGTCTCGCCGAGGCGGGCCTCGAATACGGAGCGGCCTTCGCCGGCCTCAGCGCCGCCTGGCGAGCGGGAGAGGAGACCTACGCCGAGGTCTCCCTGCCCACCGAGCACTCCCACGAGGCCCAGCGCTTTGCCCTGCACCCCGCCCTGCTTGACGCCGCCCTGCACGCGATCGCCCTCTCGGCGGGCTCGGAGATCGAGCCGCGACTGCCCTTCTCCTGGAGCGAGGTCTCACTGCACGGCGCCGGGGCGAGCGAGCTGCGGGTGAAGCTCAGCCCCGAGGGCGCAGAGAAGGTCTCGCTTTCGCTCTTCGATCCCGCCGGGGCCCCGCTGGGCCGGGTCGGCTCGCTCTCGGTGCGAGCGCTCGACCCCTCCCAGCTGAAGACCCCCGGCAAAGGCAAGGAAGGGCTCTTGGCGATCGAGTGGGCAGAGCTGGCGCCGGCGGAGACCGTTCCCTATGGCGAAGTCGGGGAGCTCTTCGAGCTGATCGAGGCAAGGGACGCAGAGCCCCCCGAGGTAGCGCTCTGGCAACCCACCCCACCCGAACAAGAGGAGAACCCCGCCCTCACCGCTCGCGCCTTTGCCGAGCAGACCTTGGCCCAGATCCAGGCATGGCTAGGGGCCGAGCACCTCACCGACACCCGCCTGGCGATCCTCGCCCAGGGCGCGGTGGCAAGCGCCGAGGGGGAGTCCCCCGACCTGGCCGCCGCCACCCTCTGGGGCCTGATCCGCTCGGCCCAATCCGAGCACCCCGAGCGCTTCGTCCTGATCGACAGCGATGGCTCAAAGGCCTCCCAGGAGGCGATCGGCGCCGCCCTCTCCCTCCCAGAGGAGCCCCAGTTGGCGATCCGCGAGGGCAGGCTGCTGGGGCCAAGGGCAACGCCGCTGGCGGCCCCAGAGCAAGGCCAAAGCCCCCTGGACCCCGAGAAGACCGTGCTCATCACGGGCGCCACCGGTGGCCTGGGTTCGCTGCTCGCCCACCACCTGGTCAAAGCCCACGGCGCCCGCCACCTGCTCCTCATCAGCCGCAGCGCAGCCAAGGCCAAGGGGGCAAAGGAGCTGGTGGCAGAGCTGGAGGCGCTGGGAGCGAAGGCAAAGCTCAGCGCCTGTGACGTCTCCGATCGGGCTCAGCTGCAAAAGCTCTTGGGCGGACTCCCCAAGTCCCACCCCCTGGGCGCCGTCATCCACGCCGCCGGGGTGCTCGATGACGCCACCCTCACCTCGCTCTCACCCGAGCAGATCGAGCGCGTCTTTGCCCCCAAGGCAGACGCGGCCTGGCACCTGCACGAGCTGACCAAGGAGACCGAGCTCTCGGCCTTCGTCTGCTTCTCCTCGGCCGCCGGTGCCCTCGGAGCCCCCGGCCAGGCCAACTACGCCGCCGCCAACTCCTTCCTGGACGCCCTCGCCCAAAGCAGGGCAGCCGAGGATCTCCCCGCCAGCTCGATCGCCTGGGGCCTTTGGCAGCACCAGAGCGCGATGAGCGAAGGCCTGGGCGAGGCCGAGCTGGCGCGCCTTGCCCGTGCCGGCATCGCCGCCCTCTCCGATGAGCAGGGCCTTTTGCTCTTCGATCGCGCCCTCTTTGGAGCACCCCCCGCCACCCTCGCCCTGGGCCTCGATGCCAAGGGCCTAAGAGCCCAAGCCCAAGCCGGGGAGCTGCCGGCGCTGCTCAGCTCCCTGGTGCGGGTCCCGCTGCGCCGCCGCTCGGCTGGCTCCTCGCTTGCGGCAAGGCTCGCCACCGTGCCCGAGCCCGAGCGCAGCAACCTCGTCTTGGAGTTGGTGCGCTCAGAGGTCGCCGCCGTCTTGGGCCACGGCTCCGCAGCCGCGATCGAGCCAACTCGCGCCTTCAAGGAGCTCGGCTTCGATTCGCTCGCCGCGGTCGAGTTGCGCAACCGCCTGCGCGCCGCCACCGGCCTGCGCCTGGCGGCGACCGTCGTCTTCGACTACCCCAGCTCGGCCTCTTTGGCTGAGCGGCT
>DASSEH010000327.1:0-1323 GCA_035695325.1 Candidatus Angelobacter sp.
CAGACGGCTTCTGCCTTGCCCCGTTCCTGGAACGCAATCCCCGGGGACGGGGCTTTTTCATTTTTCCGACCTAGGGCCTGTCCTCAATTAAGCCAGATGATAGCAGCGGCCAAGTGGATCGCAGCGAGGAAATTTCGGGCTGTCTTGTCGTAGCGTGTGGCAATTGCCCGGTACTGCTTGAGCTGGCAGAAGAAGTTCTCAATCAGGTGGCGGGCCTTGTAGATTTCCCTGTCAAAGGTGCGTTGGACCTTTCGATTGCTCTTGGGTGGGATCACGAGCGTTTTTCCTGCCGCACGCAGAGGTTCGATCACGCGCTCGTCGGCATCGAAGGCTTTATCCGCCAGCAGGGCATCGGCCTGCATCTGAGGCAGGAGCGCATCGGCTCCTTCCAGATCATGGGCTTGGCCGGGCGTCAGGAAAAACGCAATGGGGTTGCCCAATGCGTCGACCATGGCGTGGATTTTGGTGCTCAATCCGCCCTTGCTGCGCCCGATCGCCTGGTTTTGGTCGTCTTTTTTTGGGCACCGGCACTGTGCTGGTGCGCGCGCACGATGGTGCTGTCGATCATGGCGTATTCATTGTCCGCATCGGCCGCCAGAATCTCGAACACCTTCTTCCACACGCCACTCCCGACCCAGCGGGAAAATCGCGTGTGAAGCTTTATCGGATCGCCGAAGCGTTCCGGCAGATCCCGCCAGGGAATGCCTGCGCGATACCGGTAAAGCACCGCCTCGACAAACAGTCGGTTGTCCTTGGCAGTGACACCGACATGCCCTTCACGGCCGGGCAAAAGGTCCTTGATACGCTCCCATTGGTCATCACGAAGGGCATAGCGGCCCATTCAGTCAACTCCGAATCAAGTTGACCTCCTATGAATCACTTGGCGAAAGCCTTGGGAATCCACTAATTGAGGACAGGCCCTAGATCAACGCGTTACCATGGTCTAAAATAATCGAGTGGGAGTGAGGGGCGGTCCCACGATCCCATTGCCATTACTAACGTGGTTGTGATCGTCAGCTTCGACAACAGTGCGTCTCGCTACAGGCGTCGCCAGTCATCGCGTGGCCTGACTTTTTGCAGAACTATCAATCAGTTACCTCATCGCTGCGGGAGGACCGCGCAACGCTAGTTGAATATTCAACCGATCGGTTGACTTTCCGCCGCGCCCGGCTATATTCAACCACATGGTTGAATTACAAACACCCCGGATGAATTCCGTGTTTCACGCGCTGGGCGACGCCACGCGGCGGCACATGCTGCGCGACCTTGCGGGTGGCGAACGGACGGTGAGCCAGCTCGCGGAGCCCTTTGCCATCTCGCTTG
>DASSEH010000328.1:0-23118 GCA_035695325.1 Candidatus Angelobacter sp.
ATCTTGCGGCGCAAATCGTCGGAATACGCTCGGGCCATCGTCGGGTTGCAGGAAAACTTCCAGAGCACAACCATCCTATCCCACTCCACCCTGATTCCCGCTTACATTATTATCCCTATCGTTACTAGAAATGGTCTAATGGTCCGTGTGCCATAGCGTTCTGGCAGGTTCAGTATCGATGTTAAAGGTAGTCAACCACCAGGTTAGCTGGGTGGGCGGCCATGGAAATTCCTTAACTGCCGCGTCCACGCGCGAACTGTGCTTAAACTCTGTTACGCTACTGCATTACTCGAACCGCGATCGATTGCCGCCCCTTCCACTGCCGGCTGCGGCGGCCTGGGCAAAGCAGCCGAAAGAGAAAAATCGATGATATATCGGACGGTATTGGGGCAGAACAGACAGGGTGTCTCCTGAATTTTCTGAATGTGATCCGTCGCCACGCTCAGGGGAAACGACCGCAAGCACTCCGTGCAGGTCAATACGACGTAGGGAATCCCACTGGGATCTTTTCCGTTTCGCGGTATCCACACCGGAGCTGATTGTCTCTCATGTTCCACGGCATGTGCGGCGGAAGTCTGAATCAGTTCGGCCACCATCCCCAGGAATGCACCTGGATTGCTGTGCCCTTTGCTGTAAAAAGCGTCTGCAATCACTCCACCAGGCACAGCATCACCAGAGTGATAGGCGCCGCTCATGGCAATTACGGATATTTTCGGAAAGCGCCGCCGGACAACCGACAGGAGTTCAAATCCGGACATTTGCGGCATATTCAGGTCGGAAATCAGTATGGACGGAAGTTTCCTTTTTAACTGCAAAAGGGCGTCAAAGCCGTTTGTTGCGCTGCTAACGTCATATCCCGACGATTGCAGCAACAGCACAAAACTGTTAAGAACACCGGGATCATCATCCACCACTAAGATTTCATTTTTGGAAGGGTTTGACATGGGGAACCGTCTCCTCTTCCCTTTTCCAGGGACCAGATTTTAGAGAGACAATGATGACATTCAGCAACTAGCAAAACTGTCCTAAACAGAACAACTCCCTAAAAAATAAAATGTGCAATAGTGAACACATGCTGTACCTGAAACCGGAATGCAAGTGCACGCCTGTTAAACGAGAGTACTAATTCGTTTGCTGCCATCCAATGCCGGATTCCGCACGAAACAGCTCCCTGGAATCGGCAGCCTGTGCCTGTGACTTACCTGGACTCAGACGTGCTCTGACAACCGATAATTCTGCTCGGCCCCGGTCTCTTATTTACCCTGAGTTCGGAATGGTTTTAGTTCGTTTCAAGGGTACCCATGCCAATGGAGCAGTTTCTTAAAGTTCCCAAGGCTCAACCGCTCTTCTGGCTGGCGGTTTTTCTCATTGGCTGCAGCTTCACCACCGGCGTTACTTTGGAAGGCAGGGCACGATGGTCACCTCCCCTGAACCGTGGAAGTCCCATCTGGCAGGTTTACACCAGAGCCAGCAAAACACTGGGCCTTGTGACTTTCTTCCATGTGGGCCTTGAATTCTGCTGTAACCTGTTTGAGTCGTTCCTGTGTCGTGCGCCTGCCACGAGCAGAAAAACTCTGACGGCAATCCGAACACCGCCACGCAACGGGGTTCCCGTCAATCTTTTCTGTAACAACTAATTCTGGCATGAGTCCAGCATCTCACAATTGGGCAGCCAGGACTGTTCAATAGGAGACGGTATTGCTCCTCGGCCTCGTGAGTCTATGCGTCCATTTTGTCTCCTTTAGCTCAGCTGCATAAATCTCATGGGCTGCTCTATTGCGGTTTAGCATCAATGGCTGTCTTGCGAGTGCGAGTTGCACTGGATTGACCATACAGGGACACAGCGATGGGCGCATACAACCACCAACAGCTTTTATCCCGCGATGAAGATGCAACTCAACGGCTCATTGGGAAAGGAAGGTGCAGGCAGACAAGTTGGGGCTGGCGCTGTTTTCAGGCGAATCTATGCTTAAAGCCAGAATCGCGGACGCCCCCACTCAAGCCCAACGTCCTTTATAAGCACAAAATCGGTCGATAGTTCACGCCATCAACCGAGATGATCCGGCCAGTGATCACACCGCTATAAGTGGCACGGCGCATATTTACTTTGAAGCATGACTTAATCCGTTACCCATCGGTATGCGATCTTTTCAGGGTAGCCCGATGCGCTTTGCGTCTTCTCTTCTTCTTCGCGATTCTCGCGGCGGCACGTTTATCAAGGGTGTGCACTGGCGACGCATGCTGTTTGGGACTTGCGTGCACCGCCTGGAGCGTTGCATTTGGTTCGAGAGTATCTACGGCTGCGGTGTCCATTTATGTTTCTCCTGCGTGTTCGTATATGCTTGCGCGCCCACGCTGTTTTTGAGGCGTTTTGCGTCAGATTGTGACCGCTGGGCTTATTGTGATCTGCCTTTGTTACCAGCTGCACAGGCTGCCTGTTTGCGGTTCCCTGTACGAATTCGAGAAGCCTGATCCAATGCAGGTCAAGCGCGGAAACCCCAGTTTGGCGCTTAGCCTGCATCATGATCAGCCCAACTTCGTGATTTTTGCTGTCCTCAATTCGTGCCGCTATTGCTTATTTCTGGTTCTCTTGTTTTTCTCCGCGGGCCTTCCCGCTTTGGCTGCGCCACGGGTGTCAAGCAGCGTCAGGGAATCCTCCGCGTTGAACGGATACTGGCGGACGGATTGCTGTGACGACTGGCCGGTATTGCTCAGAGTAATATCCACGCGGCGGTTGCTGGCCAGGATAATCGTTTTCATATTATTGAGCACCTTTTGCCGATCTGAGGTGCTCAGTTCGGGGTTCCGTTCAACCGCGGCCCTCACCTCGGCGTCGGTAAGGTTTTGCTGTTTACCGAGTGCCTCGGTCTGGATATTAGCGGTGGGAATGCCCAGCTCGATCAGGGCACGCCTGGCGCGGTCGGCACGCCGTTGCGAAAGACCCTGGTTGTAGTTCACGGAACCACGTGGATCGGCATGGCTTTCCAGAGTCAGCAGGGCGTTGGGCTTGCTTTGCAGGTATATCTTGAAATCATTTGCAAGCGCAGTCAGAGTTCTTTCCTGGCTGGCCAGCAGGCCGGCATCGGGATTCTCATTGGTAGGCATGGCTGTCGCAAAATAAACACTGTGAAGAGCAAGCCTTCTCTCAATGGCGGTAAGATCCGGCGTTACCGGGACCGGTTGTTGTACGTTCACCGTGGTTGTGGAAAAAGCCGTGAGCGACGGATTGCGGTCATCACCGGCAGTGCAGGTCACGGTGATTTCTCCAGGCTGTGCCCCCCTGCTGTCCAGGGCAGCGGTGGAAGTATTTCCTGTAATATTTCCGGCGCTGGTGGTGTAGCTGTAGGTCAGCCTGCGGCCGTCAGGGCTGCTGGCGCTTGAACTGATGGTTGAGGTCCCCCCCATCTCCACGCTCCCCGGCTCTGGCGAGCATGAAATCACCGGCGGATGCGGTTCTTTCACCGTGAACCTGGCGCTGCAGGATGCAACACCATTTTTGCTGCCATCGCTCAGGTTGGCAACAACACCGTAGGAACGGGCCTGCAAGCCGGTGGTGTCCACCTGCGTAGATGCTTCACTTCCCGAAACATTCGTCCCTGTGCCACTCCATGTGTATTGGACCGTACGCTTAGGATTGAAATTAGATCCAGCGGCAGTCGCGGTCACCGGTTCGCCGGCATAGACCTCGAACGGCTGTATCGTGCAGTCTGCCCTGGGTAAGGTTACATCGTGATCACCACCGAACAGAAATACCACACCAGCCTGCAGCCGCACTCCACTTAGATCGGTACTCGGAGTTGTGCTCGCGGGACCATACCGGTAGCTGGACATTACATAATCGGCGCGAAATAACCGCAAGGCAACATGCCTGTGCACGTTGAGATCAAGGCCGCCGCCAAACATAAACCCAAGTTTGTCGATATCGTGGAAGGAATCAGGCGCAAGACGGTGATCGCCCACTAATGCCTCCAGAAATGGAGAGAAATGAGCGCCGCGGAACGTGACCTTGGGGCCCAGAGAGAGGTTCGAGAAAGCGGCATCATCAATTCTGCCGCCGAGCCCACTTTCACCGCTGCCCCAATGCGTGCTGGTATCGAGAGTGAGCCCGAACCAGCGATTGAAGTTTAAAGTGCCGCTGGCGCCAACGCCACGCGGATTTGATTCCAGGCGGCTCGTCAGCGGAACCAATCCCAGGGGCAGCGTACCGTGCACGTCCGAGCCGGGATACCAGAAAGAATATCCACCATAAAGCTCCCACCTAGGGGCAGGCTGGTCCTGCGCCGCGGCCAGAGTGCTCAACACACACAGGAAAGCAATCGTTGCGAACATCATTGCTATAACGCGACCAGGATGGCCTTTTGGATGAGATGTCATACGAATATTCCTCCGAACTTTCATAACGTGAAATCCTGCTTTTCCCACCGTTCGGCAGGCGGACCAGGGCCTGGCTGGTCCACCTGCCCTATGCTTTATGGGCAAGCAGGCACATTGACCAGGTTACTGTCCAGGGACACTGCGCCCGTCCGTGCCAGCGCTCTGCCATTGAGCGTCGCTCCGGTATTAAGCGTGATGGATGCCTGGGCCATGATCGTTCCCTGGAATATGGTGTTGGTTCCAAGGGTTGCTGAACTGCCAACCTGCCAGAACACGTTGTGGGCACTGGCGCCGTTGATCAGGATGATGTTGCTGTTACCGGCGGCGGTCGTCAATGTGGACACGATCTGGATGATCCACACAGCATTCGGATTACCTCCACCGTCAAGGGTAAGGTTCCCGGTGATTCCCAGAGAGGGCTGCGAAACGGTTGTCCTGTATACGCCGGCAGGGAGCGTGAGCCCGCCTATATCCGCGGGGAGGACCGCTCCTCCCGCTGCTCCTGCGGCGTTGTTATATGCCGTGGTCAGGTCACCCTGCGCGGTCTGAGCAACTGCATCTCCCAGATGCTCCGTGCCCGTGAGCGTACCTGGGGGAAATCCTGTGATGGACGCCGCAGGGAATATTCCGATATCTCCCGTCACGTGAGTAGGACCAACACTGCTAACCACGGGAGTGGCGCCCAGTATTCCGAAACTGCAGGCCGTTCCCAGCGGGGACGGTGGCCCAGGCGGTGGCGGTGGTGGACATGGGCCAACAGGGGTCGTGAAGCTCCACCCGAAATTAACAGCCAGGGTGTTGCCAAATGTATCGGCCGCACCCGTGGTAATGGTGGCGGTATAAACCGTATTCAGAGCAAGAGGGCTCGCCGGAGTAAAGGTCGCAATATTGGTTGCCGCAACGTAGGTGACTGTTCCGGCCACGCTCGTCGCTCCTGGCCCAGCCAAAGTAAATGTAGAGCTATTGATGGTCGCTGGGTTCATTGCTTTACTGAACGTTGCGCTGATAATAGCGGTGTTGGGGCAAACCCCCACATTGCCGTTCAACGGAGTAACTAGTATGACTGCAGGTCGGGTCGCGGGAGAGGTGGCCGCACCGCCGCCGCTGACGCTGCTCCCATTCTTATCCGGATCGCCGCAGCCAGCGGCGAAAATGAACGACAGAAGTGCTATGAGCCAGATCTTGTGTTTATTATGTGTCCACATCTATTGCCTCTTCCTCTCGGCTCAACCGCAGCCGTATCTCGCTTCCGACAAACCACTACTTTATCCACAACCTATCCGGTTGTATGTACACAATTGCACACTGTGGTAGCCAGTCTGGAAAGATGAACAGATATTTTCTGTCCATCAAATATCAAAATTCACTAATATCCATTCCATCAATGCCGCACTTATAGTGAATTGACTATGCGATTTGTAGTTTCACCGACAGTGAGATCATGCAGGCCACGGTCTTGTATATTGAGCAGGCACTCATGCTCGATTAGTTGAAAAGGAAACAAAATTTCAGGAGATGCTTATCACTACTGGCCGTGCGGAACATTCGTATTGGGTCTGGTAAATCAATTGTTCAATTGCAGCGAAAGCGCCTGAAATATATAGATATTCGTCGCAAGCCAGCCCAACTATTGCTGTTCCACTCTGTGATAACAGCTATTCCGGTCCTTCCTGCGAGACAAACACTTTTAATGGCAGTGAGCAATTCTGCACAGCAACGCAGAAGCGACTGAGCGAATGTGGTTGTAGGGTCGAGCGTTTCTAAAAGAAGCGCGGAAGGTTGGTCATATTTTGGGCGATTCTGGTTGTTCTTGTGATTTTGTGGCTTCTCGGTTTCACTCTGCACGTGGGCGGAGGTCTGATTCACCTGGTGCTCATTGCGGCCCTGGTGGTTAACATGCTGAGCAGCCGCCGTGCTTAACGAAAAACTGAGCCGCAGTACCGGCAAGGCATTCTTTGGGGAATAGCAATTTAACTGCCCGAGCCTCTGCCCATCGCTTCCAGCACTGCCGCCCGAGGGATGTTGGGACTCTATTGAAACGGCTCTGGAGAACGCCGCGTGGCCGGTTTAGAAAACAATAAAGCCCCGATGAGTCAGTTCAATACTGAACCCTCCTGAGCGACATAGATCACTTAAGAACGCCCCGGATGGGATGAAATCTCGATAAACGGAGGATCAAAGATGAAACAAATTGGATTTCTCGGCACGGGGGTTGTGCTATTACTTTATGGAATTACTGCCCCTGCCTATGCACAGCACGAACATCGGGGTAATGACCAGGGCGAATCGCGGCAAGAACAAAAAGATCAACATGGGCAGCAACACCAACAGCCACAGCAGGCACGGCAGCACCAGTCCCAGGGGCAACCTGCACAGCATCAGGCTGATCAACCGGCTCAGCGTCAGGGAAGGCAGCAACAGACTTACGGCGGCGCCTATCATGGCTGGGTCAAACCCAACGCTCCCGGCTATGGCGGCGTGCACGCCAGCGGCGTACCACAACATCAGACGCAGGTGCGCAACGGTTTTGGCCAGTCTCGCGCCAGGTCGTGGGACGACGACCATCGCAGCTGGGGTCAGCGCGGCGGCTATAACGGTTACCGCGTACCTCAGGACCGCTTCAATCGTTACTTCGGAAGTGACCACCACTTCCGCATCTACGGCCTGCCTCTGGTCTTCGTAGGTGGATATCCACGCTTCCAGTATGACGGCTATTGGGTCACCTTCGTTGATCCATGGCCGGAAAGGTGGCCGGAAGGGTGGTATCAAACAGACGACGTATATCTCGATTACAGGGACGATGGGTATTACGTATACAATCGCTCGCGCTCCGGCCCGGGCATCGCAGTCACCATCTCATTCTAATGGGATGAAACAAAGCGGAATGGAATTGCACTCCCGTTCCGCGGAGAGGGTTTTTTATGAAGTACTGTATTCGGCTCAATGTGCTTCCCATGAAACCAGCTCGCATATTTGCAAGCAGCACCCAATGGTTTTCTTTGATCAGGTCGCTTCTGTTCTCTCTTTTGTGCGGCGTACTGGCAGCATCGGCCTTCGCTGGTCCTGCTCTTCCTGCGGGGGAGCAGCAGGACCACGCTAAGCCTCTGCACGTACCGGAGCTGGAAGCAGGCTTTCATCTGCTTTATCAGTGGAAAACCGCGGAAGCTCACGCGCAGTTTGAAGCCTGGGAGAGGACCCACCCGGAAGATCCCCTGGGCAGCGCCTCAGAAGCGGCTGCATATTTGTTTGAAGAATGCTACCGGCAGGGCGTTTTGACCTCTGAGTTCTTCCTCAACAACAACCGCTTTATGGGCAAGGTCGCCCTGCAGCCGAACCCGGAAATGCGTGCGGCCTTTTTCGCCGCCGACAAACGGGCGCAGGATTTGGCGCAGCTGCGATTAAAGACGAATCCGCAGGATACGAACGCGCTCTTCGCCATGACCCTAAGCCTGGGTATGCAGGCCGACTATGCCAGTATTATCGATAAGCATCAGGTGGAAAGCCTGAAAATGATCGGAGACGCCGATAAATATGCCAAACAATTGCTGGTGATTGCACCGGAGGGCACCGACGCCTACCTCACCCTGGGCATGGCAAATTACATCATCGGAAGTCTGCCCGGATACAAAAAGTTTTTTCTCGGCTTGGCTGGCTTTCACGGCGACAAGCAAACAGGGATCCAACAGCTCGAGATGGCGGCCACAAACGGCCATTATTTGCGGCCGTTTGCAAAGATCATGCTGGCGCTGGCGGCCCTGCGGGAAAAAAAGCCAGATGTGGCCCGCGTTCAGTTCAGCGAACTTGTTGCGGAGTTTCCCGAGAACCCGCTCTTCGCCCGTGAACTGGCCAAACTCAGTGCTCACTCTGCCACGACTATTACCTCTCGATAGTTGACTCTTATTCCTGGGCCGCACAGGAGACCTGAGATGTTGAGCGGATGCAAGATCACAGACAGGGCAACCTGTTCCCTTTTTGCATGGCCCTCACTACATCGTCTTCTGTTCAGAAGCGCTTTCCGCGTTCCAGGCCGCGCCAAGAAAAACGATCATTGCAGAGAACTCCATCCAGGCCATCAGGCCGATCACCGCGGCAAGGGCCCCGTAAACCAGCCCAAGCTGCATCTTCCGGACGTAAACCCCGAACACCCAGGTGAGTACCCACCAAAGAATCGTGGCCGCGGTTGCGCCGGGCAAAACAGACACCCAGGTCGTTAAACCCGGGCGTGCAAAGCGATAAATCACGGAAAGGACCAGCGTCGCCAGGAGCAATCCCACCACCGGAAGCATGATGTTCCAAAAAGCAGTGACCCGGAACGACTGGCCGAATCCGAGAGTCATCCATTGGCGCAGTGAAGCGCTGAATACACTCAGTACAACGGCCACGAGCCATCCGCCGATGGTCACGCAGAACAGGAACATCCCCCGGAGTTGCCGGCCTAAAAACGAAAGTCTCTCGCGATCACCATAGATTACGTGAATGCCTTCCATGATGAGCTTCATGACCTGTGAGCCGACGAGAAGCGTGCCGGTCCAGCCGAAAAGATTCCAAAGAAATGTGTTCACTGGCTGGCGCAGTAGAAACTCAGACACCAACTGCCAGCTGCCAGGGGGAAGAATCTCCGATAACCTTGCCGGAGGTTGTTGACCGCTTTCCCCTCCCAGGAAACTGCGCATGAGGCCCATCGCTATCAGGAGAATTGGGAAAAATGCCAGGAACATATTGAAAGCCACGGCCTGAGAAATCATGTTGCACTGGGGGACCACATTGCCAGTGTCCGGAACAGTTTCTTCCCAAGAGAGATAAGCATCATTGCGCCGAATTATATCGTTCGCGAAAAGAGCAGGAACAGCAAGCTGCCGCGCGCTGCTTAACACGCTTACAGGTGAAAGCCAGCGGGCGGTTCACGCAAGTGCCCTGAGAGCATCGAAACCGCTTCTCTGGATTCTTTGCAAAAAAGGCGCCAGGATTATCACCCAATCCACCCAGGGGGTAATAATCCGGGCTTAATTTACCTGGTATGACCTTCGCGGGATTCCTCCACTCGAGCGTGGTTGGCCGCTTGTCGGACCGCCCTCATGAACTGCTCTGCTATCTCCGGTGTTGATACTCTTCCCTGGAGAACAGCTTTGAACGACGCATCATGTCCATAGACCGAAATAGTGGAGTCACTGTCCTGCTCTACCACGGCGCCTTCCAGCGTCAGGCCGGCAAAGACCCCCTTGGAGTGCGAGTACGTGAGTATCTCTGTATCCATTTTCCAGTCGGTGCCCGCTGAAGCATGGCGCCCGACAGGTCCCGCTGCCGCGGACCCTTCTCCACTGATCTGGAACTTGCTGGAGAGCAATTGCTGCATACCTCGGTCATTCATGATCAGCATGACCAGGTCTACGCCTTCAATACCAATTTGCAGGCCCGCACTTCCGCCGCCGACCGATATAAACGCGGGAGCGCTCCAGCCGTGCTCCGTCCGGCAGGTTGCCACGCCGCGGCCATGTTTACCGCCGAAGATGAATCCGCCCTTGATCAAACGCGGCACCACGGCGATGCATTTTGCGCTGTCAAGAACTTCTTCCGGTATTCCCTTATCAGGCGCGGAAGTCATGTGATTTAATACTTCACTTGCCGTCTGCAGGCGGTCGGTTACATCTTTTTTTTGCTCGCCCGCCCAGGCGAGATTGGCCAGAACTCCCATGAACAAAAACATAATCATCTTCTTCATACGTTTCACTCCTTGATCTTAAACGCCTAAATTCCTTACTTCACAACCGTTGTCCCCTGGCATAAAGCCCACGATTGCCCTCATTCCGTCCTCGCCAGGCTTGACAATCACCCCTTACCACTATGTCAGCTGGTACAGGGCAGGTCTGTTCACAATTGAACACGTTTCACATATCCCTGGTGTTCGTTCATGCCGGATTATTGGCTTTCCTAAAGCCTGAAGAGCCCTGGGCGCCAGAAGGGAGGCCAATCACGCTGGAGACACTGGACGGGATCTATCGTTATCGTGTGCACCTTATGCAAATCGTCGATCCAGAGCATACCCAGGTGCTCGCCAGTTCCGAGGATGCAACTCTTACGCTGGTGACCTGTTACCCGTTCTCTTTTGTGGGCCCTGCTTCTCAGAGATTTTATCGTCCGCGCGCACAGAGTTACCGAATGAGCAATAGCATCCGGATTCAACAAGGCGTGACCGCACAGGCTCATCGACAAATGACTAGGCTGGTTTGGATCACCTGCCACTAATTACCCAAATTCCTGTCCACACCTTAGACGTCCGTTTGCCTGGTTGTATAGAGTTCTTCGTGCCCCTGTGGCGTCCTTTACTGCCGCTGGATTCCGGCCGCTCTGCCATTGCCGAGTACGAATATATGTCGATAACAATGGATAATTACAGTAAAAATTGGTATTATCTGCAAAAGAAAGCTGCACATACCAAAAATCAGACGCGGGTTCCCTGTACAGTCAGGTAAAGTGATATGGCGACACGAGCTCCCCGCATATCGGCTAACAAAACAAACGACTTTGATCCTGAAGCCTTTCTCGCCCAAAACGGTCTGGGCCGCACAATTCTCGAGTTAAAAAAGCACCAGACTGTGTTTAGCCAGGGCGACAGCGCGGACACTGTGTTTTACCTGCAAAAAGGCCGGGTTAAGCTAACTGTAATTTCCAAACGCGGAAAGGAAGCGACCATTGCCTTGCTGAGCTCCGGTGATTTTCTCGGTGAGGAATGCATCGCGGCAGTCCAGCCACAGCGCATGACCACGGCCACCGGCCTGACAGCGTGCACGCTGTTGAAGATCTCACGAAAAGAGATCATGCGGGTGCTCCATGAAGAACATGCATTTTCTGATGTATTTGTCTCTTATCTGCTGGCCCGCAACATACGCACCCAGGAAGACCTGATCGATCAGCTCTTTAATTCCAGCGAAAAGCGGCTGGCCCGCGCTCTGTTGCTGCTCGCGCGCTTTGGCAAAGAGGGTACTCCTGAAACAGTGGTCCCGAAAGTAAGCCAGGAAATGCTGGCGGAGATGATCGGTACCACCCGCTCCCGGGTGAGCTTTTTCATGAATCGTTTCCGCAAATTAGGATTTATCGAGTACAACGGAACATTGAAAGTGAACAGTTCTCTGCTCAATGTGGTGCTTCACGATTGAACCGGTTCGATTAATCACTTCTCTCCCTGTACGAAAGCCGCACTGGATTTTTCCAGATGGAAATCACCACTATCGGTTGCCCACAGTGGCAAATCCGCGCTCTCGCATCTCAATCCAAAATATTAAAGCCAGAAATGCGGCGCCAACTACAGTGCCGGTCACAATTGCATTCATAGTCACCTCACTACAACAGCTGAAGAATTGCTTCTTCTCTCAATGGCTGGCAGCGGCTGCCGCCGCTACCAGACGAACAATCGGGCGCCGCCCCCGGAAGAACGAATCCGCCCGGTTTGCTCAGGGTTTTTATGACGGGGAGTCATATTGCCGCTGCTTGCACTGGAGAGATGAGTTTCTGAAGCGTCCAGCTCTGCAAGCTCAACTGCGTGGTAGCGGTTCATGATCTCCTCGGCAGTGTTTAGCTTCGCATCCGAACCCGTGGCAAAAACAATGATGCCGCCTTGCTGGACTCCCCGGACATAAGCTTGTGCGTCCGCTTCAGCGGCGCCTATCGCCCTGAGTTCCCGGACCAGCTCCGCTTCAAAGTAGGTATGCGGCGTGCTCATCATCCCCCTGCCGGCAATTTCCCTCGGCTTGCTTAAAACACGGATGTCCTTCCAGGGAAATCCTCCGGCCTCAAGGGCGTGGACGATCTGGTCAGCCAAACTCGAATTGTCAAACAAACCAACGATTGCTTTTGTCATATTGCGGCCATCCGGTTCATGGATAGAAGTATCTTCCTCTGCGAGCGACCGGGTTCATGCCACGGCAGCTGCAGGGATATGGGCGAAAGTGAGCCCAAGACTTTCGTAGACGTGCCTCATGCAATCCGTAGCCGCCTCGCTCTCCTGGTCCGTGGGCAGAGTGAGCTGGATCAAACCAGCTCCAGACGCAATCAGAGAAGCGACAAAACTGTCCTGATGCTGCATGATAACTTCCAGCATCGCGGCCAACCCCGCCGAATGATATTCATTGCTGAACGTTATTCCGTCGCGCTCGGCAGCCATGGTTCCACCGGGCATCCAGTATTCACAAACAAGGCTCCATTCTCCCTTTCCTGTCAGTTGCCAGATTTTCAGGTACTGCAGCGATTTCCCGGGCGCATACTCAATGTGGATCATCCCTCTTTGCGATACAGGAAGCAGGTCCCCCCAGCTCAGGACCACTGCACTTGCCAGGACACTGTCCATTTGTATTTTCATTGCACGTTTTCCATCAGCAATGCTGCTCATACATTCCTTCTTTCAATAACACTGTTGCCCTTCCGCGGGACTCCGTATTCACTTTTCCGTGTACAGCTTCAACGGCATTTGAATATCGAGACCTGCTCCCCGCAGCAGTGCTGCTACATCATCTTCAGCCAAACGCGAAATATCGTACTCAACCTTGACCGTTCGTTTCGCCTCGTCGATGGAAAGCTTTCGTATCCCATATATTTCGCAGGCGCAATTCAGCGCGATCATCTGGCGTTCTCCTGGCGGAACTCTGTAGGGAAACGTCACATCCATCAGCGTCATAATTCAACCCCATTTACCCTGACGATTGAAACCAGACTCGTCATACGGTCTGCACTCGAATCCGGGCTTCGCCAGGCATCAATGTTTCTTCGGCTGGATGAAGCGGAGTTCTGCGGCTGTGAGCCGTGAAAGGTCACAATAACCGTAATCCGTGAGACAAGCCGTGTAATTGCGTTTATGCTCGGAGTTGGCCAGTAGTTTGGCTTCAGCGGGAGTCAACTTTGCGTAGTCGCAGGTTGCCTCGCCGGCCATGCAGGCAGAGCGATTTCGCTGTTGTTCCGAGTAGACTGTTTGTGCCTCTTCGCGCCGATTGAGTTTGCTTCGATCGCATTCGCTCCAGCCGTTCTCACAGTTCTGCGCGTTGCGCTGGCGTTCCGCGGTGTTCACTTCCCGAACTTCCGAGAGAGAAAGCTGGGTGTGATCACAAAGTTCGCGGCCATCTTTACAATCGGACACATTGAGCTGGCGCGTGGCTGCATTCACTTCTCCGATCTCAGCCGGATTCAGTTTTGAGCGATCACAGTCGACCGACCTGTCTTTACAGTCGGCGAGATTGCGCTGGCGTGCGGTGACGGCCAGTTCACCGGCTTCCGTTTGGGTCAGTTTGGTCCGGTCGCAGGACGACATGCCGTGGTTGCAATCGGAAACATTACGCTGGTGGTCGGCTACGGCCATTGCGGTGGCTTCCGGGGCAGTGAGTTTTGCATGGTCACAGGAAGCAAAGCCGTTCCTGCAGTTCGAAGCATTGTCACTGTTTTGCGCTGGAGCAGAGGTCGGTGCAAATAGAAGAATGAACCAAAGACCGAGGCAGACTACCTGCCCGCAAAGACATTTCTGTACGTTAACTTTCATGTTTTTGCCGCCTTTCGGGGCAGATAAGGCTACGCCGCTCTGGCTGCATACAGGACCAGTTCGCGACGATCTTTCAGATTCAGGAAATGAAGGATCCAGGCTATGCAGGTTTGTACGTTCACTTCGGTGATATTCAGCTTCCTCGCGATAGCACCGTCATCCAGCCCCTGACCCAGCGAACGATAGATGGGGCCAAGTACACCGATTTGTTCCCAAAAGCAGCGCATTTCATACCTCCTTCGTGCCGTTAGACCAACCCTGTAACGAGAGTCTCGTCATGCGAGGATGGAGCGGCCGAAACCACACTGGGGCGCTTAACAATAATGATTGCTCAGACCATGACAAATAGATGGTCTTAATTGCTCACTCTTGTGTTGTTCCAGTGCTTATGTATGAATCACTCGAGCACAATGATCGCGCTGAGCGCGGTGGCAGCACAGTGGAGTAGTTTCCTGGCAATTTTTCTGGTTAATTTATTGTCTGCATTTCGCGAAGGAATTCTTCGCGTTCATTATCAGTGTCCCAGCTGCCGGAGACCAGGCCGCATTTTTTACACTCCATCACATACGGGCGTTGGCGCGTGTATTGCTTCTCCGCAACTTTAACCACTTTTCCGGAGCAGCGCATGCAAATGAACTCTTTGCCATTTGCAGTTTCCCGAGCCGTAAATTCAGCTTTCGTCATTGGATGATTGTAAGCCTCCGCTCACTTCAAAAGGGAACAATTACCCGCACAAGAACCTGCGCGGGGAAGGCCAATGTGTCCACAAATGATCAGATCGTGTTTTCTCACGAGACTATGATGAGGCAGTGTGGTCTCAATCATTCAAGGGAAAATGCATCTCAGCAGAGCTTTGCAATGGCCCATGAATTCGCTGGACGATACTTGTTTTGAGCAAGCCACATTGATCGAACTGGCAAAACGAGAGCAAGAATATTTGCAGACTTTTTATCTTTTATCCAAAAAAGTGGCAGGCACTATATTCCCTCACAAAGTAAAGGAAACCACATGTCAACACCCGATGCTCTTTCTCCTGCCTCCGGCTGCGCTATTCCAGTACAACAATTGCCCCGAGCAGAATATGGCATGAACTACCAAAATCAGCCTAAACAGTACCTGCACATCTCGGCGACACCTTGCGCGGTATGTCGGGGGCCTGTAATCGCTGGATGGACCGGGATACGGCAAACTGAAATATCGAAGGAAACGGAGATTACACCCATTGGCGCAGTGTGTCTGTTCTGCGGCATTAAATCGGAAACAATGCCCCAACAACGGGATACACAATTCCAGTTTCGTCCTGTGGAATGGGAGTGGGTGATCGACCGCAATATCCGACAGGACGATCTCACCGACACATTGTCAATGGAGTTATCGCAGGACGCCGACAGCATCTAGCCGCTGATATGAGATCGTTTATCGCTGCATGTTTATCAATGTGGCGCTTTGGCAATTCTCCATTTCATTAGGCCTGCGCTTTGATGGCGGGCTGCAGCAGCCTTGTGAGGTATGCTGGAGTACACAACCACGAACTTAAATCCCGGCGGCTCTTTCAAAATGTTTCATGGATCCTTTGGTGACGGATGTGCATACTCCCCGAGCCTTTTTTCTCAGACAACACTACCTTAATGCTGGAGAGCAATTCGTCCCTGTCAAACGGCTTGCTTAGAAATGCGTTCACTCCGGCCCGAAAGGCGAGTTCTTTGTCGTACTCGTTCACTGTCCCACTGACGACCAAAACGGCGATGTGAGCAGTCGATGGATCCGCCTTGAGCTTTTGGCAAATCGAGAGGCCATTGCTGTGGGGCATCGCCATATTGACGACAACCAGATCAACTGGCTCGGAAAGTCCCTGAACCCAGGCCATGGCGCCGTCTCTGGCACACAGCACTTCAAACCCCGAAACCTGCAATACCTCCGAAATCAGTTCGCAATATGAGGGGGCTTCATCTTCAATCACAAGTATCTTATGCTTTTTCGAAATCGCTTTCGCTGCATCCAGCATAGTGCGCACCCTTTGCAGCAAAGCATGGCGGGTAAAAGGCTTTTGGATGACGCTGGCGCCACGCGACATTCCGTGGCGGCTCAGTGTATTGCCGCTATAGCCGGTCATCAATAAGACCTGGATCCTGGGATATTTGTGTGCTACGCGGTGACTCAGTTTTGCGCCTGACATACCCGGCATAATCACATCACTCAGAAGCAAATCAATGGCGCCGTGTCTCTGGTCAATCATCGCGATTGTCTCCGCTCCGCTGGCGCATTGCAGCACTCTGTAGCCATTCTCTTCCAGGGATTCAACGATGGTCCCTCGCAGAGCCGGTTCATCCTCCGTGACCAGGATGGTTTCGCCCTGACTGTGCGCCACAGGCATTTCCAGCAGAAATGACGCCTTGGCCGCCGCAGACGTCAGAGGAAAGAATATTTTGAATGTGGTGCCCACACCAGTTTCGCTGTACACAGCGATATGACCGCCCGCCTGCCTGACAATACCGTCACACATCGCCAACCCCAGCCCCGTTCCTTTACCTCTCTCTTTCGTGGTAAAGAACGGTTCGAAGACCTTGCTGCAGGTAGCTGCATCCATGCCCTGGCCAGTGTCGGTAAAAGTCAACAAGGCATGTGGCCCGGGCTGCGTGACCCAATCCGGCTCCAGCAATCCTGAACTCAGGTCAACCAGTGCCGTTTCAATCCTGATCTGCCCCCCCCTGGGCATCGCATCCCTGGCATTCACCACAAGATTCAGCAGGATCTGTTCCAAATGACTGGGATCAATTTTTATATAGAGCGGCTTTGTTGCGAATGTGCAGGAAAATTCAATATCCTCGCCGATGACGCGATCGAGAAAGCGCTCTGAGGCAGCAACCGATTCATTGAGATCGAGGATCCTGGCTTCAGTGACCTCCTGGCGGCTGAAAAACATCAGCTGCCTGGTCAACCCCACAGCGCGTTGGGCAGCCGTTTGCACATCGATCAGTTTGGACGCCACTGGACTGCCTTCCTGCGAGTACAGCAGGGCCAACTCGGTGCATCCCAGAATAATTCCCAGCAGATTATTGAAATCATGGGCTATGCCGGAAGCGAGTAACGCCACAGCCTCCCCTTTTTGTTTTTGCCGCAGAGTTTCTTCCAGGTTCCTGCGCAGGGTCACGTCCTGCACCAGCACCAGTGTCGCCGGATGTCCGTCAAAAGCAGCAACGCGAGACGTTATTTCAACATCCATGATCGTCCCGTCCTTTTTCGTGTGTTTCCGCGACTCCAGGAATTGCTGATCACCCGCTTTCTTCTCGGTAGCGACGCTGGGCCGGTCACGCTCCGCAACCGGCTCAATGTCATGGATGGTCATGCCCAGAAATTCCTGCTTTGAAAAACCGTAGCAGGCGCTCGCGGCGCTGTTGACAATGAGAAACCGCGATGTCTTCACATCAAAAACCCACATGGGATTCGGGTTGGATTCAAAAAGCAGCCGATATTGCTCGTCGGACTTACGCGCCAATGCCGAGGCCTCGAGCAACGCCTCTTCCATGACCTTGCGTTCCACTGCATAGCGCAGGGCGCGCAGCAGTTCGTGGGAGTCTACCTGGCCTTTGATCAGATAGTCCTGTGCGCCGTCCTGCAATGCACGGACCGCCATCGCCTCATCGTCCCGGCCTGTCAACACCACCAGGGGCACGCGGGGCGCGGCTGCGTGGGCACGTCTTACTGATTCCAGTCCTTTAGCATCGGGTAGTTCCAGGTCGAGCAGGACGATATCCACCACATGTTCCGCAAGACACTTCTCGGCATCGCTCATGCGCTCCACATGGGTCAATTCAATATGGTGCGGGGCCTGCTGGTTCAACATCTCGCGAAGTAAACGCGCGTCTCCGGGGTTATCTTCAACGAGGAGCAGTGTTTTTATGGTCATACACTTTGCCTCCTGCGCTGGGAGGCAACCGCAGCACCCGTGTGATTACGGCGGATCGAGACGCTGTCCGCAGTAATGGTTTCCAGTACCGCTTCCTTCAGGCCAGTGTTGAGCAATATGGCGAACTGCTGCGGAGGGACGGGACGGCTGAAATGGTATCCTTGCGCCTCGTCACAACGCTGGGCCTGAAGAAATGACAGCTCCTGAGGGGTTTCCACGCCTTCAGCAACCACGCGCAGGTTCAGGCTTCGTCCCATGCTGATCACCGCGTTCACAATGGTCGCCTCATCGGCGGTGGCGCCGATCTGGCGGACAAACGACTGGTCAATCTTGAGGGTGTCAATGGGAAACTTTCTAAGATAGCTCAAGCTGGAATACCCCGTGCCAAAGTCATCCACCGCCAACTGAACGCCGCGCTCCTGGAGGGCCTTAAGGATCAATGCCGTGGACTCGGCATGTTTCATCAGGACACTCTCGGTCAGTTCCAGTTCAAGAACCTTTGGGTCCAGGCCGGTATGCCTGAGGACTGCGAAAACGCCATCCAAAAAGCTTTCGTTGCGAAATTCCAGCGCAGAGATGTTTACCGCCATGCTGCCCAGGGGCAAGCCCGCATCCAGCCAAACGCGCGCCTGCTTGCAGGCCTCGCGCAGCACCCACTTGCCGATAGGCAGGATCAGGCCGCAGTCTTCCGCGATGGGGATAAATTTTGCCGGAGAGACCGGCCCTCGCGTGGGATGCGTCCAGCGCAGCAAGGCTTCAGCACCGGTAATCTGCCCGGTCTTTAGACTGACCTTGGGCTGGTAGTGCACTTCAAATTCGTGCCGCTCCAGGGCGCGCCGCAGGCTCTCTTCAATGGATTGCCGTTCCACAGCACGCACGTTCATGGCCGGCTTAAAAAACTGATAGTTCTCGCGTCCATTTTCCTTGGCCTGATACATCGCGGTGTCCGCGTTTTTGATGAGCGTCTCCGGATCCAGGCCATCGTCGGGATAGACGCTCACGCCAATGCTGGTTGTAACATGCAGATCGTGCTGGTCGATGTAATGGGGCTGGGCCACCGCTCGCAACATTCTTCTCGCCGTAAAGGCTACAGCTTCCGGGTGCTCCACTTCCGAAAGCAGGACCACGAATTCGTCGCCACCCTGCCGGCTCACCGTGTCCGACGCGCGCACGCAATTCCCCAGACGCTTAGCGATGGATTGCAGAAGCTTGTCGCCGACAGCATGCCCCAGGGAATCGTTGATGTGCTTGAAGCCGTCCAAATCCAGAAACAGTACCGCGACTTTTTTCATGTGGCGCTCCGCCAGGGTGATCACATGGCTGATGCGGTCGTTCAGCAGCATACGATTGGGCAAGCCGGTGAGAAAGTCGTGTTCGGACGAATGGATGATCTGCAGCGCCATGGCCCGGGCGGCACTCACGTCGCGGAAAACGATGACCGCTCCGGTTGCCTGCCCCTGACGGTCGTGGATGGGGGCGACACAGTCTTCAATAGGAATCTCATGTCCGTCACGCCGAATAAGAAGAGAGTTCAATGGCAGGTGCCCGGTCCGGTCTCTCTCGACCGCGAGATCCATGGGATTGGGAATGGTTTCGCGGGTCGTGGCGTTCACGATGTGGAAAACCTCGGCCATGGAGTGGCCCGTCGCTTCCCGCAACGACCATCCTGTCATTTTTTCCGCGACCAGATTGAGGAAGGTGATATTTCCAACGATATCCGTGCAGGCGACAGCGTCGCCGATGCAATCGAGTGTGACCTGAGCGCGCTCCTTTTCCACGAACAGAGCTTCTTCCATGGTCTTGCGTTCAGCGGCATAACGCAGGGCACGCAACAGACCACGCGTTTCGATTTGCCCTTTAATGAGATAATCCTGCGCGCCTTCCTGCAGGGCTTGTGCGGAGAGCGATTCATCGTCCCGGCCTGTCAACACCACCAGTGGCACCCGGGACGCGGCTATGTGGGCCCGTCTTACTGATTCCAGCCCCTGGGTATCGGGCAGCCCCAGGTCAAGCAGTATGATGTCCACCATATGCTCCGCGAGATGCTTCTCGGCGGCACACATGGACTCCACGCAGATGAGTGCGGCATTGCAGGAACTCTGATCGCTCAACATCTCGCGGAATAAACGAGCATCTCCCGGATTGTCTTCGACCAGGAGCAGCCGTTTGATAGCACTAATGCTCATCCTCGTGGCCTCTGCTGCGGCAACCTGGCCTTGACCAGCCAGAAATCATTGATGCTCTTCACCAGCGCCTCGAATGCGTCCAACTGCACGGGCCTGGTCACGTAGCAGTTGCCCTGGAGCTTATAGCTCTTCACAATGTCTGCTTCCGCTTCGGACGTGGTAAGAATGACAGCAGGAATAGTTTTCAGGGCCTCATCATCTTTGATAAGAGACAGGACTTCACGCCCATCCATTCCAGGGAGATTCAGATCGAGCAGGATGAGTTCCATGCGGGGAGCACGGACGTGGGCCCCTTCGCTACGGAGAAAGGCCTTGGCTTCCACGCTATCGGTGGCCACGTGTAAATGGATGGCCCCGCTAGCATCACGAAAGGCCTCCTGCGCGAGCCGAACATCTCCGGGACTATCTTCTACCAAAAGTACGGGCCTACCTTTTTCCCCTATTCCTGCCATGATTTACTCTCTTTCTGCGAGACGCACATGCCTCATGCACCGGCCTTTACCCTGATAAATTTGTCTCTCTGTCTCCCTCGATGGGCATACCTTTTCGTATGCAGTCTTCATGTTCTATTTGCTTTCCGCCAGGGCAAAACTAAAGGTGGACCCATGCCCGGGCCGGGATTCAACTGAAATTTTGCCGCCGTGCCGCTCGACAATCTTTTTGCAAATGGCCAGCCCTATTCCGGTACCAACGAACTCTTCCCGTTTGTGCAGCCGCTGGAACATGCCGAAGATCTTTTCGTAGTACTGCGGGTCAATTCCCAGCCCGTTGTCTGTCACCGAAAAGTTCCATTTCTTTCCGCCATTGCGCGCGGCAGAGATGTGTATTTTGGGGACCCCGGGATTCTGGTACTTAATGCCGTTGCCGATCAGGTTCTGGAACAACTGAACCAGTTGCATCTCATCCGCCATCACCGCGGGCAGAGGATTGTGTGTTATCTGGGCGCCGCTTTCTTCGATGGCGCCTCGCAGATTAAGCAGCGCCTGTTGCAACGCATCCTCACTGGAGGTAGCGATCAGTTCCTGCCCTTTTGTTCCGACGCTTGAGTAGGCCAGCAGGCCCTGGATCAACCGCTGCATGCGGCTGGCGCTGTCCACGGCGAAGGCAATGAATTCATCAGCATCAGAGTCCAGCTTGCCCTTATACCGGCTGGACAGCAGCTGCATGTAACTGGCGACCATGCGCAGCGGCTCCTGCAAGTCGTGTGAGGCCACGCAGGCAAATTGCTGCAATTCCTCATTCAAGCGATTCAATTCATCCATTTTGTTCAAAAGATTAGCTTCAGCATCTTTGCGCTCGGTGATGTTGCGAATGGCGGCCGTGACCAGAATTCCTTCCGAGCTTTCCAGCAGACTGAGCATCAATTCGATGGGAAATTCCGTACCGTCCTTGCGCCGCCCGATCAGTTCCAGCCCCGTACCGATCTGCTGCGCCAGCGCTTCTTCCACCGAGCGAAGGTCATCCGCCAACAGCCTCTCCGCAAAGCCTTCTGGAATAATGTTACTGACCTTCTGTCCCAGGAGTTCGTCACGGCTATAGCCGAACTGCTTCTCCGCCTGAACATTCAGCAGGACGATTTCTCCGGCCTGGTTCACCACCACCATTGCATCCGGCGCGGCTTCCAGCAGGCTGCGATAACGGCCTTCCATATGCGCGAGATGTTTTTCCGCATTGGTGTCCACCTTGACATTGCGGATGGCTGACGGCACCAGGGAAATCTTTGCCATGACTTAGGTCGCTTTCGGCGTTACAGAATGAACAGGAGCGTACTTCATATGGCTTACGTGACTTACCGCTTGCGGGAACAAATATACTAAGATGTCATGATCGTTTAAACCAACCTATCGTGTCTGGTCACACTTGCTCACTTCTTAAAATATTGCCTACATTAGATTTCGCTTACTTTACAGCCAGTAATCTATAAGATTTTGCGGGCAGCATATCATGACTGGAATAGTCAGGCTTTTCCGTCCACGATGAGCTTTAGATCTGACAAATTAAAACTGTATGGCAGAGGGCCGGAAGAAGATTAAAAATCAAGCGCACATATTGTGAGCACGATACCGTTATAGAAGCTCTTGAGGTGAATCGACTCGATCATCCCCACATGCGGCGGCGGGCTGATATCATTGCGTGCGTACTTTCAGTACGGGAGGCAAAATGGGCCTAAAGCCTTTTATTTATCTGTTGTTTTTTCTCTCTGTTGCTCCACCTGATGAACCTTCTAAAACTCACCCGGTAACTATTCCAGCTCAGGTGGTCGAAAACATGTTCTATGCCCATGCTGTAACCAAAGACGGCGTGGAGCTAAACTTTTACACCGACTCCGGCGGAGGGCCGGCGCAAATATGGCGCAGCGCCGCTGACCAATTGCGCCTTACGACAACCAAGGTACATGTTGATGGCAAAGATTGGGAACAGGTAAAACTACCTGCTTTTCTGCCGGGAAAAGGCATTCCGCTTCCTCTCAGCAGTGATGGAAAATTCATCGTTACTTCTAATGAAAACAGCATGGCAAGTCCGGGTGATGATGTCTCCGGTATGCTGGGGCGGAACTGGTTTGCCGACCGGGTCTGGACCTAGGATTATCCAGGCAGGAAATTATTATGGCGTGCGGAAGGCGACTTGCCCAATGTCAGCCCCGAACACCGCGTTCAACTGGGTTTTCCCACCTATCAGGGAAAACGCGGAGAAAGCTTTCCCCGAATCCAGGCCATCATTGACGATGAAGTTATCGATTTTCTTTTTGATACCGGCGCGAACACGGTGCTTACCGACAGTGCAATGAAAATAATCCATGACCGACGCGCCGCGCACCGTGCAACCAGCTTTATCAATCAATCCATTCTTGATCGCTGGCATAAAAAACATCCGGACTGGAAGATGGTGGAGAAAGCTGAAAAGGGCTCCTATGCCACGATGATTGAGGTTCCTGCACTTATCGTGGGTGGATACCGTGCTGGCCCTGTATGGTTTACAGCTCGGGAAGACACTAGACCATTTCTAGTAACGATAGGGATAATAATGTAAGCGGGAATCAGGGTGGAGTGGGATAGGATGGTTGTGCTCTGGAAGTTTTCCTGCAACCCGACGATGGCCCGAGCGTATTCCGACGATTTGCGCCGCAAGAT
>DASSEH010000329.1:0-1957 GCA_035695325.1 Candidatus Angelobacter sp.
CCCATTGGCCCGACGTAGGCGCCCCCTCATAGGGCAACATTGGAAGGTAACAACATACACGCACACCGTGTTGCCAGGTAAGCCTTCACCCCGCAAAACCAGCAACGAGTTCGGTGAATAACGGGGACAGACGGGGCGCCGGGGGTATCGCGCTTCTCGTCAACTAAATGGCCGGAAGCTTTGTCGCCATCGCGGACCGCGGTACGCTGGTCACCGAAGCGCAAACCGAACGGCAGCCGTTGCTGGCACACCCGCTGCATGGGTGACGATAGCCGGCTGGGCGCTCCTAACTACTTTCCGGCGCAAAATTGAGAGCATCATGCTCGCGGTTTGAATCGCAGCTTTTGCGGAAAACTGCAAGCTCGGACGGATTTGAAGTTGACTGTGGCGGCCGCCGCTGATTCATTCGTGTGAATGATTCGAGCACGAGCCCTTCGAGCACGCGAGAAGCTGCTGAGCAAGCTGCCGGTCACTGGTGAGTTGCTGCGTGGCTCGCTGTTGGAGCGCACCATCCGCCACACCAAGGACTGCCCAAAATGTGCGCGCGGTGAAGGGCACCGGGTCTTCGTTCTGACAGTCAGCTATGGCGGTGGACGCACACGGCAGTTCAGCGTGCGACGCGAGCGGGTCACCGAGGTTCGCCGCTTGCTCGCCAATTATCAGAAGCTGAAGAAGGCGATCGAGGGCATTTGCGAACTCAATCATGAACTACTGCGCCCGGATGCCGCGGCGTCGAAGTCCCGGCGCAAGCAACATGATTGAGATGCGGCGTGCACAGCGCAGCTTCGGCGACGGCCTGATCGCCGAAGAGGTGAGCGATCTGCGCGAAGACTGGATGCGGCACGCCGATCAGGTGCTGGCGGATGAGCAAATGGTAGCGGCCGTGTATGAGGCCCTCGGCAAGCGCCATCCCAAGAGCCGCAGCCGCGGCCGATTGGGTACGCCGGCGGAGGTGGTGTTGCGCCTGCTGATCCTCAAGCACATCCGCAACTGGAGCTATGGCGTGCTCGAGCGCGAGGTACGCGCCAATCTGGTATACCGCGACTTCACCCGCGTGGGCGGCGCGAAGACGCCCGACGCCAAGACGATGGGGCGCTGGGGCGTGGCGCTGGGGGGAGACGTGATCAAACAGATCCACACCAGGATGGTGACCATGGCACAGAGCCATGGCTTGACCGAAGGCCGCCGCATGCGCGTGGACACCACGGTGGTGGAGACTAACATCCACCATCCGACCGATTCGAGTTTGCTGGGAGACGGCGTGCGGGTGCTCATTCGCACCATGAAGAAGATCACGCGGATCGTGGGCGAGGCCGGAACCAGGCTGCGCGACCGGAGCCGCAGCGTGAAGCTGAGGGTGCTCGACATCGCGCGCGCGGCGCGCTCCAAGGCTAAGCAAGGCCAGGAGAAACTCAAGCGTGCTTACGGTCAATTGCTCAATTCTACCGGTCGGGTGGCAGGGCAGGCCAAACGCTTCTCGCAGGAAATCGCCGTGGGCGTGAAGCGCTCGGCCGACGTTATACAGCAACTGACGCTGGAGGGCCTGCGCGACAAGCTTGATGCCATGGTGCCGCTCGTCAGAAAGGTGATGAAACAGACCCGCGCGCGCATCCTGCGCGGCGACACGCGCGGCGACGGCAAGCTGGTGAGCCTGTTCGAGCCGGAGACGGAAATCATCCGCAAGGGCAAGGCCGGCAAGCCGACCGAATTCGGCAAGATGGTGAAGCTGCAGGAGGCGGAAAATCAGATCGTCACCGACTACGAGGTCTATGATCGGCGGCCGAATGACGCGGACCTGCTGATCGCAGCGGTCGACACGCATCACGCAAGGCTCGGACGCATTCCGCGCCTGGTGGCCGCGGACGCCGCATTTTACTCAGCAAAGAACGAGGCGGCGGCGAAAGCCAAGGGCGTCAAACGGGTCTGCATTCCCAATCGCTCGACCAAAAGTCCCGAG
>DASSEH010000330.1:0-119081 GCA_035695325.1 Candidatus Angelobacter sp.
TATCTTGCGGCGCAAATCGTCGGAATACGCTCGGGCCATCGTCGGGTTGCAGGAAAACTTCCAGAGCACAACCATCCTATCCCACTCCACCCTGATTCCCGCTTACATTATTATCCCTATCGTTACTAGAAATGGTCTAGCTGGCAGGAAGCCTACAACAGTAAAGGCTCGAAATTACGCAGTTTTTGCTGCCCGATTCAAAGATGTGCCGGGCGTGGATTTTGCCTGCTCCTCCAGGAACGCCAGATATGCCTCCGCGCACTCCCGCCCATGCTCGACTAACGGCATGTGGCCGGAATGCAGGACCAGGGCTTTTGCGCCCGGAATTTTTTCTTTAAAGACATCAACCGCTGAGACATCCACCAGCATGTCCTCGTCTCCCCAAATCAACAGAGTGGGCGCCTTAATTTGCGGAAGCACGTCGATCAGGGGCGAGTCGGTGCTGTGCATATCTGCAAAGATTTGCCGGTTTTTTTCGCGCCGGCTGATCGCCTGCCGCACCAGGTATTTGACCACCGCACGCGGCGCAGGGGGGCGTTGAATAAACAGATGGTCCACCAGGCGCTGAAAGTCCTGCGGTGAGGAGACGAGCAGCCAGTTCTCTCCCCTGGCAATCGCGCGACGGATAGCGCTTTCCCGCGGCTCTACCAGGCCGTGGGCCGCCATCAGGCCAAGGGTCATGACTTCATCGGGATATTTCGCGGCATAGCGCGCGGCGATCCCTCCGCCCATGGAATGGCCCATGATATGGAAACGAGTCAATCCCAGTTTCTGAACCAGACGATGTATCCGCTCGACCTGGACAGGATAACCATATGAGCCATCTTCCAGCCGCGTGCTTCTTCCCCAGCCGGGCAGATCGGGCGCAATCACCCGGTAGCGTTTGGTAAGCCGTTTGGCCATGCGGTTCCAGTTACCGCTCTCCGCGCCAAAACCATGCAGCAGCAGAACGGTTTCGCCACGGCCACCTTCGGCATATTTGATTTTGTGATCGTCCAGCTGGATTTCGCGAAGCCGAAGCCCGGCGGCGGAACGGTCGAGAGCGAGGAAAAAACTGGCAAGCAGAGACATAAAATTAATCGTGTGCCGCGAGACAAGCAATCATACTTGAGGAAAGCCACAATGCAACCCTGCCGTTGCCGAAATTTGACTGACATCCTCGGTAACCACACCAGCGCAGAAGAAGCGCCTGCCTGGCGGAGTTTTTCCGGCGGCAAAGTCTATAATTGTTCCGTGCCTCTTGAACTCAGGAACGACCATGAGAGTGCGCGGCCGCTTGCCAGCGTTCGTACCTCTGCCAGCAGCAACGGACAAAAACTTCCACCCGGGCCAAAGGGCCGGCCCTTCTTTGGAATCGCTTTCGAGTTTGCCCGCGATCCTTTGGGTACGCTCGAACGCGTGGCGCGGGAATATGGCGACATTGCTTACTTCCGGCTCGGTCCGCAGCGCCGCATTGCGCTCAATCATCCCGACCTGATCACGCAGGTGCTGATTGTCCAGCAAAGTAAATTTCACAAGAGCGAACTGGCCCTGCAGTTGCTGCGCGGCATTTTGGGCCAGGGACTGCTGATCAGTGAAGGCGATTTCTGGCGGCGGCAGCGCCGTTTGGCCCAGCCTGCATTCCGGCGCTCGCGCATGAACGATTACGCGCCGACCATGGTGGCCGTGGCCCAGGAGCATATTCGCAACTGGCGCAATGAGCAGGTCTCCGACATATCTGCGGAGATGATGGCGCTCACCCTCGAAGTCGCCGTACGGGCGCTGTTCGGAGCCACTCTGCCCGGAGAGGCGGATGCCGTGGGCCGGGCCACAACTTACCTGATGCACTATCAGGTCAACCGTATGCGGCGGCCGGTTCGCCTGCCGGAAAGCTGGCCTTCTGCCGGCAATCGTCGCGCCGTGCGTGAGCGGGAACTGCTGGACAAACTGGTGTACCGCATCATTGCGCAAAAGAAGGAAAAAACCAGTGCCTGCCCGTTCCATGATGGAAACACTTCCCCGGCGGGCCATGACGATGATGTCCTCTCGCTGCTAATGTCGGCCATGGATGAAGATGGCTCGCAGATGACTCTCCAGCAGCTTCGCGATGAGACGATGACACTGTTTCTGGCCGGTCATGAGACGACGGCGCTGTCACTGGCGTGGAGTTGGTATCTGCTGAGCAAAAATCCCGAAGCCGAGGCCCGCCTGCATGAAGAACTGCATGGCGTGCTGGGCGGACGCGCTCCGGAAACATCTGATCTCCAGCGGCTGCCGTATCTTCGCGGCGTGGTCTTTGAATCGCTGCGACTCTATCCTCCGGCGGCGCTGCTTTCACGGCTGGCCGTGGCGCCATTCAGTCTGGCAGGCTACGACTTTCCCGCGGGAACCACCCTGCTGATGACTCCCTGGGTGTTGCATCGTGATGCGCGCTTCTTCGATGATCCTAATGAATTCCGCCCCGAACGCTGGCTCAATGGACTGGAAGACCGGCTTCCTCAGGGCGCTTACCTGCCCTTTGGCGATGGCCCCAGGCGCTGTATTGGCCAGGATTTCGCCATCCTCGACGCCATGCTGGTGATCGCCGTAATTGCGCAGCAATACCGTTTGCGGTTGGTGGCCGGCCCCCCGATTGAGACGGAACTACTGGTTACTCTGCGGCCAAAGCAAGGAATCAAAATGACGATTGAGGAGCGAAGGTGAGCTTACATAAAAGGTGAGCTTACATAAATTGAACCTTTGCGGACCAGGCGTTCATCCAAAACGAGCACTGATTCAGACGGACTAAAAAATACCATTGGAACCCATTTCACATTTCTTTTATTCAGGCCGGCTCAAACTCCAGTTCTGGGACTACGGCCAGGACGGGAAACCCGCACTGGTGCTGGTGCACGGCGGGCTCGACCATGCGCGCAACTGGGACTGGGTGGCGCGCTCTTTGCGCGAGCACTATCACGTGTACGCTCTGGACCTGCGCGGCCACGGCAACAGCGCGTGGGCACCGGGAGCCATGTACAGCATCGCCGAGCATGTGCTGGATTTGTCCGCGCTGCTCGACATCATCAATGAATTCCCTATCCGCCTGATTGGGCACTCGCTGGGCGGCATGATCGTTCTGCACTATGCGGGCATATATCCGGAACGCGTGCGGAAGGCCGTCTCTATTGAAGGGTTGGGATTTCCGCAGCAGCATAAAATTCATGCTCCGGCCTCGCAGCGGCTTCGCCGCTGGATTGAAGAAGCCCGCGGCCTCGAAAAGCGACAGCTCAAAAGTTACGCCAGCCTCGAAGAAGCCATGGCGCGCATGAAGGAGAAAAATCCTCATCTCTCCGACGAAGTAGCGCGCCACCTCACTCTCCACGGCACCAACTGGAATTCTGACGGCTCCATGATCTGGAAGTTCGATAATTACATGCGGGCCATCGCGCCTTACGGACACGATATCGAGGACACAAGCGAGGTCTTCGGCCAGATCACATCGCCCACGCTCCTGTTCTGGGGCGAGGAGAGCTTCGCGCCGATTCCCACCTCGGACCCGCGAGTGAAGGCGATGCGCAACTGCCGGCTGATCACCGTCCCCCAGGCAGGACACTGGCTGCATCACGACCAGCTGGACTTATTTTTGCGGGAAACAACGCCGTTTCTGAAGGAGTAATCGTTGCCCGACGATCCTGCAATCGCGCAACGAAATTTGCGACCAGGCCAGCGCTGATGTCATCATAAGTGCCCATGAAAGCTATTCAAGTTTTAAAACCTGGTGGGCCTGAGGCGCTCACTCTCGCCGATCTCCCTGTTCCCCAACCCAAACCCAATGAAACCCTGATCAAAGTTGCAGCGTCCGGGGTGAACTTTATTGACGTCTATTTTCGCGAGGGCCGCTATCCCGCGCCATTGCCTTTTGTGGATGGCCAGGAGGGCGCCGGCATAGTGACGCAGGCAGGCAGTGAAGTGAAATCGCTCAAGCCGGGCGACCGCGTTGCCTGGACGGGCGTGCTGGGCAGCTACGCGGAATATGCGGTTGTACCCGCAGACCGGCTCATCAAGGTTCCGGATGGCGTGGACGACCGCAACGCCGCTGCTGCCATGCTGCAGGGCATGACCGCCCACTATCTTACCCACAGTACCTATCCCCTCAAAAAGGGCGAAACCGCACTGATCCACGCTGCGGCCGGAGGTATGGGGCTTCTGCTGGTGCAGATGGCCAGGAATATTGGGGTGCGCGTGATCGGCACTGCTGGTTCGGAAGAAAAGGCCTCGCTGGCCCGCGAAGCGGGCGCTGATGAAGTAATTTTGTATAACCAGCAGGATTTTGAAGCAGAAACCAAACGCCTTACGGATGGAAAGGGCGTGGACGTGGTTTATGACGGCGTGGGCCAATCCACCTTTGAAAAAGACTTCAATGTGCTTCGCCCTCGCGGACACCTGGTGCTCTTTGGCGGAGCCAGCGGAGCCGTGCCACCGTTCGATCCCATGAAGCTTACGCAGAAAGGATCGCTGTTTCTCACGCGTCCATCATTGGCGCACTATATCGCCACGCGTGAAGAGCTGGAGTGGCGCGCGAATGACGTGCTTAATATGATCTCCAGCGGCAAGCTCAAGCTGCGAATCTCACGCACATACAAACTGGAAGAAGCGGCGCAGGCGCATCGCGACCTGGAAGGACGCAAGACTACCGGCAAGCTGCTGCTCATACCGTAGATCCTGACTGAGCGGCGTCTATGGAAAGCGGCGCAAAGCGTCTACTGGCGATTCATGCCCGGCCTGCTTGCGGGCCGGGATATCCAGCACTTTGTTTGATCTCAGCAATCTGTTGCGCGTGGCGCAATGGGTGAACCACAAGAAACGCCAGCAGCTCGGCACAACTCATGGGCCCCAGCAAGGGATGGGCGGTTGACCGCATTCGTAAATCATCATTGCAGGCAGTCACCCAGGCAATCGTGCGGTCACGCGCCGCCGAAAACTGGCGCGCGGCCTCTTCCATAGTGCCAAAACGTCCCGTGGGTTGAGCTCTTTCCGGGGACTGAACTTTTTTCTGCCGGTCGCCGCCACCGCTGTTGAGGATCAACAGCTCTTTTTCGGAGTCGAAGGGGGCCGCAGCCGGCGACCAGTTTTCCGTCACCTGCCGTAAAAGCCCGTTCTCAGCCAGGGCTATATGCTCCACGCAATCCTGAATAGACCACCGGTCAGGAGCTGGCTTGAACCGGCCCTGTTCCTCGGAGACTTCCTGCAAACCGGCCAGAAAAGTGGCTCGTGTCTCATGCAAACGCTGCACAAACAAATTACGTTCGGAAGAGTCCATGGCGCTTATTGTAATCGCCGGACGCGGTCAAACGCCCTGCTGTCCGTGTTTACACTTTCACTGTCTGGTATTCCTCGTATGCGCCTTTAAAGTCTTCAATCTGGTTATTGTCAAAATGCCAGATGCGAGTCGCGACCTCGTCAATCAGATCATGGTCATGCGTAACCAGCAGCACCGTTCCCTGGTAGCGCTGCAGCGCAATGTTCAGCGCGTTGATAGTTTCGAGATCCAGGTGGTTCGTGGGTTCATCGAGCACCAGCACATTCGGCTTTTGCAGCATCAGCTTGCAGAAAAGAATGCGGGCGGCTTCACCACCGGAGAGAACTTCGGTCTTTTTGTTGGCTTCATCGCGGGCGAACAGCATCTGGCCCAGCAGGCCGCGAATCTCTTCATTGGAAACCGAAGGGTCCCACTGATAGAGCCACTCAAATACCGTTTTACCGTGCTCAATCAGGCTGCGATGGTCCTGGGGGAAATACCCCACCGAAGCCTCATGTCCCCAAACCACTTTGCCTGAGTCGATGAAAGCGCCCTGGTAGCTGCTGGTTTGGCGCAGCTCGATTTCCGGAGTGGTAGGCGAGCTCGCCAAAAGAGCGTTGAGCAGCGTGGTCTTTCCAGCACCGTTGCGCCCCATCAGCGCGATTTTTTCTCCGCGCGATACGCTGGCGGTAAAGCTCTTGATCACGTCCGGACCGTCATACGCCTTGGTCACGCCTTCGAGTTCCAGAATGTGTTTGCCGGAAGGCCGCTTCATTTCGAATTTAATAAACGGCCGTTGGATATTCGATCTGGCCAGATCGGTCACCTGCAGACGCTCCACTTCCTTGCGGCGCGACTGCACCTGGCTGGAACGCGTTCCCGCCGCGAAGCGGGCAATGAATTCATTCAACTGTGCGATCTTCTTTTCACGCTGCGCGTTCTGCGACTCAATCTGCGAACGCACCTGGGTCTTGGCCATCACCATGTCGTCATAACCGCCGGTGTACGTGATGATGGTTTCGTAATCAATGTCGGCAATATGCGTGCAGACGCTGTTGAGGAAGTGGCGGTCGTGCGAAATGGTGATCAGCACGCCGTCATAGCGGCCCAGAAAATCCTGCAGCCAGTGGATGGAGTCCAAATCCAGATGGTTGGTGGGCTCGTCCAGCAGCAGCGCCTGAGGATGTCCGAAAAGCGCCTGCGCCAGCAGCACGCGGACTTTCTGCCCACCCTGCAGTTCGCTCATTTTGCGTTCATGCAGTTCGTCGGGGATGTCCAGCCCCTGCAACAGCACTGCGGCATCGCTTTCGGCGGAATATCCGTCTTCTTCGCCGACAATGCCTTCCAGTTCGCCCAGCTTCATGCCGTCTTCATTCGACATCTCCGCTTTCGCGTAAATGCTGTCCCGCTCTTCCATGGCGGCCCACAGGCGCTTATTGCCCATGATGACCGTATCGACCACGCGATAGGCGTCAAAGGCAAACTGGTTCTGACTCAGGACGCTGAGCTTTTTCGGGCGAACCACGTTGCCCTTCTGCGGCTCCAGTTCCCCGGAAAGCAGCTTCATGAAGGTTGATTTTCCCGCGCCGTTTGGCCCGGTAAGACCATAGCGCTTGCCCGGCGTGAAGGCCGTGGAAACTTCTTCGAACAATATTTTGGCGCCGTAGCGCATGGAAACGTTGCTGACTGAAATCATTGAATTTATTCTTGGAACTGCGGGGGTATTCCGGCGAGACGGGAACGCAGCTTTCCTCTTTAGGATATCATGAACAAAGTTGCCGGAGCCGTATTCAATGCGCCGTTACCTCGCTGCCGTCTCGATCGTGAGCGCCGTCGCTCTCTTCGCCTCCATGGCCTTCACCCAGCAGCAAAATCAGGCCGAAAAAAAGCCGAGCCCGGACCGGCTCATGGCCGCGCGCACCGTGTTCCTCAAACATGCCAGCGGAAGCGAAATTCCCTTCAACGTAATCAGCTCAACTTTTGAAGGCTGGGGGCGTTTCACCGTGGTGGACTCACCGGAGAAAGCCGACATTGTGCTCGAGGTTTTCTCGCCGCCGAATGATCCGGACATCCCGGTCGGCAGCCCGATCCGCGATTTTCCCGGGCAACGACGCCCAACCGACCAGCCCTCACCCACGGCGCGAAACCGCGCGGCTGATCCGGTACGACTGGCCATCTACGACGCCAAAACTTATGCCTTGAAAACGAGATTGCCGCTCTGGAGCGCCTCGCAGCATGCGAAGTACACCATGCGCACCAAAGCCAGAGAGAGCAGTCTGGTTGAAGCAACCGAAGCACTGATTGCCAAACTCCGCGACCGCATCGAACCACCCGCCCAACCCGGCCCATGATGCAAGGGCCGCGAGCGGCTTAACTTCAACTCCGCCTTGTAATCCATTTTTTGCCAGCGCACATGAATCTGGCTGGCTTTAGGATCCGTCAGAATCGCGCCATTCATCGAGCGAGGAGAATCCCGCTCAGAACTGAAGTGAAGCCCACGGAAATGGCAAAATTTAGAAACTAACGCGCAGGCGCGTAAAAGTAATAATCGGCTGAATAAGGAATTTTGACCTCAGCGCCAGTGTGCGTCTGATCGCAGCCGGTCTTCGGGGACTGGCCGCCTTTGGTTTGTATGCGCTGGATGGTGGTTACCTGGCTCAGGGCTCCGCTTCCGGAATGCCCTGAGGCCGCCACAAGAAGCCACGGAATGGCATCCGGTTCGGGCGCATCCACCTTTGCCACCAACTTGCCCTTTACTTCGCTTCCATCCTGAAGCTTCCACGAGGGCCCGGCATAGTGTGTTCCAATCACTTTGCCGCTGGCGTCAGTGAGTTCGGCTTCAGGTGCTTTCAACACCCAGGAGAGCTTTTGCTCTGCACCCGCCTGGCAAACATAGATCTGCGAACCAGACGCATGCACCTGCAGAACCAATTCTTCGCCCGCAGGCGCCTTGATGCCCTCGGGAACATCGGGAGCGGAGTGATGTTGTGCGTTTGCCATAGTCAAAAAAACAGCCAATACTGCAAGGGGGAATGCTGTAACCATAACCATGCATTTTACCGGAATTCCAAGGCCGTAGTCCCTTCCGCCAGCGCATAACTGCCATAGGAATGCATACTATGATCGACAATGGGCGGCAACACCAGAAGTGAGCATGAGCTCAATAGCAATACTGCCTGCTAAAATTTCTTTCATGACGCTGTCTTCCAGGCGCAATCTGAGGTCTTTCAAGCAGAACGTAACGTCGGTCACAGCGCGACCGTTCTGGCTTCGCCACACTACACTGGCCCCGTATCGCATTTTGTGTGCCGGAGCGTCTGTACTTACGGGGCTGACGAGATCGGAAAGCTCTGCAATTGACCCGAAGGTAAAATGTCACTGATCCAGCCGAGGACAGCGCCACCAGGCGCGGCGAGCCAGCCAAATCTTGTGTGCAGAACCCTTTCTGCCCACGAAAAGAGTGCTTATCTTGAATTTGCTGGCAAGGCGTGGGGAACCGGCTCCCCGCAGGCCAGTGCCTCATTTCTGGCGTGGCTGTATCAGGAAAACCCCCATGCACTCGGAATGGAAAATGATTTACTGGTCGTGGCGGCTGGAGATCAAATTGTGGGTGCGCATCATCGCATGAGGATTCCGTGGAGAATCAGCGGACAGCGGGTGGTTGTGCCCAGTCTCCACGATCTTGCAATTTTAGAATCTCACCGTCACGCAGAAGGACAGCAGCGTCTCATTCCTCCCGGAGCGCAGTTGATGCTGGCTGCACTGCAAAAAGAAAAGCACGTCGCGCTGTTTGGACTGAACCAGATTGCAGATAACATTTATGATCGCATGAAAATTCCGGTTGTCCCGGTATATTGGCTGCGCAAAGTACGCAGCCGGATCAGAGCTGGCATGCAGGCTGTTGCTTACAGGTTGCAGTGGACGCCTGGTGTCCGGCAGACTGCACGGAGTGTGTTTTCATCCCGCGGATTTGAGGTAACAAAAATTGCTTCTCCCTCAGACGACGAACTGGATGAAGCGCTGGCTGTGACGCCGGCTGCTCAGACCTGCCTCGACTGGGACCGGGAATCTTTTCGGTGGCGATTCTTTCATGACGCGGGGCCCCGAAACATACTCCTGCTCGCGCGCAAGCGCAGCCAGCCTTATGGCAGAGCAATCATTTCGATTGGTCTGAAAAGCGGCATCGTGGTCGCGCGGCTGGTAGAACTGGTATTTCAGGATACGGATTCCCTGAAAGCCTTATCCAGCGCAATGGAGAACACTTTTTCCGAGCTTAAGGTTCCGGTTTGTCTGGCGGTAACCAGCTCGCAGGAAGCAGCTTCACACCTGGTAACAGAAGGGTGGAATTACAGAAAAGAGCCGATTGGCGCACGCTGGTTCACGCGAAAAGGGGAACCACGTCCTGAAGACTTCTGGATTTGTGGCGGCGCCTGGGACTTTGGCTGTGACTCGAGGATTGAACAACCATCATGACCGAACCAACCGTGGTTATCAGCCTGGACATGGAACTGAGCTGGGGCAGTTTTGATCACTCCTGGGGAGACGATCTGCGCAAAGCAGCGCGCTGGACGCATGATACCGGCATTCCTAATTTGCTGGGTCATCTCACTCGCAATAATCTCTGCGCCACGTGGGCCATTGTGGGTGGAATGATGCGTCCGTCATTCCCGGATGTCTCTCATCTGCCGGAAGTTCATTACCCTCATTTTCAGCAACCGTGGTTTTGCCATGTCCCCCCATCTGGCAATGAAGCTGACTATCCGGAATGGTTTGGCGCGTCACTGGTGGAAATGATCAGGAAGGCCGAGCCAAAGCAGGAAATCGGGTTCCATTCGTTTTCCCACGTGCTGTTTGGCTGGCCAGGGATGACGAGGGAAAGGGCAATTGCCGAATTCAGAGAATGCCAGCGGATTGCACGCGAACTGGATTTCTCTGCTGCCAGCTTCGTTTTTCCGCGAAATTCAATTGCTTATCTGAATGAGCTTCGTGATGCAGGCTTCACCTGTTATCGCGAGCTGGACGACATACCTTTTAGGTTCGCCAACCGCAAATTGACCTCTGTCTTTTCCGTGCTGGCCGATTTCGCCGGACTCACGCCGAAGACGGTTGAGCCATCCATAAAAGACGGATTGATTTCAATTCCAGGCTCTCTCATGGTCCGGTACGCCGGTGGGTGGCGAGGCCTGATTCCCGATTCCAGCCGCTTGCGGCGGCTGCGAAAAGGTCTGGATCAGGTGCGCCGCAACGGAGGAATATTTCATGTATGGTTCCATCCGGAAAACCTTTATGCCAGGTGGCCACGCGTGGAAAATGTGATCGCCCGCTTTCTGGACGAACTGGGTACACTCGTGAAAAAACAAGAAGTGAGATGTCTGACCATGGAGCAATTGGCCAGCGAATTTCAAAGCGGCGCCATAAAGACAGGCACGGCTGCTGACGCTGTAAAATAAATCCTGACGAGGCCCCGTACCACTGCATTTATTTACATGATGAACATTGGCTCCATGCCGGTCGAGAGGCTTCTGCGCAAACAGAAAGCGCTTGCGCGTGAACTTCGGGCGCAAGCGAATCTGCTGGAAGTGCGGATTGCAGTGCTTGGCGGCTCCACTACGAATGAGTTCGTCGATTTTCTTGAACTTCTGCTTCTGGACCTGGGCATCCGGCCGGTTCTGTACCAGTCTGAATACAATAAATACTTTGAAGAGGCGGTCCTGAGCCCTTCTCCTCTCACCGATTTCAGGCCCGATATTGTTTACATTTATACCTCGTCGGTGAACATACAGTGCTTTCCGCCGCTCGATGCGAAACCGCTGGACATGGAAGCCTGCGTTTCGGCGGAAGCTCAGCGTTTCGCCGCGATTTGGCAGGCCCTGCAGGAAAAAATCGGATGCCTGGTGGTGCAAAACAATTTCGAAATGCCGTCTCAGCGTCTGTTGGGCAATCTGGATTGTGTGAGTCCAGGCGGGCATGTGAGATTTATCAATCTTCTGAACAGAGAATTCACGCAGGCAGCAGCTTCGCAGACCAGACTTTTCATTAACGACCTCAGCTCCATTGCAGCCACAATCGGAGCGAACCAGTTTTGTGATCCCAAAAGATGGTTTAGCTACAAATTAATCACCTCGCCCCGAGGCAGTCTGGCGGTCGCTAAATCAGCGGCTGCAACCATTGGCGGTATTTATGGCCGTTCTCGCAAATGCCTGGTTCTGGATCTCGACAATACTCTGTGGGGCGGCGTAATCGGCGATGATGGGCCGGCCCGAATCAGGATCGGCAAAGAAACTCCTGAAGCCGAGGCTTACACGGCATTCCAGCAATACTGTCTGCGGCTGCGGGACCGAGGTATTCTTCTGGCCGTATGTTCCAAAAATACGGCGGAAATCGCGCAACAGGGCCTGGAGCATCCGGAATCAGTGCTGCGGCTGAATCATTTTTCCTGTTTCAAAGTGAATTGGGAACCAAAGCACGAGAATCTGAAGGCCATAGCAGCAGAACTCAATCTGGGCCTCGATAGTCTGGTCTTCGTGGATGACAATCCCGCCGAGCGCGAAATCGTCTCGGCACAGCTTCCCATGGTGGCAGTTCCCGATTTTGGCAGCGATATTTCAAATGTAATTGCCGTCCTCGAAGATGCACGCTATTTCGAGCCAGTCACTTTGTCCCGGGAAGATCTTGAGCGGGCACGGCAATATGAAAAAAATGCTGAACGCAGCCACCATCAGGGCCGCTTCGCCAGTTACGGCGAGTACCTTGATTCTTTGGAAATGAGCGCCGAAATCGAAGCTTTTAAGCCAGTGTATCTGGAACGAATTGCGCAGCTCATCAATAAAACCAATCAGTTCAATCTTACGACTCGCCGGTATACGCTCTCCGAAGTCGAGAAAATTGCACTTAATCCCGACTACATCACGCTTTACGGCAAACTTTCCGACAGGTTTGGCGACAACGGCCTCATCTCTGTCATTATTGGCCGGCAGGAACAAAGCACGCTGCATGTTGATCTCTGGATCATGAGCTGCCGCGTGATAAAACGGGACATGGAACTGGCCATGCTGGATTCCCTGGCAGCTACCTGTATCCAGCGTGAAATCAGAGAAATTCACGGTTATTACGCTCCTACTGAGAGAAACGGGCTGGTTTCCGACCACTATGCGAAGCTTGGCTTCGAGCAGATTGGCGCGCAGGATGGCCAGCAAAACTGGAAATTGAAATTGACCCCAAATTACATTCCAAGAAATAAACACATCAAGGAGCTGGTGAGTGGCTGATATCCTCTCTCAACTGGAGCCAATCTTTCGCGACGTTCTCGATAACCCCACGTTGCGCCTTACACGCGAGGCCAATGCCTCCAATACGGAAGGCTGGGACTCCCTGGCCCACATCAATTTGATTTCCTCAATCGAACAGCATTTTGGCATCAGTTTTGATCTGGGAGAGCTGGAGAGGCTGGTGGATGTTGGCCAGATGGCTGATCTGATGGAGCAGAAACTGGCCGCCTTATGAATGCATACCGGTGGAGCGAACTGCGGGAAGGCCTGTCAGAGGAATTTGAAGCCGAGCTGACACTGCTCATGCTGCAGGATTTTCTGCGAATATCGGGAGACCACAATCCCCTCCATGCCGATCCTGAATTTGCCCGGCATGCCGGGTTTCGGGACGTAGTGGCTCCGGGAATGCTTGTCTCGTCGCTCTATTCACAATTGGTGGGCGTTTATCTTCCTGGCCGCTACTGCTTTTTGCATGGCATCGATCTCGATTTCGTTAAGCCGGCATTTGCTGGCGACCGGCTGCGCGTCTTTGGCCAAATTTGTCATTTGAATCAGGCCTACCGCCGAGCCGAGTTGAAGGCCACCATTCACGGCACGAATGGCGAACTAATATCAAAAGCTAAAATCCGTGTGGGACTCAATGAGCACTAGCACCCTGCTCATTACCGGCGCTTCGTCTGACCTGGCGGCAGCGCTGCTGCGAAGATTATCGGAAGAGCAGAGCGTCTCCAGAATCATCGCGCATTTTCACCATTCCAGAGACAGAATAGAAGCTCTCCGCGCGGTGTTCCCTGGCGAAATCTTCCTGGCACAGGCCGACCTTTCCCTGCCCCAGGATGTTGACGGATTCATCGAGCAGATTCGTTCTCAACCGGCTGTTCCGGACAAGATCGTCCACTTTGCCGGACTCAATCTTCGCCTCGAACGCTTTTCTCAGGCCGATCTTACCCGGTTTCAACAAGACATGGCGGTGCAGGTTACGGCCATAGCGCGTGTCCTGCGCGAGTTTCTGCCGGCGATGGCCAGGCTGGAAACACGCAGCAGAATTGTTTTTGTACTCTCCAGCGTAACCCTGGGAACTCCCCCAAAATTCATGCCGCTGTACACGGTTGTTAAATATGCCCAGCTTGGCCTGATGCGCGCCCTGGCCGCCGAATTTGCGGGAACCAGAATCAGCATTAATGCGGTTTCGCCTTCGATGGTCGAAACCCGGTTTCTCTCCGAAATACCGGCCAAAGCAATCGAACTGGCAGCAGCACAAAGCCCGCAACACCGCAATGTGACCACCGATGAAGTGGCCGCCGCAATTCAGTTCCTGCTGTCATCAAAGTCGGACGATATGCAGGGAGTGAACTTTCCAGTCACGGCGGGTATGGAATTGCCAGCTTAAAATTCCGGGTATTTCCGGTAGAGCTCCTCATAACTCCCCGCGACGGAAGCCAGTGAAAACTCCCTTTCGATTCGCTGCCGGGCCGCCTTGCCGAGTTGCTGGCGGAAGGAAGGCCCACCAGCCACAAGATGGCTCAAAGCTTTGGCAAAAGCTTCAGGCTGACGTGGTGGCACCGCCAGCCCGGTGTCCGCGACCAGATAGGCGCTGTCGCCGATATCGGTAACCACACAGGGAACACCGCAGGCCATGGCTTCCCCAACTGCATTGGAAAATCCTTCACCCCATGCGGATGCGGAACAGGCTATGTCCAGCGAAGCAGCAATTCGCGGCATGTCTTTTCGTTCACCCAGCAGCAGAACACGGCCCTCAAGCTTATGTTCGCGCAAAAGATTCTGGAAGTCTGGCTCACTCGGAGTAATTCTGATCCCGGCCAGCAGGAAACGCACTTCCGGATGGGATTGTGCAACCAAACTGGCGGCTTTCAAAAAACCCGCATGGTCCTTCATGGGATGGTAACGGGCAACCAGCCCCACCACCACTTCTTTTTCCGTCAGCCCCAGCTCTGCCCTTACCTGTCGGCGCGCTTCAGTATCCGGCCGGAACTGAAGACAATCGAATCCGGTAGGAATAACAATTCGGTTTCTGCCGCAATAACCAAAAGCCTCGTGCTGCTGTGCGCCAACGCGTGTGTTATAGATGATGGCCGCTGGCCGCTGTGAAAGTGCTCTCCCCAGCCGTATCAGCGCGGCCGTGGCTTTTCGTTCGGAAGAAATGTCATAAAGCGACTGCTGAATGTTCCAGAGCACAGGAACAGGTCCGGGCGCTGCAACCGAGGCCAGGCTTGCTGCCAGATTGCCGTGATGCATCCAGCCTGCAATCACATGCGGTTTTATACGCCTCACCAGAGGAATCAGCGATGAAAGGCGGAACGGATTCCAGGAGCCGCGAACACCCAGTGCGTGAACGGGAATGCCAAGTTCGGCAATGCGCGGGCCAAGGGTACCGACGCCCCCCAGAGACACGACAGACTGGTCCCATTTTCCATTTGTCGCGGACAGCAATTTGAGCAGCATGATCTCGCAGCCGCCCGCATACAGGTCCGTGATGACGTGCATAATACGTTTCATTTGGCAGATGTAATCCTGTACAGCGTTAGGTCGGAAATGATCCAATCATGCAGAAACAGAGAAACTCAAAGCAGCTTCCCTTCCTGCCTTTCACCAAAATTCAGGGCTTTGTGGCCACGCAGACCCAATAGGGCTCACAGTCGGAGAATCGCACATTTTGCAAGCCGGCAGCTTCCAGCATCGTAACGATCTGTTTTCTTGTAAATCGTTTTTCAACCCGTGTCCCAAAACGGTCCAGAGCGTCCGTCCTCATGACGTAAAAGCTGCGGTCCGCATAAATTCTGAGTGGCCAGAAGTCCGGCACAGGAAACCACTTTGCGACACGAGCCAGCGGCCAATACACACATACCGCGATGATTTGGGAGAGGCCGTAGCGCAGAAAAAATGGAAGTCTGCTGATAATACGCCGAACCCAGTCCGTCATTTTCCACAGCATCTTGAACCACCGTGGCCGGTTATCAAATGCATAATACAAATAAAGCAGCAGAGTGCCGCCGGACCGGAGCTTCCGGCCAAGGCTGCAAATTGCGCTTTCCGTGTCAGGTACGTGATGCAAAACTCCGAGTGAAAAAATAAGATCAAAATACTGTTCCGGGAATGGCAGAGTCTCGGATGTGGCGTGCACAAAGGAAACGTTGGGAGCCTGAACATTTCGCCGGGCAACTGCCAGCGCGACCGGGCTGGCATCAGCAGCCACCAGTTCACCCACCAGGGGAGCGGCCAAAACTGCCCATCTGCCGCTGCCGCATCCCATGTCCAGTGCTCGTTGCGGAGTTTGGCTCCAGTCAATCAGTGAAAAATATTTATCGAATAGTTCTTTGCGCTCTGCCTCACTCAGGCGTGTCTGAGTGAAAGCATTCCATTCGCGGCCGAACCCTTCAACGGTTTTGGGGTCGAGATTGAGTGTCTCAGGCATGAAAACGTAACTTATGATTTTATATTATCGAATGGCGGCAGGTGGTGTTTGCGATTGATCGCATGAATGCAAACGGCCACTACATAAAAGCAGCAAGTAATTTTTGCTGTTCAGAAATCACCATGCTGACTATTGGAGATATCTGCCAAACGGTAAATGACATTTGGTTAAACTGATCCAGCGCGAAGCTTTTGTCTGCTAAAAACTGTAGCAACGGCGAATCTGCAGTAATTCAATGCTCCACGCACTCGCTGCAGAAACGGAGCTGGTGAAAGCGCAAGTTCACGGTAAAAGAGCAGTGTTGTTTTCGGACTTGAAATTCGCAATTCCGTCATTTTCGTGGAAAGACCGGCTGTATCAGTTTCGTAAATACGGAGCGGCTCATTGATGAAACGGGCGGCGTACCTGCGAGAAATGCGGTTCCAAACCAGGCCTTCTGGCGCAAATGGCTCTCCTTCCGGCCAGGGGAATTGCCGCATAACATCCGTACGATTGATTCCCCACCGTTCGGCACTGCGATAACGAAGCTGATCGGCAAAGCTCAGGGCATCCACATACTCGTGAGGATACGGTTTGCCAACTATCGAACCATCCCTCCGTTGGCAAAGGCATGAAAGATTGGCAAAACGGGAAGGATCGGGAATCTGCCGCCAGTGATAGTCGAAGCGCTCCAGAGCAGTGGGGATACAACGGTCATCCGAATCGAAGGACAACACAAATTCGCCTGCCGCCTTTGATACTCCAATATTCATGGCCGTATGCTTTCCACCATTCGGCTTCCAAAAATACCGGATCGGGAAGAAAGGCTTCCAGGACGCGACGAGGTCGCCTGTGCCGTCGGTGCTGCCATCATCCACAATAATCCATTCAAAATCGTGGAATGTTTGCGCACACAAACTCTCATAAACGCGTCCCAGCGTATATGCGCGGTTATAAGTTGGAGTGAGTACAGTAAATCTCATGGGATGACTTTGCCCTGAAAACTCAGAAACCAGAATAATAGCTTAGTTTAAAACCAGCCATCAAACCAGAGGGGGCGGTGGCGTTCGGTCGCCCGGCTCTATGATAGTTTTCAGCCCCCTTTCATGAGGGCGATATACGCTCTCTGGCGTTGCTCCTTGTGATCCAATTTCGTTATGATATTAACTCTTTGCCATGAAGCCTGTATTCCCCAAAAAACTTGTTGTTCTGCTGGCGTTGGTGTTTCTCACGCGGCTGGTGTTTTCCCTGATTTCCCTTAAAATCAACGGCCCGGATATATTCATCAGCCCGGACACCTCCAGCTATGCTGTTCCAGCCGCTTCTATGCTGCACGGAGCCTTTCTAAGTGATGGCGCCTTTTGCATCAAGGGCGGCCCCGAAATTATGCGGACACCAGGCTATCCCGTGTTTCTGATTCCGGCAATTGCCTGGGGACACATTATCATTCTGGGATTTCTTGAGAACCTGCTGCTGACGGTTGCGTCAGCCTGGCTCATCTGGATAATCGTGACGGAACTTGCCTCCGACCGCGCGGCATTTTGGGCAGTACTGCTCTTCTGTTTTGAGCCAATGGGGATACTGCAGACGGAAAAAATTCTTCCGGAAACGCTGTTTACCACCCTGTTGCTGCTGTTCGTTTGGCTGTTTCTGAATTTCCTGCGTTCATCCGATTATCGAAAACTGGGTTTATCCATTGCCGTTCTGTCCTGCGCTACCTATGCCAGGCCGGTGCCTTTATATCTGGGATTGTGGCTCATTCCCGTGCTGCTGCTTTTTCCGCGTGCTTTCTCCTGGAAGCAGAGAGTCGTCCATGCCGTTTTGTTTCCCTCTCTCTTTGCGCTGACACTGCTTCCGTGGGTCCTGAGAAATACGCGAGCCGCCGGATATAACGGATTCACCACCTCCGCAGTCTGGAATTATTTTCTTTCCGCCGGCGAGGTCAAAGCAAAGCTGGAACATCGCGGACTTTACGAGGTACTCGGCGAGGGAGACTATGTGGAAGCGGAGAACTTTCTCAGGTCTCATCCCGACAAGCGCGGATGGTCACAGGGTGAAATCGCACAACTCTGGACGAACGAGGCCAAAAAGACCATCAGATCTCATCCTTTTTTGTATGCCGGGCTTCATGCCAAAAGCTGCGCTGCCGTGATGTTCAATCCCGGCGTAAGTGAGTTGCTGGGAGATCTTGGACTGTATCCGCGCGCTGAAAGCCGTATCTCCAGCATGCTGACCCAGGGCTATTTTCAGGCCACGCTTTGGCTGGTGCGGGAATATCCCATAACAGCAATAGCCATCCCGCTTATGCTTGGGCTGACGCTGCTTTATTATCTGTTCGCGCTGATTGCATTGCGGCATATCCCTCTTTCTGCCGCATTTTTCCTGGTCGCGGTTTGCACTTATTTCATCCTGGCTTCCGGAATTCCCGCAGCTCAGGCCCGGTATCGCGCCCCCATCATGCCATTAGTATGTGTCGGCGCGGGGATAGGAATTGCCAGCCGGACAAAATCAAGACTGGCCGTCGCGGCCAGTCAGCCAACATAAAATTATCTGGCAACGCCTGCTGTGTTAGCGGGACTGGTCGAACCCGCCGGGACTGACTCCGGTGGTCGCCGCAGGAACGTGGTTGCGCAGATATATAAGTACCAGCGCAGATAAGCTGGCAGCCAGCGCAGCACTCGAAAACGGCTCTGACCCTGGACACGTTCATGCCATTGCGCCGGTACCTCCGCCATGGGCCAACGCATACGGTGACATTTGGCCAGCAACTCAATGCTGTAGGTGAATCCCTGAGTCGATTCAATTTGTATGCGGTCCAGCAAGTGGCGCGAGAACATGCGAAAGCCGTTGCTGGGGTCCCTTGCCGGCATACCGGCAAAATAATGCAGCGTGAATGCCGCGCTGCGCACAAGAACGGCCTTCAGCCAGGGACATCCCACCATGCAACCGCCGGGCATGAAACGGCTGGCGCAAACAATATCGTTACCCTGCATGGCCTTTTCCAGCATGGCATCCACGATACCGGCGTTGTAGTCGTCATCGGCGGGATATACCAAAATACAGTCTGCCGTGCTGTATTGAAATCCAGTCATAATCGCCTGGTGGGCGCCGCGCCCGCTATTCTTGACGAACTCAACTCCGGAAAAACCGCCGTGGCCCCGGATGGCGCTAAGTGTATTGTCTTCTTCGAAGTCGTAACAGATCAGCACACGATAGCTGGAACTTACGTGGTCTGCCAGGGCCTGCAGAGTGCGTAAAATATTCGGGCCTTCGTTATAAACCGGAATGAGGATATCCAGACTCATACCCTTAGAGGACATTCTCTGCGCCCTGAAAAAATCCCCAGACATCGAAAACTGCTTTACCGCGAAGATCAAGACCTTTATACGCACTGTGGGGAGTAGCGAGAATGAGCAGATCGCTGCGCTCGATCACCTCATCCAAAGGCCGCAGGTCGGGATCGCACTGCACCAACGGGTCGGTCGTGAGCACCTGGCGCGCATGCATGATAAGGGCGCGTTTGAGTTTATAACTGAGTGAGGCACGGATATCGTCCACATCCGGCTTAAAAGCCATACCCAGCAGCCCCACCATGCATTGCGAGAGATCGTACAGACGGCGCAGCTCATCTACCACGAAGAGAACCAATCCTTCATTCACCAGCATGGCCGCATGGCCAAGCGCAAACTGATTGCGGGCAAAGGCGGCAAGCTGCATGGTGTCTTTGAACAGGCATGGCCCCGCTGAAAATCCCGCTCCGGGAATCCTGGCTGCGCGGGGATAGTTGCGCTTCATGGCCTCTAAAATGGCGTTGTAATCAGCGCCCGCGGAGCGCGCGATCATGTAGAACTGGTTGGTTATAGCAAACTCGATGTATCGATATGTATTAGTGAAAACCTTGGCGAACTCTGCTTCGAGCGGCGTCACGCGAACAATTTCTTTGGTTAGTAAGCCAAACAAAGCCGCAGCAGCCTCTTCCGCTTCAGGCGTACAGCCCCCCACGATCTGCGGCATACTGCTAAGCTCTTCAATGCCGCAACCCTGCACAACCCGTTCAGGGCAAAACGCAACCAGAATATTACAACCGTGCTGCTTCAGATAATCAGCCAGCCACTCTGTTGTGCCAAGGTAAAGCGTGGAACGCAAAATAAGAAGCTGGCCATCCATGAATTGGGGCAGAAGAGAGTCGATTCAGGACTTTATCGCCTTGAGGGAAGGATTGAGAAATTCATCTACCGGCGTGCCGATCGTTACAATAATGACGCCGTAACTCGGAATCTCAGAATTACTACTGGAAAAAACCAGCAGGTCTTTTTCCAGGGCATCGCGCAGCAACGCTTCCGCTCCCTGCTCAGTAAATGGCACAATGCCGGCACGTAACTGATTAAGAGCTCCTTCATTTACGTCATTAATCATCACGCGCATGTTTTTTGCGGTGAATGAAAGTGCAAGTGGGATTCCCACATGCCCAGCTCCTCCCACTACCGTCACCTGGATTGCAGACTTTGTTTCAATGTTACGTTGCTTTCCATCAACGACGCATGATTCAGTCATGGTTTCACCCCATAGGTCAACAGAAAGGGACTGTAGCGCTTCAAGCTGCCAGCGCGAAAGAGGACTTGATCCAGAAAGTTATATACTGGCAGCCCGAGACGGGCCAAGCTGGAGGCAACGTAACGATATGACAGTCCGGACAGGTAATCCGTTCCCGTCTTAAAGCCGGCCGCCTCAAAACATTGCGAAACAGTTTCTGCCATAACCGGTCGCTCGTTTTCTGTGACCCCTTTGGAGCTGTAAAATGGCGATCCATGATCGCGATACAGCCACATAAAAGGATTCCGGCGATTGGGATCGAATGCCATGAAACTTCCGCCGGGCCTGATCACCCGAAAAACTTCAGTTGCACAGCGGCCCGGATCAGGCAAATGATGCACAATTCCGCTGAGCAGAACACAATCCAGACTACGGGAAGCAAAGGGCAGATCTTCCACATCTCCTTCAAAAAATTCAAGGCTGGGATACTTGTGCCGGGCCAACTCCAAAAGCTTATAACTGATGTCCAGGCCTGACACTTTGTATCCTCGTTCATGAAGAAGAGAAGTGAATATCCCTGAACCACATCCCAGGTCGGCAACTAGTGCACCGGGCGCGATCGCGCTTAGTCGCACAAATGCATCAATCAATTTCCGATTGGCAGCGTCTGTAAACACATTGTAGTCATCCTTGGCTGCGTGTCTGTCAAAAAATTGAATTTCCTTGCTCTTATCCTGTGACTGAGCCACTTGAATATCCATCCCTGCCGCTCAAATAATGTACGGCTCCGTCAGCGGCACAATAAATTTACCCTTGTATCCGCGCTGGCGCAGTTTGGGCGCCAGTTCGTCCGCGATATGCCATGAAAATATGAGGGCATACTCCGGCTGGTCCTCAAAAAGCCGGCTCTCTTCAATCACGGGAATCAGTGTTCCCGGCATATACTTGCCGATTTTCAGCGAACCCCTGATTTCGACTACGTAGTCCACAAGGGCATCGTCCAGACCAAGGTAGGTAATCAGTGTGCTGGCCCGGGAGGGCGCGCTTATGCCACAGACCCGGGCGCCTTTGCCTTTGATTTCTGACAGCATGGCCAGCAAACGCAGCTTTGAGAGCATGACTTCATGCCGGAAGCGCTCCAGACGGCTGAGCATTTCTTCCCCCTGCGGCTCGCTGCCGATAATTTGCTGTACTGTCTCGCGTACCGGATAATCCCCCTTGCGCGCGGCATAGACTCTGATGGATCCGCCATGGGTTGGAATAGGACGGGCATGAAAGACCTCCAGCCCATGCATCTCCAGCAAATAACAAAGACTGCGCAGGGAGTAATAGCGAAGATGCTCGTGATACACGGTGTCATACTGCAACCGGTCCAGTAAGCCGATCAGATAATGTGATTCCGAAATAAATACGCCCTTCGGGCCGAGCAATTGCAGAATGCCCTCGACGATGGAGTGAACATCTTCGATGTGCGCGAAGCAATTGGCCGCGGTGATCAGCCGTGCCGGACCATATTTCCGGCGCACGTCCTGCGCAACCTCCGGACGGAAATACTGCTGGACAGTCTGAATGCCTCGCTGCTGCGCGAGTTTGCCAGTGTCCGTGGGCTCAATTCCCAGAACATTATGACCATGGTCCCTGAAGTTCGAGAGCAGGGTGCCATCATTGGACCCGATATCGATAATGAGGTCTTCTGGTTTGAGAGAGAGCAAATCGCTGGACTCGCGATACAACTCCGCAAAATTATCCCGCAGGATTCGAGTCGTCCCGCTGGTGTATGGATACCCCGGCGGAAAGAGCACTTGCGGATCCACGGACAACCCCAGTTGCACCAGTTCGCACTTTGGACAGTACAGAAGGTTGGTTGGATAAGAGGGCTGTTCCTCAGGGACCTGGCCAATCGTCCGCATTTGGTTCACGGGAGGCATATACCCCAGAAACAATACCGATTTCAGCTCCTCGCTCTTACATACCTGGCATGAGCTTATGACAACGCTGGATCCGGTGCCCGCAGCCAGCGGGCTTACAGCAGTAATCATATAAAGTTCCTGTGTTCCGCTGGATAACGGTGAGAATCATAACACGGCTGAACGGGAATGCTCTCTGTACCATTCGCAGATGAGTGGCAAGCCCTCCTGCAGCGAAAAACGCGGTACATATCCCAAAGCCGCCATCCTGCCGATGTCCGGGCACCGCCGCTGGGTGCTTCCCTCTGTCAGTTGTCCCGGCTGTACCTGAATGGCACGTCCAAAACAAGCCGCAACTCTGCGGGCGAGGTCCGCAATGGTTACTTCTTCCTGGGCGCCAATGTGATAAATTCCCATGTGTTCGCCGCGTTCCTGTACCAGCATCACTCCATCCACTAAATCGTCGATGTAGCAGAAGCTGCGAGTTTCCGCTCCCGTTCCCTGGATGGGAAACGGAATTATGCCCTGTGGATTTTCGCGAACGAGTTGTTCCAGACGAACAGCAAATTGGGGGACCACGTGCTCCCAGCCCATATCAGGGCCATAAACATTATGCGGACGGTAGATCAACACCCGTTCAAAATGTCTGCGGCCAAAATTAATCGCCAGCAACTCGCTGATGATTTTGCCCCCGCCATAAGAGTAGCGGGCATTCATTGGGTCGGGCACGACCAGAGGCGCATTTTCTGCCGTGGGAATTTGGGGTGGTGTTTGATAGACCTCGGAACTGGATGCCAGAATCAACGTGCCAACACCATGTTTGCGACACGCATCGATGACGTTCATCATGCCCTTGACGCCGACTTCCAGCACTGTTTCAGGCATGTTGTAAAAATGCTCGGTCCCGTTCACAAACGCCAGGTGATGGACTGCATCCATGCCCTCGGCGGCGCGCATAACCACGTCCGGGTCGCGCACATCGCCTGTTTGCAATTCGAAGCTCCCGAGAATGTCCACCAGGCGGCGCTCCGCGCCCCGTGAATGATTGTCGAGCACGCGGACGGAATGTCCCTCGTACACCAGACGCCGGGTGATGGCTGAGCCGATAAATCCAGTTCCGCCTGTCACCAGAAATTTCTTTTTAGCCATACTGCTTCCGCTCATGAAGTTTTGATCCAGCCATTCCGGTGTGAAGCCCTTGCCGCCTCAATCAACTCCTGGACACGCAGCGCGTCGCGAAAATCAGGACGCGCCGGTTTGCCATTCTCGATCCAGTCAAAAAACTGCCTGGCCAAACGCGAAAGCGGCAAAATCCGGCCATCGTCACAGATGTCTTCTTCCTGATCGTTGACAGTCACAGAAGTCATCGCTGTATCCGGCCTGTGGCAGCAGAAGAGGCGAAATCCGCGCATATAATCCCGGGACAAGTTCTCAAGGATAAGACTGCCATCTTCTCCATAAAACTCGATTCTGTGACCGCTCCCCGGAAAAGCGGCCGCGCTCATTGCCAGCATACTGCCGGCGCCGTTCTGAAATTCCATTGCCAGACTCACGTCCGAATCTGAAGGGCGCGTATCGTCCGGCAGGCGGAAGAGATGCCCGTTCAGCCCGGCAATGGGTCCCGCAAACCATTCCAGATAATGCAAACAATGAGATACAAAGTTGGAAAGCGAGCCCCCGCCTTCGTCACTGTCGGACTTCCAGTTCTGAATGCGCGCGCGATTGGTATAACTCTCGGTTTGCCAGTTCACAACTATGTGGCGAAGTTTGCCAATTGCGTTTTCCTGCAGCATCTTTCGCGTCTGCAAAAATGGCGCAATGGCGCTGAAATTAAAATCCACCATATTGGCCACGCGAGACGACTCTGCCTGTTCGGCCATTCGGCGGGCATCAGCAATTCGGACGGCGAGCGGTTTCTCGGCAAATACTGGTTTGCACGCCTCGATTGCCGCAAGAACAATTTCCGGCTGCAGATGTGGTGGAACAGCCACCGCAACTGCATCCACACTGGAATCGTTAACAAGGCCGCGCCAGTCACCAAAAGCGCGGGCGACACCCAGCTGTGAAGCTGCGGCGTTGGCGCTTGGCTGACTGCTGGCGGCAATAGCCGCTACATGGCAGCGGGAATCGGCGCGAAAAGCAGGCGCCATTACGGTTTTTCCGTAACCGCAGCCAACTATTCCCAGCCGAATCGTCATGGGGTTTTCCAAAGCCGCGACTTAATCCGGTTTTCGTCGCGAGATCTTCATTTAGAAAAAGTTTTTATATAACCGGCCAGCCGCGGGCTAAGCACGTGGAGGCTGAAATGCTCTTCGACAACTCTTCGTCCGTTCTCTCCCATCTGCTGCGCTTGTTCCGGATTTTCGAGAAGCGATATCAGGCAATCCGCCCATTCGGCTTCCGAGCGCGGGCCGAATCCGACTCGGCCCAGCGAGAGCACTTCCTGGTTCATTCCCACGGGAGAGACAACCGCGGGCACGCCGCAGGAAAGGTAAAGAAGCATTTTATAGCTGCACTTTCCCCGTGCCCAAAGAGAATCTTCCGCCGGCATCAGGCCAACAGACATTTCCTGAATCGTGCGCGCTTCATTCTCAGGTGACCATGGAATGTACTCCACCTGCGATGGAGGCAGCAATTCAAATTTGGGGTTTACATTGGAGACGACGCGCAGCACGGCATCTTTACAGTGATTGAGAACTGCAGCCAGCGGACGCTCAATTTCCGCAAGTGATTTCAGGTTCGTCCCGAGCCCTGACCACCCAATTACCGGCCTGGATCTCTGCATACCTTCCAGCGGCCGGAACCTCTCCGTATCCACTCCTGTAGGCACGATGATTGTCTGGCTGTGCCAGCGGCGCACGGTCTCTTCAATAAAGCTGTTGCCGCAAATCACGCCATCACAAAGCCGGACAAGCCGGGAAAAATTTTTCTCGCCTCCACGATTCAGCCAGACCGCATCATCCACATCCAAAATTCGTGGACGATGCGTGAGCCCTTCCAGTGTGACCAGGGTGGAAACCATTTCGCGTTGTAAAAGAGTTACGTCATACCGGAAAGAGCCAATCACACCCGGCACTCTCTGGCTGATTGTCGCAGGCAGCCAGAAAGGCCTCCAGGCCCTGGATGATGGAGGCCAACTCCCAAACCGGGCGATATATTCTGAGACCTGAATGCCATACCGGCCAAGACCAGGAATATACTGTCGCACCCGGAAACGCGGGCTGGAAATCGTCGCACCGCCCGTAAAGGCAGCTACGCGAACCGGCTTTGCTTCCGTGATGGAACCGCACGGCGGAACGCCCGCTCCATGCTCACGCGACATTGCTATACCAGTCCTGGGGTGCAATTCTGCCTTCGAAAAGGCGCTGAAAATGGCAAAATATCGTCAGACAGGGTTGCGCCATCGCACACATAGTAGATGAATGAAACCAGTCTAACAATATGCAGACCAGAAACGTTGCATAATCCTGCCGGGCGGTTCCGTTCCAGATACAGAATTCACTGTGCGGTGTTTTTATACAAGAAAACAGAAATCTACCTGGCAGCATATCAAATAGAAACATGAGTGGCAGATGGGCCTGGGGTTCCCGTGCCCCGAAACAGTCTTGCGAGGGCTGTCCAGTGAACGGGAAGGCGATAAACCAGCCAGCATACAAGGCACATCTTGAACGCAAAATAGACGGCGAAATAAAAATATTCAGCAAACGGACTGAACATAATCCAAAAAAGAATTGCGCTATATAAAATCCGTGAAATGGGATGACCAGCCAGACCTCTCTTATAAACCACCGTGGCACCCAATCCATTGATAAAAGTCAGCAGAATTATTCCGGGATATCCAAAAACCAGATAAGACCAATACATTGTAAAAACGTTATGCTGAATGCCTCCATTGGTGATCTGGACGAATTCACTGTGTGAAGCAGCAGGAATATACACATCAAAACCAATCCGTTTGAAGGCACGAGCAAATGTTATATAGAACGGGTGATCAAGAGGAACAATATTTGGGTGACGAATAAACTGATCAAAGGCAACCATGGGACCTGACGCATATGCCACCACCTGGCGGACAACAGCCACTACATTCTCACTGGCCGTGCCCTCCGATCCTCCACCCAAATGCACGTAGAATTCGACTGCTACAATCGCGATCGTCATGATCGAACCGGCTACCACCATTAATTTCCAGTGGATACGCCGGTGCCGGGCCCAATCCAGAAACATGATTGCCAGTGCAAGACCTACAGGGCCTGTTTTCCCTGTATTTATGCCCATGAAAAAGGCAATAATGATGACCACAACCGCCCTGACAGGATTTTGTTTTCTTTCAAAAAATGCAATCGCCGCCACAATACCGGAAACTTCAGCCAGAGTGCCGAATATCGAATACAGCAAACTCTGATGCTCGACTTCGCCCACCCCCACTTGTGTTGCCAATAAATATGAGACAGCACCTCCTCCCTCCGAGATCAAACCGTATAGCCACCGGGCATAGAACGGCAGAAACACGACAACCAACAGGACCATTCCGGTAATAATTCGATTCGAATCTTTGGGAGATGTATATCCTGGAGGCGCCGGAGAATAGAGAAGGGCCAGCCAGCTTCCGCACGAAAAAACCAGCGCACCAGCAACAAAAATTCCCAGTGTTTCCGATGAGAGGCGGTAAAAATAGTCCCCGCAAATCCAAAGCAGGAACATATCGAATGCCCAAATTCCGCAAAAAACCAGTGGGGGGTAAAAAGGCTCCTTGTGGCCGATCCAGTAGTTGGCTATGGCCAGGAGCGCGATCGTCAGAGTTGCAAGAAGGAGCATTTTGGGCGATTATAGCCGTGCCGGAGGCCTCAAAAGAGAGCAGGCCGAAGCCGAAGCAGCAGCGTCCTTTCCTCCAGACTAAAGGCCCAGAACCACGAAGCTACCCCGAACACCAGCAGTACAGTCACAACAAACCCACTCCTGAATGCCAGGGCATGAGGAAGAGTTCCGGCATAAAAAACCAAAAGAGCAGCAGCAATACCGAACGACAGCCGCCTCAAAAACTCCGGACCGCGTGGAAACAGACGGCAGGAAAAAAAGAAGAGGACCACCGCATCCACAATCACTCGCACTGTCCACGCGATGGCCGCGCCTTCAATACCATAGCCTCTGACCAGCAATACAAGCAGCAGCAGATAAGGCGGCAATTCAAACAACTGAATTTTGGCAGTAAGATTGGGCTGGCCTGCGCTTTGCAACAAGGTGAACGGCAATTGCGCAAGACAATTGGCAAAAATACCGGCGGCCAGCCAGCGCAGCACCAGGCTGCTTCTCTCCGTCAGCGCCCCTCCCAGCCAGAGCCGAAGACCTTCGGGAGCAAAAACAACAATGATCAAAACAATCGGGAAAATTGCGAGAAAAAGATATTTCACGCCACGTCCCATCAATACCCCGGTCCGACCTGGGTCCTGGGCAAGACTCAGGGCAAAGGCCGGGAACAAAACTCCGGAAACGGCGCCAGGAATCACAATTAGACGGTTCACCAGATCGAAGGGGGCAGTGTAAGCGGCGACCGCGCTCATGGAGACCAGTGCGCCAATCAAAAAGCGGTCCATGTAGGTCATGACCGGGCTAATCAAATTGCTTGCCGTGATCCAGCTGCCAAACCTCAGGAGTGGAACCAACAGAGTGAAACTAAATCTCCCGTCTCTGCGAAGCCCCGGCATGGTGTGAAGACAGGCAAATACATGCGCGATGCAGGCAAGCAGCCTTCCGGCAACCAGAACAGCAATCACCGGAACCAGTCCATGGGAAAAGGGCAATACCAGCAGGGGCCCCGCAAAGGAAAAGATACTCATCGGCATCCGGATAAGACTGAGGATTCGAAATTGCTGCTGGGCCTCCAAAATGCCGCGCAGTCCCGAAGTGAACGTGACCAGAGGAAGAGAAGTGGCCAGCAACCAAAAGCCGTGGAGAGCTTCGGCCTGAAGCGTTTCCGGTATCCTGAGTACCCTGTGTACCAGCCAGGGAGAAATGGCCAGAGTGAGCAATCCTGCACAGATCCCCAGAGCAAGCATCAGCAGCAGACATGTCCAGGCCACAGGAGGAATGAGGTCCTCTTCGCCAGCACCGATTTTATCCGCAACAAGTTTGGTGAGTGCTCGGCCAATCCCCAGATCAAAGAGGCTAAAATATCCAATCACAATCCAGGCGTAAGACAGCAAACCAAAACGCGCCGCGCCCATTCCGCGAATCAATGGCGGGACCGCCACCACTCCCACGGCCAGGGGCAGCAGCAGACTGAGCATGTTCCAGAGCGAATTGCGGGCGAGAAGGCGTCCGCTGGTCAGATCAGGTGCGGCATTGGGCGATTGTTCCATGACGAATTAACACACAGCTTTAATACACAGCAAGGGCAGCATTGATCCGGGTGCGATGCAGCGGCCTCTGGTCAGAAAAACCAGGCCCTGCGAGGTACATGTTTCACCCGGGAATCGCGAACGTTTCTTCCCGACGTACATAGTGGCGATCAAAGTAATTTCTGTATTCGCCACTCCGGGTTTCTGCGAGCCAGGAATCGTTCTCCTGGTACCAGCGAATCGTCTCCGCCAGCCCGAAGGCAAACCGGTACACCGGCTCCCAGCCTAATTCCTCTTTTAGTTTCGTGAAATCCAGGGCATAACGGCGATCGTGAGCAAGACGATCAGCCACGAAACGCAGCAGATTTTCAGAGCGGCCCAGGGTCTTGAGAATTGTCCGGACAACTTCGATATTCTCTAATTCGCAGTCACCGCCAATATTGTAAACTTCGCCTTCTTTGCCTTTGCGCAGCACCAGGGCGAGAGCACGGCAGTGGTCGGAAACATGGATCCAGTCGCGAATGTTTTTCCCATCGCCATAGACCGGCAGCGGCTCATCGGCGAGCGCCTGGGCAATCATGAGAGGGATAAATTTCTCGGGAAACTGGAATGGACCGTAGTTGTTGGTGCAGCGTGTAATCACGGCGGGAAAGTGATGGGTCCGGACCGCGGAAAGCACCATCAGGTCAGAGGCCGCCTTGCTGGCCGCATAAGGGCTGGTGGGCAACAATGGGGCCGACTCGGTCGATCTGCCTTCCGGACCAAGACTGCCATAAACTTCATCCGTACTTACATGCACAAAGCGGGCCACACGCCCGCGGCAGGCTTCCACCAGACGCCATGTACCTTCAATATTGGTGCGCACGAAGGGCGTTGCATCTTCAATGCTGCGGTCAACATGACTTTCTGCCGCAAAATGAACCACCGCATCGCAGCCGCTCAGTGCCTCCCCAATCGCGGGATCGGCAATGTCCATACGAATGAAGTTGACGCGACTGTCCTGCAGCGCGGTCTCCAGATTCCGAAGATTGCCGGCATAGGTAAGCTTGTCAACCACCACAATGCGGTCGGCCAAATTCTCCTTCAACACATGATGAACAAAGTTCGACCCAATGAATCCCGCGCCGCCAGTCACCAGGAGCTTCATGCTTTCTTCCCTTCCGCAGCCACTAATTCGCCCTCAGATTCGGCAGCCTTCGCCCGGACCAGATTGCTCGCGCGCCACAAGGACTCAAACGTTCCCGCATCCGTCCACCAGCCTTCGAGAATCTCCCAGGTGAGACTGCCTTCCGCCAGATACGAATTGTTCACGTCGGTAATTTCGTACTCCTGCCGGCCCGAAGGTTTGAGTGTTTGAATGCGGTCGAAGACGGTGGCATCGTAAAAATAGAGGCCAGTCACCGCGTATGACGATCCTGGGGTACGAGGTTTTTCTTCGATGCGAGTAATCTGCCCGTTCTGAAACACGGGAACACCAAATCGTTCAGGATCGGGGACCTCTTTCAGCAGAACCTTGGCGCCTCGTTCCTGCCTTTCAAATTTTTCTTTGGCTTCACGAATGCTGCCTTCAATGATGTTATCGCCCAGAATCACACAGATGCTGTCATCAGCGGCAAAAGGCCGGGCCAGTCGCAAAGCGTCCGCGATGCCGCCTTCGCCTTCCTGATATGCGAAGTGCAGCTGGTGCAGACCAAAATCCTTGCCGTTGCGCAGCAGGCGCAGGAAGTCTCCCGCGCTGTGTCCGCCCGTGACGATCAAAATATCTTCAATCCCTGCATCTACCAGCGTTTGCAGCGGGTAGTAGATCATGGGTTTGTCATACACCGGGAGCAGGTGCTTGTTGGTCACGCGAGTCAGCGGAAAAAGCCGCGACCCGGTGCCTCCAGCCAAAATCACACCCTTCATTCAGTTCGTCTCCGTTCTACAGGAATACTGGCCACAAGTTCCTGTTTACCGCGTGCGAGATTTTCGCGATCGAGAAAATAATCTTTGAGTGCTTCCTGCCAGATTCGGGACTCAATGCCGTACGCACCAAGGCTGGCTCTCGAAAGCACCGAGTATGCCGGACGCCGGGCAGGCCGGGGAAACTGTTGCGTAGATACGGGAGTCATTAACATATTGCTGAAGCCCGCCATGCGCACAATCTCCCGGGCAAATTCATACCAGCTGCATTGTCCGGAATTTGTCGCATGTACAATTCCCTGGGCCTTGCCGCGAACCAGTCGAACAATAATTTGTGCCAGATCGCGGTTGAACGTAGGGCAGCCAATCTGATCGTCAACCACGGACAGATGGTCCATCTTTCCGGCAAGCTCAAGAATTTTCCCGGGAAAGCATGTTCCTGTGGCGCCGAAAAGCCACGAGGTGCGCAGAATGCAGGCCTCAGGAAGAATTCTGCGGATTCCCTCTTCCGCCTGCGCCTTGGAATGCCCATACACGCTGAGCGGACAAACGGCGTCCTGAGTCTCATAGGGCTGCCCTTTGCTCCCGTCAAATACGTAATCCGTGCTCAAAAACAGCAGTGACGACTTTGCCTGCTTAGCTGCCTGGGCAACATGCACAGCGCCAAGACAGTTCACTTCATGAGCGCGTTCGGGATTTTTCTCACATCCGTCAACATCTGTATAGGCCGCAGCCAGTACCGTGCATTCCGGGCGCAAAGCTGCGAACAAGCGATCCACCTGGGCGCTGTCCCGGATGTCGGCATCCCGGGAACTCACGCCCATGACTTCATCGCCAGGCCACAGGTCACTGTTTACCAGAACACTGCCCAGTAGCCCGCTTGCGCCAATCACTAAAACTCTCATCTATTTGTGCTGGATCTCCCAGTCATAAGCTATGTCCGGATGATCGTAAGGCAGGCGGCCTTCATCCTCGGGATCGTAGTAGCGATCGGTCAAATACACCAATTGGGCGGGCTGTGTACCCAGAACTTTGTATCCGTGACCAACACCTGGAGGAATCAGAATTTCCCATGGACGCTGTATGCCGGTATAGATGGTGTTGATGCGTCCGAACGTATCCGAATGGCGGCGCAGGTCACACAGAAATACCTGCAACATACCTGCCACCGGGGCCCAAAGATCCGTTTGCCCGTAATGATAGTGAATGGCTTTAATTGTTCCTGGATAGGTAAGCGTGGTGGATATCTGGAGCTGATGCTCACTGTCCGCGATCATACGCGCGGCGATCCCACTGGAGCCCAGACGGGCCAGTTCGGAGAAAAAACCTCTGTCGTCAGGATAAACGCGAAGAGGTTCGATCATGACTCCCGCGATCAAATCCGGCGAGTTGGGCGATGTAATAATTTTTCCCAGAGTTTTATGCGCGCTGGGCCGGATCGCCAGCTCAAGCTGGCGGCGGACACCGATGACGGTAATCTCGTCACTGGCCAGGGCGGATTGTGCGCCTGAAACGTATTTTTCTGCCATCAGTTTCTCCCCGGATGACCGGCAGGAACAACATCTGTAATATCAACGTCCACACAAATAGCACGCTGGATAAGATCCAGCGAAAGCACAACACGATACTGGCCCTTGCGCCGCAGCAAAATCCCCACCAGCCCCTCCAGCGGACCACGAACAATCCGCACCCGGCGGCCAGCAGCTAAAAAAGGATGGGGCTCCGCGCGCAGCGAACCACTCAGACCATCACGCAGCTTTTCCAGCTCACAGTCCGGCAAAGCCGCCGGTTGTCCGTTCGCCCCCACCAGACGAACGACACCGGGAACCTCAAGCACCCGGACGCGTTCACACAGCTGAATATGAACAAAAAGATAGCCGGGAAACAGTGGCAGATTAAGGCAAACCCGCCGGTCCTTCCACCGGCTTACTGTTTCATATTGCGGTAAAAAAACCTCCACAGCACGCCCTTCAAGATGTTCGGCCACACGTTTTTCATGACGAGAGCAGGTATACACCGCATACCAGTGTGGAGCTGCTGGAGCCGGTGTATGCCCGGATTGAACCTCGCTAAACATCATTTTATTACCGGAGTTTTACCCCAATCCAGTATAACGAGAGAGTCAGGAACTTCGCTTTGTATCGATCCATTCTCAGCAGGCGCCTCATTGCCGCGCCTGCATTCTCTAGCGGCGCCGGCCCAGCAGATAAAACTGAAAAAGCTGCAGCCGGGCAAGGAACCTGGGATTCTCCCGGGCCCTCTCGAACGCTTCCCTGAGAAAAACCCACCCTGTGGAAACAAGAAATGCCAGAATCATCGCCATCAGCAGGATGGTGGAGCGGTGGGGCCAGGATTTTTTTTCGGGTACGGAAGCTTTATCCAGTTGCTGAATTACGTAGTTGTTTTTGCCTTCGTCGATCCGAGCCGCTTCATATTGTCTGGCGACAAGCTGATAGAGCGCTTCACGATACCTTACATCGCGGAGCTTTCTTAAATATTCAAGGGCCGCGGTGGGCACGTGCTCCACAGGAAGGTCCAGAGGGTTGCTCCCACCCGATCCTTTTTCCAGCCTTGCCACCTGGACGCGTGTGGCGGCAAGCTCCTGTTCAGCGCGTATAAGCTCTGGATTCTCAGAAGTGGCAAAGGCCCGCATCGACTGGATCTGAATCTCAAGCGAAGCCACTGTGGCGCGCAACGAGGCCAGAGATTCGATGGCGGCCCTCGCCTGGGTATCGAGCACGAACACGCCGGTTTTCTCCTGGGTTTGTTTCAGCGCCAGTTCGGACGCTGCCAGTTCATCACTGGCCATCCTGACTTCCTGCTCATAAAATATCCGGCGCTTTCCCGCTTCAGACACCGCCAGATTTTTCGTCAGTTTTTCCAGTTCGTCGAAGTAAGCATTGGCCATCTCAGCGGCGAGACCCGGGTCGCGATCTTCAATGGAAAGGGCCATGATGCCATCTTTTTGGGTGATGATCTCGGTCTTGTCCCTCAATTGGCGGCGAGCATCGACCCTGTATCTGGCATCGTACTTCTTCATGAGAGAGAAACGGTCGATCATGGCATCGGCAATCGTGTCACTGCGCAGCATGCTTACATAGAGTTCGCTGGAATTGCGCAGTCCCAGGCCCGAACCCGCCAGCGCCGCCAAAGGGCCGAGCTGACTGGCCGCCGCCGCCGCAATGGACTGGCTTTGCTGAGGCGGCAAGATTTTGGTCTCTGCCGTGTATCTCGGATGCAGGAGTCCCCATGCGACGATGGCGGTCAGCACCATCACGATAAGTACAAATTTCAGGATGAAGGATTTGTGCCGGGCCAGAACAATGAGCAGTTCCGGAAAAGCGACTTCGTGCTCTTCCCCGCCGTGAGCGATCCCCGGAATCTGTTCAGCAATTCCCAAATTGCACCTCTGACTTCTCTCTTTGCGCCATCATGCTTTCATCACTTTACGGAAACAGAGTCTTGATCGCCCCCGCGGCCAGACCGAATCCAGTGAGAATCTGACTCACATTGGCGAGATTACGCAAAAACGCTCCTGTGTTCAGATTTTCCGGCACTACTATCGTATCTCCGGGCACCAGCCGCAGTGTATTGAAATCTCTGCTCAGCAGCCCATTGTGCTGGGCCTTGCTGACCGTGGAACCATCAGCGCGCAGTACAAATTCGTGTTTTTTATCGCCATCGCGCCGGGCGCCACCCGCCAGCCGGAGATAGTCAGCCACAGTTTTTCCAGGATGAAAGACGAAGGAGCCGCTGTTATATACCGAACCCACCACATCCACGGTTGCAGGCCGGAAGGGAATCAGGAGACGATCACCATCCTCAAGCGCCAAATCCGGTATGGAATCAATACTGCTGGCATTAGTCTTGATCTCAAGCACCACTCGCCCCGTTGCTTTCACCTGTCTCATTTTCGTAACCAGAGCGCGCTGGCCATCAATCGCGGCCTTGTCAGCCCCGGTCTGGCTGGCATCTGCGGCATTTGTCTGCACCGAACGGTCCAAATCATTGGTGTAGGCATCCAGTCGCTGTTGCTGATCAACCCGCGCAGATTCGCGTGTAAACTGTGAACCAAAAAGATACGCCTGGGGGGTTATACCTCCGGTCCGCACCAGCAGATGCCGCAGCGTCTCACCTGGCTCGATCTGATAAACTCCGGCGTGGTTCATTTCGCCTTCCAGATGGACAAACTTCGACTGCTCGGCTATAGGAACCTGAATATCGGCCTGCGAGAAAATCGTGACAACATCTCCTGGCTCCAGTGCAAGGTTTTGATCAGACTCGCCCTGAATGGCCCTGCTCAGATTAAACGGCAGCAGGTGCGATGTAAGGCCCTGCGGATCAAAGCGCTGAATGGCCGCATAATCCCAGTTAATTTCGGCCGCGAGACGTTTTACATCGTTTTTGAGTTCCGTCTGGCCCACACCGAAATCGCGGGACTGAGCATTGACGGCAAGCTGGTTCTGCCGTTTCCAGTAGTCCTCGGTTACCAGGAAATCCCGCTCCGGAATGAGATCATGGATACGCATGCCCGAATGCCATGGATACCGCCCCGGACGGGCCACGTTGCCGCGCAAAGTGATGGAGTTCTCAAACCGGGAGAGAATTCGCTGGAAGCGCACAATATCGCCATCGTGCAACTCGCGGTTCAGCCCGCTGGCATCCAGCGGAAACTCATCCGACTTGCGCAGGCTGCGATTTTCAATCCGCTCTACTGAAGCATAGGCCCCATCCGCGGTGGTAGCCAGGCCTCCGGCATATGCGATTGCATCAGCAAGCGTGGTGCTGTCTTTTAATTCAAACACCGCGGGATTATTCACGCTGCCCGCCAGCGCCACCAGAGGCCCCACGGGCGCCACATAGATCACATCGCCCGCGCGCAAATTTACATCACTGCTCTTGTCTCCTCTGACTAAAAGATCGTAAAGGTCGAACGTACTCACCACGGCGCCGTTGCGCTTCAACTGAATTCGCCGCATGGAGCCGCGCCTGGAAGGACCGCCGGAAGCAAAGAGCGCATCCACCAAAGAACTCAGAGAACTAATGGTGTAGCTTCCCGGACGCTTTACCTGGCCAACCACAAAGACCTGAATCGAGCGCAGCCGGCCCATGCTCACGCTCAGATCAAAGTTTTTATAAAAACGGCCAATCTGCGACTGCAGGTAATCATGCAACTGGTCAAACTTAAGTCCGGCAACGTTTAGTGTCCCGACTTTGGGGATGTAAATCGAGCCTCCACGATCGACAATGGCCTGAATCGCAAGATCCAGCTGCCCCCAACCGCGAATGGACAACTCGTCTCCAGGGCCGATAGTGTAATCTCCAGGCACCTGGACACGATCCAGCGGGGCAAAAGTTGAGGGCACGTTTTCGAAAAGATTGTAGCCAAAGATCGGAAGCCGGATTCCAAGAGAGACAAAAGCGAAATCCTGAAATTCGAGATCGGGTTCCGGACGAGCCCCGACCGGCAACTGGGGTTCAGCCTTCTGCAGGTTCTTCTCCTGATCGCCCAGTTCTTCAGGTGTCAGGTTGGTAACAGGACGGTTCTCGATCACCGGAATTTTAAGTGCCTGACCGGGAGATGTGCTCCCGGACCGATTTGTACTCGAAGTATCCTGTGTTTGCCCTGCCTGGGACTGCGAAGACGAAGTATCCGTGGTTTGCGCAAACGCGGCAAACGCAGCAATAACAACAACAATAAAAAGCCTGATTGGTCGCAAAATTATGCCGTCCATGAAATCCGGAATGCGATTTACTTCATATCTTAAAGAACTCTGCGCTTTTTAAGCATATCAGCGCTGCACAGAGTAGCGACACCACGGCAGTAAATATTCGCGTCTGCCGGGTGATACGGTGATCTGCCGAAACTAATTTATTTTACCTAAAAGAGTTAAACCACGTACACACAAGGCGAAATGCGACCAGTGCTGTTTTCTGGATTAGCAGAAGTGGGAGGGGCTAATCCGTCTGCTCTGCCGGACGATATTCTTTCTTCTCCACCGCAGGGACATAGCCGGCAGTTCCCGGACGCGGGGACGGATACTCCCGGCGCCCGACCACCGGAAGATATTCCCTGACCAGCGCATCATCTTCATGGCGCCGATCAAGGATTCGCAGCACCGTTCTGCAAATAATCGCCAGATCGCCGAGGAAAGTGGCCTGCTTCAGGTACTCAATTTCCATGTTCAGCTTCAGCGGCATGATTGTGCGCGTATAAACTTCTTCCACTTCTTCCGGCTTCAGCGGCCCCAGCAATGCCTCTTCATGACGAAAATTCACGGTTGCCTGGCTGGTAATCCCCGGACGAACGGAGAGTACGCAGGCTGCCTGCTTCCGGATCGACTCCTGCTGCCAGAGCCGGGTGGGCTGCGGGCGCGGACCGACAAAACTCATCTCGCCGGCCAGAACATTCCACAGTTGCGGCAGCTCATCTACCTTCCACTTTCGCATGTAATTCCCCAGCCACGTGACCCTGGGATCGGCAGCGCGCGTCAGCACAGGACCGGGATTATTGCGGCCATCCAGCATCGTCCGAAATTTCACGATAGAGAATTCACGCCCTCCTCTGCCCGGGCGGCGCTGCCGGAAAAATACCGGCCCTGGGGAACTCAGCTTTACCCCCAGAGCGGCAATGAGCATGAGCGGAAGGAATAGCAGCAGCAGAAAAACCGCGCCTGCCAGATCACAAACACGCTTCCACGGAGAACCGCACCACGAACTCACCGGATAATCCACGTCCGATGAAGAGGTCCCCGCTTGTCCGTTTACCTCTCGGTTGGGCGTCATCTATTCCTCAAAATTTCATACCTTGCCACATCTTCACCAAATTCACCGAAGATCGCAACTGTACATGGCGCAGCACTTTGCGATTAAAAACTCCGTTTATTATGCCCTTCAATACCGGTAATTCAAAATCCAAATCCCTTCAAACGGCTTTTCTCGGCTGCGAAATGTTTTTTTCGGCAGCCGGTAGTTCCATTGCGTTATTTCCCAGCAGGATGTCGTAAAGCCGGCTAATCTCGGTTACCTGCCGTTGCAGGGAAAATCTTTCCAGAGAAAATACACGTCCTACCGCACCCATTTTTGCCGCCAGTTTTCGCTCCTGGGCAATTTTTTGGATGCAGTACAGCAGCGCACCAGGTGTTCGGGGAGTCAGGAAGCCATTGGCAGCCTGCCATCCCATTTCGTCCGGTAATTCTTGGAGCGGGCCCACGGCAAGGTCTCGAACACCTCCAACATCCGTGGATACGAATGGCAGTCCCGCCGCCATACCTTCAATCAGAGCGGTAGGGGTGCCTTCGTTCCGCGAGGTGAGCAGGGCCAGATCGGCAGCCGCCCATATGGACTCCATTTCATTCCGGTGCCCCAGAAACATCACGTTAGAACAGTCCTGCGTCATGGACATCAGCTTTGGCTTTTCCTCGCCATCGCCGACGACAAGAAAACGAATTTTTTCGCTGACAGCAGATGCCGCACGTATGACCTGGCCCAGCAATTCGACGTCTTTTACGGGAACAATCCTGCCGGCCCATACTATGGCCAGTTCATCCGGTTCCAGCCCCAGCATTTTTCGCGCCGCTTCGCGCGAATTGCGCGTAAAGCGTTCCAGATCAAATCCATTGTGGACAACCGAAAACTTCTCAGGCGGCGCTATACGATACTGCAGTGCGAGTTCCCGTTTCTGCGATTCTGAAACGGCAATAATGCGGGCCGAGAGCCGCGCCATCAGCCGCTCAACGGCTATGAAGATTCTGGTTTTTGCCGGGCTGAAATATCCATGAAACACATGCCCGTGGTACGTATGGACTATAACAGGAACGCCTGCCAGCCACGCCGCTGCTCGCCCCAGAACACCAGCCTTGGCCGTATGAGTATGGACAATTTCCGGCCGCTCGCGGCGCAGAAGTTTCCAGATTTGCCAAAACGCAACGGCATCGTCCCAGGCCGACACTTCCCGCGACATTTGCGGCAAGCGATAGACGTTTTCTTCCGACGGCAGCAGATAACTCATGTCCTGCTCACCGTTGGCCAGGCGGCCGGTGATGATTCTGGTTTCAAAGCAGGGAGTCAGTTCATGATGAAGAGCACAAACCTGCCTTGCGGCGCCCCCTACATTGAGACGCGCAATGATGCGCACGATCTTCGCTTTATGCTGATTATCCGGTTTGTGCAGAATCATTCAATCGCCTGTTTCCTGCAAACTCAGGCCATGATACCGCTGCGTGCGGGCGCAGAGGTGACAGGCGATTGTAGTTTGTACCATTCGACCGTCCGTCTCAGGCCTTCTTCAAAATCAATGGCCGGCAGATAGCCTAACGCCTCTTTGGCCCGGGTAATATCGGCCAGAGAGTGCTTTACATCGCCCACTCGCGCCGTGGCGTATTTCACGGCCCCCCTGAAATCCAGAATCTCGCACAGCGTCTGGAAGACAAGGTTCAGGGATATGCGGCGTCCGGTGCCAATGTTGAAACACTTGCCCACCACGGTTTCCGCCGGAGCGGACGCAGCCAGAATGTTCGCCTGAACAGCATTGTCAACGTAGGTAAAATCGCGACTCTGCTCGCCATCGCCAAAGATCGTTGGCGGCTCGCCTTCGAGCATTTGCGTAATAAATTTCGCAATCACGCCTGAATACGGCGAAGTGGGGTCCTGATGCGGGCCAAAAATATTGAAATAGCGCAGCGATACCGTTTCCAGTCCGTACACCTTCGTGAATGACTGCATGTAATATTCGCCGGTCAGTTTTTGGACTGCATAAGGAGAAACCGGACTGGGAAACATGTCTTCACGCTTGGGCAGGGTGGGCGTTTCACCATAGGCGGAACTGGAAGCCGCATAAACGACCCGTTTTACGCGGGAATTCCGGGCGGCCTGCAGGACATTGAGGGTCCCATTGATATTGATATTGTTGGCCCGCACCGGGTCTGCCACGGAGAGCGGCACAGACGGCAGCGCCGCCTGATGAAAAATACACTCCACGCCCTCTGTCGCTTCCAGCAGGCCGTGATAATCCAGAATACTGACCTCCCGGAAATCCAGGCGGCCAGCCATGTCCGCGATATTCTCACGCTTGCCGGTTTCGAAGTTGTCGATTCCCCGGACACGCTCTCCGCGCCGCAATAGCTCGCGCGCAAGAGACGAGCCTATAAACCCTGCTGCTCCTGTTACCAGATAAACAGACATCTGCCCTTAATATTCTCCCGAAACTTAATCTTGCGGAACCAGCCCCGGCACTGCGGCCTTCAGGCGGTCCGAACCGTCGCCTGGCGCCCTTGCTTCTGCGGGGCCGCCAGATCCTCAATATGGTATCTGATTGTATCCAGAAGAATCTGGTCCAGATTCATCGAGGGACTGTACCCAATTGTATTCGCAATTTTTTTCAGGTCGGGAACGCGTCGCATCATGTCCTCAAATCCCTGCTGATAAACCTGCTCATACGGAATGATGACGATTCGTGAGTCGGAGGCCGTTACCTTGGCAATCCTGCGCGCCAGTTCGAGAATTGAGATTTCCTCGGTTGAACCGATGTTATAAACCTCGCCGTTGGCGTGCGGATGCTCCGCCAGCAGAATCAATGCGCGCACCACGTCCGTGATGTGGGTAAAACATCTGGATTGCGAACCATCGCCATAAACCGTGAGATCGCTGCCGGTGAGGGCCTGGCGCACCAGGCAGGGCAGCACCATGCCGTAACTTCCGGTCTGCCGCGGCCCCACCACGTTAAACAGCCGCGCTACCACGGTGGGAACTTTGCTCTCTTTCCAGTAAGCCAGGGCCAAAAATTCATCAATGGCTTTGGAGCATGCATAACTCCAGCGGCCTTTGTCCGGCGGCCCCATGATCAGGTCGTCTTCTTCGCGGAATGGGACCTGCTCCCTCTTCCCATAGACCTCGGAAGTGGATGCGACCAGCACGCGTTTCTTCTTCTTGGCCGCAAGTTCCAGCACCACCTCAGTCCCGCGGATATTAGTTTCCATGGTGCGCGTGGGACTTTCCACAATCAGGCGCACGCCGACCGCAGCGGCGAGGTGATAGATCATATCGGCCGCGTCCACCAAAGGAGCCATGGCGGCACGATCGGTTACGCTGCCTATGGTGCACTGAAAATTCGGCTTCTTTTTAAGATGCTGGATATTGCGAAGAGAGCCCGTGGACAAATCATCAATGACAGAAACATGATCACCGCGCTCAACCAGCCGCTCTGCCAGATGTGAGCCAATAAATCCCGCGCCGCCTGTAATCAGGATATTCATTACACCTTCCTGGACATTTGATTTACATCTTCGCGCTTTCAGCCTGCCTGCACTTCCCTCATAAACCAAATAAAGGACAAATTATTCAATTCAGGCTGAATGCCTAAGTACATGAAACAAACACAGCATCAGGGTAAAAGTTACTATGATACGCTCCTGCATCTTTAAATGCAGAGTCACAAAAGGATTAGCCCCTGGCCCTGGGTATCCCGCCTGCAAACACCTGATTCATGGGAACGCGAAAAGCGGAGTCTTTTGCGCCCCCCCTCACTTCTTGCCAGAATACAAGCCTGTGACTTACTGTCTTTAAGGTAATTGAAATGGGATTTATCTTGGCTTTTTATAAAAATTTATTTACTGGCACGTGTCTCCGAAAGTCGGCTGTATTTTTCTGTATCGCCGCAGCCACTGCAATTGCTCAACATAATGGCCCGGTTTCCCCCTCCTGTGGGCCCAACCAGCAGGATGGCGATGTAAATACAAATACCTGCCGTGAACAGGCGATAGCCCCAGCTGCGCCAGTTACCACCGCGCCACAATCCACCCCAGCCGTGGCCCCCGCCGACAACCGCACTGTTTCACCATCCGCCAGCCAAACTCCGGCAGCCCAACCTGCAAAAGCAGATACGCAGAGGCATTCCGACGATGCGCAAAGACCGAATGTGACCATTCGCAGCACGGTGCTGAACGTGCCCAAAGATCAGCTCGCCATCTGGACCAGCCCATTTCGCGCGCAGGTCTCTGACCTCAAGTGGATCGTGCCGCTGGGCCTGACCACGGGTGTATTGATCGGCAGCGACCAGCACAGCCTCGCGAGAGAGAAGGTAACCGCGGCTAACATCCACCGCAGCAGTCAGCTCGCTAACTTTGGTGTCGCAGGCATGATCGCCGTGCCGGCTTTCGCCTGGGCCGTGGGCGAGACTACGGGCGACCGCCGCAAGCAGGAAACCGGCCTTTTGGCAGGCGAAGCGGTCGTCGACAGTGTGATTGTCGATGAAGGGCTGAAAGTGCTCACCTCCCGCAATCGGCCCAAGCTGAATAATGGCAAGGGAGACTTTTTCAACGGCATCACAAAATCGTCGCTGAACAGCTCTTTTCCCTCCGAGCACGCCATCCTGAGCTGGACCATTGCCTCCGTCCTCACCCATGAATATCCCGGCCCGCTCACCCAGGTGCTGGCCTACGGCGGAGCAACCGCGATAAGCATTGCGCGCGTAACCGGACGCCAGCACTTCCCTGGCGATGTCGTGGCCGGCGCCGCGATGGGTTGGCTCATCGGACGGCAGGTCTATCGCTCACGCACCGCTTTCAACGACGACGAACTTTATGGAAATTTTGTACGTGACAGCGAAGGAAAGAGTGTCTCGCAGGGATCGGTTTACGTTCCACTGGACAGCTGGGTTTATCCGGAACTGAAGCGCCTGGCGTCACTGGGATACATTCGCACCCAGTTCACGGATCTGCAACCCTGGACCAAGAAAGAATGTCTGCGCCAGCTTGAGGAAGCCGATGATCTTTCTCAGGATTTGCCGGCGGAATCCGGCATTCGCCGCACAATTGATACGTTACGGACCGAGCTGAGCTTTGGCGACGGCTATGACTCGTCAGCCCAGATTGAGTCTGTGTACAGCCGGTATACGAATATTTCAGGAAAGCCGCTGAACGATAGTTATCACTTTGGCCAGACCCTCTGGAACGATTTCGGACGGCCTTACAATCAGGGCGGAAACCTGATTACCGGAGCCACCGCCAGCGGGGTTTCCGGCCGGTTCTTCTTCTATGTGCGCGGAGAATATGAACACGCTCCTGGGCGGGCCGCCAATACCCAGGCGGTGCAGAATCTGGTCTTCGAGAACCTGGATTCGAACGTTCCCATCCCCCTGGCTACAGTTCCAACGCCCACACCCGTAGCAACCACCGACCGCTTCTATCCCCTCGACATATATGGCGGCGTGCAGTTGGGCGGCTATGCCCTTACTTTTGGCAAGCAAAGCCTGTGGCTGGGGCCAGGAGAAAGCGCTCCGCTGCTGCTCAGCGACAACGCCGACCCCATGTATATGCTGCGGCTGACGCACACCAGTCCCACGTATCTGCCCTGGATATTCAGAAAGCTGGGGCCACTGGAAACAGAATTCCTGGTCAGCAAGCTCTCCGGACATAAGTTCCCTGCCCGGCCATTTTTCAATCTGCAAAAGTTTAGTTTTCATCCCACGGACAACCTGGAGTTTGGATTTACCCGTGCATCGCTGTGGGGTGGAGTGGGGCATCCGTTTACGCTGCATTCGCTGGAAAGAAATCTTTTTGCTCTCGGTGACACTCCGGGCGCCGGCTTCTTCAATCGCAACGACATTGGCGACCGCAAGTCAGGCTTCGATTTTTCCTATAAGCTTCCTGGCCTGCGAAAGTGGCTTTCCATCTACAGTGACTCCTACAGTGACGACGATCCCTCTCCCATCGCCAACCCGCGGCGCGCGGCGGTGAGCCCGGGCCTGCACCTTGCACAATTTCCCGGAGTTCCCAAGCTGGATTTCCGATTTGAAACCACCTCCACGCAATCCCTTACGCCGACGGACCGTGGCGGCTTCTTTCTCTACTGGAATTTCCGCTACCACGATTCCAATCTCAACAAGGGCTTTCTCTTTGGAAACAGCGTGGGCAGAGACGGACGCGCCTATCAGGGCTGGAGCACCTATCATTTTTCGCCGGGTACAACTCTGCAGTTCAGCTATCGCCAGGTCAAGACCGGAAACGGATTTTTGCCAGGCGGCGGCACGCAGACGGATGGCATTTGCCGCTTCGACTGGCGGGTGAATCCCAAGTGGAGCGTGGGGACTTTTGTGCAGTATGAACGCTGGCTGATTCCTTCGCTGAATCCGTCAGCGCAGAATGACATCTCCGCCAATCTGCAGATAACGTACTATCCTCACTGGCTGATTCATGGGAAGCAGGAGTAAAAGCAGGCTTCACTTACTTTTTGTATTGACACTCAACCAGTCCAAAACTTCAATCTTCTTACGCTGGTTCGCACGGCTAGCCCGCTATTTTAGCGGGCCGCAACAGATTTGGATGACGATGATAACAGCAAAAGGTTGCAAAATGATTTTGTTTGAATGGTGAAGGCGATTCAGACCCCACTCGCCCCGCCAGAATCAGTTTTTGATTTTCAGGTCTCTATGGGCCGCGTCTACCAGTGTTTTGTGCAAGTCGTTCCAATATTTAAGAAACCTGTTGATTTCCTTTTCAGCCGCTATTAATTGCCAGCGCTCCAAAATTTTTTCGTTTTGTATCATGTTGTGGATGAAGATTCTATCTTGAATGGTACTTCGCGCTTCGGAATCTGCTTCCATAACTCGTTTTTCTTGTTCACCAGTCGTCACCGACAGGCCACCGCCACACCAAAGAATTGGTGAATTGTCCATCATGCAGCGAACACTTCTAGATAGAGTACTTAGCAATTCTCGATACTCGGTTTTCTTGCCTTCCAGAGACCACTGTCTTAGTTGCCAAGACCGGGTGAAGTATGCTCCCAGACTAATGCCTATCAGGGGGCCAATGGCCGCCCAAATTTGAATGAAAATGTTCATTCGCGCAAAACCTCCCCTGCCGATCAAATCATGGCTGGTGGCCACTGAAGCCTGTTTTTTGCTTGAGTGGTCCACCAGCCTGAAGTTCCCTGCTTTGCCGTGATTAGGTTCGCGAGGAACACCACTGACTATGTCTCCAGGTGCCGTATAGCCGTATAGTTGCAACTCGCGTGAGATATTTTACTGCTAGGTGTCGGCGCACAAGTCCCCACCTGCGTAATTTCGTAAACGGCCTTCCCATTCTTCATAGCGTGGTTCACTTCTTTTCCGACCCCTGCTGTTATTTTTCCCAAGAGGCGACTGAAGACCACAATATCGCACTCCTCAACAAGCCGGAGGCAAAGCCCCATGCTGTCTCTTCTCTTTTCAGGATGGTCGTTGTAATGGGAAGGGTTTACCAGTTTGTGCCGCTTGAGTTCCCTACGAATCGCTTTAATCTCTGCTGCTTCACAGGGCCAACCGTATGTGCAATAAGCGTGAGCGTAATAAATGGTTTTCAAGGTACCGATGACACCTCAAAAAGTTACAGGCAGTCATGATACTCGAAGCCCCCTCTGTTGACGAGAGTTGCTGGATTTGTGAAAATGCACCAAAGAGTGTGCATTTTATAGCGCCCTCTTTGGAGTAAGAGTATGCAAAAGAAGTTAGTAGTATGTCCGAATTGCCTGAGCACGTTAACCGTTGGCGAGCAATTCGGCGGTAAGATAGTCTTGGGGTTGGCAGGGGCCGCGTTTGGGAAAGTAGATCCTTGGCTTGGCCTTGCAGCCTCGTTATTCGGTATCGTTTTGGGCCACGTGTATATTGACAACAACCTGCTCCGGAACTGTCCGCAGTGTGGGCAACTGATCAATATCGTCAACGCACTGGCATAGGTCTTTGCACGATTCCAGGTTAGAAGGCGATGTCTCCTTTGGTCGCAACGTCAAGCTTGTCGTGTGTCAACAGAGATTTCTCAAAAATCCTCTTGCTTGAATGGTGAAAGCGCTTCAGTCCCCAGCGATGTCCTCCAGCTTAAGCTGCACGCTTCTCCCACTCAAGCTAAATACGGCTTTGAAGTGCGCCACCAGTCCAGTCAGCCACACACATTTAGAGACGCGGCAGTGCCGCGTCTCTACGCCTGCATTCTTCTGATTTTACGTATTGGATTTAGAAGGCTGGCGCGAAAGTTATTGGGGAAAACTCCCTGCATCTGCATGGGCTATTTAGGCACCTTCTGGATGTTTCGACTGCGCGCCGGAGATGCTGCAGCGCAGGAATGTCTTCATGCGCTCCGCTCAACATGACAGGCACGTGGTGGTATGGCGAGAGCTTTGAGCGATTGGAGGCCGGACTTTATGGTGCGCTGGCGCTGGCCTTCGGCAGAGCGGTGAGGATATTGTTTCTTTGCTATCCCAGCCCTTAGCCGCTGGCTAGCGCGTGTACGCGCAACCCAGCGCCACAGACTGGGCTAATTTCTTCCGCCCCTCCGGGGCTGGAGTATGGCTGGTTGCAACTGTGTTGTCTGTTTCCAGTTTGATGTTTGGGGCCTGCGTTTTAGGGACACCTTTCTTAATTGACCCTAAATAGGCTGCAGATCATTGCAGTGTGTTGTGGTGGGCTTTGTAGACGCGGCAGTGCCGCGTCTCTACGCCTGCATTCTTCTGATTTCCCGTATTGGATTTAGAAGGCTGGCGCTTATTGTTGAGAACTCCCTGCATCTGCATGGGCTATTTTCTTTGGCCTCTGCAATGAAATGGACGCTATCAAGCAAAACGGCCCTGCATCATCCAACACGTTCCCAGTGCCATTTTTTGTCTATTGATTTTTTTTCGATTAGCGGTATCATGCGCGGGTTTGGAGAAAAGCGGTCAGCAGTCAGCAATCGGCAATCAGCCGAACTGGGGCGGTGTAAATGATTGGAAAAACAGACTTTAGCCATTGGCCGTTAGCCCATGGTGGGGAGATTGGGATGCTTTTTTTGTCTCACCCTAAGGGTTCACTCCAATCGCTTGTGATATCGCTTGTGATGTTTGGGGCTAAGTCCTTTAAACCTTGTGATGGGGATCGACCGGGAGGGGGGTAGGCAGAGGGTACAGACCGGGATGAGCTGACAAGACCCCTTACCGCGGATTTACGCGGATGAACACGGATAAAACAACAAAGAGGTCACAACCGGGGGCGGCTGTGCCACACGTGCATGGTGTACCGCATATGCACAGGAGATTGAAGCAGCGCCGAGAGGAAAATCCGGGGGATTTGCCATATAAATTGGACGCGTCCATTTCGTTTTTGGGCAAACGACAGTTGTTTATGGGTACGTGTAACGAAACTGCGGACAGCGTTCCGGTGAATTTGCTTTATCTCACTTTTTGCAGAATAGTAATTAACTTGAGCTCTCGTGCAGAACAAACGCAACCGGACACTTCCCGGCCTTTAGCTCGGCGGCTGGGGCTCTTCGACACCACCATGCTGGTCATGGGAGGCACGGTCGGGGCTGGCATCTTCATCAACCCTTATGTGGTGGCCCGGCAGGTACATACGCCGGCGCTGGTCCTGGGCGCGTGGCTGATGGGAGGGGTGATCGCCCTGACCGGCGCTTTTATTTATGCCGAACTGGCCGCGCGCCTGCCGCGTGTCGGCGGGCAGTATGCCTATTTGCGCGAGACCTATCATCCGCTGCTCGCGTTTCTCTACGGCTGGGTGCTGTTGCTGGTGATTCAGACCGGCGGCATGGCGGCCGTAACCGTGACCTTCGCACGCTACTTCCTGGAACTCACGGGAATCCACGCATCCGACTGGCAAATCGCGATTGTGGCCCTGGCCATTTTGACCATCATCAACTGTCTGGGCGTTCGGATCGGCGGGACGGTGCAGAGCATTTTGATGGTCATCAAAATTTTTGCCATTGTTCTGCTGGTGGGCGCGGGAGTTTTTCTCGTTGGGCATTCCCTTTTCCACCTGCATCCGGTGCTGGACCAGCCTCTTTCGCCGGGGCTGCTTTCTTCGTTTGGCGCGGCTATGGTCCCGGTGCTGTTTGCCTATGGCGGATGGCAAACCGCCTGCTTCGTTGCCGGAGAGATGAAAAACCCGAAGCGCGATCTGCCACGCGCTCTGGTGCTGGGAGTTGCCGGCGTGGCAACCCTCTACACCGCTGTAAATTACATCTGCCTGCGGGCGCTGGGTGTTGCCCAACTGGCGCAGACGCAGACTCCGGCATCCGCCGTGATGCGCATCGCCATGGGTTCCAAAGGCGCCACGCTTATCGGCCTGGGAATTGCTGTTTCCACGCTTGGTTTTCTCAGCCAGAGCGTGCTCACCGCGCCGCGTGTGTATTTCGCCATGGCCGAAGACGGCATCTTCTTCCGCCAGCTGGCATGGGTGCATCCGCGGACACGTGTACCGGTGGTGGCCATTGTGCTGCAAAGCCTATGGACATTTGTGATCCTGCTCTCCGGACGGTACGACCAGATCCTGAATTACGTGACCTCCATGGACTGGATCTTCTTTGGACTCTCCGCCAGTTGTCTCTTTCTGCTCCGGCGGCGCAACGCGGAACAGGCGACGATCAGAATGCCCGGCCATCCGGTGACCACCGCGCTGTTCTGCCTGGCCTGCGCGGGGGTGGTCGCCAACACTATCTATCGTTACCCGGGAAACACACTGGCCGGCATCGCCATTCTGGCTGCGGGAATACCAGTCTATTTCTTTTGGAAGAGGACCTCACCAGCATGAGTATTCGTCGCGCGTCTACCCGCTCACCTTACATGGAGTGGGCCAAGCTGAGCCCTGGAGCAACATTTAATCTGGCGACCAGTGGAATGGTGTCACTACCTCTGGCGGCGCTGGAAGTAAAGCCTGAGCAACTGGAGATCAATGGTTCCAATAGTTATGGATATCAGCCATTGCTCGACGCAATTGCGCAGCGTTACCGTGTGCCGCAGGAGTGTGTGGTCACGGCTACGGGTACGTCCTTTGCCAATTATCTGGCGCTGGCCGGTGCCACTGAGCCCGGCGATGAGGTCCTCATCGAGCAGCCGAGCTATGATCCGCTGCTGAACGCGGCGCGCTATCTGGGCCTTGAGATCAAAAGATTTTCGCGGCCGGCAGAAAAGAATTTTGCCATTGACCTGAGCGACCTCGAACGCAATCTGAGCTCTCGCACCCGGTTGATCGTACTGTGCAATCCGCACAATCCCAGCGGCGCTGTGGTCTCGGATGCGGTATTGCGAGAAATTGCCGGGATGGCCCGGCGAAGCAACGCCTGCATTTTGGTGGATGAGGTCTATCGTGAAATGCTGTTTGAAGCGCAGCCGGAATCGGCCTTTCACACGGATCCTGAACGATTCATCATCACCAACAGTCTTACCAAGGCATACGGGCTGAGCGGGCTGCGCTGCGGATGGATACTGGCCCCGAAAGAAATTGCCCAGCATATCTGGCACATCCATGACGTTCATGGATCCACCTATCCGTATCCCACGGAGCTGCTGAGCCTGATCGCCTTTCAGAAACTGCCGGAAATTGCGGCACGAATGAAGGCGCTGCTGAACACAAATCGCGGCCTGCTGCGCGATTTTCTGGCATCGCGAAATGATCTTGACTACTTCTGGCCTGAGTATGGGACGATTGTCTTTCCCCGTCTGAAACATGGCCGGGTGGACGAATTCTGCGCTTTTCTGCGCGATAAGTTCAGCACGTCGGTAGTGCCGGGAAGCTTCTTCGAGTCAGCGGACCGGTTCCGGATTGGCGTGGGACTTGAGACAGAGTCCATACGAAAATCTCTGTCTCAGTTTGGACAGGGGCTGAATGCGTACCGCGAAACCATGCGCTGACGAAGTGGATGATCAGCTTTTGTCGATTCCGTATTTCCCAGCGCCACGGCAGGCAATGTACAGAGCGACAAAGCAATAAATCACGGCCAGTTCGCCCTGGTTCACAATAGGGAAAAGGCCGTGCATCGCGTGGAACTTGAAATACGCCACCGCCATCTCGCCACTGGCAAGGAAACCTGCAATTCGCGTAAACAGGCCGAGGAAGATAAGGACGCCGGCGCCAAATTCAACGATGCCACCAATGAGCATCCATGGATTGTGAAGCTGCGCGTGTTCGCCGAACATGCCAAACAGTTTTTGCGCTCCATGGCAGGCGAAAAGGAAACCAAAAACCAGGCGCAGAAGCGTGTACGCAAAAATTTCGAATTTGCCCAGGAATTTCAATGTGCCTCCTTCGAAGGGCTGTCTTTGAAGCAGCAAGTATATCCAAAATGGCGCGAAACACCATGCATCGTGACCTGGCTGTCACACTATACAGATTATGTGAACCTGGTGAATATAAAACTACTCTGAAGGCAGTTTATGGCGGTTTGATAAATCCAGAAATGAAGACGTGACCGGAGGCCCGGATAAATAGTAATACTCAATCACCCGCTCCAGATCCTGTTTGCTGACAGGTTTGGCAATGTAATCGTCCATTCCGGCAAGCAAACACCGTCCGCGGTCGCCGCGCAGCGAATGTGCGGTGATGGCGATAATGGGCAGATGACTATGGGTCTGCCGTTCTTTTGCCCGGATAGCGGCCGTTGCTTCCAGCCCGTCTACTTCGGGCATCTGAATGTCCATGAAAACCAGATCAAACTCCTGGTGTTCAATGGATTCGAGGGCCACTCGGCCATTCTCCACCAGGGTAACCTCGTGTCCCAGGGATTCCAGCAACCGGCGGGTCAGCTGCTGGTTCACGGTGTTATCTTCCGCCACCAGAATTTTCAGGCGGGGAATCCTGCTGGAAGATACGCTACTGGACCGGCTTACCACAATGGGCCGGGCCAGAGCACTGAGGGCCCGCAGCATTGCCTTCCGCAGGTCCTCCGGATTGATTGGCTTTATCAGGTACTCCCCGATCCCAAGCTGTCTGCATTTCTCAGCATGTTCTGCCTGATGAGTGGAGGTCAACAGCATGATGGCTCCGGTGTCTCCCCTCATCTTCCTGCGAATCATCTGGGCTGTTGTAAATCCGTCCATGACGGGCATCAGGCAATCCAGCAGGATGAGCGGGAAGTACTTTCCGTTTTGTGCCGCTCGTTCCACCGCGGCCAGAGCGGCCTCGCCATCTTCGGCAAGTTCCGGTTGCATGGACCAGCAACGAACGATCTTTTCGAGGATCAGCCGGTTCGTGGTGTTATCGTCCACAATAAGCACCGGCATGCCATGCAACTGCTGCTCCACCAGAGACTGCTCGTCCGGCAGCGCCTGGGCCAGGATCGTAAAGGAAAAAGTGCTGCCGCCGCCCGGCGTGCTCTCCAGCCATATGCGGCCACCCAGCGCATTCACGATGAATGCGACGATGGCCAGCCCCAGACCCACTCCACCATACTTCCGCGTGGCCGACATGTCGGCCTGCTCAAAGGCATTGAAGATAGACCTTTGCTTTTCCTGGGAAATGCCGATTCCGGTGTCCCGTACGCTGAAACGCAGGACCAGTTCCGTTCCGGAATGCGACTCCTTGTGTACCGTCACCACAACTTCACCCTGCCTGGTAAACTTGATCGCGTTGCTTACAAGATTGGTAATGATCTGGCGCAGCCGAATCGGATCCACCACCGCCCGGCGCGGGATGTCAGGTTCCACAAGGTAAGAGAGTTCCAGTTTTTTCTCATGGGCCGGAACCGCCAGGGATTTTATACTGTCGCCCACCAGTTCATGGATATCGGTAACTATGCTGTCAATCCTGAGTTTTCCTGCCTCGATACTGGCGAAATCAAGAATGTCATTGATGATTTTCAGCAGACTATCGGCAGAAGTCCGTACCATGCCCAGGCATTCGCGCTGTTCGGAACTCAGTTCGCCTTCCAGCGCCAGTTCCGTCATACCAATGATGCCGTTCATTGGCGTGCGTATCTCATGACTCATGTTGGCGAGAAACTGATTTTTAATGTGACGGGCGGTGTCCGCTTCTTCTCTGGCTTTTTCGAGCTGCGCTGTCCGTTCCTCCAGAGCCTGCCGCAGCTTCTGCTCCAGGCCGATCATTTCCGCGGTACGTAGTTTGTATAAGCCTGCGATCGCCAACGCTGCAATAAAGACGCACAACGCAATCAGCAACATGTTAAGATACGTGCCGTTTGTGATGTCTTCAGCCGCTGAGCGCCACAGCGTGACGATGAATCCGAAGAGAAGTAAAAGCGCAACTGCAACGAGGAATTTCTTTATCCGAATACCAGTCTTCAGAGCAAAAATGGCGATGAGGGCGCTGCGTACTTTTGCATCACGAAACATCGGGATTCCACCGTATTTCTGGTTATTGCCGGCTGCATCTCCCGTAGTCCGTGGGAATTCAGCCTGCAAAACAGAACGACTCTAGTGTAATCGGCAGCTAGCAGAGAACAATTAACTACAAAACCTTATTCTTTAGGACTTTTAGAAAAACTTGGTCTAGAGCGACCGAAGAATAGAATCAGGATAATAATAATTTAATATTTCAATAAAAGAATAACTTTTTTTTGCCATGGCAGCGGCCCCCCTCTGGCACAGGCCAATACCGTGTCCCTGCCCGGTACCCTCAATCAGAACACCTCCCTGCTCTGGATGCCGAAAGTAAGTATTCGCCGGTATTGCCTTCCAGCCCAGCCTGCGGGCAAGTCTGAGCCTGGAGGCTTCACTGGGTTGAAGCTCCTGGGCCTCGGCCTCACTGATGTGTGTTGCCCATTTCTCCGGATGCAGATGGCACCATTCGCACTCAACCGAAAAGTAAGGATAATCGCGTGCCGGCAGCCCCAGTTCTTCGAGTGTGTGGGTCTTCCCTCCGCAACTGGCGCCGTACAGAGCAGCGAATACCCGCTCATGATAGGTAAGTACGATTCCGCGGGTAGCTAAGACCGCCTGCCATGCCGGCGCCCCCGGGCGCGGGGGCTCACGCAGAAACTGGCAGTGCGTGGTATCGCAAAAATCGAAATTCCCGTGCCTCGTCCGGCCTGCAACCAGAAAAGATCGTGCCGCTACCGCCTGGGCTTTCAGCGCCTCAATCTGCGCTCCAGGCGGGCTTTCAGCCGCTACCACCGAAGCCACAGCCGTCTCAAGCTCCATGTTTACAATTACCAGCAGCTCGCGCCCAGTGGTTTTGATCGTGAGCTTGCCGCGATAGCGGCGGGAAATTTTGCCCGGAACCACGACGCGGAACTCTGTATCGCCGCCATGGCCGTCGTCACAGATTAAGGAGGTTGCCAGCGTGACACGATCACCGGCAGCAATTCTGATTTGCGAGCGCATTAGCTGGAGTTGCCAGGAATGTCCCGCAGTCCGGGGCAGTGATGAGTTTCCGCACTCCAGTATTTGCCCGGGCTCTGACTGCACGGCAACTTCCTGGGGATGAAACAGCCCCAGCACTCCTACCTCGACATCTCTGGCATAAGCAGAGAGCGCACTTGCCAGCACGAGTAAGCAGACTCTAATCATGGCGCACAGCGTGTTTCTCAATAGCTGCAATCATTCGTCCGGCGATGGCCGCAGCTTCAGCACCGGGTTTTCCATGCACACGCACCAGAAGCGCCAAACGAGGATGGTCAGCCGGAACCATGACCATCGCCAGACCATCTCCCGGCGCTTTCTGCCGATGGATGCACGGCGCCGTCCCGGTCTTGGCCAGAGCACCTCGGCCCTGCAGTTCGCGCGAGACAGCAGCAGCCGTTCCACTGCGCGCAGCCATGGCCATTCCTTCCAGCACCAGTGGAGTCGACTTTGCACCCGTGTCATTGGCCAGCCGCAGATAAGCATGCGCCAGCACCAAAGGTGAAGCGTTCCATCCCTGCCCCTGCTCATAGCGTTCAACCTTGTCCCGGCCTGCGCTATCTTCCATGGTCAGCCCAAAGCTCTGCAACGTCGCTGCCGCAAACCCCGGCTCCGCCTGTTCCAGCATCTGGTGAAAATATGAATTGCAGGAAAGCGCGACAGCCCGCTGAATACCAAGAACGCCGTGCCCGCGAGGCTGCCAGCAGTCGCTTCCGCCATGGCAGCGAAATACCGGAAATGAATCGTGGGCGCGTCCATAAGCAGTCGCAAGAAAAGGTTTGATCAGCGAACCCACCGGCGTTTCCTCCCCTGTTCGCGGCCAGCGGCGCGCAATAACGATACCCTTTCCATTGAGCAGCAGATACGACAAATTGCGCGAGGAAAAATCTCTCGTCAGCACTGCCGCAGCCGACTGGGAATGCAAATCTTCGTCCGCAGCCGAGGCATACGCCATTCCCTGTCCGAAGCAGAACACAATCAGCGCCGCAACTACCAGCCACCTTTGCATTATTGCGACCAGCGGTAGGTTACCGTCTGCTGGATTTTGTCTTTTGAAGTTCGCGTGATGATCTCTTCAGATTCCAGGCGCGCAAATGCTCGGCTGAAGCTGCCGATGTTGTCGGAGAAAAACTGCGGCTCACGCTGACTGCCCGATGCGCTTGAGTTTGCCGCATTCTGGTCCGCAAGCTTTGCCAGATCATAGAAATTTTGCCGCTCGCGCGTATGGTTGAATCCGGCGGCGTAACTGACCGGAGGTACACCCGCGGACGCCTTTGCCTGTAGAACCGCGGTTAGCATTTCAGCGTTATTGGAAAAGTACAGCAGCTTGCCGCGTGCGGCCATCTGTACCGGATAGAGGCCGTCCAGTTCGGAATATCCATCTTTCACGTCGCGCCATTGTAGCCCCAGGCGCGCGGCGGTAAGTCCGGGAGCCATCCTGTCCTGAATCGCTTTTTGTACGGCGGCAGCATCCCAGCTATTGGCCGCTGTAATGACCAGTACCGTGGGGAGCTGAAGCAGCACTCCATCCTGATTTTTTCTCGTGCCCTGAAGTGTGAGCATTGCCAGTGGGGCCGCCGCCGCAAACTGCTTTTGCAACCCAGCGGCGCTCTCACCGGAGACGCGCGGGGCCTGCTCCACGTCAATACGGGTTTCCAGATCAGAGCCACTTCCCGCTTCGCCGCTGGTCAGCTGGACCTGGGGGGCAACTTTTTCCGCGGGCGTTGCGCCAAAGTGTGGCGCAAGAATCTTTTGTTCGAGGACCGCTAAGCTGCTTTTTGCGTCGGCTGGCGCTGCCTGATAGAAACCGTATTCTTTCGGCGCCAGCGGCAACAAGGCAGTAACTGCCAGCGCTGATTGTGTGATTGCACCATCATCTTCACTTACCTTCTTTGGCAGGATCACTCGCTCTTCGCGGTACACCGCACCTTCACGGTAGAGATCGGAAACTGCCGCCAGGTAGCTCTGCATTTGCGTGATGTTCTGCTGTATCCAGTAAGTCCGGAAGTGCGGCGTGACCGCGACTTTTTCCATGTGCAGGACCATCCGCAAATCGCCCGCATTTTGCGGCGCTGCCGCCAGGGCCTGTGTGTACCAGCCCTCCTGGCCCAGATTGTGCCCCTTGCTTCCGGAGAAAAGCTCGAGGGCCCCGGCCACAAGATCGTCGCGCGTACCCAGAATCAGATAGTCCCCGGCCATGGCAAAGGCCACAACACGTCCGGAATCGGCGTCACTGCGAGTAAAGAACTGCATTCCTCCCGCACTGCGCGACTCGAATTTGTTTCGTGACTGCCACAGCGGCGATTGTAAAAAGCTTCCCGATGAGGTCCGCGCAATGTAGAGAAACTCAAGCTGGCCAATGTCATAAATGGCAATCGCGCTCTCCGTGCCGGCGGCCTGATTGAGAAAATCCATGCTGGGTGGAACTCCCGCCGCTGCGGCAAACTCGTCCGAGGCTTTGCTCAGGCGCAGAAACAGGCGCGAGTTGGAAAAGACATTGTAGTTATCGCTGCGGATCCACTGTGCTTTTTCCGGGGAGCTGTTCCAGTCATGCAGCAAGGCGGCGAAATCTTTCGCTTCAATGTAAACCAGCGCATTGTCTGGCATCATTTGGGCCAACGGACGTCCCGCAGTGTTGTTCTGATAAAAGCTCCAGCCCAGGACCGCAGTGGCACAGAAGAAAGCACATAGCATGATTTTGCGGCGGCTTATCATCGGCTGACTCCTTTCGCTGCCCCGGCAGGGCCGGGTGGAGGACTGGCCAGTGCATGATCCGGAAGCCGCGGACGCACCGTCCTGTTCTGCTCCAGCTCGCTGTGGACCAGCGGCTGCCTGGCCTCATTGGACGCGCGCCGTCGTAAAACAGCCCGCAGTTGCTGCACTTCTTTGTTGATCTGCGACTTTTCGGCCACACCCGGCTCCAGTTTGTAAGCCCTTCGAAACCACGATATGGCCTGCTCCAGAGCGCCGGTCTTTTCATACGCCAGCGCCAGACTTCTGCTGATCTCCGCACGCTCTTTACCCGGCAGTTTGGAAAGTGAGCCGAAGCTGCTGTCCGGTCCGGTATTCAGATCCAGAATTGCGTCATCATCGGTGACTTCCTGCTGCGCGGGAGTTTCCCTCTCCGGTGAAGACTCCACCAGTGGCTTCATTACGGCGATGGCAATGTAGTAATCGCCGGCCATCATGGCAGCTTTGAGTAGAGGCACGCGAGCCGCGTCTCCGCTGGGACGGTCTTCGAGCGCCGCCCGGAGCAGCGTGACACTGGCTGATCCCTGTAGACTCTCTGCCGCCTTCAGGCGCGCGTAAAAAAAGTAAGGATGATTCGCGTCTGTCGCTGAAACTGGCTGTCCGCTGGCAAGCAGATTCAATTCCTGGCTGCCGAGATCTGGCGCGCCTCCATTCAGCGACTTCGCGGCGGTGGTCCTGCTCTCATACGACGCCTGCCTGTCGGAAGCCATAGCCGTAAGCTCTTTTCGTGCGGCTTCGGCATTTTGTCCCGCTGCCATCCGCGCCTGGGCCAGACGAATGCGATAGTCCGCATTCCACGGCACAGCCTTTACTAATTCCTCTAAAAAGCCCGCCGCTTCAGCCGGATGTCCGGTTCGCATCAGCAGAGCCGCCGCCGGATCCTGGGTTTCAAATGGATTGCCCACCACCAGAGTCATTCGCTTTAGCAGCGCCACACCGCTCTCCAGATCACCGGCCTGTATGCGAATATCGGCCATACCCAGCATGTTGGCCGCGGTGAGATTGTGGTTCTCGATTTCGCGGGCAAAAACAAATTCCAGTATTTTGTGGGCCGACTGCTTGTCGCCAGCCTGGGCCAGTTCGGTCGCCGTTCGGCGAAGGACCTCGGACGCGGGAGCATGTTCGCCCTCGGCGCGATAGCCAGCGATGACGCCGTCGAGTTCTCCGGACTGTGCCGCGAGTTTGAGTTGAATTGGCGTCAGCTCCGCCTGCTGTTTTTCCCGCACAGTGCCGGACAGAACATTCAATTCTTCGCGCAGGCGGTCATACTTCTTTGCTTTGAGCAAATACTGCAACCACCGTATCTCAAGCCGTTCGTAATCGTCTTCGGCGTATTCCTTGGCGACGCCTTCGGCTTTTTGCGCTCTCTCCTGGGCCAGTTCGAGGACCCGGGCGAAGACTGGCTCGGGATCATATTTCAACGGGTCGCCGTCCTGGGCAAACGATCGCAGGAAGTCGAGCTTGTCAGAGGCATCGCCGGACAAATCCAGCAGCAGGGCGGTAGCTGCTGCGGGATCGCCCAGACGCGGCAGAGTATTGCGCAGCAACTCCTGTACGCGATACGATCCGTTGCGCTTCACGTAGGCATGAAGAATCTCATTCACGGCGGGCTGGAACTGTGCCAGCAATTTGTGCGCGGCCAGATTGCTCAGCGTGGCCGAATAGTCGCCCCAAAACGTGTCCAGGATTTTCCCGGTGGTGGTCTGGACTTTGAGCATTTCGAGTGCGCGCTTCCATTCTTCCTGCGCGGCATCACTGCGCTTTTGTTTCCAGTAAATACCGGCCAGCCGGTTGTGGACGTCAATGCGTCCGGCGTCGAGTTCCAGCACATGTCCGTAATCCACCATGGCGCGCGGCAGGTCTCCAGCCTCTTCATAATAGAGCCCGGCGCTGAAATAAGCGGCTGCGCGGGAGGGCGTATGCTCGATTTCTGCCGGAACAAACTCCTCGGGATCGCCTTTGTGCGTCATGCCCAGATATTCGCCGTAGCGCGAGCCGTAGTAGAACCACACATCGCCGGCCAAAGTGAGCTTGCGATCACCGGGGGTGTCCAGACGCTGACCAATCGTCCGGTCGCCGAGAGCTGTAAGGAAGGCATTCTGCACCTGCGGCGATGACTCACCAAAATAAAGCCCCACCAAAGAGGTGTAGGCCGGCAACCAGACCGCAGGCTCGGAAGCGCCACGGGCCGTTACCGCCGCGTGGGCCAGCCTGGCATCGCCATACAGGACCACGAAGGAGGAAGCAGCGTCACCCCAGCCTTTGCCCTGGCCCGAGAACTGCACCAGGCGCTGCGGATTCTTTTCCAGCAGCAGCGCGAAATATCGCTCGCGCTCGACATCGCTTAAGCCCATGTGGGGAGTGGCCCGCACCAGTTCCAGCACGCGCAGTTCATCATCCGCCCGGCCCGCGAGCCGGTAAATTTCCGCGGCGCGGTGAAGATAACCTTTATTGAACTCAAGCTGTTGGCCAAGTTCAGCCAGTCTGAGGCGCCGGGTCTGAAGTTCCTGCAACTTGCTGGCGGCCTGGCTGGCCCGATCACTGAAGGACAACTCCCGCTGCAAAATTCTGGTTTCGATATCCGGAAGCTCGGCGCTTTCCGCAGCGGCGTAAACAAAGTCGTTTTCCTGATTATTGGTATTCAGAAACTGCGCGAACGCGAGCTTTTCTTCCCGCGTGAAGTAGCGATTCACCGCCGTACCCATCTCGCGCATGGCGGCCGTCATGCCTCGCCGGGCGGTAGTGGTGCGAATCAGCAATGCATTTTTGCGCCACTCCTCATTCGTGGTCTTTTCGAGGCCATTCTTTGCCACCTGTTCCGGAAGTGAGGGAAGCTGTTCAGCGGAAGCGAGAGCAGACTGCAGCTTCTGCCCGGCCGTGTTTTGCTGGCGCAGGCGAGTCATGATGCGGACGTAAACCAGCACGCCATCGTGGTTTTCCTGGCTGGCCAGCAGATCATTGCCAGTCGCTGCCACTCCCTGCTCGGCAAAGCTGCGGGCCTGGGTAAGCATCCCCCATTGTTCCAGGCGTCCGGCCACGGTGAAGTACTTAGACGGCGTTTCCGGATGGCCCTCAATAAAGGCCGTCTGCAGCGCGCCGACCACCAGATCGGGCTTGTTCTGCCGCGCCCGCGTCTCCGCCACTTTTTCCATCCAGTGCGGATCGTGATAGGCGAGCTGATAGAGAGCGCTGTAGTCGGCCGCTGCCTCATCAAAGCGCATAAGCCGCTCTTCCAGCGCGGCGCGCGCGGTCAGCAGATCGGCGCGGTCGGGGCGAATTTTGATGGCCTGGGAGTAGGTTGCAATGGCCGCATCGAAGTCTTCGTAATTGCTCTGCAGCCGCGCCAGCACCACGGCCCAGCGCGGATCTTTGGGAGAAGCAATCACTGTCTTGCTGTAGAAACCAAGCAACTGGTCTTTGCGCTGCCAGCGCTGGGCGTAAAAAGCGGCTTCGGTGGTCAGGCCGGCATCGTCAGGATAAGCATTGATGATCTCAATGTACTGGTCCACCGCGCCGGCATAGTCCTTCAGAGTGGTCAATGCCGGGACCAGGCCGCGGCGCAAAGCGGAGATTCTTGCCTTGCGATCATCCGCGGGCAGCGTGGATTTTTGGAAGAACCTGATCTTGTCGAGATAGAAGTCACGCAATCCGGCCTGATCGCCCGCACGAGCGTAGGTATCGGCCACGCCTGCCAGATACTCGCCGTTATACGGAGACTCTTCAAGCAGGCCAAGAATCAGCTTTCGCGCGGGCTGGTACTGCCCGGTGTCGGTCATTTTGCGGGCCGCTTCCCAGGTAAACTGATTTTTCAGCGACGGATAGGAATCCTTTGCCGCCTGTAGCAGAACATCAACTGCACGCTGCTGCAACTTGTTGCGCCAGTAAAAATCCACGGTGGATCGGACCACGCCGAGTATCTTCGGATTGTCCTTATACAACGCTTCAATGTTATGTTCGGCCGAGACCAGGTCTTTCTTTTGCTCGTAGAACTGCACCAGGGCATAGCGCAGCTCCAGACGCCGGACCGGATCATTGCTCACCGCAGCCTGACGCTCCAGCGCGTGCTGCCGCACGGCCTCCATGGAGCGTTCTTTGGCCATGGCCTCGATCGTCTCCAGCGTCTCCACCGCGCTGCTGTGATCGAGCGCGGTGGTCAGCAGTGTGATTACGTCCTGCTTTCTGGATTGCGCTTCCAGCACGGCAACACGAAGCTGGACCGCGGTGAGATCAAAATTGCCTGCGATCACAGCCTTATCGGTGGCCGTATCCACCAGGTCTTTTGTCGAAGACCGGCGCGCAAGTTGCAAAAGCCGGCCCTGCGATTCCGAACCGGGACCATCATTCAGCGAGCCTTTTACGTACTCCTGAACGGCGCGGGCATAATCGCGCTTGTTCTCATAAATCGCGCCGATCTGGTAGCTGTACAGCGCATCGTCATTCAGTTTTGTGCGGCCCTGGTTCAACAGGCGCAGCGCGTCATCGAAAAAGTAATAGTCCCAAAAAACAGTAGCCGCTTCTTCATAGTTTGCCTGGGTACCAGGCTCGGTTTGCGCCATTTGGTTCCAGTACGGCGCGGCCTTCTCGAACAGCTCGCGGTCGGAATAGATGTCCCCCAGGCGGGCGAGCGTATCGCGATCAGCGGGGCTGGCCTTGAGCAGATTGCTCTCAATCTGCACCGCAACGTCGGTAGCTTTAGGATCAAAATATGCCAGCGAACGATAGATGGATGACGCGCGCCGTCCAATTTCCGCGTCCGCCGGATATTGCGCCGCGACGGCGGCAATCACCGGCGCGCCGGCTTCAAAGTGCGAGCGCCAAAGCTCGGCTTCGGCAACAAAGCGCGTGGCCGCGGGATTGGCCTTGGCCTGGTTCGTCCAGTCTCCCTGGACAGATGCGCTTTGCAGAGCCTGCAGCTCAGACTCCAGCTTTCCCGTACGCGAAAGGAACTCAAAGAACCGGCTGCGCAAATCCTCGTCTTCAAACCAGTGCTGGCGGACCAGCGCCTCCCATGCCGTCGGGTTCCAGTAAGGTTTGCTTTGATACAGATTCATCAGATTGCGCACAAAAGTGAGATTGTGCGGAAAGCGCTGCTGGGCAAACTGATTGAAGCGCAGGCTGAGTTCCAAAGGCATGTTTTTGCCGGAAAGATAAGCCTGCAAGTCGCTGCCGGAAAAAATCTTTTCTACCTGCTCGGTCAACGCGGCAAAATCCTGGTTTCGCTTGTGCAGCAAATACCAGCGGGCCAGCTTGTCATACCATCCCCTGCCAGGAAACTGCTGGACCGCACGCTTATACACTGCCTCTTCTTCCGTGCCCAGGCGGTTGCCCTCCAAAAAATCCGCGAACTTCTCGTAGAGTCCCGGATCGTTGGGATTGCGGTCCAGCTCCTGTCGCCACACAGCCAGCGCCGCCGGAACCTGCTTTTGTGACACCAGACGGGAAATGTAACGGTCTAGAACCTGCTGATACTCTGGCGAGCGCGGCCCGGCCTGAACTGCCGAAGGAGCAGCCCCGACCTCAAATGCGGCTTTCGCCGATGGCTTCACTTTTACATGCTGCCGCCCCGCGCCCGTATCTTCCTCGTCGCCTTCCGCAGCGTTGCTTTCATTTTCGGCGGAGGCATCCGGCTGCGCCGCCGCAGTCTCCTTGAAGTGTTCGCCCAGAGGAATACCATCAGCCTTTCGCGACAACTCCTGCAGCATGGAGTCATAAATGGCAAACTCGTCTTTGGTATTGCCGGTGCGCGCGAAGGCATCGGCCATCAGCAGCGCCACGCGATTGCGCTCCTCTGCGCCAGGAAATGCCGCCAGAAATTCGCGCCCACTGCGGATCACCGCATCGTTCTGGCCGTAGCCGGCGTAAGCCTCAATGAGTTGCGCCTGTAATTTGGCGCGTGCCGGCGAATTGGGAAAGTGCTGGCCCAGCAAAGCCAGAAGCTGAGCGGCCTGCGACCGATGGAAGTATGGCACGGCGCGCTGCTCTTCTTCGGCTAACTTCGCAGCCGGGGCCGTGGTGTTCAACAACAAAGAGAGAATGCCGTTGAGATATCCTGGTCCGGAGTCCATGGTGGCAATATCGCTGTACATCGAGATATCGCCGGAGCCGAATTGCATCTGCTGCTCGGGAGCTTCCAGCAAAATACCTGCCAGTCCGGCGAGCGCTTTTTCCTGCATCGCCGGACCATTGCCAGGACTGTTGTACAGCGCGAAATAATACCGCGCGGCCTCGGGATAGAGATGCACGGCTTCCAGCAGCCGGGCGAAGGTATAAAGCTCCTGCGAGATCCACGCCGCTTTTCGGGCATCTTTTTGCAGACGGTAATCGGTGATGGCTTTTTGGGCTGCGTCAAGATTGCCCTGCTGCTGGTAGTAATAGAAGATGCGCACTGCGGCGTTCAAATCATCAGGATTGCGGGCCAGCGCCCCGCGTGTCTGGTCCAGAAATTTGCGCAGGCTGCGAGTCTCTTTCAGCAGATCGTAATAATTTTTTACGAGCTCCGCGGGCCACAACGGCTGAAAGTTTTTGTCATACACCGCCAGCCCCTGCTCCACCGAGCCTTGCTTGTATGCCAGCAGTGCGCGGGCACGAACCGGGAACACCTCATCGCTGGGGAACTTGCCGTGATACCGCTCAATCAGGTCACCGGCCAGTTTGAAATCTTTTTGCTCCAGCAGATACTGGAAATAACGGCCATACAGACCTGTTTCCTGGGGATATCGCTCCAGCCAGAGATTGTACTGATCAACAGCAACGGTCTTGCCCAGGGCCTGGGCTTCCACAACATGAAAGATGCGCTCGAACGCCTGCCACGAGCGCTGCTCTCCAGTACCAGTGAATCTCTCTGTGGCAGGCGAGGGCAGCCGTCCGGCGGCAGAAAGCGCAGTGACCTCATCCTGCGGGCGATGACGGCGATGGTAGAAATCCGCCAGCGCCAGGTATGCCGCTGCCTTGTCCGATCCGTTCTGGACATAAAGCTTCCAGTCCGCCTCTGCCGGGACAAAGTCGAGTTTCTGTTCTTCTTCGAGCGCACGGAGTGAGTAGAGTTCGCCCTGTTGCGGCTGCTGCCGGATCATCTCGCCGAGGGCAGGGACGGTTTCAGCCGGAGGTCTGCGAATGGCAATGGGGCCGCCGGGCAACGAGACGGTACGAAATATCGCGGCTTCCAGCAGGGAGCGCACTTCAATGTTCTGTATCCATTCAGGCATAGCCGCGCGCGCTGCCAGCACGCCCGCAGCAAGCGCCACCATCACGAATGAGGTCCTGACCAGAGCGTTACGGAAGAACTTCAATTTGCACCTCCTGTGCGCCGATGTTATGCGCCATGTCTTCTGCAGTCACCGTGAGCCGATATCGGCCCGGAGCCAGGTCCGGGGGGACGGTGAGTGCGCCGGTGCTGGCAGCCGCATCGGGATTCCAGCGCAGACCGACGGGCGCTGCTCCCTCAAGCTGGGCCATGAGAGTCCGAGTGCTGGCCGAGGCGTGGATCTTCAGGTGAATGTCGTCACCACGGCGGAACTGTGTGCGGTCCAGAATGACTTTGAGTGTGGGCGGCTTGCTGGCAATTACAAAAGTCTTTGCTTCGCGATAGACATTTCCGTCGCGGTCGCGCAGCAGCAGACGAACGCTGTGGGTGCCGTCTTCCATGTCCGTGGGCGCGAGAAACCGCGTTTGCCACATGTCTTCTTTGGCCAGGTAGCGCAGCGGTTTGGTCAGGCCAAAGGGAAACAGCGCCACCACGGAAACAATGGCCGGATCTGTGCGGACGCGCAGCACGGGATCACCGGGCCGGATCACACGCGGGCGCAGCAGCGCGCGCGGCACGGCCAGAAATGACGTGTACGGTGTGACGAACTTATATTTGCGCGCCAGGCGGATGATCTCGTCGATGCTGGCCTGGTCTTCGCCGTCGCGTTCGATTTTTTCGAGCAGCGCATCCACACGCGCTTTGGCCCAGAGGCGCGGAAGCTGATCATGCTCGAGCGCTTTCGCAGGAAGACTGGCGCTGGCGGAGAGATGAAAGGCTTCACCTTCCCGCACGCCACCAACATCGAACTTCACACTACTTTGCGGCGTTTTGTACTGCCCCACCCACATGGCCAGGGAGCCGGCAAAAGAAGTATCCTGCAGCGGATAAACTTTTTCCAGCGCCGGCTGCGGCGAGACCTGCATCGCAAGCTGGCCAATGGGATTCAGATTCATCTTCGCGACAAAGGCATTCAGCTTGAATTCTGCCGGTTCGGTAGAGAGAACGCTTTCGAGAATGCCATCCGTACGGGTGAGCATGCGCAGCAGGCGAAGATTGGCGTCATCCCCAACGGCAAAGGCAAATAATTTGGGCCGCTTGCTTTCCGGCAGCTCCTTCCATTTTTCCGAATACCACGATGCCAGTCTGCCGCTCTGAATGGTCCCGCGCGTGGCTGATCCGTCGGTGAGCAGGACCAGATAATTGTTTCCCGCAGTTTGTGCGCTGGCATTCAGCCCGGCTTCCAAAGCATGCTGCAAGTCGGTGCCGCCGCGCAGCCGGCTGTTGCGGATAAAGTCGGTGGCCTGCTGAAGGCTCACAGGCGTTACCTCGCTCATAGCGGGCTGAAATGCAGTGACTTTGCTGTTGAACAGCACCAGATTGAAGTGGTCCTGCGGGGTGAGCGAGTGCAGCACCTTTTGCAGGGCTTCATAGGTGCGCTCCAGCTTGTCCCACTGCATGGAGAGCGAGTTATCGAACAGTACTACTACGTTGTGGGGCTGTCTCCCGGCAGTCTGGCCTGCCGGAGCTTTGTTGGCAATCAGCGCTTCGACTTCGGCAAATCCCGGTTCGTTCGTGCCGCGCACCGGCGCGGTCTCGGTGGGGTTCGACTGCCCGGAATCGGGATTGCGATACGTGAGCACATGGAGCGTGTCTCCCGCTGCCGAATCCAGTTCATACTGAACGCCGAAGTCTTCCGTCAGGCTGACGTTGTCACCCGTAAAAGTTCCAATCACGCTGTTGGCGTTCTGCTGCGTGATCTTCAGCGGATAAATTTTGCTGGCCAGCCTGAAATCGCGGATGGGATGTTCCGAGCGCAGCTCGAAACGAATCGTGAGATGCCGTGCCGTCTGCGAATGATAGGCCTCGGGCCGCAGGGGAACACCAAAATACGATTTGAAACTATCCACGGGAATGCTCTCGTGATATTCAAATTCCAGCCGCTTGGTCCCGTAGGCCGGAATAGGCGCGATCTTTGCGCTGAAGACCGAGGTCCGGCGAGCTTCATCCGCCGTGCGCTCGCCCATTTCCAGCAGGCCGGGATCGATGCGCTGCTGCGTGAGCTGGTTGTAGATTTCCTCCGCGCGTTTGCGCTCCAGAATCACAGCAGGAATGCGCACTGGGCCATCCCACGTGGCGAAGTCGGAGACCACGGCGCGATTGTTCAAAGCAAAGATGTAGTTCCCTTCCTCAATGCCGCCACTGTGGTTGGAGAAGATCTGCTTAACGAAGATGCGCGCGTCGGAGTTGTCAATGCGGACGGTGATCTCCATTTCTTCCAGTGACAGCACCGCTGGATCAGGCTGGTTCTTATCACGGGGAATGAGCACACCTGCATCACCCCACATGAGTGAGGTAAGTGTGCAGAGAACAGCCAGCAGTATGAACGCGCGTTTCATGGCAGATTTTGCTCCGGAATGCGGACCAGACCATTGTCCGTGCCCGCGTAAATGTAGCCATTACCTGCAGCCAGCGCCGTCACCGTGAGAGACGGCAACCCGTCGCTGATGATGATCCAGCGGTTGGTGGTGCGGTTGTAGCTGTACAGCCCTTTGCCCAAAGTTCCGGCGAGGATATGGTGATCGGTGGCCAGCATGGCGTTGGGATACACCTCAAACTTGCCGGTGGCCACGTCAAAGGCCTCAAAGCGGCCATCGGCCAGCAGACGGACAATGCCTCCGCCATACGTGCCCACTACCCAGTCATTGCCCGCACGCACGATGCCGGAAATCCAGTTGTGGGTGAGACCTCGCGTGGCCACGGTGTAATTGGCAGCCACGTTTTCATTTTCGAGAACCGAGATGCCGCCCAGAGTCCCCGCAACCACCTGCTTGCCAGCAGCCGCCACGGAGTAAACATGATTGTTGACCAGACCATGGAAGGCATACAGGCTGTGCGGCCCGGAAGCGTCGAGAAAGGTAAGCCCGGCGGGCGTGGCCAGCACCATGCCATCGCCATAGATAGCTGCATCAGTTATGTGGTCGGCTAGCAGACCGTCTGCTTTGCCCAGCACCTGGCGCTTGCTGCCCGACTGGTCGAACAGAACCAGTCCGTTGGCCGTGGCCACGGCAACCGAACCGTTCGAGGCATGGGGAAGAATTCGATTTACACAGAAGACGTTTTCATCTTCTATATGGGTGGCAGACTGCAGATGCGGCTCGAACAGATCCAGGCCGCGATCAAAGTAGCCGACCCAAAGCCGGCTGGAGCTATCGAACGCCAGCGCGGAGATGTTACGGTCGGCCAACGGCGTGTTTTCCGGCGCCAGCACACGCTGCCAGCTTCCATGCTCCTTCTTTAAATAGAGCGCACCGGGCGTTACTGCATAGAGCGAATTTTCGCCGGTAAAAATCTGCTGCACATCCGCGATGGCCACCGGCGCGGCGGCTCGCAGCAGTGCGTGCAGTCGCTTCGGTTGCGAGTTTATCTCGACCAGGCCCGAGGCGCCGCCAGCCAGCAGCGTCTCTCCGTTCGCATATAACGTACGCGCAAACAAACCGGGAGCAAGCACGCGGACAAACTTTCCGCTGGCAAACTCGGCAATGCCTACGGCTGTCCCCACATAAGCTTTGTCATTGAGCAGCGCAAGCGAAAATACCTGCGGGTCGGGCATGCCCTGGGCTTCGCCAAACGCTTCCGCTCGTCCGGCAATCCAGTGCATAACGCCCTGGTCCTGGGTGCCGATCCAGAGATCGCTCTCATTGCCGGCAAGCTCGGTAACATGGAGTGAATTCAGAGTGGGATGAAAGGCGCGAAGTTTTTCGCCGTCATAAACCAGCACGCCGCGCTTGCGTGTGCCGATGAGCAACTGCCCCGAACCAAGCGGGAGAATGGACGTGATGGAGCGCGCGTCCGCATCGCCGGGAAGAATCTGCCGGAATGACGTCCCATTGAAGGCCAGCACACCGGCATCGGCGGTAGCAATCAGCAATTCACGGTCATGCGCGCCGCGCAACACGCCCGTGGTCATCCGCAGCAGAGGAGAAGGCGGCAGATCCTGTCCGGGGCGATAGTGCTTCAGCACGACACCGTGATTGTCATACTCGAACAATCCGGAGGCACCACAGATAAAGAACTCGCCTTTGAAAGCGGCCGCGCCGGTGAAGGCCGCGGGAGCACTGATCCAGCTAAAGTTGCTGCTGACGGGAGAGACTTCGCGGACGATGAACCGCAGATTCTCCGCCGCCTGAATTTCCTGGCCTGCAGTCCGAAGGGCACGGCTCGCCCGCCAGTAAGTCACGCCTGCACCTGCAAGCGTCAGGAGCAGGACGCTCAGTACGACGTAACGCCACTTCAACCGCGTCAAAAATCTCATGGCACGAAGTGAAAGAACTATACAGCCAGTGCCGCCGCGTCCGAAAAGTTTTTTGGCGGATTCCTTCATTCTCGCTAACATTTGTGACCCTGCATCCTGTATGAGCAGGCTGGTTGCCAGATGACAGACCCAGTATTTATGCGGGTTGGCAGAAGAACAGTGTGGCTGAAGACAGACATGCGTGTCCCAGGATACACGTATCGCGGATTACAGCAGTTCGGCTACGCGCTTGTTAATCTCATCGACGCGGTCTGACAGGGCAAACTCTCCTCCAGCAGAATACGGTTGACACCGAAAGTGTTGCGCCTTCTCATCAGCGCGCCGGGCGTTTGAAGAACCCTACCCATTCCGTAACGCCACTATTCTGGCGGACAATCACGCTCACCAGCTCCCATGACTGCTGGCCTAATTCATTGGCCACACGATCAAAGTCCTCGGGTGTTTTGGCAATGGCCACATGGTGCTCCCAGCGACTCACCGGACTCGGTTTGGCGGCAACCTGCGGCACAATCACGGGTGCTGCGGCGGGTGACTGCGCCGGCCTTACGTTGACGGTGAAGGTTTGCACCTGCGCGGTATCGCCAGCCACAACCGTCACCTGGACAGGAAATGATCCCGTGGGAGCCACGGACGAGGCGCTTACCACAATCGTATTGGCGCCAATGCGTCCGGGCGCCGCCTGAAGATGCAAGCTGCCGGGGACATCGGAAAGGTAAATATCAAATTTAGGACGCGCATTGCAATCCGCCACTGCCTTGAGGGATGCCGTATTACAGGTGACCGTCACCGTAAGCGACGCCACTTCCCCCCGCTCTACCGTCACAATGGAAGGAGCAACGGCAATATTAAACTCGGGTGGCGAAGGCTGGGCCGCAAGCGGCAATCCAGTCAAAAAGAGCAGCAATAAGGCAGCGGCTGTAACCATGGATCGTGACATAGGTTTATCCGGTTTGAAGAGATTCAATGATTTACCCAGTGAAGCATAGCAGCGCGAGTAATAGAAAGACATAACGATATAATAAAGAGATTTGCAGTGCTCGAAACGCGAGCCTGAGAGTAATTTCAAAGGCAGTAAAAATTCAGGACACGGCCATGCGGCTCCTCTTCCGTTGCGATATTTCGGTCCGTGTTCATCCGCGGTAAAAGTTTGGCTGATTTAGAGACATAAGTTATGGATTTTCGCATCACCAGCGACTACAAGCCCAAAGGCGATCAGGGACGCGCCATTGAAGAGCTTTCACGCGGCATTTACGCAGGAGAGAAACATCAGGTCCTGCTGGGCGTGACTGGCTCGGGCAAGACCTACACCATGGCCAAGATCATCGAGCAGCTCAACCGCCCTGCGCTGGTGCTGGCGCACAACAAGACCCTGGCTGCGCAGCTGTACCATGAATTCAAGCAGTTTTTTCCGGCCAATGCGGTCGAGTATTTTGTTTCTTATTACGACTACTACCAGCCGGAAGCCTATATCCCCGCCGGCGATGTTTACATTGAAAAAGAAGCCACCATCAATGACGAGCTGGACAAACTGCGCCTGGCCGCCACCCGCTCGCTGTTCGAACGCCGCGACTGCGTGATCGTGGCTTCCGTAAGCTGCATTTACGGCCTGGGCTCTCCGGAAGCTTATTACGGCATGATGCTGTTTCTGGAAAAAGGCCAGAAGATCCGCCGCAGTGATATTTTCAGCAAGCTGGTGGAGATCCTCTACGAGCGCAATGACGTGGACTTTCGCCGCGGGACCTTTCGCGTGCGCGGCGACGTGATTGAGATTTTCCCCACGTATGAAGACAATGCCTACCGCATTGAGCTCTTTGGCGATGAAGTGGATTCGCTCTCACAGATTGATCCACTCTTCGGCACGGTGAAGCAGAAGTACACTCGCCTGGCCATCTATCCAAAAAGCCATTATGTAATGCAGCCGGCGCAGAAAAACCGCGCCATCGAAACCATTCTGGCGGAGCTGGCATGGTGGGAAAAGGAGCTGGAAAAAGAGGGCCGTCTGGTGGAGGCGCAGCGCGTACACCAGCGCACGCGCTTTGATCTGGAGATGATCAAATCCATGGGCTACTGCCATGGCATCGAGAATTACTCGCGCCACTTTTCCGGACGCCAGCCCGGCGAGCCGCCGCCCACGCTGCTGGATTATTTTCCCCGCGATTTCATTCTGTTCCTCGACGAATCTCATCAGACGGTCCCGCAGTTGCATGGCATGTGGCATGGCGACCGCTCGCGCAAGGAAAATCTGATCCACTATGGCTTCCGTTTGCCCTCGGCTCTGGACAATCGTCCGCTGAAGTTTGAGGAGTTTGATCAGCGGGTCAATCAGGCAGTCTATGTTTCCGCCACGCCCGGTCCTTACGAACTCACGAAATCTGCCGGCGTGGTCGTGGAGCAGATCATCCGGCCAACAGGCCTGGTGGATCCGGAGGTCGAGGTCCGCCCGGTCAAAGGCCAGATTGACGATCTGCTGCACGAGATACGCGACCGCGTGAGCAAAAACGAGCGCGTGCTGGTCACCACACTGACCAAGCGCATGTCAGAGGATCTGGCCGAGTACTACAGCGAAGTCGGCGTGCGCTGCCGCTACATGCACTCGGAGATCGAAACGCTCGAGCGCATCAAAATCCTGCGCGACCTGCGCAAAGGCGAATATGACGTGCTGATCGGCATCAACCTGCTGCGCGAAGGCCTGGATTTGCCGGAAGTGTCGCTGGTGGCGGTGCTTGACGCCGACAAAGAAGGCTTCCTTCGCTCCGCCGGGTCGCTGATCCAGACGATTGGGCGCTGCGCCCGCAATCTCAACGGCCGGGCAATCCTTTATGCGGATCGTATTACCGAATCCATGCGGCAGGCCATGAACGAAACCGATCGCCGCCGGGCCATACAGAGCGCTTACAACCAGGAGCACGGCATCACGCCGGAATCCATCAGCCGCCCGCTGACCATGTCCCTTGCCGGAATCGCGGAGTCGGATTACGTCGATTTGACCGAAGCCGCCGCCGGCCTGCCCGACTTCAAATCGCAGGAAGAGCTGGATGGCCATATCGCCAAACTGGAGAGCGATATGCGCGAAGCCGCCAAACGCTTTGAATTCGAGAAGGCGGCCAAACTCAGAGACACGGTGCGGGAGCTGAAGACAAAGGAATTTCTGTTTACCTGATTCGCAGTCACGTTACAAATACTGTCTCTAAAAAACACAGGCCGGACTTTACGTCCGGCCTGCAAGTTGGAAAATAAGCGCTTAGTTTTCGGTAATGTACGTGGGAGAACCCGCACCGCCACTGTTGTCATGCACACGGTTCGTGCCGTTTGCGGCGTTGGCCGTGCCTCTCGCATATGCGTTCACGATCCCGGCTGTCGTAGCGGTTATCGCATTGTAGGCAACTCCGCTGTTGTAGGCGATGGTGGTGTGGGAAACGAAGGCCGTACTGCTGTTGATGGCAGTCACGCCGTTGTTACCGTATACCAGTTCGCAGTTATCAAAGGACAGGGACGAACCGGAGCCGGCTCCACCATTGCCAACGGATTGGCCCGCACTGCCGCCGTAGGCCGAAATCAGCGAGCGGTTCACCGCCACTCTGCTGTTTTGACTGGCATTAATGCCGTTATTCGCTACCACCATGATCTGGCTATTGTCGACCACCACCTTCACTACACCGGTTCCGGTGGCGGCAAAGATTCCGTCGCCGGTACCGTTTCCGCAGCTTCCCGGTGCGCAACTGCCAATGTTTTTGATGATGGTGTTAACAACATGCACCGTTGCCGCCTGGTTCACATTGATGTTGATGCCGGTTAAGTTAAAGCCGAAGATAAAACAGTTCTCGATATTGAGATCTTTACCGCTGATGAAGCTGATGCCGTTGAGTCCAGCATTCGCATTGCCGCCCCCCAGCAGTCCGTCCAGTCTCAGGTTGCGAATGATGACCACGTCGTTGACGCCTGCCGCAACGACAATGCCGCTGGTGCCAGACACAAGAACCGACGCCACCTGGCCGCCACCGCCATCGAGAGTGATGGACTTAGTAATGGTAAGCGCGCCGAACCCGCCTGGATCCAGAGCGTCAATTTCGCCGCCCGGGGCCGTCTTGGAGATGGCGCCGGCGAAGGTCTTGCACGGCGCGGTACGGCTGCAGGGATTAGCATCGTCCCCTACGCCGGAGACCCAGGTACGGGTAGCCTGACCGCACATGAATGCTGTACCGAGGGCGACAATCGCAAACAACCTGATCACAGAAAATTTTCTCATTTTCATCTGTACGTTTCCTTTCGTCATGAACGGAATATCCGCCCTTGACCGAAAAATGTCCTGGGTTCTCAAAGAGCATTAAGCCCTGGGGAATTGGGATGCCCTTTGGTGATTAGGGCTAAATAGTACATCAACACGGCAAGTTTTCTAATAGTTTTTTTGAAAACCGTAGCCGCACGGAAGCCTTCAATTTAGGGAATCCCTGAAGCCATGTAATGTGAAAAAATACTCACGAAATTGCCGTAGACAGAGGACTCCCCATGCCATTAATGACATCGGCAAGTATCGCCGTGACATTAGAAAAAAATAGATATGTTTTAGATATTCATTGCCGAATCTTCGGTAACGGGATAGCTAGCCGTCAGCGGGGCTTGGTTTTGGTTGAATCCACCGACGGCGGATTCGAGGGTTCTTCTGCCAGGCCGGGCTGCAGGAGAACTTCGACTCGATAGCCCCCGTCAGCGGCAGTTTGGATCCTATATTTGATTTCCCGCTCCAGCAGCGCGATATGGACTGGATCAGGAGAGGGTGACGAAGCTATTGCCAGCAAGGCGCGCAGGGACATCCACCACAGCAGGTGCTCGAAGTTTTCTTTATTGAAATAGCGCACGCCCTCCCATTCATGAACACCAATCAGCCAGGCCAGGCTGGGATCGTGCAGCCAACTCAGCGCGGCGCTGGAACGCGCAGCAGGCGCGGTCTGCGCCGCAGGCGCCCACGCCGTGTGCGCAAAGGACGCGTGAATTCGCGCGGCGGCGCGCCAGTGCTCGTCGCCTGGGCTGCCGGCACTGGCAAACAATTCTGCCATAATCTGGCGCAGGCGCATGGCATCGAAGAGGTGGGCTGAAGCAGCATCCGGATCTTTCGGACAACAGAAGCATCCAGCCGCCTCCAGCGCCGCCCAGGCAACCACGGAGCTCCAAACATGCACGGCATGGTCTGCCTTCGTATTCTGGCTCGGCACCACTTCGGCGGCCTGTGCCGGCCAGGCAGATATAAACTGCCGTTCCGCCAGCGGCAGGCGCAGCGCTGATTCGATCCTGCGTTCAAACATCGAGACGCATTTCTCAGGATCACCCTGCTGTCCCCAGACGAATCCGGAGGCTTGGGCAACCGGGGTCTCCACATATTTCTGCGACTCGTGCAGTACCGCGCGCACCCTGCGGGTGAGTTCGTGAACGATCTCGCCGGTCTTCTCTTTTGTTCTGCCGTCAGGATTTTTTTCAATGCCATCCTGCGCCGCCGCGCCGGGTCCTGATGGCAGACCAGGCAGGAGGTCGGCCAGATCCTTCATCAGTTCGGGACCCAGCAAAGCGCGGAAGGAGTCGTGTACTGGCAGGAGTTCCAGATCGCGCAAGGCATCTTCCAGGCTGGCGACGCCGCGGCCTGCCAGCATGTCGCACAGCGAACTCCACGGACGCACACCATCATCGCGAATATCGCGCCAGTCGAGAAATACGTACGATTTATATGCGCCCAGTTCGAATCGCAGGCCCTGGGTGGTAAGGTCAGCGGCACGATGCAGGAACTCCAGTCCGCTCAGGGCATCGCGAAAAGCCACCAGCATGGTGTGCTCCAAGGAAAGACCAAAGGCTTCTCCCAGTGTTCGCTGCCGCACGTTGCGCGTGGTTTTGTCCATATAGCCGGCGGATACTCGTATCCAGCCACGGGTATCGGCATAGCGGTTGTGAAACAGCACCAGCGCCCGGTCTTCGCCACGGTGGTTGGAGTAGGCATACACGTCTTCATTGACGTGCCCGGAATCGGTGTAAAAGTCGTAGAGAAGAAAGTTCTCCACCTCAGCGAACAGGCCACGCCGGTGCAGCAGCGGAGAAATCTCGCGCTCGTGGCGGGCGATGAGCCAGGGATCGGGCTGCTCGGCAATACGCGGACGGCGGAAATCCATGCCGTATTTTTCCGTGTAACCTTCGACCTGTCCGTGGCCGAACATCGGCAGTCCGGGGAGTGTGACCATCAGCGTACACACGCCAAAATACTTGTCCCCCTTGCCGAACTGGTCGACCGCCGTTCGTTCATCCGGATTGTTCATGAAATTCACGTAGCGCTTCAGGACTTCCGGATCGAACTCCAAAGTGTTTTTGATCACGCTGCGATAATTTGCATTCTCTTCATCGCGCAGCATGTTCATGAAGGCAGAGTTGTACACGCGGTGCATGCCCAGAGTGCGGACAAAATACCCCTCCAGAAGCCAGAAAGCCTCGGCCAGCAGCAGGGTGCCTGGGACTTCGGCAGCCACGCGGTCCACCAGTTCACGCCAAAACTCCTGCGGCATCAGCCGGTCGAACTCCTGCTTCGTCATCCCGTGTTCGGCGCGAGAGGGAATCGCGCCACCAGTGCCAGGCTGCGGAAACCACAATCGCTGGTAATGCAGTTTGGTAATCGTCATGGCCGCATCGAAGCGGATGATGGGAAACATTCGAGCCACGTGAAGAATCGTCTGGATGACGGCTTCGCGCACATCGGCGCGAAGATAGTTGAGCTGCGCCGTGTCATTCCACGGAAAACTGGTTCCATCGTTGCCGTGGTACACGTAACGCGTGTCGCCGGTCCATCGGTCGCGCCGGCGGAAAACCACGGACGCGTCCGACCGATTGAAATAATGGTCCTCGATTTTGATCTCTACCCGCGAATCGCCGGAGACGTCCGGCCCTTCAAAGCTGTACGACGGATACGGCGGAGATGGCAAAGACAAGAACCAGTCGGGATGCTCCATGACCCAGCGGGAATCGATAGCCATGTGATTGGGGACCATGTCGCTGGCCAGCCGGATGCCATGCTTCCCTGCACGATCCTTCAGATTCTTATAGGCGCTCTCGCCGCCAATGTCTTCGGCGATGGCGTAATCCAGCAGTGAGTACGCGCTGGCCACGGCGTCCAGGCTGCCGCACATCCGCTTGACCTTTTCCGACGCGCGGCTGCGCTCCCACAATCCGATCAGCCACAACGAATTAAAACCACGGCGCGCCATGGTTTCGATCTCCTCATCCGGGACCTGATCGAGACGATGAATGTTTCGCCCGTACTGTTTCGACAGCTGATCGAGCCAGACATAGGTGCTCTTCGCCAGCATCACCGTGCGCGGCATCCAGTCCACGTCCGGGCTGAACCGCTCGTACTCATAGTCCGACTGGCGATACTGCGGCACCGCCCGTTCGCTGGAGTCGCCGCGCTGATTCCAGCCCGGACCGCGATTTACCTGAGCGTCTGCCGGAGGATGAAAACGCATCCAGACAGCCACCTGCTCTTCGCGAAGCACGTCCACAGCCGTGAGCAAACGGCCAATGAAGTCGCCGAGAAGCGATTTCCATTTCTCCTGAATGAATGCGAGCTGGCCAGCCAGATCGTCTGGAGAGGCCAGCGCCGGGGCACGCAGCATATCGATCAGGTTTTGGTTGTCCGGGCCGAATTTGGGCCGCTTTTCGAAATATTCGCGCAGCGCGGCTGTGATGGAGGAATAGGAAGTCTTCAGAACGAGGGGCTGGTCATCGAAGAGCTCCTGGCCGGGCTTAAAGGCAGGATTCAGATTGGCCAGCCAGAGCATCATCAGCTCTTCCAGCGCTACCGCTTTGTGAGGAACTCCACCTGTATTCTGCTCCAGCCATTCTTCCGCCCGGAGATCTCCCCCATACACCGTAACCGGAGGAAAGTGGCTGACAAATCCGAGCAAAGTGCGGTCCAGCGCCTCGCGCCCCAAACGCGCCTCAAAAAACAGGAGCGCGTCCGTCATGGCTTTGGGGTCGCGATTGCGGCGATACTCCTCGATCACCACGTGAAGCGCCTCATCGATCAGTCCCATGGCGTTCAGCACGCCGGGTTGTATGGCAAGTTCCGGATGTGCCTCGGCCTTGCGCACCTGGTTGATGCGATGGGCAAACTCCCGGCAGGCGGCAAGACTGGCAAAGATTACGTTGCCAGTGATCGAGAACAGCGTTTCAGAAAACCCGTAGCGCTGGCGTGCCTCGCGGGAGACGTGAAACTCATACGTCGCGCTTACATTCATCTGGCCGGAAGTATAACAGGGTCGTGGCATCTGATTTGGCAGCGGGAAATCAGGTTAGATGCCGGCAATTTTCATTATGCCGTGCCTCATCGGCAAAATCGGGCGGCTTTTACGCACCAAATAAGAACGCCGGGATTGCTCCCGGCGTTCTTTGTAAAACAAATACGTTCTCTTACGGCAAAACGTAGCGAATGTTAACCATGCCCATGAACAGGTGTGCATTCTTGGGCGTGCCCGCGGTCGGGGACACAAACCAGGCGCTGCGCGTGAGATACGAAGCCTGGGTCATCAACTGGAGTGCTCCGTACTGCGGATGCTTCCAGAAGGTCTGAGTCCAGCCAAGCGTGGGTTCCTGAATCGCGCGGTTGTTGTTGTTGGCTGAACCAGGGAACCCAAAACCGGCGAATTTCCCGGGAGTGGCGTTCGTGATATCCGCGGCGAAATTACGCTGGAAGTATTCGCCGCCATAATAGCCGTAAAGAAGCGTCTTGGGGTTAATCTGGGCTTCAAAGCCGACGATGCCCGATCCGGTATGCACCGCAGAGAGCCTTATGTCGCATCCTGCTCCGGAAGCGGGAACACAGGCAGCAGCACCCGACACAAGGGTCGGAAGAGCCACGAAATCAGGGCCAGAACCGAAAAGATATCGCCCGCCGCCGTTGCTGTAAAAACCGTTGGCCATGATGTGTACGTTCCTGACCACTTCATAGTTGATGGCAGCCGAAACGCCCTCACCTTCCTTGGTGTGCGTGACGAACGAACCACCAGTAATCGCATTTGTGGTTTTGAATCCGCTCAACAATCCCGCGACTTCGGCATGAAAGTGCTTCCCGCTGAAATCGGTGTCATAGGTAACTTTGGGAATGATGTCCGGATGCAGGTTCGGGACGGCGCTGCTGTTTGCCTGATCGATCTGGCTACCCAAATTGTTCGGGTTAGCAGCAGTAGGAGTAGCAGGATTAAAGAAGACAGGAAAAGTTACTTCGCCCTGTCCGCCAAATTGCTCGGGGTTTTCGAGGGCCACACCCATGGCCCAGTGCTCACTGGGGTGGTAAATAAAGCGAATCTGGGGAGCGCGAGTCCAGGTCAGACCCACCTGGTAGTTAAAGTCAATGTTCTGGCTGTAGAAGATGTCGGAAGGATACGGCGACACTCCTACACGGTTCGGCGTGAGCCAGCTCCAGGCCTGCCCGGCGAGAAACTCGAACTTGTCGCGCTTCACATCGACAAAATAAAGACGCTGGCGGAAGGTATGGCTATTGGTGCTAACTTCGACGTTGGCCGCATCATTGCCCAGAAAGTCCATTTCCGCATAGCCGGTCACGTCATTCTTGCCGAATTGATCGTGGGCCTTGATGCTCAGGCGCGAGTTCGCGGCCGTGAGACGAGTTTCCGAGAGATGGCCCGCAACGGTGTTGCTGAAGGGAATGGCAAAGAAGTTGGTTCCGCCGGGATTTCCGGTGTTTGTGCTGCGGAAGATGGTGGTGAAGTCCATGAACCCGCCAGGAGTAAAGTCCGCTCCACCGATCTTAAACGACAGAGGAGATTCCTTGGGCTGTGTATCCTGCGGTGGTTTTGCCGACACGTTGATGGGGCTGACAGTATTCAGGCTGGCATTCACTACACGCGCCGCCTGGCTGTCGCCACTCTTCGATACGGTCTGCTCCTGGCCGCTCTGCTGATGTTTGAGTTTTTCGATTTCCGCCTGCTGCTCGGCAATCTTCTTCTGCTGCTCGGCGATGGCCTTTTGTTGTGCCGCCATTGAGTCCTGAAGTTTCTTCAGTTCATTCGCAATGTTCGATGAATCAGAACCGTTGCTCGGCGTGCTGGTCTGGCCCAGCATTAAACCTGAGGCCAGCACCATAGCGCAAAACGTCTTAAACACTTTCATTTCCTCTCCTCTTGAATTCTTGGGTTATGTCACACGCCGGGTTGAAACTTATATGAAAACAGCTCCAATGACCCGAAGTTTCCTGGAAGGTATGCCCACGTTAGCAGTTATCTGTCATTTAGATCGATGGAAACTGCAAACTCACAAACAAATGTAATGTGAGACACCTGCGCATTTCATCCAGCCGCAAAACAGGGGAAAATCTGATTTAAAAAAGACCGCAAACGTAATCCAAATTTTCTTTTACGGTTTCGGATAATATGTCCGTGAGATAAACAGGGGATTACAGCAATGTTAAAATCATGTGAAAATGGACTCCCAGCTCTAAGAAGAAGGTTGCTTTCACTTCGGCCAGGCGATCAAAATAGCAGTTTGGGATTTATCCGCTTTCCTGTATTATGACGCGCAGTACCATACGTTTTTCAGTATCGTCATTTTGATTTCTGGTCAGGCATGTTTCCTGCAGAGCAAACTCGCGAGACAAAGGTGAAAGCACCCTTCATACTCCTGATCATCGGGTGTCTTGTCCTGTTTGCAATCTATGCCAAGACTTCCCCGATTAGCAGTTCCAGGGCCCCTGCCAGTTCATTGGCCCAGGCCAAAATCTGGGCAGATCCGAACAGCCAATCTCCTGAACTGAAAATCAAAGCGCTGCCAGTCACTCTTCTTTCCGTTTTCCTAATTGCATTTTTTGTTTTAACAGTTCCAACGACTGAGTGCGGATTGCGCCCGATCATGGCGCCGGACTCGCGTCTTCAGCACTTGTACGGCTCTTCGCAGCACTGGTTACGTCCCCCGCCGTCAGTCTAAAAACTTCCCTCCCCTTGCTATTCCCCAAAATCACTTGTGAGACCGGGGAAGATCGTGCGTAATGCATCCGGCATTCAGTCATGAATGTTTCTGATTTATCGAGGTTTGACGTGCAACTTAAGAATAAAGTGCTGCTCGTTGTGATTGTTGTAATTCTGGCCCTGGCTGGCATTGCCTGGGTCGCGCGGCGTCCTAAATCCGCGCCGGAGGACTCAACGGAGGTTAGTTCGGCGCAGGGAGCACGGCTGGCGGTTCCCGTCACCGTGGCAAGTGAAGCTCCGATCTCCAGTCAGCTTGTGATTTCAGCCGAGTTCCGCCCCTTCCAGGAAGTTGACGTTCATGCCAAAGTCTCTGGCTACGTGAGAGCCATCTCTGTCGATGTAGGCGACCATGTAAAAGACAACCAGACACTGGCGGTGCTCGAAATTCCCGAGATTGACGCCGAGTACAAAGAGGCCGAAGCCTCGATTCGGCGTGCTCGCGCCGAAGTCCGGCGCCTCGAAAGTGAAATACAGCGCGCCGAATCGGCGCACTCAGCCGCCCACTCCAACGCCACAAGGCTGCAGAACGTGATTAAGACGCAGCCGAACCTTGTTGCCCAGCAGGAAGTCGATGACGTTGTTGCCAAAGACAAAGTGTCAGCAGCGGACGTCGATAGCTACCGTGCGGGACTAGCGGCGGCCCAGGAGCAGTTCTCGGTTGCGGAGGCGAATGCCGAGCGCATCGCCAGCATGAAGGCATACGCGCGGATCGTGGCTCCGTTTGCCGGAGTAGTGACCAAACGCTATGCCGATACCGGCTCTCTGATTCAGGCGGGCACGGCTTCCAATACCCAGGCCATGCCGCTGGTGCGCATCGCGGAAAACCAAAAACTGCGCCTGGTGATTCCGGTCCCCGAATCCGCCTCTGCCCTGATCAAGCTGCATTCCTCGGTTGAGGTGCGCGTACCGGCGCTCAACCGGAGCTTTACCGGCGAGGTGTCCCGCTTTTCCGACACCGTGGATAAACAGACGAGGACGATGGAAACCGAGGTGGATGTCGCTAACTCCAGCGGTGTTCTCATCCCAGGTATGTTTGCCTCCGCCGTTCTGGTAACGCAGCAAAAAGAGCACGCAGTGACTCTTCCCATTCAGGCCGTATCGCGATCGGGAAACCAGGCCACTGCTCTGGTTGTGGGTCCCGATTCAAAACTGGAGCTGCGCAATCTGGTGCTTGGAATTGAAAGCGCGGACCGAATTGAAGTGATTTCCGGAGTGCGCATTGGCGACAAAGTCGTGGTGGGCAGCCAGGCACAATTGCAGCCGGGACAGCAGATACAACCGAGGGTTATGGATGTGAAACCCTCCGATGCCAGGGAGTAACGGAGCCCACAATGCCAAAATTTGCCATTCGCTTCCCTTACCTCATCATTGTTTTTTGCCTGATCATCGCCGTGGTCGGCACCACTGTTGTGCTTCGTATGCCGGTGGACCTCTTCCCCAACATTAATATTCCGGTTGTGGTTGTGGCGACGTTTTATTCGGGCATGCCGCCGGAGCAGATTGAAACCGACATCACCGGCAGATTTGAACGGTTCTTTACCCTGGGCAGCGGAATCGACCACATTGAATCGCGCTCTTTGCCGGGTGTGAGCCTGATCAAGGTTTATTTCCAGCCGGGCTCGGACCCCAACGCGGCGGTGACCACTATCTCCAATCTGGCAATGGCCGATTTGCGCCGATTGCCGCCGGGAACTCTGCCTCCCGTGGTACTGAAATTTGATGCCTCGAGTTTGCCAGTGTGCCTGATCACCCTGAAGGGCGAAGGGCTGAGTGAAACCCAGCTCCGCGATCTGGGACAGTACAGCGTGCGCAACCAGGTGGCGAACGTCCCCGGCGCTTCGGTGCCTCAGCCCTTTGGCGGAAAATATCGCCAGATCATGGTCTATGTCGATCCGCTGAAACTGGAGGCGCGCCAGCTCAGCGCAATGGATGTAGTCCGAAAAGTGAATGAAGCCAATCTGATTCTGCCCGCGGGTGACGTCAAGATCGGCCCTACCGACTACAACATCTATACCAACAGCCAAATTCCCACCGCGGAAGAAATTAACCGCCTGCCGCTGAAGACGATCAACGGCGCGTCCGTGATGGTGGCGGATATCGGCCAGGCCCAGGATGGGCACCAGATCCAGACCAACATCGTGCGCGTGGACGGCCAGCCTTCCGTCTATCTTCCGGTACTCAAGCAAGGCGGCGACACCAATACGATTGAGGTGGTCAACGGAATTAAAAGCGCCGTCGCTCGCCTGGTGGACGTTCCTAAATCGTTGAAGACCAGAGTGGTTTTCGATCAGTCACTCTTCGTAAAAAGCGCTATTCAGAATCTGGCGGATGAAGGACTCATCGGGCTGGCCCTCACGGCGCTCATGATTCTGCTCTTCCTTGGGAGCGGACGGGCGACGCTGGCCGTTCTACTTTCCATCCCGCTCTCCGCTCTTGCGGCTTTTATGGCCATCTCCGCCGGCGGCGGCACAATCAATGCCATGGTGCTCGGTGGACTGGCGCTGGCATTTTCCCGCCTGATCGACAATTCCGTGGTGGTGCTCGAAAACATTTTTCGCCACATGGAAAAAGGTGAGCGGGCGGAGGTGGCAGCGGAAAAAGGCGGCAGCGAAGTTTCGCTGGCCGTGCTGGCGGCCACGTTTACCACGGCCATCGTCTTCTTTCCCGTGACGTTCCTTTATGGAGTCAGCCGATTTCTGTTTGTTGCCCTGGCCATGGCGGTGGTCCTCTCGCTGTTTGCCTCGTACTTCGTGGCCATGACGGTCGTGCCGCTGTTCTGCGCCAGGCTGATCAAGTCGTCGCACATTGTCCATGAGGTTGATGAAGAGAACATCGCCCACACGGGCTTCGGCAAGGTCATTCACCAGTTCAACAAGGCGTTTGAAGCGCTTATCCAGAAATATGATCGCCGCCTGGTCCCGGTGCTGCTGCGACCCGCAGCGACGGTTATGGGACTCATGGGAATCTTCATCCTGAGCCTCGCGATCTTCCCACTTCTCGGCGTATCGTTTTTCCCCCGCACCGATCCTGGACAGTTCACCATCAATATCAAAGCTCCCTCCGGGACGCGCCTTGAGCAAACCGAGCAATACATCGCCCAGACCGAAGACGTGATTCGCAAAGTCGTGCCGCAGAATGAACTGGGCATGATCGTCTCCAATATCGGCGTTACATCCGATTTCTCGGCCATTTACACCAGCAACTCCGGATCGCACACTGCAGCTGTCCAGGTCAAATTGCAGGATGGCCATCGAGTCGGAAGCTATGAGTACATGGACCGCGTACGCAGGAGATTGCAGAACGATCTTCCGCAACTCAGCACCTATTTTCAAACCGGCGGGCTGATGGATGCGGTCCTGAATCTGGGCCTGCCCGCTCCGATTGATCTTCAGATCAAGTCCAGCAATCTGGAGCAATCGCGCAAAATGGCGAGTGAACTCTCTGCAAAGATTCGCCCGCTCCAGGGCGTAAGTGATGTCCTGATCCCTCAGGATACGGACTACCCCGCTCTGCGGCTGAATGTTGATCGCGAGCGGGCCAGCCGTCTGGGCCTTTCGCAGAAAGAAGTCGTGGACAATCTCATCACCGCCCTCACCTCCAGCCAAATGATTGCGCCCAGCTTTTGGGTGGATCCAAAGAGCGGCAACGATTATCTGCTGACCGTGCAGTATCCGGAAGAAGAAATCAAGAGCCTGAACGACCTGAATCAGATTCCCCTGCATGCCTCGAGCGGCGCCGGAACAACGCACCTTTCCGCGGTGGCCGACATAGAGCGCGTGCTCTCGCCCACGGAGGTAGATCACTATCAGCTCAGCCGTGTGATCGATGTCTACGTTTCTCCCTCGGGAGAAGACCTGGGCAGGGTGAGCAGCAAGATCAATAAGATCCTCGGCCAGACCAAACTGCCGGAGGGCATGCGCGTGGAAATGCGCGGCATGGTCACCGGAATGAATGAATCGTTTCACAGCTTTGCCATTGGCCTCATCCTGGCGGTGGTTCTGGTGTATCTGATTCTGGTGGCGCAGTTCCAGTCGTTTGTAGACCCGTTCATCATTCTGCTGGCGGTCCCCATGGGCATCACCGGCGTGCTGATCATGCTGTGGGTGACGGGCACGAGCGTAAACGTGATGTCGCTGATGGGAGTGGTGATGATGACCGGCATCGTGGTCTCCAATTCCATTCTCATCGTCGACTTCACGCGAAGGCTGCGCGCCGATGGCATGCCCATCCGTAAAGCAGTGGTCGAAGCCTGCAAGGTGCGCCTGCGTCCAGTGCTGATGACTTCGCTGGCGACCATCCTCGGGCTGATTCCCATGGCCCTCGCCCTGGGAGAAGGCAGCGAGTCTTACGCGCCTCTGGCCCGGGCCATCATTGGCGGTCTGACCGTTTCTGTGGTTCTTACGGTCTTCATCGTGCCCGCGGCCTACCTTCTGGTGCACCGCAAAGAGAGCCTCCAGGAAGAAGACAATGGCCAGACGATCAATATAAAACCCATTGAGGTCAATCAGTAACCATGAATCCTAAGAGTTTTCCGGTGATCAGAACCTTATCGCTGATACTTTGCACGATCATGGTCTGGGCGTTAGCCAGCGCCCAGCCGGACACGCTGAATCCGGGCACTACCGTGAAGCTTACGCTGCATGACGCAGAACAACTGGCCATCCGGAAGCATCCCAGAATCACCATTGCCGATCTGAATGCGCTGGCGGCGAAGCAGGTCACGCGCGAAGTGCGCTCGGCCCTGCTGCCCGTTGTCGGCGGAAATGCAACCGGCGTCACCGTATCGCAGGAGGGAAACCGCATCTCCGCGGGCGCTCTGGGCAACTCCATTGTGTTTGAGCGCGCCGGCGCCGGGCTGTTTGCCAGTCAGTTAATTACGGACTTTGGCCGCACCTCCAATCTTGTCGCCGCCGCTGGTCTGAACGCCAAGGCGCAGGACCAAAACGCTCTGGCCACCCGAGAACAGATTGTGTTCCTGGTGGACCAGGCGTTCTACGATGCCCTGTCCGCCGAAGTACTGGTGAAAGTCGCAGACCAAACGGTACAAGCCCGCCAGATCGTGGTGAATCAGATCGAAGCCCTCGAAAAGGCAAAGCTACGGTCAGCCCTGGACCTTAGCTTTGCCCAGGTTTCTTTGGCCCAGGCCGAACTGCTGCAGGTCAACGCTAAAAACAGCCGCGATGCGGCGTACGCCAACCTGAGTGAAGCCGTGGGGCTGCCCGGCCTGCAATCCTTTGAACTGGTAGATTCAAACCCTCCTCAACAGGCACTGCAGAATGTGAATACTGCAATCCAAAACGCCCTGCAAAATCGCCCGGACCTCAAAGCCCTCGAGCTTCAGCAAAGTTCCTCCCAACATCTGTTGACCGCCGAGGAGCGGCTGCAATTGCCCGATATTACTGCGCTGGGGGCCGCAGGCGTCACACCGGTGCTCAGTGACCCTCGCCTGGGACCGAACAATTATGGCGCTGTTGGAGTAAATATCCATGTTCCGATCTTTAATGGATTCCTCTTCTCTGCCCGCGCCGATGAAGCAAGATTACGCGCCCGGGCCGCAGCAGAGCGAGTGCGGGATTTGCAGGACACCATCACTCGCCAGGTCCGGGTCGCGTGGCTGAACATGAACAGCGCTTTCGAACGCGAAAACGTGGCCGCAAAACTGCTGGAACAGACCACGCTCTCCCTGAAGCTCGCCCAGGCTCGCTATAACCTGGGCCTCGGATCGATTGTGGAACTCAGCCAGGCGCAGTTGCAGCAGACCGAAGCCGAAATCAGCACGGTAACCGCAAAGTATCAATACGAACTGACCGTTTCGGAACTGGCCTACCGAACCGGAAGCAACATTCCTTAATTCGTGTTTGGCACAACTAGACTACTGCTCAGGACCAGTCGTCTAAAAACTCAGCTTGGCGGCCAGCTGGATCTGGCGAGGAGACTCCGCGCTGAATATTCTGCCGAAGTTGGGTGTGAACGCAATTCGGTTAGGGACATCGAAATTCGGATGATTCAGCGCATTGAAGAATTCCGAACGCAATGTCAGACGCAGCCCCTCTCGCAGGAGCACTTCTTTCTGCAAAGCCAAATCAAGATTGGCGAAGCCAGGAGCCTGAACGATATTTCTTCCCGCATTGCCAAAAGTAAAGGCGCTGGGCAGCGCAAAGGCAGAAGTATCAAACCACTGGGCCACGCTTCTGCCGGAACTGAGATTGGGATCATGCAGCAGATTCGGACGTTGTGCCGGTCCGGGGCCTATGTTGGCCTGGTCGGTTCCCAGATTAACAGTAAACGGCGCGCCGCTCTGCAGAACGGTAATGCCGCTCACCTGCCAGCCATGCAGCATTGCCCCTGCAAAGCCATGACTCTCCTTGAAAAATGAAATGGGATAGACAAAGTTGGCCACAAAACGATGGCGGTGATCAAAGCTGGAGAGCGCCTTTTCCGCTTTGATGTCGTTCACATCCTGCGGCAGGTTGGCTTCAAAGGTTGTGGCGCCAGGGTCCGATGCATCATCGAGCGACTTCGACCACGTATAGTTTGCCGAGAATACCAGGCCGCCGGCAAAACGCCGCTCGCCCTTGACGATCATCGCATCGAAGTATGACTTGCCGTCCCAGCGAATCGTATTGAACTGGCTAAGCTGCGGAATGGGCCGCCGCGCGCTGATGGAACCAGGTCCAGGCAGCGGCACATTCAGGACGGTTGAGCTGTCGGCGCCGATGGTCCTTGATCCAAAATAAGAAGCTTCGACCGAAGCATTCTTGCCCAGCAGATGCTGAATACTGAAATTCCATTCTTCGTTGTATTCGCTCCTGAAGTTGGAATTTACATCGTTGCCGCCGATGTTGCCGATAGCGCTGGAATTGAGAATATTCTCGGTCGTGAGCGTGGGAGTTGCCGTCGTCGCGCTGGTCGCCACGCTCTTGGTCAGGAAAAAAGGCAGGTTGCGCGCCAGCGCCTGCTGCACGCTGTACGCCGCCTGGTTCTGAAAAATACCAAATCCGGCCCGGACCACCGTGGAAGAATTTCCCAGTGGCCTCCACGCAAATCCCGCCCGGGGGCTGAAGCGAAGATACTCAGGCTTCAGCAAGCTGGGATTGAAGCCCGCCTGCGCGGAAGTTACAAAGGGCAGCGGCAGCAAGGGCAGCAGCGTGCTGGCTGCGGGGGATATCTGTCCCTGGCTGTTCGAAGCAATAACAAATCGCTTTTGCTGCACATCAATGGATGAAAGCTGATTGTTTCCGTCCTGAATATTCTGGTTGAACTCATACCGAATGCCGGCATTCAGTGTGAAGTTGGGCGTCACCGTCCAATCATCCTGAACATAAGTATGGATCCAGTTGGTGTGCCCCTGCTCCTGTCCACGGCCAATACCGACCTGCGCGGAAGTGGGAAAGCCCAGCAGAAAATCGGCGAAAGCATTGCCATCGCTCAGCCCCGCCTGCGACGAGGTCCAGCGATTGGAAAATGAATATGCACCACGGGCTGTATCCGGATTTTCCGGATTGAAGCTCAGGTGAAAGAGATAAGCTCCCACCCGGGTATTGTGATGACCGTGATGGATCAGAACGTTATCGAAAAAATCAAAACTGCGATCGCTGCGGTAAATAAAAGATGTCGGGTCGCCGGCCGTGCTGAACAGCCCGGAAAAAGATACTTGCGGAAACCCTATATCACGCGGGTCCCTGGTCACGCCTTGCAGGCCAGCCTGCGCCGCGAAGTTGCTGCCCTGGTTCTGGCTGCTCTGCCCTCCGGCCACGATCAGCCAGCCAAAGCGAAACTCGTTGAGCACGTTTGGGCTAAAGGCATGGGTGTATCCAGCCGCCAAATCGGTAGTGTATGTGGAAAGGTCCCGGCCAAAACCTGGCAGCAGGCTCTCATTCAATTCGCTGGTGCCAAATGGCTGTGTGCTGCTCACCCGGTAAAGAGACAAGCGGCTGTAAAAATTATCGGCCTCTGAAAGATGGTGATCGAGCCTGGCCGTCCATTGGTTTAAATCGGTCACCTGCGGCAGCGCGGTAATCAGGTTCTGTACACCGCCGGGCCGATTGGGCAGCGGAATTTTTGCCAGGAAGGCGAGAGCAACAGGATCCAACCGGCCTGTGGGAATGGTGTTGCTCGCAAAGCTGGTCCGATGCCCTGAACTGTCCGTGGTCAAAGGATCGAAGATCGCGCCCTGTCCGGAAAAATTGCCCGCCCTCTCGGCAGCCGTCGGCACGGAAAAAGTGCGCGTAATGGATTGGCTGTTGCGGTCTCCTTCATAACTCACAAAGAAGAATGTCCTGTTTCTTCCTTCATACAGGTGAGGAATGCTTACCGGACCGCCAAAGCTGGCGCCAAACTGATTCTGGCGAAAGGGAGGAATGCCCTTGGTGGGATCGTCAAAAAAATTCTTTGCATCCAGGGCATTATTGCGCAGGAACTCAAAAGCGCTGCCGTGGTACTGGTTCGTTCCCGATTTGGTGGCCACATTGATCAAAGCCCCGGCCTTGCCGCCAAATTCCGCCGAATAGATTCCCTTTTGTATCTCAAATTCCTGAATCGCATCAATGGACGGGCTCACCGCCAGATTATTGAAATATTCGTCGGTAACCGGAACGCCATCCAGAAAGTAGATGTTGTGCCCGCTGCGCTGTCCCAGCACCCCCACCAGATCGCCCGCCTGCTCAAGGGCGGCGCCGCGTGTCCCGCCCGGCGGCTTCACCACGCCGTCACTCAGCTGGGCCAGCTGTAAAAACTGCCGGCCATTGAGCGGCAGGTCGACGATCTTGCGGTTCTCGATCGTGTCGCTCACCTCCGCCGACGCAGTCTGCAGCAGAGGGAGCGCGGACTCTACGATGATGGCGTCCACCGACGCGCCGACCTTTACCGTAAGCTCCAGCGAAATCTCCTGGCCGATCGTCAGCACCACGCTTTTTTGCGTCGTCTTCTGAAATCCCTTCGCCTCCGCCGAAATGGAATACTCCCCAGCCGGCAGTGCTGCCACAAATGCTTCACCCGATGGATCCGTGAATTTGCTGAATGAAAGCCCCAGCCGCTCTTCCCTGATCGCCACGGACGCTCCCGGGACCACTGCGCCGGTGGCGTCCTTAACAATCACCCGCGCCGCAGCCGTATTGCTTTGTGCATGGAGCATCGGGATGCCCGCCAGAGAAGCAGCAATCAGGCAGAACGATACAAACCACTTACCCTGGATGAGCGCACCCTGCATGGGGCGGCGAAACAGTGACATTGCAGATCCTTTTGTTGGAAGCGACACAACTCCCTCTGATTTCGACATGGAAAAACCATTAAAGAAAAATCAGAATGGCAAATGCACTTTACGAAGCTGGCATAAACCTGTCAATAAGATTTTGCATAATACAGCTATGTAAAAAAATGAAGCTGATTGTCATCTAGTGTATAGGCTGTGCCGGTCAGCACATGATAAAATCAGGTTAATAACAGTTATATACCTTTGATAAATTCCCTGCCCACCGGTGCTTTGCATACAGAACTCATCAATGATGGCAAAGCCAGGCCGCACTCTTTTGCGTCGGCTTGTTTTTTTTGAGTGTCAGGTATCCTCCCGGTCTGCCAGGGGTACTCCCCTCCCGGTTTTCCGCACTTTCGTTGAAAACAAAATGGGTTAACACAATTCGGCCCAAGCGTGGCCCTTGGGCCACCCAACGGCCACCCAGCCGCAGATTTACAAATTCCTCTCTGGGTTCATCTGTGTAAATCAGTGGTAAAGCGATCAGATGTACCCCCCCTCCCGGTCGATCCCCATCACAAGGTCTAAAGGGGTTAGCCCCAAACATCACAAGGGATATCACAAGGTATGGAGTGAACCCTTAGGGTGAGACAAAAAAAGCATCCCCGTGCCATCACGCAAAAGCCAAGAGCCTATAGCCAATAGCCGTTTTTGTTGTCAAAGACCGTGCTTAACTGCTCCTCCTGGGAAGAGCCTGCGCATGTTACCGCAAAGCACAAAAAAATCAATAGACAAAACGGTTTGTTTTGTCATTTCCAAAACATTTTTAAAATATCCGGTTTAAAATATCCGGAGATAAGTACCCAGCCAGCCGCTCATGCTCGTGTGGCACCAGCGCCGCAGGCGCGCCGAGAGGTTAGCCCAGCCAATCCTTGACCATCCAGTGAAAACTGTTTACGGCTGTCGTCTCGAGCGCAGCGCCAGAAAGAATGTCATTCAGTTTCAAAGTTCTATGGCGCGGAGTCGAGAGATCCCGAGAACGGCTGCCGCTCAAATGCAGATTGAGGGAGTTCTCACGATATGCCGTGCGCCGTGCACCTACAACCTCAAGCCCTTGTTTGATACTGCTTCAGGTGCGCGGGACAAAGCCAAAGCAAGCGCCCGTCGTCGATGATGTAAGGGTGCAGCCCGCCATTCTTAGGTTGAGTGGGACCGCGTTGCGCATCGGCATAATGAATCAGTTCGGTCGCAGAAGTGCTCGCAAGTACTTCCTCACGAACTAAAAAGATGAGATAACATCCAGCGGCTCCGCCGATTCCGATACGACCCTGTTACGACCTGCCTGCTTGGCGCAATACAGTCTCTTGTCTGCTGCACCCAACAGGACAGCAGGATCATCTCCGTCCAGCCCGGATTGGGCGACACCGATACTTACGGATGTGGCGATAAGCTGGTCATGCACGGCAAGTCCCATGGCAAAGCTCTGGCGAAGACGTTCCGCAACTACGTGAGCGCCCTCGAGAGACGTTTCCGGCAGAAGAATTGCGAACTCCTCGCCACCAATCCGGCCAAGAACATCGCTGGGCCGCAAAACAGGCAGGGCACTTGTCACCACAAACTTTAAGACCTCGTCGCCCGCCTGATGCCCGTATTGATCGTTGATGTCTTTAAAGCGGTCCAGGTCCAAAGCCAGGACGGAGAATGGGGCGCCGGTGCGCCTGGCCCGTGCTTCCTCAATATCAAACCGCATAAAGAACTGCCGCCGGTTGTCCGCTCCGGTCAAAGGATCTGTTGCCGCCAGCTTTTCCAGCTCAGATTGCGCACTTTGCAAGTCGACAAGTCCCTGTGCCAGTTGCCGCTTGTCCGCCAGCAACTGTTGATAGGATTCTTCCTCGCTGTAGACCGTGGAAAGAGACCCTGTGGTCAGCAGTGCTCTCACAACGCCATAGCCTAAGATGGTGAATCCAGCGGCGAAGATCAAGTGCGCCAGCCACCAAAGGTGACTCCATGGGCGAGTCAGCAGGAATGCCAGTGACGATTGTGCAAAAGCTGCCATGGCGATGGAATACGAATTCCTCATCAGATGCGAACGAGTGCTTTGCAGGAAGATCACCGCGACTCCCGCAAGCGATAAACCGAGGGCAATCATCTCCATGCTCCGGGCCACCATGCGCAGATTGTTGCTGAACACAGCACAGGCAGCAACCGCAGCATCGATCAGCAGGAACAGGACTATCCACTTTCCCCAGGATGTCCGGTTGTCACGTATTGCCAGGTCATGAGCGGGTTTTCCATAGACTAACAGTCCCTTTAATAAGCAGGCTGTCATGACCAAACGTGAGGCAGGCCCGTACAGGAGAAAAAGCCACATGTTGTGATGACAGTACGCAGTGAATGCGCCGTGGGGAGTGTAAATGATCGTGAAGGCAAGAAATCCAAGGGTCAGCCACCGCAAAAGAGGCTCCCCGGAGACCTTATAGCATCGCCACGTAAGATAAGTTACCAGTCCGCATTCCAGAATGGCGAAAGCGATGGCAAACTGGTGAAATCCGTGATTTTCAAACAACGGCATTTGCCCCTGGCTTTGCAGCCAGTAGAAATAAGCGATGGCAATGCACGGCAAGGCTCCGCAGAACATAAGCGTCGCTGTCGCGTATCCCCGGGCCATGGTTATAAACGGTGTTTGAGTAATGTTTTTGGGCATGCCCGGCAAACCTTCTGCAGATATTATCGGCATTGCACGGTCCTGCTTTAGTCGAACATCAGCGGGCTGCCCTGTCTCAGAGGAATCTCAGAATCGTATACCTCTAAAATCGTATATATACGAATTGACATCACGTTTGGAACGATATAAAAACGTTTCCGGCTATGCGAAATAACATTCTGGCACTCTTTATTCTGGCTGTTCTCGGGATTTCCGGGACGGCTGCGGCCCAGGCGGGAAACGCTGATCTTACCGGGCAAATCCTCGATTCCAACGGCGCGGCCATCGTGTCCGCACATGCAACCGTCACCGAGGTTGATACCGGGGTTTCCTTCGCGACCAGTTCCGCGGCTGACGGTGTTTATACCTTTGTCGGGCTGAGACCGGGCGCGTACAAATTAGTTGTCGAGGCCAGCGGCTTCGCCCGGCTGGAACAAACAGGAATTAATCTGCGGACCGGAGACCGGGACCGGGTCGATGTTCATCTGCAGCCCGGCCAGACCACGGAAGTCGTCAACGTGACCGCCGACGCTCCTCTGTTGCAGGCAGAATCCGGCAGCCTGCGGCATGTTGTGGTGCAGCAGGCAATCCAGGACCTGCCACTCAACGGACGGACCTTTGTGCAGCTGGCAACGCTCTCGCCCGGCGTGGCCTTGCCGCCGGGGACGCTTTTGCCCCGAATCAATGGCGGACGCCCCCGGACCAACGAGTATTTATTTGACGGCGTTACGGCCTTGTTGCCTGAGCCAGGCCAGGTAGTATTTTTCCCCATTGTCGATGCCATCCAGGAATTCAGTGTCGAGAGCAACAGCGTTCCGGCACAGTTTGGGCGATTCAATGGAGGCGTAGTCAATCTTTCCACGCGCGCAGGCACCAACCAGTTTCATGGCAGCCTCTTTGAATTTCTGCGCAATGAGGCGCTCAATGCCAAAGATACTTTTGTTCCGGCCGGCGTGAATAAACCGGAATTCCGCCGTAACCAGTTTGGCGGTACTCTGGGCGGACCGATTGTAAAGAACAAGAGCTTCTTTTTTCTCGATTATCAGGGCACGCGACAGGCGATTGGGACCACCAAAACTTCGACCGTCCCGACACTGGCGCAGCGGCAGGGAATCTTCACGCAAAAGGTATTTGATCCCGCGACTACAACTTCCAATGGAAAAGGTGGCTTCACCCGAACGGAATTTGCCGGAGACAAAATTCCCCTGAATCGCATAGATCCTGTAGCGCTGGCCATTCTGAACCGGTATCCGCTTCCCAACCAGCCTGGAACTGCCAACAACTTCAAGCTGGTATCGACTGACCAGGAGAACCAGGACCAGTTGGATGGGCGCTTTGACCACAACTTCAATGACGCGAACCATTTCTTTGGCCGCTACTCGTATTTCCGCGACTTTCTTAATCCCGCGGCGCCTCTGCCGGATGGCAGCGGCAGCCTCGGCGCGGCCAATACTCTCGGCCAGCAGTTTGTGGGCAACTACACCCACAGCTTTAACTCAAACATTGTGAATGAAGTGCGGGTGGGCTATACCCGGCGCGGAATCACCCGCCGTGGAGCGACACTCTCCGGCTCGTTGGGACAATTGCCCGGCATTCCGGCAAACACTGCATTTCAAAATGTGCTTCCGGCAATCTCGATTACAGGACTGCAGCAAATCGGCTCGCCCGCCAGCACGAATCTTGATTCCACGACCGCTGTAACCGAGCTGGTGGACAACGTCTCCTGGCAATTCGGCAAGCACAGTGTGAAGTTCGGAGCAGATTTTCGCTGGGAGCAACTCGATATTCTGCAACCACCGAATCCGACCGGCCAGTTTCAATTCAACCAGCTTTTCACCAATGATCCTTCCAGTCCGGCCGCGGCCGCCGCAACGGGAAATGCCGTAGCCAGCTTTCTGCTGGGCCAGGTCCAGTCGTTTCAGATAGACCTGCAGGCCAAAACCATCCGGCCGCGTGCCCATATTGAGGAGTACTTCATTCAGGACGACTGGAAGGCCACGCGCCGGCTCACGATCAATGCAGGCGTGCGCTACACCCTGAATTTTCCGTCCACAGAAGCGGACAATCAGGGAGCAGTTTTTAACCTGCAAACCCAAAAGCTCGATTTCTTTGGCCAGAATGGTTTTCCCGATGCGGCCCGCCAGTTGCACAAGCTTGATTTTGGACCGCGCGTGGGGCTGGCCTATTTGCTTCAGGATAAGACGGTCATCCGCGCGGGCTACGGTCTGGTTTGGATCGAGCAGGCCGGAATCACCACTCCATTTACTACGCCGCAGTTCCCGTTCTTGCAGACAGTAACCCAGCAGACCCTCGATAACGTTCATCCCGCGTTTGTTCTTTCCGGTGGACCTACCGTTACGCCCATTCCTCTTACACCTGATGCTGGCCTGGGGCAAGGAGTGTTCGCGGTCAACAGTGCCCTGGGATCGGGTTACGTGCAGCAGTGGAACTTTGCCGTGGAACACGAGCTGTTTAAGAACGTCGCCTTTGAAGTGGGATACGCCGGGTCGCACATTGTGCATGTTGGCTTGCCGGACGTGAATATCAATCAGCTGACACCCGACCAACTGGCGCAGGGAGCAAGCCTTACGCAATCCGTGGCCAATCCATTCTTTGGATTGGTTCCCCGCAGTTCGTCGCTGGGCGGTCCAACGATTACCCGGGCGCAGCTTCTAAAACCATTTCCGGAATTCACCAACGTTGCTTTCTACAGAAACAATGTCGGCAGCACGCACTATCATGCCTTTGAAGCCAAACTGGAACAGCGTCTCTCCCATGGTCTTTCCTATACGATCAGCTACACGCACTCCAAACTGATTGACGAAGCTTCCTCTGTCTTCGATGCATCCGTGCTGACCGGCCCAATCGCTAATTTTCCGGTCGCGGACAGCTTCAATTTGCGGCGGGAAAGAGACAGTTCCACGGGCGACATTCCTAACGTGCTCAGTGCAAATTACATTTGGGACGTTCCGGTCCGCGTCCATGGCTTTGGCGGGAAAGTGGCCAATGGCTGGCAGATTTCCGGAGTGGTTTCCCTGCAATCAGGGCTGCCTGTCCCCATCACGCAGATCACTAACTTCAATGCCTTTGCCGGCTACGGAGTGCAGCGGCCCAACATCGTGGGTGACGTTAACCTGCCCTCGGACCAGCAGTCTCCGGCCAAATTCTTTAACACGGCCGCATTTGCCGTAGCGCCGCAATTTACGCTGGGAAACAGCTCCCGCAATCCTGTTCGCGGTCCTTCCTACAGAGACGCGGACATTGCTTTTATCAAGAACTCCAAAATCAGGGAAGCGGTAAACCTGCAGCTTCGGGCCGAGATATTTAATCTAACCAATACGCCTGCTTTCGCGCAGCCCAATGGAGTTTTAGGCAGCCCGGCATTCGGCACGATAACGTCAACCATTACCAATCCGCGCGTGCTTCAGCTGGGCGTAAAAATTCTTTATTAATCCCTGAAGCAATAAGGGCTCCGGAGTCTCGGAGCCCTTACAGTCTTAAGCGCGGAATAAATCTCTTTTCTGTAATCACGCTGGCATCGCCATCATGTCCGTGTGGACGCCAAGCGCAAGGCGCTGGATTCACTGGCCAGCAAACAAAGCACACCAAGAACACAGGGTTACGACACCAGAACGGCACAAACCCACTTTGACAACGGAATCCCCATCCGCTGATAACGCACAAGCCTATGATTTATTTGATTTTAATTTGGTGGAGCTAGTCGGGATCGGACTCTTTGAGGTCTTTGATAATACGTAAGTTATTGATTTAAATAATGGCTGCAATGGCCAAAATGGCGAGACTGGCGGTTCATGGGTACATTTTGGGTACAGTGCAATTTAACGCAAGTCAACCGGCGACGAAGACGGGTGGGTTAATGCGCCCGTCGCTGACTTCGTACGGACGAAAATGCACCTTCATGAACCGGGACTCTCTGCAGCCGCTTCAAACGGTCTGGTTCGAACCCCCTCATGCGGTAGGAGCAGGTGTCGGTGTCGAGCATGTAAGGGCAGCTGCGTTTGTCATTCCGAAACCAGAACCCAAGAGAACCGTGGCGAGTGGGGGCAATCCGCGTGAGCGCTATGTGAAGCCATGAAGCTTCACATAGCGCTCACATACTTCCTGCAAACATACGGGCAAGCGCTGCACTTAACTCAGCAGATCTGAATCCGAAAGGACCGGGTCTGCTTTTATAAGAGATTCGGCCATGGCCGTCGATGAGATAAATGCGATCCGGCCATCCCGTGTAGGCCCGTTCGGCAGAATTACCAAACTCGTCAACAACCGCGGGAAATTTTATGGCCAGCCTGCGCATGCAGATCCTGGCCACAGACGCACGTTCTTCCTCGCTTTTCGGGCTGGCGAAAACAACCTGATCGCGAATATTGCTCTGCATTTGCCAGACATCGCTGGGGTGCGCCTCCGTAATGTATATTACGAGGAAAGCCACCCGGTCCCCATACTGCTCATAAAGTTTGTTGAGCGCGGGAACCTCCCGCCGGAACGGAGGTCAGGTGTAGCTGCCGAAAACCAGCACAACCGGTTTTAGCCTGTTCAGCGCTTTCAATTCGATGGTTTCGCTTTTGTCCAGTTTAGGAAGTGAAAAGTCCGGCGCTCGATCTCCCACCTTCAGAGTGCCCGCTCGTGCGTGCATCCACAGAGTCTCGAATGGGTACAAAAGAAAGACGACAGGAGCAGGCATCCTCGCCATCACTCGTCCAAACTTCTCCGGTGGCTGACGCATAGCCCACCAAATGAAAGCCCCGAAAGACAGGTAGAGTGCAGCCAGGACAAGCAACACTGCTCGCACTATTTTCCTGAGGGCGAATTCGTAACTGCGATTGATCACGCTTCCTGCTTTTCAGCGCCTTTGCGGCGTCCGCTCATTACGCTTGCTTCCGGATTACTTGGTTTTCACCTGGGAGGCCACCCGCGTGGACTCCTTACTATCGTTTTCCCTGCCGGGTCGCACCAGTTGTGAATCTGTTTCTGACGCGATTTTGCGGATTCGCATCTTGTCCCCGCAATTGAATATCCTGATCTTATGGATCAGGGCAGATAGCCCCCAACATTGATGGCCTTGGGCGGTTTAATGACGTTCTCGTGAACGTGATAGGGCGACAATTCGTTCACCAAAGGCGGATTGGCTCTCCAAAACCCCTGGGCGACAGAACCAACTGTCGGATCTTCGCGATATTGAGCATAGGCAGTACCCTCTTTGCGGGACTGCTCGGTCATCCCCAGCCTGGCATAGATGATGGAGAGATAGTAATGGGCAGTAAGATCATCTGGATTGATGTCCTGGACTGCCTCGAACTCTTGTCGCGCTGCGTTTATTTGTCCCTGTAAAAAATAATCGTAGGCCAATTCCTGACGCGCCTGCCGGGAGCGAGGGAATGCATTTAGTACTCGCTTTTGCAGTTCCGTGGCTTCAGCCAGCCGACCCTGGTGGCGGAAGACAATGCCTTTGTAATAAAGAGCTCTTACATCCCCGGGATGTTTCTCCAGAGCCTGACTTAATGCCTTCAGTACCGGCTCAAACTCCTGGACCGATTTGTTGCTGGCAGAGAGATTGCCCTGGCCATCGGGAGACTCCCTTTTGGTTTCAATCAGTGTTGAGTAGCGAGCCAGCGCCAAGTTAATATAGCCATCAACATAGCTGGGATCAAGTTCGATGACTCTGTTAAACGCTCCTTCCGCCATCCAGTACTGCTGCTGACCCAGCAGAGCGATGCCATAGTTGTTCCAACGGAGCATGACGCTTTTGCTATCGGCATTTGCGACCGGCCTGTTTTCGCCAATATTGAGCGTAATGGATGCGGCGGCGAGACTTACGACTGGAAATGCGCGCTGTTCCGGGAACAAAATGAAATTCGTATAGCCCCGGCGGAAACGGCGGTAGTTAACCTTGGCAGACAAGACAACGGGCCCCTTAATATCACCAGGAATGCGGAAACGGTAGCGGACCAGATCGGAGCGGCCCGAGGGTACCGTGTTGTCGTAGCCTCGGAGTTTGGTGTCCCATACCTGATGCATATCCAGGAGCTTGCCCGAAGCCGACAGGAGACGATTCGTATAGGTGTGCGCGGCCGGGTCGAGAAACCCTTTATCATCCAGGCCACCACTGCGGAAAAAGACCTTGCCCAAAGCATCGGCAGCAGTGAACTCCACCCAGCACTCATAAATATCGCGCTGCTCCGGCACCAGGTTATGGCCAATGCCGGTGTTTTGCACCAGAACATTCGCCACTACCGTTTCTCCCGCTTTCAGGTCCACATTCTGAACTCCCAGGGGAGCAGCCAACCGGCGCGCCGGCTGTTCCTTTTCCAGACCAAACAGATCGATTTTCAGTGCGGTCTTCAGAAATTGCGTGGTTTTATCGAGTTGCTCCTCGTAACCGTAAAAGGCTGAAATAGCTGTGTTGGCCCCGAGCCAGCGATGAGAAGCCGCTTGTCCTGCCGTTCGGGTGTAATCGTTGAGCACCGGTTCCGGCTTCATGTGACAGGCCTGACAAGTGGATGCTGCCTCTTTCCTGTAAAAGGTGAGCGGCGATTCCCGTGACCAGGATGAGTTCTGCCATTCATCGTAGACGGTAAACATGCGCAGCCATCGGTAGTCGTTGAGCGATTGGGGAACGGCAGCTTTGTGACAAACCGCGCAAAACTCCGCCGTGCGATAGAACGGACGCATCACCGCCTGCCGATGCCGTTCGGGATGGGCCAGGATTTCGTCATAGGTGGGCAGACCTGGCACGGCATTGCCCGAGGCATCCACCATGACCGCGGGACGGCCCAGGATATAGCTGCCGGTCCCCGAAGTGCTCTGGATCTTCTCGATGGAATGGCAGACCGAGCATGTGATGCCGTCCTCGTCAAAAGCCCGGTTAACTTTCGATTCCCTGCTCAAAGCGCCAGTGAACAATGCAATCGGGTTGTGACAACCCTCGCAATGTCGAGAGTTGGCAATTCCCTTCTGATCAATCAATAATTGGACGTTCTTGAGATAGAAGGGCGCGCGAAACGAATTCGCATGCGCAGACTGTCTCCATTGTGCATGCACACCTTCATGGCATTTGCCACAGTAGCTTGCTGGAGGAAAATCCGAAGGTGCGAGAAACCCTTCGAAACTGGTTTTAGCCTGGCTGGGCAAATAAGGCTGGTTGCCGAAAGGCAGCTCATAACCTTTTGCGTGGTCCTCATGCTGGGCCTGGGCCCGGTCCGGCCCTGAGAAAGTCAGGCAACAGAGCAGTGCCAGCAATGACCAGGGAATTTGCCATCGCAGGCTGCGTTCCACTTTCCTGGCTGATATTCCGTGAGAAAATGTCTGTGCGTTATTCATTCTGCTTTTGGATTCCCAGGCTCCTATAGGTTCCTATGACTCACGGCCATCGCATTCTGTCCGCGTTCTTAGCTGTTCTTCTCTCATCCGCATGCATCGCATCGCAACCAGCCAGGACGCGTCCCGAAATCTGGAGCGGCTATCTGGTCGACATTGTTTGCGCCCGGGAACGAGCGGCGGTGGAGAAGGATTTTGGTGCCAACCATACAAAAAGCTGCCTGCAAATGCCCTTTTGTGAGCGGGGCGGATTCGCTCTCCTTACCGATCACAAAGAAATCCTGCGCTTTGACAACGAGGGCAATCGCCAGGCCCGTGTCTTAATTATGAAAACCAGCCGAAAGGCCAATTTTCGTACGGTGGTGCATGGTGTACGTGTAAATGACACATTGTCAGTTAGCAATATCGAACTACTGGCTCCCGGTCCGAAATAATCTTCATTTTCTCTGCTGGTTGCAGCTTTGTTCGAGTGACCCGAAGCACCGTCCTTAGTTGCCGCTCAGCATCCGCAAACCGGCCACTCCATCCAGCTTCTTGTCTCCTACAACAAAGGTGGGCGTTCCCGCCACACCAGCTTCACGCGCCTCGTTCAAGTCGCGTGAAATGAAGGAAGCATACGTTTGGGCATCCACTTCCTTCCACAGCTTCGCCTCGTCCAGGCCGGCCTGTGACGCCAATTGTTTTAACTCGTTTCTGTCCTTGGGCCGCGGATCGGCCAGCAACAGAGCTTCGACTGTCCAAAACTTTCCCTGCGCCGCAGCGGCCAGGACAAACTCATGCAGGAGCATGGAAGCCTCGCGTCCCGGCAGAGGAAAATTCCTGAAGTGCACCTGTACCGCCCCGGGATGCGCCGCCATGAATTGCTGCAGCGCGACCGCCGATCTTGCCGTGAGTGGGCTACCCAAATCCGCATACCAATCGATCTTCCACTGAGCATCCTCCGGCCCAAAAGACAACTCCAGTTTGGGCAATGCCGCAGACAAACTTTGACTCTCTGCAACAGGCTGAACGGAGGAATGAGCCATCATTTCCTGTATCTTCACTTCGGAAAAGCCCGTGATCCTTCGCCCATTAATGATGTAGGTAGGTGTGCCTGTTACTCCAAGACTCGCGCCTTCGCTCTTGTCAGCTTCAACACTGGCCCTCAGCCTGGGATCGTCGAGGTCTTGCTGGAACCGGGTCATGTCTAACTTTAACTGTGTTGCAAACTCCAGTAAGTCCGGTCGTTTGATGGATTGCTGATGAGCAAAGATCAGATCGTGCATCTCCCAAAATTTGCCTTGTTTACCCGCGGCTAAAGCGGCCAGGTGGGCCTGTTCGGAATCTGCATGAAAATCGAGCGGGAAATTCTTAAAAATCCAGCGAACGTTGCCAGGATTGGCTTCGAGCAGGCGTTTGACCCCCGGTACGGCCCGAGCACAGAAGGGACATTGAAAGTCAGAAAACTCGACAATCGTAATCGACGCCGAAGATGCCCCCAGAGACGGAGCACCTGCGGTTTTCACCTCGACAGGTTCCGCTGAGGCGGCAGGCTGGTGATCCCATGTTTGTCCGCTCAATTCGGCATCAATGATTTTCCTGAATGTGCCATAGCTCTGAAGACCTTCCAGAATATGGCCGTGAACGACAAAAGCCGGAGTTCCTCTGATGCCGAGTTTGAGTCCTGCCGCTATGTCGGCATCAAGCTCAGGCGAAGAACCTGCCGTCATGGTCCGATGAAACCGGTCCATATCCAGGCCCAGTTCACTGGCATAGTGTTCAAAATCCTCGCTGGCGAGATGGCCCGGGTGGGAGAAAATCAGGTCATGCATCTCCCAAAACTTCCCCTGCTCCCGTGCGGCAAGAGCGGCCCTGTGAGCGGCCCGAGAATGGACATGAAACGAAAGGGGAAAATTCCTGAACGTCACGACCAGTCTGTCGCCATACTCTGCCTGTAACCTGCGCAGGTCAGCCGCCTGCCGGGCACAGAAGGGACATTCAAAGTCGGCGAATTCAACCAACTCGATCTTCGCCGCACTTGATGGATTATTACTTACCTGTGTCTGCGCCAGAGCCGCGCCTGAATAACCGACAAGCGCAGGCAAGACAGCCAGATTCACCACCAGCCTGCGCAGCATCGGATTTGTGAAAACTCCTGCAATCCCGGATATCATTGCGACTGTGTCCCTCGTTGCAACCAGTTGTTGAGCGCAGACCTAAAAGAATCTGGATCGGGAACGACGCCGTGCAGCATCCATTCCATGGTTTGCTGGCTGACTCCTATCACAACCGGAAAGCCGCGCAACTTGAGCGCACCAAAGGCCTCGTGATTGAGATCAGCGTACCAGGCTGCCCCAGCCAAATTAGGGTATTTGGCCTGCAATCCCTGCAGGTCATCTATTGACCCATCCACCACAATGACCATCCCTGCGACTGGGCTGGGAGAGTCGTTGGTCTGCAATAACTTCAACATATCGTCACAAAAATGGCTTCTGGGGTGCACATAGACCAGCAGCCAGTTGCCTTTATTGGGCAAACCCTGGTTTGTGACTGATTGTCCACTGGCCGAAGTTAATCGCAAGGCAGGCAAAGGCGTGGGAACCATGGCCAGAAGATTTCCAGGCAGCAACGCAACCGCACTGAATAACACAACCGCAATCCTGAGATATTTCATCGTTTTTCACCATGGGCAACCGAGATGCTGCGAGACAACATAACCGCTGGTGGCAGGGGAATCCAGGCTGAGATCTCGGACGATGGATCGGGATGGAGTTCAGAATCCGGATCCACACCTGGCTCGCCACACAGCCATTTCATCAAACCACATTCATCCGCGCCCCCCATCGACTCCCCGGGCGGATCGAAGAAACTCTTCCCATGATCTGAATCGCTGAACGGAAAGACACTGCCCACGGTCGAGTTCGAGGCAGCAGAAGGAACCACGAAATTTACCACTTGTGATTTTTCAGTATCCGTCATGCCGGTAACGGCACTCGAGTCTGTCAGGTTCATTAAGGCCTGGGCTTGATTCTGGGCACCGGATGGATCTGATGGATCGTGCTGGATTACAAAATGCATCAGAATTGAAGCGCCTCCCGCCGGCACGGTCAGGTCCCAACGGTAAGAGACAAAACCGCTGTTGTTCACAAACTGAGTGTTGGTCACCACAACCGGCGCAGAAGCTCCGCTGTAAACAAAACCTGCGGCAGGCGTGCAGCAAACGCCGTTGCTGTCGATAATCGCATAGGTGTTGCCAGTATCAGCCGGCGACACCACCACGCGTGTGTTGTTTCCAGCACTCAGGAAAGAACCAACCTGAACGGCGGCCCGGATGGGAGCGGAAGTGGGATTGGATATAACTTCAAGATAACGGGCGAACCCGCCCGATTGCGGCACAAAAACTTTTCTTGTTACTCGCAAATCCCCATATCCAACTGAAGAATATGTGGCTTCACGTCCATTCTGGTCAGTGGGTACGGCAATATAGCAGGGATAATGAGCACCCTCAAAAACGTTGCCTGCCGCCGTACCATTGAGACTGAAAATGACACCTGAAAAAAGCGGGAATGGGGCGCTGAAGCCACCAGTAGTACTTCCACCCGTCAGATTGCCATGGCAATCCGGATCGTAGCGAAACCCGTCGGTTCCGTCGAGGAGCAGATTATGCTCGGCTGTCAGCGTGAAGAAACTAAAGGCATTTCCAAGAGTTACATTGATTGTTGCCGGCTGAGCGGCGATCAATGTTCCATCCGATCTTCCGGCTTGCGAAGGACTGTTTGCATTGAAAGCCGACACCAGTATTCGGCCCACAGGCACGCCTGTCACCTGAAAATGCCCATTACTATCTGTGGTTAATAATTTTGGGAAGAGCGGGGCCTCGGCCCCAATGCTGTCAAAATTCTGCACCGCAACTCCGGCATTCGGGACCGGGGTTATACCATCAGAGGCAAAAACAGTTCCGGCGACGGTTCCCAAAGCTGGCAAGGTCAGGTCGAAACTTGCAGTTTGGCCAGGACTGGTGAGGTCTCCAATCGCAGTGGCTGCTGCTACAAAATTGGAATTTGCCTGCACCAGGAAAGCATCCACCGGGACGTGGTCAAAGCGGAAGTTTCCTTGTGCATCGGCGGTTCCTAAACGGTCCGACGCCGTCTGCATGCTGGACAACGCCACCGAGGCAAACCCAAACAGGGACCCAGTGGAATCGAGCACCCGTCCGGTTACCGTTCCCGATGGCGGAAGGGTAATGTTCACAACGGCCGCCGACGGGTTTGCCGGGGTTGAGCCATTGGCGCTTGCGCTCAGGCTGGAAGGCCCGTCAGTGGCTGTAACCGTGAAATTAATTCCTGCCGCTGCCGGAATTTGGATTAGATAGTTGCCGTCCGCATCACTCAGCGCCGGCGTAAATGTTTGCCCGTTTTCGAAGAGAGTGACCGCAGGCGCCGGTACGGGAGTGTTGTCGAAGAAGACGACTCTTCCCTTGACTATGGAAACCTGCAGGATCAGATTGACGGTAATCTGATCTCCGCTGGCGGCAAACGCTCCCGGTTCGGTAGTCGCAATGTTGCTGTTTTGCGCGGCCTGGGCACGTACCAGGAACCCATTGTTTCCCGTAGCCACACCCGAGAAGAGATAGTGACCCGTCGCATCGGTGGTCGTGGCAGCCAGCCCTGCGCCGCTGGCGCCGTCCATGATATTCACCGGGGCAAACGCAGCAGGGGTCACGCCGTCAGACGCAAATACTGTACCAGTGATATTCCCCGTCAGCGGAGCATCGACGGTGACCCCAATCGTTGTTCCCAGTTGCGCCGGGTTGATATTGATGCGGGCCGAGCCTGCAAACCCATGATTCTCGGCTGTCACGGTAAACGATCCCAATGGTGCTCCCGTAACAGTGAACATGCCATTTGAATCGGTTGTACCAGTTACCGCGTTACCCACACCATCCTCGGTAATGACCTCCGCTCCCGCCACAGGAGCCTGGCTGGAACCCAATACAGTAATGGCAACAGTAGCGGTTGAAGGGCCGCCAGAAGCGCCGTTGATGTTGAAATTCACGATTTGAGACAGTTCCCGCGGATCCAGGCCGTTAAGAGCATCTGGATCGGCAAGATTCACTAAAGCCTGGGCTTCGCTTTGTAATCCCGTATTGTCAGCACGATCATGTTGCGCGGTAAAGTGCATGAAGATTGCCGTCTGTCCGGGCTGGATCGTAACCTCGCCCCAGTGCCACAGAATGTCTTCATTGCCTCGGAAGAAGTTAAACGAGCCAGCAGCAACCGAGGCATTCGGACCGGCAACAACTTCAGCCACGCCTGGGACGCAGCAACTGGTGCGGCTCATATCGGCGATGAAGTAGGTGTTACCGGTATCAGATGGACTAATCAAAAGCGGAAGGAACAAACGACTAAAGAAGGTTTCCTGACCAAGAGTAATCGTGCGTGGGGTGCTCCCGGGATTCGAAATGATTTCCAGATATCGGGTAAAGCTGCCGCTTGGTGGAACATAAGTCTTGCGGGTCACATTGACGCCTGCAATCTGCGCCGGGCCGAATACAACATCCCTTCCGTTTAAATCTGTGCGCGTTGCCCGAACGCAGGGGAAGGCGAAGGCCTCGCCGTCAATGTTAAGAAGTTCACTGCCAGAGTATGGATCGCCGAAAGTTCCATCAAGGGACCCGCCATCCACTTCGCCCGTGCAGGAGAACGAGTAAAAGAAGCCATTGCTGCCATTGAGTTGTACGGAACTGCTGGCAGCGCTGCCCATCGTAATATTAATGGTCGCAGGCTGACCCGCGGTCAGCACTCCATCTGCAATTCCAAATGTATTGCCGCTCTGGGCAGCAACCTGGATCATGCCGACCTGTACATTGCTGGCCTGATAGTTGCCGGAGTTGTCCGTGCGCACGAAGATTTCCGAGAATCCGTCGTGCCCGCTGTTAGTGAAGTTTTGGACGGTCACATTGGCATTGGCGAGGGGAGTTGCGCCATCGGCCTGAAACACCGTTCCGGTCACAATGCCGGTGGCCGGCAGCGACACATTTATGGTCACAATTTGATCTTCAGTGGTCAGGGTTCCGGGAGCATTTCCAAAAGTCGTGCGCGCGCTGTTGGATGCATGTACTAAAACAGTACCACTGGCGACGCGGTTGATCTGATACATCCCATTTTGGTCCGTGGAGGTGACCTGGTCGAACCTGTCACCGGGAACGGCAACGTTGACCAGTCCGGATTGCACAGGAATTCCAAGAGCATCTGTAATGGCGCCGGTCACCGTGCCGGAAGGTGGCATCGTAATATCGAAGTTTTGGGGCGCGGTAATATCGGAAATTACACCTGCAACGCTCCCGTTCAGGGCAGAATCGTGGTCGTCCTCCGCCATGATGGTAAATGCTCCCGCCCCCGGACCAACCAAAACATAGTTTCCATTGGCATCACTGGCGCCTGTATATAAAACTGTGTTTGGCCTCCCGATGAAAGTGCCGCTAATAAAGTTCTGGGTGACAAATATGCTCGGGAACGACACTGGTGTACCGTCAAAGAAAGTGACCTTTCCAGTCATTATCGCTATGGGCAAGGTGAAGTTTACGGTCACGGTGTCGCCCGGGTTCTGGATGTTTCCCGTCTGATCGAAAAATGTATTGGAGTCATTCGGCAAGTGAACGCGTATCCTGAATCCCTGGTTGCCTGCAGCCACATTGGAGAAGACATAGCTTCCGCTGGAATCAGTGCGCGTTGTTGTGAGCTGAGACCCGCTGATCACATCGAGCATTTCAACAAAGGCATTCGGTACAGGTGTCCGTGCATCTCCTGCGAGCACCCTCCCCTGGACGGACCCGGCTGCCGCGACGGGGAGCGCCACATTGACGGTGCTGTTGTCATCGGCCGGATTTATGGTTCCCGTGAATTCCCCCGCGAGTTGGGCCGAGTTCGGGATAAAAGCTTGAATAATGAATGGCCCTTCCTGAACAAAGGGTATCGTCAAAGTCCCATTGGTACTCGTAAACCCGGATGAAGAGAACCGTCCCCGCAGGGTGTCATTTATTTGAACACGCAAGCCTGCTCGGGGGGCGCCATTAGCCGCCAGTGCCGTGACGTTCACCGTAGCCAGCGCCGGCAACGTTAAATTGACAATCAGGTTTTGGCCCGCCGCAGTGAGAGTGTTCACCGAATCATGAAATGCGCCAAAATCATTTGGGTTGTGAGCGCGAACGGTGATTGCCTGTCCGACCGGCATCTGGGAAAGCGTATAGTTTCCGATGGAGTCGGTGGTGGTTGTTCCAAAATTACCAACCCCTACCTGGAATGACTCGACAAAACCATTGGCTACGGGTATTCCATTGCTGTGTAAGAGCCGGCCGCTGATGGTTCCTGTCGCTGCAAAAGTCACTGTCACTTGAATGGTATCGCCGTTATTTGCAATTGTACCGACAGCATCTTTAACAAGAAGAGTGTTTTTGGGATTCAGGCCCCTGACGTCAAAAGCGCCAACGGGAACGTTCGTGATCGTTATCCTGCCCATGCCGTCGGTAAAGCCGGCAAACTGGAAGTTTCCATTGGTCGCGTTGGACCGTATGGTTATCTGAGCATTCGGAGCCGCGCTTCCGTCGGCAAAGTTCACCTGTACGTTCAGCGTTCCCACTCCGCCAAATTGCAGATTCACAGTGGATGTCTGGTCCTGGCTCACGGTCACTGGAACAGTGGAGGCAACTCGGGAAACGGGATCGATGGCAGATACGCTGAATGTTCCTACAGGGACATCGAAGAACGTGAATTTGCCCGATGCATCCGTTGTGATGGAACGGCTGAGCAAGACCCCGCCAATTCCGGCCACCGAGTCGGTTCCGCTTATCTGAACGAGTTCGCCAGTGACCGGAGCCCCGGCCAGCGTCATAATCGTACCGCTAACGGTTCCGGTAGGCTGAACGCTAATGTCCTGGTTGATCACCTGCCCTGCCGTAACAGTCACGTTCGCAACTCCGAAAAGATCCGTGCCTCCCTGCGGCACCGGCACATTAGCGGTCAAATTGAAGTTGCCAGCAGAGACGATCGGAATCAGATAAGTGCCATCATTATTGATGATGGCGAAGATATTCCCGGTGATCTCTCCGCCGGTCACGGCGACTCCGGTATGGCGCCGTACTGTTCCCCGGATCAGGCTGGTGTTGCTGAAAATGATGTCCTGAACAGCAGTCGTGCCAGCGGAAAAATTACCCGTCACGAGCGGCGATTGAACACCCTGCGATTTTGCCTGTAATGAGAAGGATTCGATCGATACCGAAGGCAGACTGAAGCTTCCCGAGCTATCAGCGGAGATCACGCTGGTACGGGCAAAAAACAAGTCGTCACCTCGGAAAGTCACGCTGGCATTGGCCACCGGTGATTGACCGTCAACGGCAAGTACCCGGCCTGAGAGCGCTCCCAACTGAGGAACCGGCAACGGTGGCAGCACGCTGACCCCATTAGCCGGAATGGCAAAGTTGGAAATTGCCCCAATCTCATCATTGCTCAGACCTGTAAGAGCTTCTGGAGGCAACTGGACCAGACGCTGCGCCGCCGCAATGGCGGATGGCTGGCTGAACTGCTGCACGGCAAAGTGCATCAAAGCCACGCTCTGTCCCGGCTGCAGGGTTATGCCATTCCAGCCATATGACAAATGATTATCACCAGAAGGTGCAAGCCCCACGGCTCCAGGTGGCAATTTGGAATTCGGACCGCCAAAGATATGGGCCAGCTTCGGGCCGGAGGCTGGAAATGGGTGGCTGCCATCATCGCCGTCGGTGACCAGCCAGAAATCATTGTTGGTAAATGTATTATCGCCTTGCGAGGTCGCCACAATCCGCGTCGCGGGCCCAGAGTCGAGGGTAGACGAAATCTTTGCATCAACCGTGATTGGAGCGCTTCCCGGATTCGTCAAAATCTCGACATAGCGGGCAAAATAGCCGGTGTCAGGAACGAAGATGCGTCGCGTAACATCAAGACCAGCCACTCCCGCCTGTTCAATAACGATCTCGCGGCCATTCTGCTCGGAAAAAGCGACGCTGCTGCCGCTAAAAAGAGACTGGCTTCCGCCCGAGGTCAGGCTGAGATGCAGACCTCCATCGTAAGCAACAGGGCCTGAGCCATTGCCGCCACGGCCCACACTGCCATCGGCCTGAAGATCGAAGGCAAATCCGTTGAAATCCAGCAGCGTGGCCGGAAGAGTCGCGGCGTTATTTGCAAGCTGAATATTCGCTGTAACTGCCTGACCATCGTTTTGGACCACCCCAAACGTCTCTCCGAATAACCGTTGGCTGAGGTCGCTGGCTGTCACGCTAAAGGGGCCTTGAGGGACCGTCGCAATCGAGTATTGCCCGTTGGTATCCGTGTTTGTACTTTGCGAACCGCCAATTTCTGCATTGCTGCTTCGCAAAGAGACAATCACATGCGCCGGCGTTCCATCGGGATTGAGCACCTGACCGCTAACGCCACCTTCGGCCACCAGAGACAGATTGACGTTGGCCGTATCTCCGTTACTGGCCAGCACTATTCCGCTCCTGCTCGCCCGTAGTTGCCCGTTCGTGTCAACTGCCTGGAGTGTGTATGTGCCCAGCAGAACGGCGGTGAAACGGAAACTGCCATCAGATCCACTACTGACTTGCCGGCTCTGCCGACCAGAGAGCTGCACCGCAATGGCCGGCAGCGGAGTAATGCCGTCCACGGCCAGCACCTGGCCCTGTATCACGCCTGACGGCTGGAGATTAATTGTCACATTGGCCGTCTGGCCGGGCGCTATATTACCAAAAGCCGAGCCACCCAACTGGGTCGCCGGATCGGTTGCGGTAAGGGTGAAGCCTTCTGCCAGTACATTGTTAAATACAAAGGTCCCATCCGCCAGCGTAGTACCAGTTTGTCCTCTTCCGAAACGGCCCTGTTCGATTAGAGACAATTGCGCGTTGGATATGGGGGTTCCAGCGGCATCCTGGACCAGTACCGCCAGTGTTCCAACCCCGTTCAGAACGACATTGATCGTCCTTACCTGGCCATTCACCGTAATCTGATCATTGGCCACGCCCCGGTCTCCGGTCGCGGGGTTGGTGACTGAGAGTGAATAAGCTCCGAGCGGAACAAACGGGAAACTGTAATGCCCTTGCGTATCGGAAACCGTGCTGGCATTCGCTGCCCCCGAAATCACAATTTGCGCCCCAGGGACCGGAGTGGTCCCGTCGGCCTGGAATATGGTCCCTGTTACCTTGCCAAAAGCCACCACTCGAATGTCGATTGCGACTGTCTGTCCAGCCAGGCTGACCGTCCCGCTGGCAACGCCAGAAAATCCCGTAATGGGATCAGTGGCTTGCGCAGTCACCGGCCCCGGTGCGACTTGACTGAACGAGTAACGGCCATCGGAACCAGTGGCGACAGTAAAAGTTCCGTTGACGGCGGTTGTGGCGACCTGGGCGCCGGCAACCGGTGAGTTCTGCTGACTGGTCACTAAACCCGTCACTACGCCAAAATTCGAAAGCGTCAGGTTCTGGTTCGCGTTCTGTCCGGCAACTACGGTCACGCTGGCTGACGCCGCAGTGCTGGTATTGGAGTCAAAAGCCTGAATCGTGGCCGCGCCCACGGGAATTTCAAAGAAGGCAAAGTTGCCCGCGGTATCGGTGACGGTTTGATAATCGCCGGCGCTGCTGTGGAGTTGAACCAGCAGTTCGGTCACGGGAGCATTGCTGGCGCTAAACACCGTTCCCGTCACGCCTCCGGTGGGTTGAAGAGTAATGTCGGCGTTTGCGTCCTGCCCCTGCACCAGAGAGACCGTGGCTATTCCGGTGTTGGCGGCCCCTTCAGTATTCAGGACGGAGGCCATAAGGACATACTGGCCGCTGGGTAGTTCCGCGACCTTATATATACCGTTGGCGGCAATGGACACATTGAGCGGTTGCTGCAATCCACCACCGCTGATCTGCACGGTTCCCGCACTGACCACGTCTCCGCTTGCCCTTCTTACCGTGCCGGCAAGAACCCCGGAAGTTGTAAATACGATATTTTGTTGGGCGGCGGTATTACCCGGCGTAAAGCTTCCGGCGACGTTCGGCGACTGCACGCCGGTTGTGGAATCAGTAGCCTGAACGGTGAAACCGGCAATCGGTATGGCCACGGAGCTGCCAAAATCATTAAACTGGGCCACAATATCGTAATTGCCATTCGCGTCGGAGGTAGTCAAACGGGTGCGGGCATACAGCGGGTCGCTGCTCTGCCAGGAAACCTGCGCACCGGACACCGTGGTGGTATTGTCCCCGGCGAGCACGCTTCCGGTAACTTCGCCATTCAGTGGCTCCAGCGCGGCCACGGTGCTCACGCCATTTGCTGGTACAGCAAAATTCTGGATCCCTGCCAGGTCGCTGGCCGCAATTCCCGCCAGAGCTTCTGGCGGAAGCTGGCTCAAACGCCGCGCCGAAGCAAGTGCCCCGGTGCGATTGATCTGGGTAGCCAGGAAATGCAGCAGTACTACCTGCCCGTTGGCGGGAACCGTGATGTTGTCAAATTCCTCCGTCCATGTCCCCTGGCTGTTCTGCGTATCAATGTTGAATTGCGCACTGCTGACCTGCAGTGCTCCGCCGGTTCCCGCAAAGACATGGGCCACCGGAGGCAGGTTCTCATTCGTATTCAGGAAGGGGTCGCTGTCAACATCATCGTCCAGAATCACCCAATTGGCACTGGCGTCCAGGAAGTTGTTACCACTCGAAGTAGCGATGAGCTTCGGCTCCAGCAATATTAATTGCCCGTTTGACATCCGCGTAACAAAGCGCAGATCACTGGTCAGGCGTACCCCCACCGAAATGGGGGACGAACTCGGGTTCGTAAGCACTTCCAGATACCGGGCAAAGTAACCGTCTCTGGGGACGTAAATCCTGCGCGTTACGTTCACGCCACCGATGTTCTGCTGCTGGAGATCGAACTCACGGCCATCGCTGGCGGTTGCGGCCCTGCTGCCATCGCCGCTAAACCGTGTTGCCGTGCCGTTAGAAATCACGTCGAGGAAAAGCGCTCCCTGCGGCAGCGAACTAACAAAACTATGAAACTCGTCGTCCAGCCCGTCCCGTAGCGAACCGTCCTGGGACACCTGATATGGAAGTCCATTGGCATCATTTAAAGTTGCGGGAAGGAAACGCGCCTGCGCTTCAAGCTGAATATCGGCCGTCGTCGTGGCGCCGTCCCCGGTCACCTGTCCCTGGGTTGAGCCAGTAAGGTTCGCCGTACCAGTCTGCAGGCTTGCACGGGCGGTGAACGGGCCTACTCCGACCTGAGTAATAGTGTATGCTCCACCCGCATTGGTAAGACCAGTAAGGGTCTTGCCGCTTGCGTCCAGCACACTCACGGAGACGTTGGCTTGTGCGCTGCCGTCCGTAGCCAGTACCCTGCCGGTGACTGTTCCAAGACCAAGCAAGACCAGGTTCTGAACAACTGCGGTTCCCTGCGTGGTGACAGTCACAGTCGCTTGCGCCCTCGTGCTGCCTCCACCGTCCACCGCTTTCAGCGTGTAGGCTCCGCTGGGCAAACTGGCGAAGCTAAAACTGCCGTCGCTGGCGCTGCTGGTGGTCTTATTCACCTGTCCAGCGATGTTGATCGATATTCCCGGAACCGGTGTAACTCCATTCGCGGCGAATACCGTGCCAGCTACGCTTCCCACCGGCTGCAACTGCAGCGTCAAACTTATGTTGCCACCGGCAGTAACAGAACCGCTGACGGCGGGAGCACGTGCCTGAGTAATGGGATCCATGGCAGTCGCGCTAAAACTGCCTGCGGGGACATGGTCAAACAGAAATGTCCCATCCGATCGCGTGACTCCGTTAAATGTTCCGCCGAAACTCGTCTGCCCGGTAAGCGATACCGCATCATTCGGCGCGGGGTTACCCGCGCCATCGAGCAGCGTCACCGTGACCTTGCCCAAACCATTGAGAATAATGTTCGCGGTCTGCGTCTGGCCCGCCGTGCCGAGAGTCACCGTGCCCGAGCCCTGGTCACCGTTGCTGGGGTCGCTCGCTGAAATAGAGTAACTGCCCAGCGGAACAAAATTGATGGTGTAACGGCCCTGCGCGTCGGCAACCGTGCTGAAGCCCCCGGCCAGCGCCACCTGCGCACCCGGAACAGGCGTAACTCCATCTGCGTGGAACACCGTTCCCGTGACCGTCACCGATGCAGCAAGCGTGATATTCACCGTCACGCTCTGGCCGTCGCTGGCGATGCTGCCACGGGCCTGCCCGCCCAACTTTGACAGGCTTGAGTTGGCCGTCACATTGAAAGACCCAACGAAAATGCTGGAGAACGAGTAGTGTCCGCCACCATCGGTGACGGTCGTGAAGCTGCCACCGAATATACTTCCGCCACCCAGCGTCACGGCAGCATTGGCTACCGGATTTTGCAGTCCATCACGCACCGTACCCGAAACCGTGCCTCTTCCCAGAAACGTGACATTGCTCTGAATAACATCGCTGGTGGTATTGATGACTCCGGTCGTGCGGCCATGGTTTCCATTCGCATCCGTGGCATCCAGCGTGAATGCGCCCAGGGGCACGTAATCAAAAACAAACTGTCCGCTCTTATCACTGGTAACGGTCACCAGAGTCGTGCCGGACAAGACCACCGTCGCGCCCGCTACTGGCGTTGTGCCGTTGACAGGAAACACCGTCCCCTTCACCGTGCCCGAGGCCGAGAGCTGTAAGTTCGCCGACGCCGACGAATTGGCATTCAAAACGCCAACCGTACTGCCGCGCAACCCGCTGCGTGGATCTGTCGCGGTAATAACAAAAGGATTGGGCGAGAGTCCATTGAACGCATAGAGGCCGCTTGCATCGGTGGTGGTTACACGAGTATCCGGCCCAATGTTGATGGTCACCTGGACATTTGCCACCGCACGGTTCTGCGTATCCGTGATGATGCCCGAAACGCTGCCATTGCTGCGTCCCAGTTGGATGGTGCCTACATTAGTAATCGCGGTATCAACCGCGGCGGCGGGTAAAGACTGGCCCTCCTGTATCAGGTTGTTTTGCACGATACGGGCCACGGCAGTAATCATGCCGATATGCGCAGGCACATGCTGAATGGTGAAAAAACCCGTGCTGTCGCTCACTCCCGTGATCAGGCCAAACACCACCACCGAAACTCCAGCCACAGGATTATTCATGCCGTCCACTACCCGCCCTTGCACCGTGGTAGTCACGTCCGGCACAAGAGGATTGAGCCCCAGTTTGATCTCGACGCCATCAGGAATGCCATCCCCGTCCGTATCTGGATTCAGCGGGTTCGTGCCCAGTTTGATCTCCATGCCATCAGAAATACCGTCGCCATCGGTGTCTGGTTTCAGCGGATCGGTGTGGTACTTGTGGACCTCGTCGCCATCCGAGATGCCGTCGCCATCCGTATCCGGGTTGTGCGGATCGGTGCCGTGCTGGAATTCCTCAAGGTTCGTTAGTCCGTCGCCGTCCGGATCCTGGCTCGCCACTCCGGGATCGGTGATGCTCAGACCGTGGGCAATCTTCCAAGCATCTGGGATACCGTCACCCACCGTGCTCACCGGAGTGTTCACGTTGATCTGGATCGTCGCTGCTGCGCCCTCGTTGCGGGCCGTGACGAACACCGTACCGCGGTTGACCGCAGTAACCAGACCATCCTGTGAAACTGCTGCGATATTTGGATTGGTACTTACATAGGTTGTTCCCAATGTAAGCGGTGTTACGTCCTTGGTAGATCCATCTGGAAGAGTGGCGGTGGTCGTAAGCTGAGTGGTCTGCCCAGCCGTCGTGAGATTACCCTGAACTGCGCTCAACGCTACCGAGACAGGCGTAGGATCGATAACCCCTAACATGATTGCCGGAATTGGAATATCACCATTAGCGGTGAGGCTAAAAAATCCTGACTGTCCCCCCGTAGCTGTACCATCAGGATTCTTACAAACGACATGAACGCGATAAAGCCCTGGACTGACGGGTGTGTTTCCAATTGCGAATGTCCCGTCCGCACTGATCTGCACGCTGCGATTCTGAATTGTGGCCGTACAGCTATCGTCCAACTGCCGAGTCTGCCCCAGCGCCGAAAGCACACATGCTACCAACAACATCAGTACCATCACGCTGGAGCGTCGTGTTTTTGTTGCTTTCAACCACATTCGAGTCATACCTTCTCCGCCCTATGGCCTCGGCTAAACACCACAATAGTATTCAACCTTATTACTAATAAAGGAGTTCGCTTTCTTTTCTATCGCTTTTCCTGGATTACCGTTGCGCAGTTGTAGATCAACTTTTGGCGCGTTTTTCTAGCCCGCGACAAATGACAAATCCAACAGAATAATAAAAGCACCAATTGACAACTGGCACGAGTATCACTCTGGCGAGCATTGGCAAGGGAAGCGCAAAGCCCACCACCGAACCAGGAAACCAAAGTGCCTGCGCAACTCGAGTGATACCAGCAGCGAGTCTTGGAGCGTGATGTTGTGGCCATCCGCTGAAGAGCAGCACAAAGTAGCAAAGAACCCCAATCACCACAACAGTTCCAAACAATATTCCACAAACGGCAGGTCTAGATACACCTCTCATTTTATTTAAAGACTCCCGTTCACTTCCGCATTTCGTATCGTGCAAACGATCCAACATCAATCTTGTCTGACCATCCGCGTCTCGATCACTGTACAAAGGAGATGAATCGCACTTTTTCGGCAACACCGTCAGCTTCCCGAACATACTGTTTCCCAACCAAATAAACCATTGAGCCAATCACCTTTGCCTGCACATCAAGAAGCAAGCTTTGATCGCTCTGTAATGGAACTCTTTTAATAATGTCGCCATCTTTGGACACCTGAACATATACAAGAGTGCGCTGCTGATAGCCAATCACAGAACTCCCCGAAGCGCCCAGAGCAATAATTTGCGAGTTGGTCATTGGAATTGACACTTTTGCTTCATTACATTCGCTCGAAGACCAAGAGCAGCGAACGATTCTCATCAATTCTTTGTCCTGCGCCGACATAACGACCTCGTCCAAGCCAGCAAGATACACTGCGGTTGCGGTTCCAGGCAGTTGCCGTTGAGCCATAATCTTTCCGTCGGCACCTGCAACGACCACAGTCGAACCAACAGTCTTGGCTACGAGATCAATATCTCGCTCCAGAAACACGAACTTAGAATTTGTCAAGGGAAGAGCGTCCACGAACAATCCATGGCGGGAGTCGACGTGCAATGACCACATGATTCTGCCGTCGTCTTTCAAGCTCATCGCAATCGGTTTAAGCGAGGTAATTCCATAGACAACGACCGTGTCGGGGGTGAGGAAAAAACCGCGCAATCCCGATATTGCATCATTTTGAGCGGTAAATATTTTGTGTGTTTTCTGTATGCCGGTTTTCCGATCAATACTGACCCACCACAAATCGTGCCCCGCATATGAGAGAATCGCCGTCACTTTAGCCTTATCAACCGCCAAAGCGACGACAGAAAAACCTGCCTCTCTGACTTCATCATCGGCCGGCGCTTTAATCTCAAACTCTTCCGCGATTAGGCCGCGACTCGTAAGTCTAGTGACATGAGGCAGAAAAAATTTAGGTTTGACTGTTAAGGAAAAGACCGCAGTAGATATCCACAGGCTGCCATCCGAGTCGCCCGTGATTGCTGTAACCTCATTTGAATTACTCAACTCAAGCACGCGATCGGTTATTACTTCTGCTTTCTGAGCGTGACATGGAGACACCTCCATTCCATTGACAGTCAATGCCAGGATAAGGATAGTGATTGCTTTCATATTCACTTTGTACTCCCTATTGGTGACACAGGCGCGACGCCTGGCGATGTAGTCTGGCAACAATTGCAGTATTTGTTTTGATCTTCTTCATAGGCTCCTGCTCCACCGAGATTCACGCCCTGATAGTATTCGCTCGCCGCAAAAAAGCACACTTTGACAGTGTCTGCGTCATCAGTTGAGTTGATACATGTATTGAGGGCAATAGCCTTTAGTGTTTGGTCACAAAAGGATTTGTGACCAAAATGATCTTGCGAACAAGACTGATAACATTCATCATGAATGTCACAGGCAAGACCATTTGTCGTGAATGGGTCCTGTTGAAATAACGGCAGTGGAACCGGCTGCGGATTGAGTGAGAAGCGAGTAGTTTTACCTCCGGCAGGGTTATCTTTGTCACCGCTGAATGGTATTCCATTGGAGGTTTCAAAAGCTATTACATCAAGTAAGGCGACAACGAACACGGGCAATGAGCAGCCATCATATACCCTTTGTCTGGTATTGGGCGCAGGAGCGGCACAAGAATCTAGTCCGGTCAAGAACCCATTTTCAATTAAGTCTGAGACACTTAAATTCCCTGGAACCACGCCATCAAAACGGGAGCAGCATGACGTCTCCGTATTATAAAGTCCGCGCCGAAGTGTAACATTCACTGGGTGCGCTGGAGTCTTCGGCGGGAAGAATTCGCAGCAGGCTTCAGGTGCTTGTGGCGGCTGATGCAGGCAACTACCATTAGTGCAAGAGTTAATCTCACATGCATGATTGGTATTGCAATTATTAGCGCAGGCAGTCGGTTGTGTCCCACCGGAAGCGCCATGCCAACCTGAAACGGTTAGGCCGAATCCTGAATCAGAAACAATAACTGAGCCATCGTCACTGACGTGGGCAGTACCTTCCGTTACAAACTGCTCAATATCGTGATGAAAACTAAAGATCTCCGTGATTTGCCCAGGCACCATGCAGTCTGTGTTAGGCAAAGTCATTTGGATAGGCGGATCAAACTTAACCCCTGCAGGCTGCAATGTGCCTACCAGTCGTGGGGCTGTTCCGTTGGGCGGCGTCATGGGAACTTTGTCTGCGTGAACCTGAGACAGAGTTAACCTGCCCGTGTGCGTGCCATCGGGGAACGTCACAGAATGAGCAAACACTTTGTATTGAACGCCCGGAACTCCCTTCATGGTAAGGATTACGTGCTGGTCACCACCAACCACCTGGGAGTTAGCCGTGTCAATCTCCGGTAGGTAGATCGGACCGGGAAGCGCGTTGTCAATGCCTGGCACAGTCGCAACCTGGAACGAGAGTGTGGGATAAACCTCTGCATTGGTGCTGGTGGAGCCATCCACAAACAGGACCAGATCGCCTACTGGAACATTCGCGATCATGAAGCGGCCACTGGCATTGGTAACGGCAGAGAGATTCGTGCCTTTGATGCTGGCTGTGGCGTTCACAATCGGCTGGTTGGCATCGTCAAGCACGATGCCGCTGAACGTCGTGTTGCCTGCCGGACCAGAAACCACGCCCGAGCTTGCAAACGCCGCGGGCTGGCCTGTGAGTCCATTGAAAGACGCCGTGACTACGTTGTTGTTGATTCCCTCTTGTTGGCCGAGTACCAGTACGGCAGAGGCTTTGCCGTCACGATCAGTATTTTGCCTAACCATTGTCTGACCATTGATTAGGCCTCCGCCCGACTGCACTGTGAAAGTCACAGGGACGTTCGCTACCGGGTTGCCACCGGCGTCAAACACAATTGCCACCAGCGGCTCGGCCAGTGGAAGCCCGGCTACACCTCGTTGTACTTCGCCCGAGACGGTATGAATTTGAGTGGCTGCAGAAACGGTGCTGTCTGCCGAAAACATTGTCTGCCCCACGAATCCCGGAGCGCTCACCGCCACCTGGTTGATGCCCATGCCATTGCGGCTGCCCAGTTGGAACTGAACAGAGGCGTTGCCGCTCGCATTGGTCTGCACCGTCAAATTGCGCCCACTCTGCTGCCCGGAGACCAGCATGCCATCGCCCTTCGCCACGCCAAAGGTCAGCGTCATATTCGCCATGGGGCGTCCGATCGCATCGGTGGCGCGCACTATCAGCGACTGTGGCAACAAGGTGCTGATGGGCCCGGCCTGATTGTTCCCGGAAATCACGGCCAGCGTCTGCTGGCTGGAAAACTGCTGTAATGTCACATGCACCTGATGCTGGCTGGTATTCCCTGCCCTGTCGGTGGCGATAGCAGTGATGGTATTCACACCCGGCACCAGCAGCACGCCGCGCGCGTCAAAGCTGCGATTGGCCACGGCGCCAGTCACACCGTTAACCGCGACCTGCACTTGGTCGCCATTCACTGTTCCAGCAACCATATCGTTGACATTGCCCATCACGTCAATCTGAGGAGTAGTCACGATCACACCGTCAGCGGGTGTATCAATATGCACGACCGGCGGCTGGGTATCGAGAAATACCGTCACCGTTGACGAGCCAATTCCGCCGTCGGGAGAGACGGCGCTGGCCGTAAGCAGGTTCTTGTCTTCGCGGAGGACCACGCCGGATGCGGTAAAGGTTCCGTCCCCGTTCAGAGTGGCCGTCACCCCGCCCACGCTCACAACCGCATTGGGCTTGTCGACTGTACCTTTCACTGTGATTGGGTTCGATGAAAACAACTGCAACGCCTGCGGAGACGTGATCTGGACATTGATGGGGATGGAGAATATCAGCGTCACAGGAGAACTTGTGCTATTGCCAGCCACATCCGAAGCGATAATTGCCACGGAGTTACTGCCGGTCGCCAAGCTAACATTACAGGTGAAAGTCCCTGCGATAATTGTAGCCGCAGCTCCGTTGCAACTTACGCCATTAATACCTGAAAGCGTGTCCAGAGTCAGACCCTGGATGTTTACCTGCGCTGTGTTCACATTGCCGCCACTCGCAGGCGAGGTCACGTTAATAACCGGCGGAGTTGTGTCCAAATTGACGAACACGGAAGCCGTAGCGAAAGCTCCAGCGGCGTCCGTTACCGTCCCGCTGATAACCTGGCTTTGGCCTTCCGTCGTTACCGTCTGTGGAGCCGGACACTGCACCGGCGCGACACCGCCAATGCACCGAAACGAGACTGTGACGGGAGTGTTGTTCCATCCGGCGGCATTCGGCTGCGGCGAGGCGGAAGCCGTAATCTGCAGCGGTGGAGCGTTCTGAATGTTAACGGTCACACTTGCCGAAGAATTATTGCCTGCTACATCAACGGCCGTGCCACTGAACGCCTGTATGCCTGGCGAGTTCACGGTAATCGGAGGAGGACAGACCGCAATCCTGGACAGGGTATCAGAGCACGTAAAGTTGACGGTAACCGGGGTGGTGGTACTAACACCAGAGGCATTCGGAGCAGGAGAAATACTGGCCGAGATGACGGGTGGCGTCTTGTCGATATTGAGGGTGATGGCGGTACTGGCGGTTTGCCCCGCGGCATCCGTCGCTGTTGCACTGATGACCTGGTTAGCCCCCTCGGTGCTTACGGTCTGCGCCACCGGACATTGCACCGGCGCTACCCCTCCCGTACAGGCATAAGAAACTGTCACATTGTTGTTGTTCCAGCCAGCGGAATTGGGCGCTGGCGACACGGCTGGCGTAACGCGCAGCGGTGCGGACTCCACACTTATATTTAGCTTTGTGCTGGAGGAATTACCGGCCCGGTCTGTTGCCGTTCCGCTAAATGATTGGTTCAACCCGACAGTTGTCACGGCAATTGGAGATGGGCATGCCGCCACCCCGGAGAGAGCATCCGAACAAGTGAAGTTGACGGTTGCCGGGGCAATTACCACGCCAAATGCATTCGCTGCCGGTGAAGCGCTTGCGGTAATGATTGGCGGCGTCCTGTCGATATTGAGGGAAAGCGAGGCAGTCGCGCTATTTCCCGCAAGATCCGTTGCTGTTCCGCTGATAAGTTGATTTGCCCCCTCTGGACTGAGAGTCACCGGCGCAGGGCATGTGGCAATCCCGGAAGTTGCGTCAGAGCATCTGAAGGTTACAGCAACATTGGTATTGTTCCATCCGAAATTATCCGGGGCCGGAGACACTGTAGCCGAAATCGCCGGAGGATCGTTGTCTACCCCTACCACGTTCACCGTGATGCTGCTCCCAGGCTCACTCCGGAGCTGCACCGCGATTTGATTCGAAGATTGCAGATTGACTGATCTTTGAATCGAGGAAACATTCTGCTTAAAGTCGCCAGGGCCCAGGACTTGGACGCCATTGATCGAGATTACGCTGCTCGAAACTCCATTATTTGAGACTTGCAGCGTGAAGTGCGCAGAGGAATTCAGGACTGAAAAGTTCTCCGTAACGGTCACGGGCGCACCCGTGCCACGCGTATAGGTTTTCGATCCGAAAGCATTCCATGTGCAAACTGGCTTGCCGCACGTGGCCGTAGTCACTGCGGCACTGCCGGAAGATCCACTACTCGCCCAGGCAGCAAGAACGACCGATAACTGCAATATCAAAATGACTGGAATGTATCTATGAAACGCCAACCGACAAACCGAGACAAACAATCCCAACCCCCCGTGCGATCTGATTAAAACTGCGTCTATCGCTGCCTGCTGTGTTTTCCACAACGGGCCGCTGCAAGAAACAAATGGCGTTTACTGAAGAATGGAAGTTGCGTCAGCTCTAACACGTTTCCAAAGAATTTGGCTCAATGTACCGCTTTCAATTCGGGAATACTTCGTCAGGCGAGAAAGCTTACCTATAGAAGGAAACTGACCCCAAACTGAAATCTTGCATTTATTTAATGATGTGGGGGAAGACTAGCAAAATTACGGCACCCTGTACAGACACTAAAGTAACTATGAATAAAAACATCATCGTGTCATGGCGATTCGTTCCATTTTTCCTCCGGCGCTTACAACCGGTCGATTGCGGGTTCAACACGCTGCTTGCCCCAAAGAGTTCCCCGCAACATTAGACCATTTCTAGTAACGATAGGGATAATAATGTAAGCGGGAATCAGGGTGGAGTGGGATAGGATGGTTGTGCTCTGGAAGTTTTCCTGCAACCCGACGATGGCCCGAGCGTATTCCGACGATTTGCGCCGCAAGAT
>DASSEH010000331.1:0-1160 GCA_035695325.1 Candidatus Angelobacter sp.
CGCAGTTTATGCGTATCCAAACGCGCGATGGCAAACTCAGCAAAATAAATCCTCCAGTAACGATCATCGACCGGCAACAGTCCAATGCGTTCTCCGGCCAGCACTTTGCTTAGAAACACATCGTGATCGTTCCAGAAGAACTGTCCTCCTTTATAGACTGTTCGCACCCGCATTGCGGGGGGATATTCTGGCTCAGGTACACGCGCCGGATAAGGCCGCGGCGAGCACTGATAGCACTCGGACGGAGTGCGCATATCCAATGCCTGATGCGGACGCTGATGGTTGTACTCCTTCCTGAAATCATCGAACCTGCGCTGCTGCGCGCGCCGGTTGGCCGCCGGTGGCTGCGCCGTGGCTTCTTTCAGCGTGCGATGCATGCGTTCATGCCGTCCGTTCTGTTCCGGATGACCGGCCTGGATGCGCTCGCTCACAATGCCCAGTTTCATCCAGTACACCGCCAGTTCCGACAGTCCGGCCACCGCCCGGCTCGCAAAAGGCGCTCCGTTATCGGTACGAATGGCCTGCGGCAATCCATGCTCGCGAAATGCCGCCTCGAAAACAGCCAGCACATGCTCGGTGTTGGCCTTCTCGACGGACTGACAGCGCAGCAGGTAGCGGCTGTTGGCATCGGTGATGGTCAGCGGGTCGATCCGCTCACCATCTCCGGTCCGGAACCAGCCTTTGAAATCGGCACACCACACCACGTTGGGCGCCGTGGCCGCAGCAAATGGCTGGCTGTAGGGCGGCACCCGCCGCCGTTTTCTGCGGGCAATCACCAATCCTTCCCGCTTCAGGATGGCTCCAATCGTGCTCACCGCCGGCCACATCACTTCGGGATGATCGCGCCGCAGGCGTTCCTGCAATGTCCGCGGTCCCCAGCGCATGTGGTCACGACGCATTGCCAGTATCTGCTCTTCTATCTCCGCCGTCGTCTGGTTGGGATGGCTATGGGGTGCACGGCTGTGTTCGGCCAGCCCCGCTGCGCCATACACCCGATGCCTGTCCAGAAGTTTATATCCGGCCTGCCGCGAAATGCCGTGCCGCTCACAACATTCCTTCATTGTGTAATCGCCTGATTCCAGCTCCTCCAGGAATCGCTTTCGTTGCTCCACTATTCCACTCACATTCCATGGCATGTCCCCCTTCTACATGCCACCTTT
>DASSEH010000332.1:0-1138 GCA_035695325.1 Candidatus Angelobacter sp.
ATCATGAGTATTCCAAGGAGAAGTGGACGTACGTCGGCAGCCATACCGGATTTTCTCGTGGACAAGTCCGAGTATGTCCTGGGCATTGAGCCTGACGGCAGACGAAAGCCAGAAGACCTGGAGTGTCGCAGGGTCCTCTTCGCCAGACTTGTTCGAACCGCTGCGAGCCATCTAAACTCCGCAGAATTGAAATCCACCTCTCAGTTTCTGGATTCGGAGACCGAGCGATCTCGATGCAGTGCTGATTTGAAACGGCAAGAGTACGCCTCAAACGATTTGTTTGCCTTTGAGGTAAGTGGTCTGCTGGTACACGATGCGCCTGCCGTTCAGGAATATTTCTCGGGTATGCGCCAGTTGCAGACCGGCCCAGTTCGGCAATGTCTCGTGTGTGGTGAACTCAGGCCACTGGTGGAGAAGCATCCCAGCATTAGGTTGCGCGGGGGAATCAGCAGCGGTGTTGCTCTTGTAAGTTTCAATGAAGTTGCTTTTGAGTCCTATGGCTGGTCGCGCAATGAAAATGCGCCAGTGTGCCGTTCCTGCGCCGACGCTTATACCACAGCATTGACTCGTCTGCTAAGCGACCGCTATCCAGATCCAAAGCATTCTGGTTCTTTTCTGGCCAGGCGCTCTATCTCACTTTCCAGCGACACGACAGCTGTGTATTGGGCCGAACGCGAGAGTGAAATATTGGACCTTCTCGGGGGATTACTGGATGCTCCAGACGCAAACGCTGTCCACAACCTGCTGCTCTCACCGCACAAAGGACGAGAAAGCGGAGGAGACACGAATTCTTTTTATTGCGTGATCCTTTCGGGTGTGGAAGGCAGAGCAATCCTCCGCAGTGCTCATCGGGGAAGCCTGGAAGATGTAGAAAGATGCATCAAGGCATATTTCCGCCGACTACTGCAGTTTGTCACTGCTCCAATGCCGCTTTTTGCGCTGCTATGTTCACTGGCGTTTCAAGGTAAGGCGGAGAATCTTGCACCCAATCTGGCCGCGGAGATTTTTCTGGCAATTCTGTTTGGCCGCCCGTTTCCAGGAGCTTTACTTAACTCCGCGTTGCAACGTTGCCGCGCTGAGCAAGGCGTACCCCAAGCGCGAGCTGCGCTCATCGGGCTTTACTTAACCGCGAATTTGC
>DASSEH010000333.1:0-3184 GCA_035695325.1 Candidatus Angelobacter sp.
ACACGGCTTCTACATTCTGAAATCGATCCAGACCATCGTTAAAGAAATCGAGAATACCAACCGGGTTGTTCGCTGTCACGGAAGCCAGGGGTTGTCCTGCTCCACGGCTCGCGGCCTGAACTCCAGGATCGGTTTGCGCAAGCGCTGTAGCGGCCATCAACATCATTGCCGCTGCGATTGCTATGAGAGGCAAAGTCTTACGTGTCATTCGAGAGTTTCCTCCAGGCAATTTTTATTTCCGAGCTGATTCCCTGTCCCAACTCACCGTTGCCAGGCAAGCTTTCTCTATCTGCCTGAATAAAAAACCAACGGCAAACAAAAGCTCTTAAAACAGTGATCGTACTTTGTACCCTAGAGATATTTGGAAAAGGCGATTTCACCGAACCAAAACGAGGTCGCCGAAATCAATGAGGAACCTCTCATGCATATTTTTCGTCGCTTAAAAATATGAAAGAAAGTGAAAATTTCCTGCTTGCATTCGAACGCCCGGGTCTTTTCGGTAGTGGGGAGTGTAAGGATTTTAAGGTTTTATGGGAAGACAAGAATACTTATCAGTGAAATAGATAAGGTCTATTACTTACACTTCTGCCTAAAAGATTCGCAGAATCCAGATTGGTTACAGCCGAACAGCAAAAAGTTTCGCAAAGGCAGAAAGCGAAAATCATGCACGGAGCATCATAGCCGTGTCTTTTGTGCCCTTCCTCGCTTTAAAACTTATCTCCCGTGAATTTATTCCAGGTAACGTACCCAAAAAACTGGTTTCATACGTTCCATTTAAAACAAGGCGAGACGCCGAAGCGTCCCGCCGGTTGAAAGTTTCAAATCAAGAGTTAGAGCGAGCGCAGGAAGTTCAGCACATCCTGCTGCTGGCTGGTGCTCAGATTGTCGAAGTTTGTTTCGACGGTGGTAGCTTCGCCACCGTTGCTGTCGTGCGCTTCAATCGCGCACAGCAGGTTACGGCAGCGGCCATCGTGCAGGAAGAACACCCGCTGTCCCAGTCCCCACAGCGGCGCCGTCCGGAACTGATCTCCACCGGCATTGCCCTGCCCTACGTTGTCATTCAGCACCGTACCCATGTGGTGGAACTCCAGATCGGTGTACGAGTTTACCGCCGCGCCACCAAGGTCCGCCGTTATGTTCGACGCCTGAGTATTGCCCTGCGAAGGATTGTGGCAGGTCGCGCAGCCCACGGAGCTGAACAGCGCACGCCCGTTGGCAATCGAGGCTGCGGTCACTGCTACACCATTCAGGATGACTCCGCCCCTCTGCGGCGGGGCAAGCATGCGCATGAAGTTGGCAAAGGCCGATGCATCATCCAGCACCGCTGCTGCGTTCGTGGTCGAGTTACCGGCCTGCGGATTGTTGCTGTCCTCAGGATAACCAGCACCGGCCAGATTCAGGCAGGTGGACGGAAGTCCCGTTCCCCCGCTTCCTCCGTTGCCATCTTCACCCGGCAGCGCACGTTCATTCGGAAACACCAGGTTGGTTATGCCCATCTCCACGTTGTAGGCCTCTCCCGAGAAGATGTGCAGCGATTTGTTCTGGGCCTTCCAGCCAAAACGGCTGATGGTTCCGTCATTACCGCTGCGGTTGAAGTCTCCGGCAATACCGAAATTGTTGGTGAGGTTATGGCTCCGGTTGATCAGCAGGGTTGAGTCGTCCAGGTTCTCGAGCAGCCCCGTGCCAAACAACGGCGTGGGGATGCGGAAGACCATGTTGTTAGTGGCAGCCGCATACGCAAAGCTCGGTTGCGACAGGCTGCAGCCCGTCCCGCCGTCGGGACGCCCACTCACCGTGAACAGTGCTTCCACGCCACCGTTCGGGTTGGAGGTGTTTACCGTGCCATTCGCGTTAAAGAAGAACGGGAAGCGGGCTTCGCGCGTTGGACCATTGGCCGTGATGAAAGACGGCGTTGTATTGGTGGTGCTGCAGGCGATGGCTTTTACACCATTATCGGCAGCAGTCTGCGATACGCCATTGGCGCAATTCCCAACTACCTTGAACTGCGGATTGCTGGCTGGTCCGCTACCGCCAATCGTCGGCTGCGAGTGGCATCCCGAACACTGGTTGAAGTTAAACCGCGGTCCCAGACCGTTGGCCGGGCCACCGGCTACCGATTCCACGTCCTGAAAACGGGCCAGGCCGTCGTTGAAGAAGGCGATGAAACCACCTGTGGTGTCGTTCTGTACGGAAGCCACTGCGGTTCCCGTGCAAACTTGAGGATTTGCGGTGCTGCAGCGGGTTCCGCCCTGGACTCCAGGATCGGTTTGTGCAAACGCAACAGCGGACAACAATATCGTGGCCGCTGCGGCTGCAATGAGAGGCAAGGTTTTACGTGTCATTTCGAGAGTTTCCCCCAGCATTTTAATTTCCGAGCTGATCTTCCCGACCCAACTCATCGTGCCCAGGCAAGCCTGGCTTTTGCCGTGACTAAAAGTTCACGGCCAGCAAGGGCTCTTAAACATGTGATCGTGCTTTTTACCCTGGAGAGTTGGGGAGGAGTCTATTGCACCGAACCAGAACGAGGCAGTGGAAAACCAATCAGAAATCTCTCGCACATATTTTTCGTCGCTTAAAAATATGACGCGAAAGTGAAAACTTTCCCGCATTCCCCCCTCGGAAGCTGGCTGTCTTCGGCGAGAACTAAGTTAAAAACTTTTAATTAAAAGGGAAAGCTTAATATTTCTATGTGTGAAATAGGTGATTACTATTACTTCGGTCACATTACCTTCCAACAACACGAAAAGACAATCTTCATCTTCGTCTCAAAAAAAAGGGGCGAGACGCCGAAGCGTCCCGCCCGTTAAGAGTTTCAGTAAAGAATTACAGCGAGCGCAGGAAGTTCAGAACATCCTGCTGCTGGCTGGTGGTCAGGTTGTCGAAGTTTGTTTCCACGGTGGTAGCCTCGCCGCCGCTGCTGTCGTGGGCTTCAATCGCGCACAGCAGGTCGCTGCAGCGACCATCGTGCAGGAAGAACACCCGCTGTCCCAGTCCCCACAGAGGCGCAGTCCGGAACTGATCTCCACCGGCATTGCCCTGCCCTACGTTGTCATTCAGCACCGTACCCATGTGGTGGAATTCCAGATCGGTAAACGCATTCACCGCCGCGCCACCCAGGCCAGGTGTAACGTTCGAGGGCTGCGTGTTGCCCAGCGTCGAATTGTGGCACGTCGCGCAACCCACC
>DASSEH010000334.1:0-3541 GCA_035695325.1 Candidatus Angelobacter sp.
GTGGCAGCGATGTCACCGTGGGTTCGAATCCCACCCCTTCCGCCAATGAATCTCAATCACCTGCCCAGCCGCATAAATAAAGGCTCTGCGGGCGATTGCGCTTTCGGCCAAAGCGGTCGTTTGAGCCGGAAAAGGGGCCAACTGTACCCAAAATTGTCCCACGGGCAACTTGGGCATGTCCTAGGAGACTGTTGAAGAACCACCTGGTTTCATGCTGAGGCCAGCATTCTGAAGGGGATTAGAAAAAACAAGGCCCTGGACCGGGCGCAAAGGGAAAAAAACTGCAAAGCTCGCCCGCGAAGATAAGCAATAAGGTCCTCGAGGAAACTATGTGCCCCTGCCATCCATTGTTTTGGGGTTCCAACTCCCAAGAGGGTACGCATCAACAAACTCAGATTAAAGCAGGCCGCCGCGATCTTGTACCGCTTAGTGAGATTTTCGGTTCCCTGGAGGGTGGCTCGGCGCAGTCCGCCTTCGTCAAGGAGATGCTCAAAGCTGCGTTCCAGATGCATGCCGCGCTTGCGCAAAAGCGCTTTCCCAGACTGGCTCTTGACGGCACAAGCGGCGCGATGAAGAGCTTTGCGCAGCGGGGCGCTCAAAGTTTCCTTGCGACGCCGGGCAGCGTGGGCGTCCCCGATTACCGTGCGAATATCGAACTCTTGGATCTGCGCAATTTCCTCGATGGCGAAGTAGCCTTTGTCTGCGGTGAGCGAGCGCACGACGCCATCCCGCTCGTTGGCTACGATGCGGTTGACCACCTCCACCGCACAGGCTACCCGCTCGCTCAATGCCTTCGTGTCTGGGTGGTCACCCTCCAAAACCTCGACCTGCACAATGGCTCCGTTTTCCAAGTCGGTCACATGCTCAGGCTTGTAAATCATCTCGCAGGCTCCGTCCTTGGTGCGCCCCACCTTGGCTTGCGGATCATGTGGGTTTTTCCACTCTTCATTGCTCGTCCGGCGTGCCGGCCGCTTCGTATCGAAGCGGCGCACCGCCCCCTGATCCTCTGGGTCGACGCCCTCCTTTGCCGCCAATTCCTTCACATACTCCCAATAGGCCTCTTCGGTATTACGATGCACCAAGGTGCGCAGACTCGCATTGGCTTCGATCACACTCGAATCGATCCCCAGATGCCGACCCCGAAAAAGCCCGTGCGCTTTGAGCGCCGCGAGCACCACTTCGAAAACTCCTTGGTAAATCTCTGGCCCCAGCCGCTGTCGAATCACGCTCAGACTGCTGTGATCGGGCGTGCTCTCTCCAAGCCCGTATCCCAGAAATGCCCGCACCGACAGGCTGTCCTCACAGCGCGCCGCGATCGCACGTTCGCTGCGCAGGTTTTCGAAAAACCCTATCATGAGCATTTTCATATACACCACAGGATCAATCCCGGGTCGCCCGCCCCGGCTCTCTTCGCAATACGCCGGCGCACACAACACCCAGACCTGCCGCGCAAAATCCATCTCCGCCAAATGTTCGTTTAGCTTGCTGTAAAAACCCTGGCTCTTGGGCTTCGACACTCGCGCGCTCTCGATCCAAAACTCCCCCTGCTTCTCTTCACCCTCCCGCTTAGAAAACATCTCCGCTTCTATCTCAATGCCGCCAGAATGGCGAGTTTTTCAACAGTCTGCTAGATAAGATAATCTCGCTTTTGCTCAATATAAATGGAACCGAATAAAAACGGCAGTGCGATGAAACGCAAGTCATCGACTGAGTACGACAATGCGATTGGATGCGCTCTATTATGGGCCGCTGTGATGAGGCTCGACAGACGAATAGCAATGAAAATCCTAAACGTCGCAATTCGCGAGCGTAACCGCAAGACACCACTCCAATGAAATACCATTGCTCCGACGGCTCCGAATTTCGAATGTCTAAATTCCTGCAAATCAAACTGCACTTAGCCTGCGCGATCAGAGGAGCCCCTATCGGGTTTCATATCATGGGAATGCTCCGAACCATATTTGCCTCCTGTTGAGACGAAGTTGGCCGATTGCCAAGAACAACCAGATACGGTTGCCACTGGCGTTTTATCGAATATCAGGACAGCGACGAGTTCGCCCTTTGCACGAACGGTTCTCCTGCGTTACTCTCATTTGCTGGGCCCTGTTCGAGGGATCTTTACGGTCGTGGCCAGCAATTTTGGATTAGAGTTTAGGCCGCTGGGAAACAAAAGGGGATGGAAAGCGCCGTGGCTGATCCGCCGACTCTCGCCTGGTGCGTGGGTGGGCGCCGTAGCCCGGCAACCCGACCCTTGAAGGCGTCCCTACGTTGTACGATACTAAAATGTCTGCAAATGAAAATCGATAGAGTTCTGGAAGTCCTTGAGCGGGAATTGACTATTTTCGAGAAGAATCAACGCGAGCAGCGACCAGAGGAGACGTCCGCCGATCAAGCTACTCTCGAGAAATACACTGAGCTTTGGAGGCGGCTGAGATCCGACATGGAAAAAGTCGCAGATTTTATGAATAGAAGAGGCTATTCCGTAACAGTAGGAAATTCAGATGACCAGGGATTCGGGGTCAGCTCTGGGCCAATGATGCTGTTCCTTGGTGTTAGCAACGATGTTATTGCCGGCCTCGAGTTCCACTTCAGCGTAAGCGACAAAACGATCATCAGCACGTATTACGGTAGAGGCGGGAAGGATTTCGGAAAGACGGAAAGCATCTTTCTAGCTTCGTTAGACTACGAAAGGGACATTGTTCCCACTCTTGCGAACTTTATTCCGTTTGCTCTGGGGATGGGAGACATTGCGTGGCGCAGCGACGCTCCGCTGCAGTAGGGGACCACTTTTATCAAGATAGTCTTTGATACCACCGCTATTCACAATACTGGGATCTCTAAACTCATTCCACGCCTGTGCCATTGCCAGCTCAAGCAAGGCTCGACGGCGTCCAGATTTTGACAGGAAGCTGCGTCGCTGTAATCAATTTCCGCAAAATCGGTGAGGACTACCGAGAGCTCTCTACGTCGAGTGCAGATCTGGTTCGAACTCGTCTGGAATCTGCGCAGTGTTCCGAAGGCAAAATCCGCTTATGCACTCTCCCGGAGTAAGATCCCAGCTCCGCTCGGGGCTTAGCCGTCCCTCAGCCGTTCCGCCGCCACTGCCCGCTTCACCGTGTCGATGGATGTACAGACGATCTTGCATGCTCCATTAAGCGAATTACGCGCCTCGGTGAGGGTTCCAAGCGACTGTTGAAGAGCCTCACGCTCCAACGCACTCTGACGCGGCCTAGGATGTGAATCCGCTGCGCCAGAAGTCTTCTGTGCCTTCTCCTTGCTATCGCCGCTCTGATGTCTTTGAAACGCTCGTGAATTCTCTCAGCGGCCGCCTCGGTCTCAGCGCGCGATTCGTATGGGCTGTTCGCCTTGGGTGAACGAGCTACTTTCTGGGACATCACATACTTCGACTCGTGCTTAACCGAAGTCCAAAGGAAGTGCGACGGGCTTTGCTCCGGCTGCTGATCATCGGCTCGCATGGCCTACAGATGCGAGAAATACACGTTGATCGCGCTGTCTTCATTCCCTGCGCTTCCGATTTTCC
>DASSEH010000335.1:0-1049 GCA_035695325.1 Candidatus Angelobacter sp.
CTTGATGCGATACAAGCGTCCCTTGTCGGTTTGCTCTGAAACAAGGTTGAGCCCGAGTTTCTTGCGGACGACACCGGCAAGAAATCCACGCACGGAATGCTGCTGCCAATCGGTAGCAGTCATGATCGCTGCGATTGTTGCACCCGCTGGCGTCCGCAGCATTGCAATGATGCGGCCGTGCTTGGTCTTGCGCCGCGTTGGCGACTTACACGCCGCGAGCACAGATTGCTCGCGGGATTTGGGCTTGCTGGCCTTTCGGGCGGGTAAGCCGGCCGCATTGGATTTGGGCTTGGTCATGGGATCCTCCGAGGTTCATGCGGCGTCATCCGCCGCACCACCTCAGCCCCGCCTGGGCAAAACACCCGGCAGGGCCAGATCCCGAGGCGAGCCCCTGTCGCCCCAAGTCACCACAGCAACGCTCCGATCAGACAAGAAAGCCAGTCAATTCTGAGCAAGATAGTTGCTCTTATGCCAACGCAGTTGACCTCTGATTCTCCGCCAAAAAGAAGCGCAGCGGATCTCGTCTTTTGCGATGCGTATGCCCGTCGAGTGGGCTGGCGTTGGCGCAAGGAGGGAGCACCGTAAGGAACAGCCCCAACGGGGAGGCGCTGGGGCCGAAGTTGGGAAGTGATATCGCGCTCTCTGGAAACGCGACGACTAACAACGGCCACGACGACTGGTCGTTCCTGATACCCTCACGGACCTGTTATTTGAACTTTGGCACTTCCCTTGCAGACTAATCGGCAGCCAAACAGCCCCAGCCAAAGGGGGCCTGCTGGGGCTGAATTGCGGCGGTGATGTTGTCGCGTTGGGACACGCGACGATCAATAAGTTGCCCCAAAATGAAAACCAGGTGGAATAAGCAATTCGTCGGACGGGCCACCATAAAGGAAGCCCCACCGAGGGGGCGCTGGGGCTGAAGTTGTGACGTGATGTCGCGCTCTCTGGAAACGCGACGACTAACAACGGCTCCGACGACTGGTCGTTCCTGATGCCCGGCAAAACTCACTCACGGACCTGTTATTTGAACTTTGGCACTTCCCTTGCAG
>DASSEH010000336.1:0-60387 GCA_035695325.1 Candidatus Angelobacter sp.
CAGGCCGAGGATGCCATTCATGGGCGTACGGATTTCGTGACTCATGGTGGCCAGAAAAACGCCTTTGGAATAATTGGCTGATTCGGCCGATTCCTTGGCTTTGTTCAACTCATCCTGCGCGTGCTTGCGCTCGCTGATGTCCACGTACATGCCGTACATACCTTCCACTCGGCCCTCGGAGAGGATCGGCACGCCATACAATTCCACCGGGATCAGGCTTCCGTCCCGCCGCTTGCGCACGATCTCCCAATGGCCAAAGCGGCTCTGCTGTACCCGCCGGGAAATGTCCGCAGCTTCGGCTATGTGTGAGTCCGGGATAATCGCGTCATTGATGGGCTTGCGAAAAAGCTCCTCTGAGGTGAACTGGAACATCGTCTCAAAAACCCGGTTCACGGCAATCACCTTGTCCTGTGCATCCAGCATCACGATGCCGACCGGCGCATTTTCAAAGAGCTGCTGAAAGCGGAGTTTTTGCACGCTGATTTCCTGCTCCGCCCGCGTCCGTTCTAGGATTTCCTGGCGCAGCTCCTGGGTGCGCTCCTGCACTCGCTTTTCCAGTGCTTTCTGCCGCAGACGCAGACTGCGTACGCGCAGCCTGTACGCGGCAAACCCCAAACCTAAAACCAGACCGACCTCAAGCAGGTGAAACCAAAGCGTCTGATAGAACGCCGGAAGAATGCTGAACTCCAGCACCGCGCCTTCCTGGTTCCACACGCCGTCGTTGTTGCACGCGATCACCCGGAACCGGTAGTTCCGGGGCGGCAAATTAGTGTACGTTGCCGTCCGCGCGCTTACCGGGCCACGCCAGTCATCATCAAAACCCTCGAGTTTGTAACGGAAGCGCACGCGTTCCGGGGCCGTCAGGCCGAGGCCCGCGTAGGCAATTTCAAGGTTCCTGGTGTTGGGCGGCAGCTGTATTCCGGTGGAAGCTTCGAGGGTATGATCATCGGCTTTAACAGCTTCTATCGTGATCAAAGGCGGCACAAGGTTACCGGGCAGATGTTTCGGGTCGATGACGGCTACGCCCGCGCTGGTGGCAAACCACAGGCGACCATCGGCTGCCCGCGCGGCGGTGGGAAACGGCGCGTTTTGCCGCGGAACACCCCGTAATCCGTCGGCCGCATCGAGAGACATACCCTGCATTCGGTACGAGGATGACTGGAGCGCCTTCTCCAGTTCCTGCGGACTGACGCGGAGAATTCCCAGCGATCCGGCCAGCCAGAAAAACCCATCGTCATCTTCTACAATTCCCGAAATGGCGGCTCCCGGCAGCCCGTTTTTCTCCGTCAGTGTGGTGAAGTGTCTCTGCTCAAAGCGGGTTAGCCCGCTTCCTCCGCCAATCCACACATGACCCGCCCGGTCGCCCACGATCAGCCGGATTGTGCCGTTCGGTAATCCATCTTTCGTGGAATATGTATGGAAATCGCCGTGGTCGTAAATTACGAGCTCACCGTTATCGAACCCCAGCCAAACGCGCCCTGTCCCATCGCCATACATGATTCCGCTTCGATAATGAGGGAGATTTGCGCTCTGACTTAAGTCGGTCCACTCACCTTTTCTTCTTCGAAAAACTCTGTGTACGCTGTTCTTGTCCGTCAGGCTGACCCACAGGTCGCCATCGGCATCCCGGGTGAGGGCTTGTACCTGCGCCTTGTCTCCAAGGGCAGCAGTGTTCGGTACAAAGGAGAATTTCCCGTCAACCTCTTCCGCGAGTTTGAAACTGCCTCCCACCCAAACCTGTTTGCCATCGGAAAAGAGACTAAGGATGCGGGTCGAGTCGGATGGCGAATAGCGAGGCAGCTGGGAAGTGAGAATTTGCCCGTCACGCACCTGTAAGATCGTGTCCAGCGAATAGCTGATGACCCAAACGCTGTCCCCCGTCGAAGCCAGCGCGATTTGTTGGTCCGGGACCAGCCCTTCTCGCGCGGAAAACGGTGTGACTTTATTTTCGCTGAAACGGTCGAGGCCCGCAGTTGTCCCGAACCATACGTTGCCCTCGCGGTCCCTGAAAGTTGTATACACGGTGCTGCCGGAAAGCCCATCACTGGTTTGGAATTGCTCGAGGGCAACGTGTCCCTTACGCCTGAAGTCGGCCAAACGGCGGAGTCCGTCTTCAACAAATCCAATCCAAAGGCTGCTGTCGCCGTCGAAAAGCAGACAGTTTGGCGCCTCACCAACGACAATCTGACTTTTTTGCCTGCTTCCGCTCTGCATCGGCCACACGGCTGTGCCGCTGGTGTCAACTGCCCACACATTTCCATCTGGCGCCTCAGTCATGCTCCAGACCTGCCCGACCGCTTCACCCGTGCCGGTAAAGCGCTTTGCATTCGGGGCCAGAGTCAGTATCGTGTTCCGCTGAACCGAGTCTTTGCTGAGTCCGAAATTCAGACCATCCGTCGCCACCCAAAGGTTTCCGCGATGGTCCACCAATAGTGTTTGCAGCCCAGGGGCTGGATATCCTAAGTCCTCTCCCACCCGGCGCCACTTGCCGTTCTCAAACTTCCCAAAACCATACAGGCCCCCCGCCCATATCGCGCCATTCCCGTCTTCCACAATCGACCGAATTCCGCCGTTCGGTGCGCCCTCCACCGGTGAATAATTTTTCAGCCGGCCATGGCTAAGCTGGCTGATTCCGCCAGCGGTAAATCCGATCCAGAGGCTTCCATCACGCGCGGCGCAAAGCGACAAAGCGGAGGGACCAGGGAGACGCTCGCCAAACCCCGGTTGCCACAGGACGAAGCGAATGCCATCAAATCGATAGAGACCAGCATCTGTTGCCAGCCACAAATACCCATCCGGAGTTTGAGCAATCGAGCGAACCGGTCCAGTGATTCCGTCCCTGGCTGTCCATGCGGTATGTGCAAACTGAGTGGCCGATTTGTGCGGGTCAAGCGCCGGCGCGGAACTGCCAAGCAGGGCTGCGCACAGGCAAAGGCTGAAGGAGCGCAGAAAACGATTCATGCTGGTTGCCATAGGAACCAACCCCATGCCGCTGGACATCGACTTACTATGCTTAAGCAATTTTAATGAAATTGCTGCAAGAAAAGCCGGAACACTGGCCAGTATGGGAGGAAAGTACCGCGTTGGCTGCGAAGCCGCGGATCGATGATGACTGTACCAATGTATGCCGCAGTGTCTACTTGAAATCAACGCCCACTCCTGCCTTAATGCTTTTCAGGCGGGCTTACTTAAACCTGACAGGTGATATCAGCAATTTTTGGATCGAGCTTTTTAGGCATTGATGCGGCTGAAACCGCAAAGAGCAAAACCTGGGTCTGTCTGATTGCCGAGGGCTGTCTGTTCCTATGGCTGGAGCGATGCTCGTTGGCCAGCCCTGCTGGCCGCTGCAAGCCGCATCTTTTGGCTTATCGGTACAGCATGGAGCTGACCGGAATGGATTCTGAACCTTGATTGTTAAGAGCATCGTACTCGCTCGTGTCCATCCAGAAAATCCAGCAAATAGGACGAGCTCCGTTCGTGCTTTTATTCGGATTATCCAGTGCAAATCCGAGGGGCGTCAAGAGGTATTTGATGCAACACCGGTATACAAAACGAGTGTAATCGCAGCCAGACAGCAGCTCTGATCGCTGAGGCCTATACCAGCAGATCCAGAAGCTTTGAAAAAAATTGGTTTGGAACGAAATCATCCCTGGGGTGGTTCTGCATCATTTTGTGTGGTGAGACATTCGCAAGCAGCGGAGCAGAAACATGGCAGCAAATAGGTTAAAACGGCTTCTCGCGGAAGTTTTGGCCGGAACGGAAAGATTTTCCGCTCGATCAGTTCTGCTATGTACGTTGCTCTGTGTGGCCATCCCGGTTTGTTCTGGTGCCCAGACAACTCAAACTTCACCTGACTTTGGCAGTGTTCCCACAGGTACGGCAAGCAGCGAGGTTTTGCATCTCACGCTTCGCGACGCCATCAGCCGGGCGCTTCGTTACAATCTCGGACAAATTGAAAGCGGAGAGAATGCGCGTATAGCACGTGGACAAAGACTTCGTGCTTTGAGCGCGCTCCTGCCACAAGTGTCTGCGGGGACCACGGAAAATGTCGAACAGGTCAGTGCGGCCACGCTGGGCATCAACATTCCGCAAATCCCTCCTGTCATTGGCCCATTCAGCTTCAGCACCGCACAGGCGAGCGCCAGTCAGACACTCTTCAGCTACGAGTCCATACAGCGTTTCCGCGCCGCGGGCAGCGCGGAGCAGGCGGCTCAACTTGCATACAACGACACCCTCGATGTGATCACTCTGATTGTGGGAAGTGCTTATCTCCAGGTAATCCAGGCAGGTTCACGCGTCAGCGCGGAGCAGGCACAGGTCCAAAATGCACAGGCGCTCTATGACCAGGCCGTCGACCAGCTTCAGGCCGGTACCAGCCCTAAAATCGATGTGACGCGCAGCGGCGTGCAACTGCATACGGAGCAGTACAACCTGAGTATTGCGCGGAACAATTTTGCGATCGCGAAGCTCAATCTCGCGCGGGCCATCGGCCTGCCGCTCGGCCAGGCCTTCGATCTGGCTGATCAACTGCCGTACGCTGACATTGATCCCCTGACGCTGGAACATGCCCTGGGCATGGCCTGGAAATCCAGAAGCGATTTTCGGTCGGCCGTGAGCTTGTTAAAGGCAGCGCAGCAGCAGCTTTCAGCGGCCCGCGCAGAGCGCTATCCGGTGCTGGCCGCCAATGGAAACTACGGAGTGCAGGGCCCGAACTTTGGCCGTTTGTCTGGTGCGTTCGGCTTTCAGGCGGGAGTGAGCATACCAGTCTTCACTGGTGGACGTATCAACGGCGATATCACGGAAGCGGAAGCAGCACTTCGGCAGCGCAAGGCAGAAGCCGAAAACCTGCGTGGCCAGATTGACTATGACGTCCGCACTGCATTCCTGAATTTGCAGGCCGCGAGGGAGCAGGTAACGGTTGCCCGCCAAAACGCTGACCTTGCCCGGGAAAATCTTTCTCGCTCCCAGGAGCGTTTCGCCGCCGGGGTGACGGACAGTGTCGAAGTCGTGCAGGCGCAGCAGTCGCTGGCAAGCGCGAATGACCAGTACATCTCCAGCCTGTATAGCCACAATGTGGCAAAACTGCAGCTCGCCCGGGCATTGGGGGTAGCGCGAACGAATTACACCCAGTATCTGGCGCAGTAGGAGGGATCGCATGGCCGGCCGACTTAATCCACGTCCCGAAATAGTAGAAGAGCCGGATTCCGCGCCAGCTTCCGAGCAGGAAGAAAATGGCGTCTCCCGACGCGAGACGGCAAGGCGGCGTTCCAGGTTTCGCCGCCCACTCGTCCTGATCCCGCTCGCATTGCTGCTGATTGCAGGAGCCGTTCTCCTGTGGCTCCATTTTGCGAGCTACGAAAGTACGGACGATGCACAGGTGGATGTTCACCTGTATCCCGTTAGCCCGCGTATCTCCGGCTACGTCATTAAAGTGAACGCTGGTGACAACCAGTACGTTGAGCAGGGGACCGTGCTGGTGGAGATCGATCCCAGGGACTACGAAGTTGCCGTTGCCAAAGCGCGGGCGGACCTGGCCAATGCGGAAGCGACCGCGAAGTCCCTCAATATTGCGGTACCAATCACCTCTGTGAATACGTCGAGCCAGCTGAAATCAGCGGCTTCAGATGTAGCAACCGCCACGTCCGGCATCATCTCGGCGGAGAAGCAACTCGCAGCCGCGCATGCCCAGGTGGAACAGGCTGAGGCCAACGACGTAAAAGCCCAGGATGATCTCGAGCGATACAAGCGGCTGGTGGCCAAACAGAACGTCTCCGAGCAGACCTACGATCAGGCGCTGGCATCGGCAAAGGCGAATACTGCTTCCGTGGCTGCGGCCAGAGCGAATGAAGCTGCGGCGCAGCAAACAGTCCAGCAGGCCAAAGACAAGCTTACGCAGGCCCAAGCCAGCCATCGTGCGGCGCAAACCGGACCGCAGCAGGTGGCCTCAACCAACGCTCGCGCTCGCGCGGCTGTAGCGGATGTCGAGCAGAAGCGCGCCTCTCTTGAACAGGCGGAGTTGAATCTGCAGTACACAAAAATTGTCGCGCCTGTCACAGGGGCAGTAAATAAAAGCGTGGTGGTCGGGATGAATGTGCAGACGGGGCAGCAGTTATTGACGGTCGTGCCGCTGGACGAGGTCTGGATCACCGCCAACTTCAAGGAGACGCAACTCCGGCATATGCAACCTGGACAAAAAGTAAAAGTCCAGGTGGATTCAACCGGTGTGACCGTTCGCGGGCACGTTGACAGCATCGCTGGCGCTACCGGTCCTCTTTTCAGTCTGCTTCCACCTGAGAATGCCACGGGGAATTATGTGAAAGTTGTTCAGCGCATACCTGTAAAGATTGTTCTTGAGCCTGGCGAAAATCGCGACCACCGGTTGCGGCCAGGCATGAACGTTGTGCCCAAAGTGTACCTGCGATGAGCAGCACGGTCATTACACTCGATCAGGACGTCTGGAAGCCAAAGTACAACCCCTGGCTCATCGCTGTTGTTGTCGCGCTTGGCGCCTTCATGGAGGTGCTCGACACCAGCATTGCCAATGTTGCTTTGCCGTACATGGCGGGAAGTTTAGCCGCAAGCAACGACCAGAGCACATGGGTCCTGACTTCTTATCTGGTCTCGAACGCCATCGTCCTGCCCATCAGCGGCTGGCTGGCAGTGAGATTTGGCCGCAAGCAGTTTTTCATGGGCTGCCTCGCTATCTTCACCGTGAGTTCGCTGCTCTGCGGCTTGGCGCCCAGCCTTGGCTTCCTTCTGCTCTTCCGCATTCTGCAGGGCGCTGGCGGAGGCGGGCTGCAGCCCATGGCGCAGGCCATTCTGGCGGACACTTTTCCGCCGGAGAAACGTGGGCTGGCATTTGCCCTGTACGGAATCACTGCAGTCATGGCGCCGACCATCGGACCCACTCTCGGCGGATGGATCACCTTTAGTTATTCCTGGCGCTGGATTTTCTACATCAACGTTCCGGTAGGCATAGCGACCTGGCTGCTGGTGCGGCGCTTTGTCGAGGACCCTCCATACCTGAAGCGGCTCAAAGCAGCCGGCGTCCGGCTGGACTATATCGGAATTGCTCTTCTGGCGATCGGAATCGGCGCGTTGCAGATTTTGCTGGACAAAGGTCAGGAAGATGACTGGTTCGGCTCAAATTTCATCACCACACTGGTCATAATTGCAGCCGTGTGCCTGATCTCTCTCGTGGTGTGGGAGTGGTTTCAAAAGGCGCCCGTCATCGACGTGCGCATGTTCAGCAGCTTTAATTTTGCGAGCGCGAGCCTGATGATGTTCGTGCTCGGAATTTTGTTGTTCAGCAGTCTTGTCCTCATGCCCCAGTTTTTGCAGACGCTTCTGGGTTACACGTCACAGCTTGCGGGTCTTGCTCTTTCGGCTGGAGGCCTGGTCCTGCTCTTTGAGATGCCGATCATAGGGCAGTTAACGACGAGAGTTCAGGCACGCCGTCTGATTGCGTTTGGCTGGCTCGCTTTGTCGATTGCCATGTTTTATTCCACGAAGCGCATCGATTTGCAGATCAGCTTCAGTGCGGCCACATGGCTGCGCATTGTCCAGGTGCTTGGACTGGGGTTCCTGTTTGTGCCCATTACTCTTGTGGCGTACATCGGAATCGCTCCCGAGAAGAATAATGCCGTGGCAGGCATCGTGAATTTCATGCGCAACATGGGTAGCAGCGTGGGAACGTCACTGGTGACTACGTTGATCGCCCGCCGTTCTCTGTTCCATCAGCTAAGGTTCGTGGAGCAAGCGAGGCTCGACAATCCAAATTTTACGAATGCGGCCCAGGGTTTGACGCAACGCTTTGCCAATGCCGGTTTGGGCAAACACGAGGCGACGGCCACGGCCTATGCCAGCATCTATCGATCGGTGCAGGCGCACGCCGCGAGTCTGGCCTATATCGATATATTCATGGTCCTCAGCGTGTGTGCGGCAATCATGTTCTTTATGTCGTTCCTGCTTAAGAAGAATGACCTTCACGGCGGTGCTGCCATCGCGGAGTAACACGCCTGCCGTGCGCGGCTCAGGTAACCAGAAAGGCAGCATGGGTATGATCAAAATCATCACCATCGAACGCGAATACGGATGCGGCGGAGGTGAAATCGCGCAACTGGTGGCGAAACACCTGGGCTGGAAACTATGGGACCAGTCGCTTACCGAGGAGATCGCCAGACTGGCCCGGTGCTCTCGGGCCGTCGTTGAGGACAGAGAGGAGCGGACCGACCCTCTCTATTACCGGCTCTTCAAATCGTTTCTGCGCGGAAGCTATGAGGGCAGCATCAACGCGCCGAAGCTGAACCTGGTGGATAGCGAGACCATCCTCACGCTCACCCGCCGCATGGTGGAACACGCGGCGAAGCGCGGGAACGCCGTTATCGTGGGCCGAGGTTCACAGCAGTTTCTCAGGGACCGGCCAGACACCTTGCGGATTTTTCTGTATGCGCCCAGACAAAACAAGATCCGCCGATTGGTGACCCGCGGCAAAGCCGAGAAGGAAGCTGAGGAGTTGATTGATACGGTCGACGGCGAACGCGCGGACTTTATTAAGAAATACTTCAAAGTGGAGTGGCCTGATCGCGCCATTTACCACGCCATGATCAACACCAGCTGCGGAGATGAGGCTACGATGCGCATGATCCTGAACTTTATGGACGCCTATGCCCCATGCGCTGCCTGATCTGCGGAATAGAACGGGGAGGAAATATGGCAGAACCGATTACTCTACTACCGATAACGTCCTCGCGTGCCAACCAGATTTTCCCGACATTGACTTCAGCACAAATCGCACGTATTGCCGCGCACGGCAGCGCACGCGCGGTTCGCCGCGGCGAGGTCCTGGTCGAGCAGGGGGACCGTGCCATTCCATTGTTCGTGGTCATTTCAGGCGAACTGGAGGCAGTGCGGCCGACATGCACAACCGAAACGCTCATTACGATTTTCAGGGCCGGTCAGTTCACTGGCGAAATCAACACGCTTTCCGGCCGTCGTTCGCTGGCGCGGATTCGTGTACGGCAGGATGGAGAAGTTGTCCGGCTTGCTCGCGAAAGCGTGCTCGCTCTGGTGCAAACCGATGCCGAACTGAGCGAGATCCTGATGCGCGCATTCATTCTGCGGCGCGTGGAGTTGCTGACGCAGGGCATTGGCGATGCAACGCTGGTGGGTTCAAGCCATTGCGCCGATACGCTTCGCATCAAGGAATTCCTGTCCCGAAACGGCCATCCCTACACATATATCGATCTGGAACACGAGGCCGACGTGCAAAGCCTGCTCGATCACTTTCATGTCTCTGGCGCTGAAACACCTGTGGTGATTTGTCGCGGCGAAACGGTCCTGCGTAATCCCACGAATCGCGAGATCGCAAGGTGTCTTGGCTTCAACGAGGCGGTAGAGACACGTATGCGTGATTTGGTGATCGTGGGCGCGGGGCCGGCGGGACTGGCCTCGGCGGTGTACGGCGCCTCGGAGGGACTTGACGTCCTGCTGCTCGAAACCGACTCGCCTGGAGGGCAGGCAGCTTCCAGTTCGAGGATAGAGAACTATCTCGGATTTCCAACCGGAATTTCCGGAACCGAACTGGCTGGCAGGGCCTACACTCAGGCGCAGAAATTTGGAGCGCAGATGCTGCTCACCACGGGAACCCGGTTAACCTGCGACCGCAAGCCGTATCAGATAGAGCTGGAAGATGGCGCGAGGATCCCGGCGCGCGCGATTGTTATCGCCACCGGGGCCAGGTACCGCAGGTTGCCGATTGAGAATTTGTCCCGCTTTGAAGGCACCGGCATTTATTACGGCGCAACTTTTGTTGAGGCGCAGGTGTGCAGCGGCGAAGACATCATCGTAGTCGGCGGTGGAAATGCCGCCGGCCAGGCTGCTGTCTTTTTGGCCGAGAGCACCGGGCACGTGTACATGCTCGTCAGAGGCGCCGGTCTTGCTGACACAATGTCGAAATACCTCATCCGTCGCATTGAACAAACCCCGAACATCACCGTACTGACACACACGGAAGTTGTCGGCCTCGAAGGCATTCATCACCTCGAACAGGTCGCGATGCGGAATACTCAAACCGGGAAGAGCGAGGAGAAGAACATCGCTCATGTGTTCGTAATGACAGGAGCGACCCCGAACACCGCATGGCTCAACGGTTGCGTTGTTCTCGATAACAAGGGCTTCATTAAGACAGGTCCCGATCTTTCATCAGAAGAGCTGACCGGCGCGCACTGGCCCCTCGGTCGCCGGCCCTGGCTGCTGGAAACCAGCCTGCCTGGTGTTTTTGCCGCGGGGGATGTTCGTGCCGGCAATGTAAAACGCGTTGCATCGTCTGTGGGTGAAGGGTCGATCGCGATCTCGTTTGTTCACCAGCTGTTGAGAGAGTAACTACTATTGAACATCAACCCCTCGAACAAATCTCGTAACAATATCGCAACGGCTGGGCGGCAATTCGCCGTTCTGATAACGACTTGCCTTTGCCAGTCTTTAATAATCGGATGAAGGTTCATTCGCAGGCGAGATCAGCCTGGAAATGTTGAACGCCAATGTCGTCGCCCGATCCGGACACGGTACTTTTGAGCGCTGCAACAAGCCCGCGCGCGGCGCGCGGGTATTGCCTATCAATGTTCGCTCGCCGTCTCGTGCCCTTGTCGGCGGGATTTTCTGAAGTACGCCACGAGCGCGCGATCGTATTGCAGGCCACTAAAGGTCTGGAGAACCAGTGAGGTGAATCCTTGGGTTGAGACAGAAAAAGTATCCCAATCGGGCTGCAATTATGTGTGCCCCCTGAAGTGAGACAGACAAGTTTGTCATGGGATGACCTCGCTGTCTTCCAGCAGGGGGCTGGGGAAGGCGTACCCAACATTTAGTGTGGACCGCCACCGTAGAATCCATTCAGGAAAAACTTAATCGCTGCCGGTGGACTTTGGAGCGCATCCAGCCCGGCTGTACTCGCCCCAAGTCCCGCGAACAGAAAAAGACAAAGGAAAAACCTTCGCCTCGTATGAGAGGGTACCTTCATCCGTAGAGCCGACTTTGCCGTGTATTGAGCCACCGCTGGAGCCAGTGTAGATTGACTCGGTCAGTGTTACGTTCGTAACTTCCGCGTAGCAATCTGCCAGATTAAACAGTTTTAATTGATGCGGATTCTTTATAGTTTCGTGGGGGCTGGATAAACATAGACGGTGCTTCTTGCTCGTCCGAACTACCGTACATGACCTGCCGCACACGCTACTCTCGCCCTTACTGATGCCGTTGTATGGTAACTTTTTATTTCTACCGGCATCAAAGCTCCTGAAGATATAAGTCGGTAGAAAGCTTATATTCCTCCCTCCCCCGGAGCAATTCTGCTTGACGGCCACGGCAACACACTCAGAATAAACTTTGCTGAATCCAGTTGTATGTCTGAATTGCGGCAAAACATGGAACGGAATCCCAGCCCGGAGAGAGCAAGTCATGCAGCCCAAAATACTTCTTGTGGATGACTCGAGTACAGCACTTTTGATGGCGGAAATGCTCCTCAGGGAGTACACGAAATTTGATGTGGTTCTGGCCCGTGACGGGAAGGAAGCAGTGGATCGGGCCCTTGCCGAACAGCCCAGTCTGGTCCTGATGGACGTGATTATGCCGAAAATGGATGGTTTCACGGCATGTCGCGAGATGCGCCGCCACGAAAAATTGCGCAACATCCCCATTATTTTGATAACCAGCCGCGGAGAGCCGCAAAATATCGAGAAAGGCTTCGAAAGCGGCTGCAATGATTACCTCACCAAACCAATTCAGAGCCAGGAACTGATTCAGATAGTGAACCAGTATCTGGCCGCGGAAGGAGCGATCAGTGGCTGACAGAAAACCAGTTTCGGCCCTTATAACGCAACTCGAAGCACGCTCGGACAATTATTTGCAGCAGTGCTTGAAAACCCTTCCTGACGGAGATCGGCATACGGTCTGGAGCAGGTTATATGCGACCAGCCAAAGGCTAAAGCAGGCGCTGGATGAAAGCGACGTAGTCGATGCGGTCTTTGAGATTGGTTCGAATCTGCTGGGTTGTGAAGAAATGGCCATAGTGGAATTGCATACGAAGGGGGGCTCGGTTTCCATACTGGCTTCCGTGGGGATCGTCGAGGCGCAGCGGAGCGCGCTGTTAAATAACGCGGCAAAAATTTCGTCAGAGATGGCCGAGGACCGGGTGCGGATCGTGGACAAGAGGCTTGCGACGGACGAATTCCTGGCGAGGCTGGGAATCACCGCGCTCGTGCCTCTCTCGCTGGGGCTGACCGTGCAAGGCGCAATTATTATGTTCAATCTACTTCCGCAGCGGAGTGGGTTCGAATCAGGAGACCGCGAACTGTTGGGATTGCTCTCGGTTTACGTTGGTCCGGGACTTTTTGGCCTTTTCAGGGGCAGGCAGGACCTGAAAGCAGATGAGCCAGCACAACGGTTCCGCTGAAAGCCTGGCTGAAAAGCAATAGCCAGCAAATTGACAGAAACCAAATGGAAATATCCCGGGACATTATTCTTAAAAGCTTCCTCGTGGAAGCCGGCGAAGGCCTCGCACAAATGGAAGGGGCGATTCTGGAATTGGAGTCCAATCCCGGGAACGCTGAGATCATCCAGACTATCTTTCGGGTGGTTCACTCGATCAAGGGCAATGCCGGAATTTTGGACTTATCGAGCTTGCATGGGTTCAGTCACAGCCTTGAGAACCTGCTGGACAAGATTCGCGGGCGGGAGCTTTCGGTAAACGCGGGGATTGTAAATATATTGCTGCAGTCGGTGGATGTCCTGCGCGAAGCGACTGCCGCTGCTGGAAAAGGGCGGGACGAAACTGGTTCGGGCGCGAGCGCTGTTCTCGCCAGAATTTCCAGCAGTCTGGAAGAGTCTCCCGACAGCCTTGAGAAGGCTATTGCCGAAGATTACGGGCCGGCGAGGGCCGTGCCAACCACCCCCGAGATTTCCAGTATCGATGCTTCCGAAAAAACGCTGCGGGTGGATGTGAGCAGGCTGGATCGTTTGCTGGATATAACCGGGGAAATTGCTATTGTCCGCGGGCGCATGAGCAAGCTGCTGGAAAACCCGGCGCTGGTTGATCTCGACAGTTTGCGAGAAACATCCAGCCTCGCAGACTCACTCGTTGCTGAACTTCAGGAAACCGTACTCAAGGCCCGCATGGTTTCCCTGGGACCTCTGTTTCGCCAGCATCTGCGGACGGTGCGCGATGTTGCCAGGTCGCATGGCAAGCTGGCGCGGCTGCAAATCGAAGGTGAAGAGATCGAAGTGGATACTTCAGTGATCGAACACCTTCGCGATCCCCTGCTGCACATGCTTCGCAATGCCATCGACCATGGCATTGAAGCTCCCGCGGTGCGCAAACAGAAAGGCAAGCCGGCTTCCGGCACGGTGACTGTGCGGGCCGCGTACCAAAGCGCGGGCATTGTGATTGAAGTATCCGATGACGGCGCGGGACTGGACCGCGAGCGAATCTGTGAGGTTGCCCGGAAACAAGGCCTCGCTGCTGAGCCGGAAAAGATGGAGGAGCATGAGCTTTTCCAGTTGATCTTTGCGCCCGGCTTTTCCACTTCCGGATCGGTCAGCGTTATGTCAGGGCGCGGCGTGGGTATGGATGTAGTTCGCCGCAAAATCCAGGCGCTGCGCGGAGATGTATCCATCAGCAGTAAACGTGGAGTGCATTCCACCATACATATTCGCCTTCCTTTGACTTTGGCGATTATCGAAGGTTTCGACGTGGGCGTAGGCGAGGAGACCTATGTGATTCCCATGGAACAGGTCCTTGAGTGCGTGGAACTGCCCACAGAGGGGCGAGAAACACTGCACGGCACGGGAATACTGGACCTTCGCGGTCAGCCGCTGCCTTATATTCAGCTGCGCAACCAGCTTCAACTGGAAGGTACGCGCGGTTCACGGCAGAACGTGGTGGTGGTACAGCACGGAGCCAAACGTGCCGGTCTGGTTGTGGACACGCTGCACGGTGTGGCGCAGACGGTCATCAAACCTCTCCCGCCCATGTTTAAGAATGTCCCTGGATTTTCCGGGTCAACCATTCGGGGCAATGGACGGGTCGCATTCATACTCGACTTGCCGGCACTGCTGCGCAGTTCTGAACTGGAAGCGACGAACGCGAGCAGGCGGTAATGCAGGTGCCTCACGTGTGACGGAATGCGGCATAGAAGCATTTGGCAGCATTTACGCACGAAGAAAATAATTTTGATCGGTCAGCAAGCCGGCCTAATTGGTCAGCGAGAAAGAGCAAACAATGAAGCAGTTCATCGCCAATCTTAAAGTAAGAAACAAGATCATACTCATGCTGCTGTTCCCACTGGTGGCTATGTTTGTCTTTTCTGCCGTGGAAGTTCGCAGTAAATATGTTTTGGTCACGGAGATGACACGTCTGCAGTCTCTCTCGACACTGGCCGTGAAGCTGAGCGCCGTCGTCCACCAGGCGCAGCGAGAGCGCGGACGGACCGCCCTTTTCCTCTCGAGTGGCGGAAAGAACGACATAGAAGAACTTCGCCAGGAGAGGACCGAGCTGGACAGGAAAAAGGGCGATCTGCTCGATTTTTTAAGTACTTTTCCGCGCGACGCGAGCGCCACTGGTTTCAATATTGCACTGGATAGCGGCCTGGCAAAGCTCGATAAGATAATCGCCCAGCGGAAAATGATCGACGACCAGGCCATCACCGCACCGCAGAACAATGTTTTTTACCACGAAATGAATGCATCTCTGATCGATGCCATTGCGGAAGAGACCAATCAGACCAATGACCCCGGGCTGATCAAAACAATCTATGCCTATTCCAATTTGCTGTACGGAAAGGAGTATGCAGGGCTGGAGCGAGCGCAGCTATCGGCGGCATTCACTGCCGACAAGCTTGATGAGGCGGCGCTCGAACAAATCATCCGCACTATGCAGTCGCAGGCGATATATTCCGACCGGTTTCTTTCTACCGCACGCCGTGACGAACGAGAATATTACAAAAATTTGTCGCAGGACGAGACCATTGCGGAAGTTGGACGTATCGAAAAGCAGGTCCTCGCAAAGTCGACTACCGGCAAATTCGGGATTGCGCCCGATCATTGGTTCAAAACCATGACGGCGAAAATAGATATGCAGAAGAAAGTGGAAGACCGGCTTTCCAGCGATATTATCGCGGCGTCGGACGGCATGAAGAGCAAGGCCCTGCAGGAATTGTTGTTTTTCGGCACTCTTGCCGTGATTGTCACCCTTCTGTCGATATCGCTCGCCTTCGTGTTGACGCGAGGGATTACTGTGCCACTCGCGTATGCCGTGGATGCGGCGGAAAGGATCGCGAATGGCGATCTGACCGCTGAAGTCGAAGTCCGTTCGGAAGACGAGCCAGGGAAGCTGCTGCTCGCCATGAGTCATATGATCCAAAAGTTACAGCTGACGATTGGCGAGGTGCGGGAAGGTGCGGTTGCGCTCTCGGCAGCCGCCGGGCAGGTCTCCAATTCTGCTCACTCGCTCTCACAGGGCACCAGCGAGCAGGCGGCTTCGGTGGAAGAAACGAGTTCCAGCCTCGAGGAGATGAGCGCGTCCATCGGACAGAACTCCGATAACAGTGTGCAAATGGAGCAGGTGGCCACCAGGGGAGCGCGCGAGGCAGAAGAAAGCAGCAAGGCGGTGAAGCAGACGGTCGAGGCGATGAGGTTGATCACTGAAAAGATCGATATCGTCGATGAAATTGCTTATCAAACCAATTTGCTGGCGCTCAATGCGGCCATTGAGGCGGCCCGCGCCGGAGAACACGGTAAGGGGTTTGCAGTGGTGGCAACGGAAGTCCGCAAGCTGGCGGAGCGCAGCCAGACTGCGGCGAAGGAGATCAGCAGCCTCGCGTTAGACAGTGTGAAAGTGGCCGAACATTCCGGCAAGCTGCTGGATGAACTGGTCCCCTCGATTCTGAGGACTGCCGATCTGGTAAAGGAAGTCTCGGCGGCCTCGCGCGAACAGGCTTCCGGAGTGATCCAAATCAGCAAGGCCATGGGGCAAGTGGACCAGGTGACGCAAAGAAACGCCTCCGCCTCGGAAGAGCTTTCCGCCACAGCGGAAGAACTGGCAGCGCAATCGGAGGGGCTGGAGCAGTTGATGACTTTTTTCAGGACCCACGAGCGGGCGGAGGCTTCGTCTCCGCTGAAGGCAGAAGCGAAGGCTGCCGTCATTCGTCCCCAGCGCGCTATGGCGGCATCTTTTGCGGCCAAAAAAGCAGCCCGGAGACGGCCCATAACAGAAGAACAGGAATTTTCGCGCTTCTAACAAGGGGGAGAGATGGCCACTGCGTCGCCTGAAAAAATCGAGCAGCAACAATATCTTACATTTCTTCTGGCCGGTGAGGAGTACGCGATCAGCATCCTCAAGGTGAAGGAAATCATCGAGTACGACACCCTGACGGTTGTCCCCCGGACGCCGAAGTGGATTCGCGGAGTCATGAATCTGCGCGGCACAGTGGTGCCGGTGATGGATGTGGCGGTGAAGTTCGGGATAGAGGAACGACCGGTAACCAGGACGACCTGTATCGTCATCATGGAAGGGCAACTCGCAACCCAGAACGCGACCATAGGAATCGTGGTGGACGCGGTGAGCCAGGTGCTGGACCTGGGCAAAGATGATATTCGCGGCGTGCCGGAATTCGGAACGCGGATACATGTGGATTACCTGCTGGGTATGGCACAGGTGGGAAAGAAATTCACGCTGCTGCTGGATGTGGAAAAGGTGTTGTCGGCCGATGAATTGCTCAATCTGGAAGAGCTGAGCGTAAGCGTGAATGCTGGAATGGCGAACTCGGGAGTTTGAAGCAGGTTCCAGCGGAGGCGCACCATGTCGATACTTGATTCCGATCTCGAAGAGATGTTCGCCAGTCCTGGTGGAGGGAGCGGAATTTTCTCCTTCGATGTGCAGCCAAAAAAGATTACCGAAAAAGAGTTCACAAATTTTCAGCAGCTCATTCATGGTATCTCGGGAATCTGGCTGCCGCCCGCCAAAGCCACGTTGCTGGTAGGGCGGCTGTTGAAACGACTGAGAATCCGCGGCCTCAGCTCATTCGATGAATACTACAGCGCAGTCACCAGTGAACCGGAAGAGCTAACCGAGATGCTGAACGCGATTTCGACCAACGAGACGCGTTTTTTTCGCGAGCCCCTGCAATTTGAGTTTTTGGAACAGAGTATCCTGCCGCAATGGAAAGCCGATGGCCGGGCCGGAAAACGATCGCGTAAAATCAGGGTGTGGAGCGCCGGTTGCTCGACCGGACAGGAGCCATATTCTCTCGCCATGCTTCTGCTGCACCATTTGCCACTCGCCGAGGGATGGGAAATCGAGATTATCGCCACCGATCTCTCTACCCGAGCGCTTGAAACAGCCACGGAAGCTACGTGGGAAATAGCCAGGGCCTGTGAAATTCCCGACCATTACCTGAAAGCCTTTATGCTCAGGGGGTATGGCGAGCAGGAGGGCAAACTGAAGGCGGGACCGGAGATCCGCCAGCTGGTCCATTTTTTCCAGCTCAATTTAAATGACTCGGTGTATCCCGTTTCCGGCAAGTTCGATTTGATTCTCTGCCGCAACGTGCTGATTTACTTTAACGTCGAAACCCGTACGCAGATCGTGCGCCGCCTGCTGCAGTTTCTGGCGCCGGAAGGCCATCTGTTTGCCGGACACGCCGAGAGCCTGCATACAATGTGCAGCGAGTTGCGGGCCGTGGCGCCCACCATTTACAACCATGCCCGCCGGCAGGTATTGCAGGCCAATGCCCATCATTAGCGGACATTCGCACATTGAAGACTCGCGCATTGAAGATTCGCGTATTCATGTGCTGGTGGTCGATGACTCCGCCGTAGTGCGGCAGGTATTGCAGACCGTGCTCTCTCGGGGAGCCGGCATGAGCGTGACCGCCGCCGCGGATCCATTGATCGCGCTGCGCAAGATGAAGGAGGTGCGTCCGCAGGTCATCGTTTTAGACCTTGAGATGCCTCGCATGGACGGCCTCACCTTTCTCCGCAAAGTAATGACCGAAGATCCCATTCCCACGCTGATCTGCTCCAGTGTCGCCGGCAGCGGGACTGCCACGGCACTGCGTGCGCTGCAGGAAGGCGCGGTTGGCATCATCGCCAAGCCCAAACTTAGCGTAGGCGACTTTTTGCACGAATCGGCGGAAATGCTGATTGACGCAGTTCGGTCCGCTGCCGGGGTTCGCGTGTGCAGGAAAGTACCCTTTGCTGTTCCGCCAATTTCCCGGCCATCCGTTGCGAAGCCGCCCGTCACCCGGGGCCACCTTCCACCCTTGCCCGCTGAAGCCGGACGCATTGTTGCCATCGGCGCTTCCACGGGGGGCACCGATGCGCTGGCCAGCATTTTGTCCGCCCTGCCCGAGGATGCGCCGGGAATCGCGGTGGTGCAGCACATGCCGGAAGTGTTTACCTTGGCATTTGCAAAGTGGCTTAACACCTTTTGCCGCATCACCGTCAAAGAGGCGGAGGATGGCGACATAATCTCGCCCGGCAAGGCCTTCATTGCCCCGGGCAACCGGCATATGTCTGTGTGTCGCACGGGGCAGCGCCTAAGCATTCAAATCAGCGATGGGCCGCCGGTTTCGCGCCACCGCCCCAGTGTTGACGTATTGTTTCGCTCCCTGGCACAAATCGCCGGCAGGGAGGCTATGGGGGTAATTCTCACTGGCATGGGTGACGACGGCGCCGAAGGATTGCTCGCAATGCGCTCCGCCGGGGCCTATACCATCGCCCAGGACGAAGCCACCTGTGTTGTTTTCGGCATGCCGAAGGAAGCCATCCACCGCGGCGCGGCTCACGTGATACTGCCGCTGGAATCAATCCCCGCCGCCGTAACCGAGTTTGGAAGCTTGGCTCGTTGACCCGCGGCGCACGAAGGAGACCTGCTGTTCCAAAATGTTGGTCCCTGCAGATTCCCTAAAGTGTCACTTCTTCCAGATTGTCCAAACCCTTCGGAGAAGGTTTCGATCTCGCCCAAACTCTGATGCCTACTACGACGGCAAATAACAAGAGTCCCAGGGGAAGAGCAAATCGGTTCAGTTCCAGGCCTGCCAGTTCTGCTCCACCAAGACCAAAGGAAAAGACAACAATCAGGATGCCCAGAGTGCGCGAAGCAGCTTTTGCGTTGGCCTGTCCTGTTGCCGCCAGGCGCTGAGTCGCGGCTGCAAGAAATCCATCTACCCCGTCTACCAGCACCATGCCGCAGGCAAATGTGATACCTATGAAGAAAGAATTATGCTGTCCGGCAAGGATCAGGGCAGCCAGTTGGGATCCCGTTTCAAAACCGGCCGCCAGCAGCATTCCCAGCAGGAATGGCTGGGCCACAATTGGCCGGGCAGGTACCTGATGCTGGGGGGAGCTTTTTATAAGGCGAAAAAGATTCACCGCTCCCAGAAGAATCAAAGTCCATGGCCCGACAAATGCAAAACGACCGGCAAGAACATGGCCTATGCCCGCCGCCAGCAGAATCACGACAAAGCCGTGCCCAAGCGCGAAGAATACTCCATTGGTGGCGCGAGGACGAACGCGGGTAAGGCCATCAATGGCCGCCAGGTGATCAGGATCGGTACCATGACGCAGGCCAAGGGCAAAGGCAACCAACAAGACGCTGTTCATTAATTCTCCAGTTTGATTTTTAAGCCTGTGAATCCGGAAACAATTGTGTTTGAGAATGGCAATTGGCAGATGAGCCAGGTCAGAACTCGATTCCTGGCTGTGCTCCAATTTTGTTGTCGTAAGGATGTTTGATTTTGCGCATCTCCGTGACCAGGTCAGCAGCTTCAATCAGTGCCTGAGGAGCCGACCTTCCCGTAATAATCACATGCCGCATTTGCGGACGCTGGCCTATGACAGCCAGCGCATCTTCGGCCGCAACCCAGCCCCGGGTAAGCACATAGGTAAACTCATCGAGCACAACGATATCGGCTTCACCGCTTACGATGGATTTTGCTGCCAGATTCCAGCAGCTTTGAGCAATCGCCGCATCCTTGTTTAAATCCTTGGAGAGCCATGTGAACCCTGCTCCCATGGTGGTGGTGGTGATGCCCATTTTGTTGAGGGCCCGAATTTCTCCCCAATTTCCGGTTGAGTGCTTGATGAATTGAAAGATCTCCAGCCGCATATCGCGCCCCCAGGCACGAAGGACGGTACCGAGCGCTGCCGTGGTTTTGCCTTTACCATCGCCGGTATTGACGATCAACAGCCCGTGTCGTGTGCGATCACGCCCCTGTGTCATTCTGGATGCGCTCCTGACTGCGGATTTTCGTGAACGGTAAACGACTTGCCCCATTGTTCACAGAATGCAACCTGTGAAAGCGGCAGTCGTTTGAGCCATCCCGCGCGTTCTAAATCGGGGGTGGACGAAAACTCAGCGACATATCCGATGCACAAATACGCAACCAGCCGATGCCCGGGTGGAATTTGCAATATCCGTGTAACCGTGGCGGGGTTGAGGATGCTCACCCATCCAACCCCCAAACCCTCGGCACGCGCCGCCAGCCAAAGATTCTGAATAGCGCAGCATGTGCTGTATAGATCCGTGGTGCGCATCGTATTGCGGCCCAGAACTTCAGGCCCGTGGCGGCTGCGATCGCAGGTTATGCAAATGTTGGCCGGCGATTCCAGAATGCCTTCCAGTTTGAGTCCCCGATACAGTTCTTTGCGTGGTCCTGTGAACTTTCGGGCCGCCTTTCTGTTTTCCTTTTCAAAGACGTTCCATATCTGTTGCCTGCGTTCACGGTTGGTGACTACCAAAAAATTCCAGGGCTGCATGAATCCCACCGAGCCCGCATGATGAGCTGCATCGAGAACACGGTGCAAAACTGCTGGTTCGATCGCACGCGGCAGAAATTGTGTGCGAACGTCACGGCGAGCATAGATGACGTCATACACGGCTTGCCGCTGCGCAGCCGAAAACCGCGCAGGGTATTGACGTGGCGGCGGAGTATTGTTCCGGGCGTTTTGCTCTGGTTTCAAGCTGTTTGGACCTCCGAAGATTCTGGCTTCAGTTGTGAGGCAGAGATACTGGTTAATTGGGAAATAAATGGCAGGTCGAGACCGGCGCGTACAAAGCCAGCAAGGCGGTCATATTCCATAACCTTATTCATAGGGGCAATCAACGCCTGCTCGGGTAGTCCTTTGCGTCTTTGCAACGATCTGATCAGCGCTTCCCGCAGAGGTTGGTTTGTGAAGAAACCATGGATCATTGTTCCCATGACAGATCCACTCTCGTTAACAGCACCGTCGGAAATCCTGGCAGGCATGCCGTTCCTTATGACGATCTCAAATGGCGCAGTTCCTGCCGTTTGTTCAATCATTCCCATGTGAATCTCGTAGCCATGTAAATCCTGCTCTCCACTCATGCCCCAGAAGCCGCTGAGCCGAGTACGAAAGGTCACCTGGGCAGTCATCTTGTTTGCAGAGAAACGGGTCTTCAAGTCCAGCAGCTTTAGGCCGTCGGCATAAGGTGTTGGGGATTCGATTGCTTCCGGATCCTCAATGGCTTGTCCGAGCATTTGGCACCCGCCACACATTCCCATTACCGGCCTACCGTTGCTGGCGCGGGCCCGAATCAGTTCCTCAAAGCCAGTACTGCGCAACCATGCAAGATCGCTGATCGTGCTCTTGGAGCCAGGCAGAATAAGAAGATCGGCATCGCAAACCTCGTCCGGGGTGGTAACGAACCGAAGAGAGACTCCCGGAAGGTGTTCAAGCGGCTGGAAGTCGTCGTAATTGGAAATTCGCGGGAAACAAACTACTGCAATGTCAACAGTGTCCGGCGCGGGGGCCTTCCGTGTACGCCATTGCAGGGCAAGGGAATCCTCCTCCGCAATTTGCAGATTGGGAATATGCGGTATCACGCCCACCACTGGAACCCCGGTTCGGCGGCTGAGAAAATCCAGGCCTGGTTCAAGCAGGGCGCGGTCGCCGCGAAAGTTATTTACCACGAAGCCGCGGACCAAAGCGCGCTCTTCAGGTTCAAGCAACTCCATGGTTCCCACGAAAGAGGCAAATACTCCACCGCGATCAATGTCCCCGGCCAGCAGAACCGGTGCATTTACCAGCCGGGCCACAAACATGTTCACCAGGTCCCGCTCTTTTAAATTGATTTCCGCGGGGCTGCCCGCGCCTTCAATAATCACCAGCTGATATTTGCGCCGAAGCCGATCGAGCGCATCGGCAACAACCGTTCTCAGTTCGGGTTTGTGCTCGTGATACTCGCGTGCCGCCATGCTGGCGAGTACTTTACCCAGGACTACCACCTGAGACCGGCGGTCTCCCTCCGGTTTCAGGAGAATGGGATTCATGTCCACGGATGGCTCGATTTCGGCGGCCTCGGCCTGCACTGCCTGGGCACGTCCAATCTCAAGGCCGTCGCAAGTCACGGCGGAGTTGAGAGCCATGTTCTGGGCTTTGAATGGGGCAACGGATATGCCTGCCTGACGGAAAATACGGCACAGAGCGGTGACCAGCAGACTTTTACCGGCGGAAGAGGTTGTGCCCTGGACCATGAGGACTGGCGCTCGAGATCCACTCATGCCTGCCTCCGTGTAGCACAGCAGCTGGCAATCAGTCCAGCAGCAGCCGATGGATTGGACGCCCAGTGAACGTGAACATACGACGCCAGAACATTCTTGTTTCGATACCCTTCGCGCAAAGTGTCCCCCGTGCGACGCCGTTTGAGCTCATAGACACAGTCGAAAGATTCAGGCAGTCCCTGAAGTTCGGAGTAGCGAAATTGATGCCCACGAAATTTCAGCCCTGCGGGGCCAAGGATGGATGGCATGGTTGTTTCAACTTCAACATACCCGAGGGCCTGTAGTCGGTCTCGCATGACTGACTCCGCGGGAACCAACCCGACCATGGAATGGCGATTACCATCCAGAGTGCGGATAGCCGAGGAAAGATACATGAGCCCGCCGCATTCGGCGTAGATGGGCTTGCCTGCGGCTGCAAAATCAGCAATTTGAGTTTTCAAAGACGTATTTGCGGAGAGGGCCTGGGCGTGCAGTTCAGGATATCCGCCACCAAAATACAGGCCATCTACTGGCGGCAGCTTTGAATCCGCGACAGGCGAGAAAAAGAACAGCTCAGCGCCAAGCTCTCTGAGCCTCCGCAGATTATCCTCGTAATAAAAATGAAAGGCGGCATCACGGGCCACGCCTATGCGGCATTTAGATCTTTTCGGCGCCTCGCCAGATACCAATTGTCGAGGACTCTGTGCCTGGGGCAACTCGGCAGCGCTGCGAGCAATGGCCAGGATGCGGTCCAGGTCAAACCACTCAGCGACAATACCTCCTAACTGTTCGAATACGCCTCCATCAAGTTCCGAATAGCTGGCGGAGTGAAGTCCCAGGTGCCTTTCCGGAAAGCGAATGGAGGTGTTTTTGGGCAGGCCGCCGAGTACTGGTATGGTGGCCGAAGCTTCCCGCAGAAGGTCCAGATGTTTTTTGCTGCCTACATGATTACAGAGTATTCCAGCCAGCCATAAGTCAGCATCAAATGCCGCCAGCCCGTGCGCAATTGCGGCAACAGTTCTGGCCATACCCGAACAATCTGCAACCGCGAGCACGGGGGCCTGCAGCCACTTCGCTACTTCCGCAGTGGACCCTTCTTCGGAGGTGACTGACGCTCCATCGAAGAGTCCCATGACTCCCTCAATCAGAGCTATGTCGTTCCCGGCGCAGGCCGACCTAAAAGTACTCAGAACTGCTTCCTTGCCCATCATCCAGCCATCGAGGGTGTGCGAAGTATTTCCTGCAGCCACTGCGTGATAGGTGGGGTCAAGGTAGTCCGGGCCAACCTTAAAAGTTGCCACACGCAGATTACGTGCACGTAAGGCACGGCATAACCCGGCCACAATCGTGGTTTTGCCCACGCCGCTGCCGGTGCCGGCGATGACCAGGCGGGGTATTTTCAAAAGATCATTCATGCGCCGGCCCTCGTATGCATGAAGCCGTCCCCTGCCAGGGCTGCTGTGATAGCGCGCTGTTTATCTGTCAATTGCGTAATTACGCACTCAATGAGCGATTCAATACTGTCTTCCGGCGATTGAATGATTGTGTGAGCACCTTCCCTGCGAGCGGCTTCTGCCGATAGCGGCCCCATGGTGACGAATGGAATATCCTTAAGCGTTATTCGCGAGTTCGTTAAGACCAGTCTTGCCGCACTTGAGCCTGGAGCAATTACCAGATCAAATTCTTGTTCTGTTTCCAGCGCTGAAAAGTCATGTGTGACCTGGTAGGTATTTAGCACGGCGACGCTCATCGCGATGGTCGACAGTTGCTTTACCAGAGCAGGCCTGCCTTCATTCGATGTAATCAACAACAGGCGCTTTCCGCGAAGGGATTCAGCAACTGACTGCAGCGCATCCTCGCAGCTTCCGTGACATGAAACAAAATCCTGTGTTCCCATTCTCAAGAGCGCGTTTCCTGCCTGCTCGCCAATTGCAACAAGCTGGACAGGCCGACGGAATTCCCGCGCGACTATTTCAGGCCAGGTGTATTCAACTCCGGCGGCGCAGCCAAACACCAGCGCGTCATAATCCAGCCGCTTGATTGCATCGGAAATGGTCGGAAGAGGTGCAAGCGAGATTTCCGGAGCTTCAATCACTTCCGCGCCGAGGTCGCGAAGGTGTTTTGCAATGATCGAAGGTCCGGGCCGGGCGCGCGCCAGCAGAATTCGATAACCCTGCAGTTGCTGTTTTTCAAACCAGGCAATTTTGTCGCGAAGTTCCACAACAGGGCCTGTGATTACCAGTCCTGGCATAGCGCAATGAATAGCTGACGCCTTTTCCGCCAGGTTCGCCAGAGTCCCGGTGATCACTCGCTGATTTGGAGTTGTTGCGCCGGCAACATAGGCGGCCGGAGTGCCGGGCGAATATCCAGCTTTAATCAGGTTTTCGAGATTCGCGCGCATCCGCCGCGCAGCCATGTATAAGACTGTTGTGCCTTGATCTTTGCAATCGGGAGTATCGCTTGTTCTCGTGCGTTCAGCAGAATCGTGTCCGGTGCTGAGGACCAGTTGCGATGAATAAAGGCGATGAGTCAGTGGTATCCCGCTGTAAGCTGCCGCTCCCAGCGCCGCGGATATTCCGGGAACAATCTCGAAGGGGATTCCGGCTTCTGATAGTTCCTCGGCTTCTTCTCCTCCTCGGCCAAAGATGAGTGGATCTCCGCATTTGAGACGCACCACCGTTTTTCCCTGGCGGGCCCGGTCCAGGACATCAGGATGCAGGCGATAAGACGTTTTTTCTGCTCCGTAGCGCCTGCCAACTGGCAAGAGCTCTTTACCTGCTGGTATGAGCGACAGGAGTGCCTGTGAAACGAGCAGGTCATGGGCAACTACATCGGCTTTCTGCAGCAGTTCGTATGCCCGCAAAGTCAGCAGGCGGGGATCTCCTGGTCCAGCGCCTACAAGATAGACGATGCCCTGGTCATTCCTGGTCTGATTGATACTTCTTTTGTGATCAAGAATCGAGCACGCCCATTGGCAGCGTGAATCGATATCCGTTAGGCCATCTGGAAGATAATGGAGTCGCGAAGGATCCATGTAACGGCGGCACAGGCCTTCAATGATGAGTTGATATCCAAGCTGTGCGTGATGACTGGGTGTTCGAATGCCGTCATCAACATAGGGCAGGATTCCCCACGGAAGAACAAAAACAGCATCGTAGCGGGAAGCGAAAGCCTGGGCTTCAGGCAGAAGAAAAGCTGCAAGCTCTTCGGTAAGGCAACCATAGTGGAGAGCATACGCAATGAAGTCCAGGGAACAATTGTCGGCCACAAAAGCGGCATCCGTTCGCTCTCTTTGTGCGCGCTCTTGCCAAAGTTTGAGCAGGAGCGCCGCAGCCTCAGACCGCGGTAATTCCGATAAGCGTGCGTGACCTTGCCGCAGCCAGGCGCGCATTTCTTCTTCGATCGTGGGCACCCCCAGAGCGGGGGCGAGTTTTTCCACGAGAGAAGTTTTTCCCACACCGGCAGAACCGGTTACGGCAATGCGCCAGGGCCCTGCGGCGTTAAACATTGCCGGTATTCTCCTGGCTTGTGTTCACGGCCCGGTTTGCTCTTCTGAATCTGTGGGAAAAGTCAGGATCGTAGAGCCGTGAATTGGCAAAATCCGTGGCGGTGAGAACGCGCCCGATCATAATGATTGCCGTTGAAGCGATCTTTGCATCCCGCACCTTTTCTGCAATGTCTGCCAGTGTTCCGGTAACGATTAACTGGTCAGGCCAGGATGCTTTGTGGACCACCGCAACCGGACAATCCTCTCCGTATGCAGGCGTGATCTCGGTGACTACGGTCTTCAGCAGGGTGATACTCAGGAACAGGACGAGCGTGGCTCGATGCCGCGCAAGATCCTGAAGCTTCTCGCCATCCGGCATTATTGTTCTTCCTTCAGCCCGCGTCAGAATCACGGTTTGCGACAGTTCTGGCAGGGTAAGTTCACGTCCAAGGGCTGCGGCGGCAGCCGTGAAGGACGAGACTCCCGGAATAATTTCAAAGGGAATTCCCAACTCATCAAGCCGGCGCATTTGTTCGGCGGTGGATCCAAAGATCAGCGGATCACCTGTATGAACACGAGCGACATCCTGATCTGCCTTGTGGGCTTGTACTATGACCTCCACAATTTGCTCAAGAGTCATACTGGAAGAATCGAGTACGAGCGCGTCCGCGCGCGCTCTTTGAACGACCTGCCGGGGAACAAGAGATCCTGTGTACAACACAACCGGGCACGCTTCGATCAGTTCAGCGGCCCGAAGGGTAAGCAACCTGGGATCTCCAGGGCCAGCGCCAATAATGTAGACACGCAAGGGTAAGTTTCCTCAGGGTTATAAACACTTCAAAACATTTTCACGAACGATGTTCCACACAGCTTCGGGCATCTGGACCAGCCATGTCGCCTCGGTTTCTGAAACAGAGGCGATTGATTCGTCACTTTCTCCCATGACCAGTCGCCACAGCCGCTCGCTTACGGAACCATTGCGCTGGATCAGTAAACGTTGGGCCAGCACATGTGCGCACGACTCTGGTGCGTTTCCATTCCATTCAAATATCAGGGATGGGCCCGCAAGCCGTACCTGCTGAACAGATTTCAAAGCCAGAACAGGAATCTGCCCAGCAACCGGCTCCGGCGGTTTATTGAAACCCGCGGCAGGCCAGTCACAGGGCTCCTTGGTATTGCCCACAAGAAAATACTGGCCTGAGCACTCCACTAATATGGCTCCGGCAAGGCGTGCAGCGCGCACAATCATTGAGGGTCCTCCGAAGCCGGCGCTGGACTACCGACTACCAAAGACCGGCCAGGCTTTTGGCCAGGCAGCGTTGTGCCATCCCAGTTGTATTTGTTGGTGTAGCCGCGGGGCGTGACCATGTGGCCTTCAAAGACAAACGTGTTGGTGGAGCCAACCAGCACGGTGGTGAGCATGCCAATCTCATATTCGAGAAAGTGGTCAAGATCGCTGAGTACCACGTGCTGAAGGGATCGATACCCGCTTTTTACCAGACCCACTGGAGTCGTCCCTGGTCGATACCGGGCAATGATGTCGTGCGCTTCAACGATTTGGCGTGTGCGTCTGCCACTGGCCGGGTTATAGAGGCCGATGACGAAATCAGCCGAGGCTGCAGCCTGAATTCGCCGGGCTATCACTTCCCACGGAGTCAGTAAGTCCGAGAGGGAAATCGTACAGAAATCATGGACCAGCGGAGCCCCTAGCAACGAAGCACACGAACTGATTGCAGTAATTCCTGGAACAATTCGCAGTTCGGGAGACTGGTCCCGTTTCCAGTTGATCTCCCGGAGAACTTCGAATACAAGTCCCGCCATGCCATAGACGCCAACGTCGCCGGATGAGATCAGCGCTACTTTCGCGCCACCGCGTGCTCGCTCCACGGCTGAGCGTGCCCGGCCAATTTCTTCCGTCATTCCGCTGCGGATAATTTCCTTTCCGGTCAGCAGGTGCTTCACCAAAGCGATATATGTTCCATACCCGACAACGACGTCTGCGTCCGCGATTGCGGACAGCGCCGCGGGCGTGCAGTGATCTTTTGCTCCTGGGCCAATCCCGACCAGATAGAGAATCCCTTTGGGATTTACATTGTCATCCATGAGCTTCCTCCAGAGTGCGTGATGGAAACGTAATGCGCGCCACGGCAGCCGTCATGGAACGCCCGGCGCCCGGCTCGGTGTAAATCTGTTTCGGTACCACCAGATTGTTAGCCCCGGCAGCTAACAGGGCCGATGGTTCGGCTACGCCTCGGGTTCCAACATGACTTCGTACAATGTCAGAAGGGGTCTCGATTCCGCTTACCGTATCGAGGCATGCGGCGGTGAACGTACGCAAGGGCCATCCATAGCGCTGACTTAGCTGTAAGAAAGCCGCTTCGTTCTGTTTTATATCGATCGTCGCTATTGCCTTTACCGACTTGATTGAGAGTTGATGCTGCTCGAGGATTTTCAGCACACCACGCTCAACCAGGTCCGGCGGAGTGTCTTTGTCACAACCCAACCCGAGGACAAGGGATTTGGGGCGATAGATGACAGCCTTTTCCCAATGCGCAGGATGCAGCCTGCCAATGTCCCGGTCGGTCACGATCAAAAACATTTCAAAACGATCAGGATCAGCGCCATTCAGTGTGTTGGTGTAATGCACCCCGGGTGGAAGGGATTTATCCAGCGGCCACCAGTTCGGCTCACCAGTCTCCTGCGCAAACAGGACTGGAGCTGAATTAACTACTGCCGCGCATCCGCGTGTGACATTGCGGTCCGGATCGTCCAGAGTCCAGCCCAGTTCACGGCCAAGAATGTCTACGGTTAAAGTGCCGAGCGCGTCGGATGCAGTCGTGATTACCGGCTGCGCTCCCAGTATTTGTGCAACTCGTTCCGCGAAGGTATTGCCTCGCCCAACATGGCCTGACAGCACAGAAACAGAAAATCTTGCTGCATCGTCCACGCAGACTACGGCAGGGTCAACTTTTTTATCTTTGAGCAGAGGTGCAATCATTCGAACTACTGCTCCAATGCTGATGATGAAAATGTGACAGTGATACGCCGTAAACAATTCAGTTAACGCAGGTCCCATGGGCAGCGGCAAACGCAGGGCATTCGCCGGAGCCGAAGCAAAGAGTTTCTCTGAAACATAGAGATCAGCCTGGGGCAGTATGGACCTGATTGTTTCAGCAATCGAAATGCCGTGACGAGTAATTGCATAGATTACGAATTCTTTGCGCTCCGTCATTGGCTGATTTCCTGTACGGCCATCGGGACCGCGCCGGCGAGCACGCCACTGCGGGACTTTTTGGAAACAATAGCCATGGCAAAGCAATCGCCATATTCGCCGCCGCTTTGGTGAATATCGCGAACAATGCGCTGGTCCGGCATGGTTGCTCGCGACACATACACGGCCTTGTCAGCCAGCCCTGCCTGCTTCAGTTGCGCGAGGATGTTGGGCATCTCCGAGCCGATTTTCATAAGGATGATCGTGTCAAAGTCTTCGAGAATTTTCGCGAGGTCTTTGATTCCGTAATTCGCGGGCAGAATTGCAATGCGTTCCTGTCCGTCGGCCAAAGGCACGCCGGTAACGGCAGGAACGGCAGCAATGGATGAAACGCCCGGAACAACCTCCACTCGTATTCCTGGCCAGCGAGCCTGGGCTTCCATCTGCAGATAGATAAATGTGCTGTACAGAGAAGGGTCGCCTTCCGTGGCAAAAGCCACGGAGAGTCCGCGTTCCAGTCTCTCGCCAATTGCCTGGAAAGCTGAATCCCAGGCAGGCCGGAGACGTGCAGAATCCTTATTCATGGGGAAAGTCAGAAAGAGCCGTTCCTGGTCGGGAACTTCACCGATTACGGGCTTAATGATTTTCCAGGCCATGGAGGTTCCGTAATCACTGCTACGGGGCAGCGCGAGGACCCGGGCTTTTTTTAGTGTCTCGATCGCGCGTAGCGTAAGCAGATCAGGTGCTCCGGGGCCTACTCCAACACCGAAAAGAGTTCCATAACTCATTGCGCTTCCTTACCAGCCGGTAATTTTTCGACTGCAAAAATCTGAATTGGATTGAGAGCTTCGTATCGCATATAGCGCGCCAGTGGCTCTGCGCGCGAAACCTGCAAAAGAATTACTTCGGGAGTCAGCCCACGGCTGCGGAAGGCATCGTAGGCTTCCGCGGAGTTTTCAAGAGTAATGGCATTGACCACCAGATGGCCTCCGGGAGCCAGCCGATCCAGGCAGGTATCAATGATCTCTCGCATGCTTCCTTTGCTTCCGCCCACAAAAACTGCATCCGGGGCAGGCAGCGGCAACAGAGCTTCAGGTGCGCGCCCTTCAATGACAACCACGTTATCAACCGAATGCGCCAGCAGGTTTTCCCGGCAGATTTCAACGCCTTCGGGATCGGTTTCGACTGCGTAGACACGCCCTTCCGACGCAATCAGTGCGGCCTCAATAGAGACGGAGCCTGACCCGGCGCCAATATCCCAAACAATGCTGTCTCTGCTGAGTCTCATTGCCGCCAGCGACAACAGCCTTACTTCGCGTTTGGTGATCAGCCCCTTTTTAGGAATACGTTTGGCAAACAGATCTTCATGCAGGTAGGGAATTGCCGGAGGCGGACGCCAGGCGGGATCAGAACGCATCAGGATGAGCACATTGAGAGGCCCAATGTCTGTAATGTTGGCCAGTTCAGGAATAGAGAAGCGCCGAATGCGCTCTTCCGCGCCCCCGAGGTTCTCGCAAACCCAAGCCTGCCACTCTGTATCCCCGTAGCGAATCAAAGTCTCCGCAATCATCGAAGGTGAGTTTTCCGAATCAGTCAGAATAGCGGCCTTTGCATAAGACCGGAGCCGGGTTACGAAGCCACCATTTTCCCGCCCGTGGAGCGAAATAAAAATAGCATCATCCCATTTGATTCCAGCGCGCGCGAACGCCCATTGCATGGAACTTGGGTGCGGCAGCACATCCACATGCTCGGCGCCCACTTTTTTGATAACCAGCGAGCCGATACCGAAGAAGAGAGGATCACCGGAAGCGATCACGCAAACATTGTTCTCGCCGGAAAGCTCAGATATACGGTCGAGAACAGGTGCTAGTCCATTCTTCACTAATATCCGCTCGCCCTTAAACTCCGGAAAAAACGCAAGCTGGCGCTCTCCGCCAATCAGAAATTGCGCACGTGTTACAGCGGCCAGAGCACGGCTGGTCAGGCTGGAACATCCATCGTCTCCGATGCCCACAATCGTAACCGCGCGCCGATGAGTGTTCTTTCGCATGTCCGTCATGCTGGCCTGTCCACGGAAAGCAGCAGCAGCGCATGAATGATGGCGACTGCAATGGGGCTGCCGCCCTTTCTTCCCAGAGAAACGATCGCGGGTGATGAGATTCTGGAAACAGCTTCCTTGGACTCTGCGGCAGAGACAAAACCCACAGGCACGCCGATAATCAGCGCGGGCGATGCGCCCTCCTCTTCCACCAGTCTGACGATCTCAAGAAGAGCGGTAGGAGCATTTCCAATCGCGATGATGCCTCCGTTGAGCAGCCCAAGTTTGTGCGCCTTTCGCATGGATTCAATGGCACGCGTGGAATTGGCCCGTTTGGCAGTCTCGATAACATCCTCATCGGATATGAAAGAGAATACTTTGCAGCCGTATGCATCCAGACGTTCCTGATTCAGTCCCGCCGTAATCATCCTGACGTCTACGATGAGCGGCGAGCCTGATCGCAGAGCGGTAATTCCGGACTGGACCGCGTCTCCCTGAAACCGAATGAGTTGTTTGAACTCAAAGTCAGCCGTCGCGTGGATCACCCTGCGCACGACCTGCCACTCTGCGGCGGCAAATGTATGGGGGCCGGCTTCGTGATCGATGATGGCGAAGCTGCCATCTTCAATGCTGCGCCCAAGGCTTGTCATCTGCCTCATGTCATTCATTGGGTACTCCTGCTTTCTGAAACAACGGCGGGGAACTGTCCCAGTAATTTGCCATCGAAGTCCACCAGCACCGCGCGAATCGATAGTTTTCCTTCGACATGACGCTCACACTGCTCCATGGCTCTGCGGCATACCTGCGATGTGATTGCCCCAAGCCCATGTGCCTGACACAACTCGAGGACGTGTCGCGCCGTGTTGGCCTCTCGTATTCTGGAGACGATTTCCTGGGATGCGCCGAGTTCACTCGCCAGTTCAGCCAGCAACTCCATGTTTACTTCCGAGCCTGCTGCATGGGTTTGCATTTTGCCGTCAGCCATCTTCGAAAGCTTTCCGATCATTCCCACCAGGTTGACTGACTTCACGGCTTTCCGGGCGCAGTGCTTCAGAGCGATGCCAACAAAATCTCCCATCTGGATAAAACTCTGCTCTCCCAGTTCCGGAAACAACTTCATGGCATACAGTTCTGATCTGCCTCCGGTGGTCAGGACGAGTTCACTCGCGCCCTGCGCGCAGGCAACGTCAATGGCCTGAATTACGCTCGCTTTAAAAGCAGCAGTTGAGTAAGGCCTTACGATGCCAGTGGTGCCCAGAATTGAAATGCCGCCAAGCAGGCCAAGCCTGGCATTGATGGTTTGTTCAGCCATCTTCTCGCCGCCTGGGACACTGATGATCACTCTTGCACCCTTGAACTCGCTGCCCTGCAATTCCTCGGCAACCATTGCCGTGATGTTTTGCCTTGGGACTGGATTAATTGCCGGTCCCCCAATTTCGAGGCCCAGGCCTGGTTTTGTGACCCGCGCAACTCCCGCTCCTCCTTCAACTTCAATCCCTGCTTCTGTTCTCACCACGACTTCGGCCACAAGTTCCGCGCCGTGCGTGCAGTCCGGATCATCCCCGGCGTCCTTGATGACGCTGCAAACGGTACGCGGTCCCGCAGGTTCGCAATGGTTGAGGGCAAAAGTTACACGCTGCCCATTGGGCAGCGTGGTCTCAATTTCCCTGAGAGATATTCCCTGTACCGAACACCGGGCCGCTGCTTTTGCAGCAGCCGCGGCACAGGCGCCGGTGGTATAACCACTGCGCAGACCGCCACGCTTTCGTGGTGGAACACTTGAATTCAATCTCAGTCATCCATATCAGGAGGCAGCCAGTTTTGCTTCGGCCTTCTTTTCCTGATGATTAAAAAAAGTTTCGATCTGAATATTTGAAACGCCTGCATTTGTAAGGCTTTCACGCATTGCAAAAGCAATCCGGCCATCTCCGGACAAAAACACGTTTTGAAGATTTCCAATATCCGGATACCGGCTGGTGATTTCCTGGCAAAATTTCTCGATCCAAAGATCACGCTGAGAGGATCCGACCGCCGGAATTCTCTGGATAGTAAAGTTTCGGCAACGTGTTTGAATTCGTTGCCGGACCAGTAGCTCCGGAAGAAAGTATTCATCTGATTCGATCAGCCAGTGAAAATCTGTTTGATTCGCCCATGGCTGAAAACCGGAAGCATGAAGAAGGCCAATGGCAGCGGTGATACCGGTATCCGAAGCCACCACGAGGGTTGATCCAGCGGGCGATTTCATCGCCTGCTTTGGCACAAATTTTCCCCACGGCCCCGTAAAGGAAAGCTCTGCTCCAACGGGCAGATCGTGCATGAAGCTGGAACCGGGGCCGCTGCCAACGCGCCTAACAGCAAGTTCGAAGTTGTGCTGATCCTGATCACTGGACAGCAGAGAGTAAGCTCTCTTTGCCGTCTTGCCTTCGGCAATCGCGATTCCGGTATGGACAATGACATACTGGCCGCCTGAAAAGTCCATGGGTTGTTCAAGCGCAAAGCGCATAAAGCGTGTATTGAGGCCAATGTTCTCTGCCGTTACCAGCCGTGCTGTTCGTTGTTCTGCCATAATTACTTCGCCGGATAAATTTCATGAATGAAGTCATGAATTTGATCAAGGTCGCGATAAAACCTGGTAAGTCCCTCCAGGTGATTTGTAAGGTCCAGTTCAACCTTTTTGGTCATAACCAGTAAGGTTTGCAGGTATGGCAGTTTGGGGTCTTCAGGTTTTGTTTTTGCCAGGCCTTCCTCGAGGCGTGAAACGGCTGCATCGTAGGAGCCCTTCAGGGACCCAAGAGTCGCGGCCTCGCACATGGAGCGTAAAGGTCCAGGCGCGGAAGCATCCGTACCCAGTTCCGCCAGTTCGTGCTGACGTTCCGATTCATCTTCAATTCCCAGGGTCTTCATCAACCCCAGCCGTAGTGCCGCCAATTCTTTACACGCCATTTGTTCTCCTTGAATTTCAGATTCTTATTGCATGATGTTGTCGACCAAACGCCCTATCAGACGGTTGTTCAAAAGGTGTTCTCGAACCAGCTCCTCGGCATCCGCTTCTGTCATGTTGCGGTACCAGATGCCGTCCGGATAAATTGCAACTGTCGGCCCTTCTCCGCAGCGTCCCATACAACTGGTTCTGGTGACCCGAATGTCTCGCTCATGTCCACTGGCATTCAGAAGGCGGCGCAGCTTGCTGATCAGGGAAATACTTCCACGCTCGGCGCAATCGACATTGCCGCATACCAGCACGTGTTTGGTCAGTGGCCGGTGCGCATGAGTGTGCGGAGCCGCCTGTGTGTGCGTGAAGGAATGACGCACGCTCCAAAGCAAAGCCTGAATTCCGCCTACATTCTCCGTAACTCCGGAGATTGCATGGCGGTACTGGCATGTATCGCAGGGAAGGGGCTGTTCTCCTTCGCGTGCCTGTTGTACTCGCTCATCGATCACATTCAGAATTTCCGGATCCGGGCCGAGATAATTCGCAAGCTGAAATTCAATCCACGGATGCCGCGCGGCAAATACATCTACCTGCTCCCGCAATTTAGACATCAGTCTGCCGCCAAAAAGAAAATAAGGAACTACCACGATCCTTTCCGGCCGCGCCCTGCTTAACAATTCTGCTGTTTCCTCAAACAGCGGACGGGTAATACCGATGAAACACGGGACTACCCAGTGAAAGTTGTGCCCCTCGCCCATCAGGCGAACGAGTTTACAAAATTCCCCGTTTGCGTCCGGATCACTCGCGCCCCGGCCAACGACAATCACAGCCGTTCGTTTTTTGTCACCATGGCCATCCATGCAGCCGGACAATCGACTTAAAGCCAAATCAATCAGCACGGGATGTACGCCCAGTTCACGTGTGGGAAGAAAACGAACGCCTGGATTCTTACGGCGGGTTGTCGCTAATGCGATGGGGATGTCGTTTTTCAGATGACCAGCCCCGAACAGAAAGAGGGGGACGGCAATGACCTCTTCGCTTACTGTCGCGGCTTCATCCAAAGCGCAGGCGAGAGAAGGATCGGCAAGCTCAATGTAGCAATGAGAAACCCTGAATTCGGGATGAGCGTTCCGGTAAGAGATTACGAGTTTGCCGAATTCGTCATTCGCGGCTTCATCACGACTGCCATGACCAATGATGAGAACAGTAGTTCCCCGCTTCGCAGGCAAGTCATCATGCGGCGTTAAATCTTCTCGGGATTGTTCCGGATCGAGGGGATGGGACACTAAACCTCTCGTCCAGCATGGCCGAGAGGAATCTCAATGTCTGTAATATGAGCCATTGGTTCTCCGTCTCCACGCAGAGAAATCACTATCGGCTTCAGACAGGTCTCCTGGCTCGCAGGTTCAAAAAGCATCATTTCGCTTTTAGCGCCGCTTCTGCCTTCCCCAAATCCTGAGTGGCTTTAAGAAGCAACTTCCTGCTTACAGTGGCGGGACCGCGCCGGATTCGCACCGGCTTCCCTCAAACGCCCTCCCGGGCATCTGAAACCGCTTGTTACATAACGGACGGTACATGAGGGAATCTTCGATTGTCAAATTTTGCGCAGATTGCGTTGATGCAAGAACCCGAGAATCTTACAGGCGCAGTTCAATTCATCTTTGTACTGATTCAGCCAATAAAGTTTGACCCGCTTTTAAACGCGATGCTAATATTTGCTGCTCCAGGAGTATGGGTGATTCCTTCGGGAATTGAAAAGGGAAGCGGGTGGAAAATCCCGCACGGCCCCGCCACTGTAAACGGCTCTGGTTTTCAATGTCACTCGCGAAATTGCGGGGAAGACGAAGACTGAATTCAAGCCGTAAGTCAGGAGACCTGCCCGTATTCACAAGGTTCCGAAGCGATTCGTGGGAGATCGCCGGGCACACGACTACTGTTTCTGCAACCCCTCAGTTGCTTATGAAAGCAGTAGATCAAAGCAACAGCCCGCCATAATCTCTCCTGATGATTCGACTTTGATCTTAATTTTGCAGTTGCTGGCCTATGCCTCAGCAACGCATGGGCAGGGAGATGATGTGGAAAATTGACCAGCGATGCAAGGTTCTCTCCGACTCATGGCTTTCTCCCTTGTCCTCATCTGTCGTGGGTGTTCGTTTTCCGCGACCAAAGCTGGTCTTGTCGGATGCGAGCTGGAACGGAGGCTGGCTGTCCCAATGCATGGGTGTCGCCAATCACCGGATGAGTTCAGACAAGGTAAATTCACTGACTGAGTTTCAAGGGTATTGCCGATCAACACTTTCACGGCACGGTATGCCGCCACAAAGCTCGTTGCAGCTCACTGCCGCGGATGTGCTGGCCGGTGGATTATCGTGTGAAGAACTTCGTGACATGTCGGTAACGGTATTTGCTTCTGCTGGAGTCCGCCACAATGCTGTCTGGGCGGGTGATCCTGCAAGCTACGACGAAGATGAATGTGGTGAGTTCGTTCCCGTCTCTCCCGGGACCATCAATGTCATGGTCTTTGTGAATGCGCGGTTGCAGGCGGCAGTTCTGCCGCGAATCTTTACCGTAGTGGCCGAGGCCAAAACCAATTTGTTGAGTGAACGAAATGTGCGAAGTTGTTATTCATCGCGGATGGCCACCGGAACCGGCACGGATTCGACCATAGTCGTGTCTGATCCAGATGCACCCCGCCATCTTTCTACAGCGAGCACACACTCAAGTTTAGGGATGGCGGTTGCTCGCGCAACCCGTGTGGCTATTGCCGAGGCGCTGGACAATGCGCCCGACTGCATTCAGGACGAATATGCATAGTTCGGTGCGGCAACTGGTTTTCGTGCGGCACGGTATCACGGCTCCGCAGGAGCAGAGGCGTTATTGTGGACATCTGGATCCCGAACTTTCTTTGCTTGGTAAGGAGCAGGTCGAACGAGCGAGGGAAAAATTTCTTCATCTTCAGCCAGCGTGTGTCTGGTCGAGTGATTTAAGAAGATGTACTGAGACTGCCAGCATGCTTTGCCCCGGGATGGCTTACACTACGCTTCCGGAGTTCAGGGAAATATCCTTCGGAAATTTTGAGAACCGGTGTTATTCAGAATTCTCATCTGAAATAAACAACATTTTGCTGGATTCAGATACTTGTTTTCCGGGTGGTGAAAGTCTGCGTGATCTTAGCAGCAGGGTTCGAATTGGCCTCACAAAAGTTTTGGCGCACTCATCCGAAACTGTCGTCGTCGTGGCTCATGCTGGCTCCATTGCTGCTGCGGCCCTGGTGCTGTTAGACCTCCCTCTTGGCTCTTTCTGGTCATTCCAGTTGCCTCATGGCGGGAGTGCTGTTTTTGAAGGTGGGAAAGAGAATTGGGTTGAGGCAAGTGCGGACTGGAAGAGGCCGGAGGACTGATGGCCAGCTTAGTATTTCTTACAGGTGGTTGCAGAAGCGGAAAGAGCGACCTGGCTGTTCAACTGGCGGAGCAATACGGTGGAACCGTGGCAATGCTGGTTCCCTGTATTCCCGCTGATGATGAGATGAAAGAGCGCATCGCGCGCCATCGGAGTCGTCGGCCCGAGAACTGGCCAGTCTATGAGGAAGCTGTCGATCCCGGGCTGCTGCTCGGGCGCTTGCAGGAAGACGTAATTGTTTTTGACTGCCTGCCAACCTGGATTGGCAATTTGCTGGTTCGTCCAGAGTCTACCGATTCAATTGAAATGCGAATTCCTGCTTTACTGGAAGCCTGTCTTGCGAGCCCAGCGCAGATTGTGATTGTCGTCTCTACTGAAGTCGGACTCGGACTCGTTCCTGACTATCCCCTGGGACGGCAATTCAGAGATCTTGTCGGTCTTGCTAATCAACATTTTGTTAAACGAGCGACTGACGCTTATTTCCTGATCTCCGGTATTCCACTGAACCTCAAACAACTTCCACCACTAACTTTGCCAGGTATTGATGAAAAAACTAAAACAAGCGTGCGCTAACGTTAAGCCACTTGATGCAGGCATTCGCCGGTTAGTTCAGAAGAGACTGGACTCGCTGACCAAGCCTCCTGGCAGTCTGGGCCAGCTTGAGGAGTTGGCAATACGGATTGCTGAAATTCAGGGCACGGAATCCCCGCATGTAAGAAACAAACTCGTAGTAGTCATGGCGGCCGATCATGGAGTTTGCGAAGAGGGAGTAAGCGCTTATCCATCCGCGGTTACGGCCCAAATGGTCAAGAACTTTTGTGAAGGTGGTGCCGCAATTAATGTTTTAGCTCGCCATGCTTCCGCGCGCGTACTGGTGGTGGATATGGGGGTGGCGGAAAAAATAAGTGGAAATGGCCATCTGAATTACCGAATTGCGAATGGAACCAGCAATTTTCTCAAAGGCGCTGCCATGACCGAAGAACAGGCGCTGCAATCTGTCGAAACCGGTATGGGCATTGCGGATGAAGCCGCCCAATCAGGGACTGATCTAATTGCCGGCGGTGACATGGGCATTGGCAACACAACATCCAGCAGTGTTATTACCAGTCTGATTACAAAGACGCCCGCTGCCGATGTTGTGGGCCGAGGCACTGGAATCGGTAATGAGGTTTTGGAAAAGAAAATCCGAGTGGTTCATGAAGCGGTCAGGCTGCATTCCGGCTGGCGAGATGGAATGGACCTTTTGTGCAGAGTGGGAGGATTTGAGATTGGCGGGCTGGCAGGTTTAATGATTGGGGTCGCGGGGCAACAGATTCCGATAATCCTTGATGGTTTTATAGCAACCGCGGCGGCACTGATTACTGCCGAGATATGCCCTCAAACAAAGGCTTACATGATCGCCGCCCACTGCTCAGCAGAGCCTGGCCACGAGCTCGCGCTTCGTCATCTTGGTCTGGAACCGCTGCTCAGGTGGAACATGCGCCTGGGAGAAGGCACAGGAGCCGCTCTGGTTTTTCCTCTGATGGAAGCTGCGTGCAGAATCCTTGCCGAAATGGCAACTTTTGAGAGTGCACAGATAGCCGGGAAACTCCAGTGACTTCCTTTTTTGCCGCGATCCAGTTTCTCACCCGCTTGCCGGTCCCATCATTCTCATGGAGTGAGCGCCACATACAGCGAGCCAGTTATTTTTACTCACTTACGGGACTCGGACTGGGAGCAATTTTTGCGCTCTTGAACGTTGTTACGGCTCGATGGGTACCGCTGCCGGGGCGCATCGTTTTTATACTCTGCATTTCTGCTGCAATGACGGGCGGGCTGCATCTGGACGGATTGGCCGACACGGTTGATGGATTATTTGGCGGGCGAGACCGGGAACGACGTTTGGCGATCATGCGAGATAGTCGTATTGGCACGTTTGGAGTACTGGGTTTGCTCGGGATTCTGAGTTTGCAGTTTACTGCTTTGCAGGAACTTCCACACTCTGGGCTGAACGCGGCTTTATTTCTGGCGCCGGGCTGGGGCCGGGCCAGTATTGTGCTTGCAGCGGCAATCACACCATCTGCGCGCACTGAGGGCCTGGGGTCGAGCTTCATGAATGGCGTACGGCTGCGCCATGCGATGGCCTGTTTCGCTGTTGTTAGTGCTTTTTCTCTGATCGTTTCTCCGTGGATGACTCTCTTTAACTGTGTTGTAACGGTTGCCGTTACGCTGTTGCTCTCCTGGTATCTGCGGATTCGTATCGGTGGTCAGACAGGCGACACGCTGGGGGCGACCAATGAGTTAGTCGAAACAGCAGTGTTTTGGACTTACGTAATTTTGGGGAGCAGACAATGAAAGCTACTAGTCCCCTCCCTTCTGAAGAATTCATTGCAACTATCAACGATGATCAACATGGTGGCCGTGTATGGTCGGCTACGGGGGAACGCGGCCCATTCTGTGATTTCAGCGCCAACATATGGTCCTGCTGTCCTGATGCGGACTTCCTTCAGAGCTGTATTGGAGCTGTTAACGTATATCCGGATCCGGATTATCGCGCGCTGGTTGCTGCCGCTGCTCATTATTACGGAGTCAACGAACATCAGGTAGTTCCAGCCAATGGTTCTACCGAAGCGCTCTATCTTGCCATGCTCACGCTGAAGCCAAAGAGAGTGGCGATCTTTGAGCCCACATTTTCTGAGTATGCCCGGGCCGCACGGTGGGCCAATTCCAAAGTTGAAATACAGCATATTCTCGCCGACGTTCGCTCTGGATTTCGCCCGCTGCTGTCTGTGCCTGAAGCTGACGTTGCCGTTCTCTGCAATCCCAATAATCCCACGGGCTCCTGTATACCGCGAAGCGATCTCCTTGCATGGATTGAGTCATGCCTGGAGAGTGGCGTAATTGTGGTCCTGGATGAAGCATTTATCGAATTTGTTGAAGGCAGGGAGTATTCCATTGCCAGTAGCCTTGCGCAACTGCCCAACCTGCTTGTATTGCGTTCTATGACAAAGTGCTTTGGCATTCCTGGTCTTCGATTGGGATTTGCTCTGGGTTCCGGTGAAATCTTCAGAGAGCTTTGGGATCATCGAATTCCGTGGTCCGTTAACGCCATTGCCCAGCAAGTTGGCGCCTGGTTTGCCAGACGAGGGGCTGCGTGGCAAAAAGAGATTGCGGAAACAGTTGCGCGTGAACGGACGTTTCTTTCCGAAAACCTGAGACAGGTTGGCTGGGAAGTGATGCCATCGGCGGCCAATTTTGTTTTATGTAAATTGCCGGCCGGATATACGAATCGCCCGTTGCTTTCCAGATTGTTGCAGCGTGGGTTCCTGCTCCGTGACGCCAGTAATTTTTATGGTCTAAATGATTCCTGGGTACGGTGTGCTGTCAGGCAGCATTCTGAAAACGAATCTCTGCTGAAAGCCATTGCCGAATGCATGTGATATCGCACATAACGGCCTGGGATTCATTCATAAGCTGCGCCATTGCCTTAGTTCTTGATTTCTGCATCGGTGATCCGCAGAGTTTTCCGCATCCCGTTCGCGGTATTGGCTGGCTCATCACGAAACTGGAACGTCTCCTGTATCGTCCAAGGCACAGGGTCCTGTCCGGCTTTATCCTTCTGTTTACGGCTGTTCTTGCAGTCGGTCTGAGTGTGGAATTCCTGTTGTTGATCGCCGCACCACTCGGCCATTATATGCAGGTGGCAGTAGCAGCGGCGTTGATCTGGTCAACCATCTCGGTCCGCGATTTGTTCGATCACGCTGAAAGAGTGCGGTTAGCCCTGAAACGAGGAGATATACGCGAATCCAGATCAAAACTATCTGCCATGGTTTCCCGCGATACGGACAATCTGGACGAAGCGCAACTTTCTCGTGGATGCGTGGAAAGCATTGCGGAAAATCTTGTGGATGGAGTGGTTTCTCCACTTTTCTTTGCGCTGCTGGGTGGGCCGGTTCTCGCTTATGTATTTAAAGTGGTGAGCACACTGGATTCCATGGTGGGCTATCGCAACGAGAAATACCATGAATTCGGCAGGGCTTCAGCGCGAGCAGACGATGTGCTCAACTATATTCCTGCGCGATTGATGTTCGTGACCCTGCCTGTTGCGGCTCTGTTCGGGGAAGGAGGAGCAGTAAAATGCTTTCGTGCCATGTTGCAGGATGGTCAAAAAAATCCCAGTCCTAACAGTGGGATTCCCGAGGCTGGTTTTGCCGGCGCAATGGGAATTCGACTCGGCGGCGCAAGTTCATATTCCGGAAGTCTGATTGCCAAGTCCACGCTCAATGAAGCTGGACGCCCGCCGGCTTTTGCTGATATCCGTCGCGCGCAGATATTACTATTTTCAGCTGCAATTACCAGCTTTTGTTTTCTCGTGCTGCTGCGCTTTAAAGTTCGTTTCTAACTTTCTCGACACGAGCAGCGGCGCGAAAGTGAAACGGGAGCGCCTGGCCTGGTTAAGCCAAGAGCGTCCTCTTACAGCAGACTTCAGGGATGCGAAGATTTCCAGGGTCATCGCCGACGATTTTTTGACCGAACTATCTGCCAATGCTATTCTCAAATTCTCTTTAGGTGCCCATGCGGCATAACAGGGAAGCCGGTGGAAATCCGGCGCGGTCCCGCCACTGTAAAAGAGGGTGAACTGCCTCGATCTACCACTCAGCTCTAAACGAACTGGGGAAGGTGAGGCAGAAACAGAAGACAATTTTTCTGTTGTCCTCTCGAGCCAGGAGACCTACCTAAGAGGAAGGAAATCCAACTTTCTGCGGAGAACAGAAGGAGAGGCATTTGAAATCCAGCCTGTACACCTTTTATGTAAATCACTATCGGAGTTTTTACCATTATTTATCTCGCCTCCTGTGCATGATATTGCACAAGCAATTTCTCGTTGCCTCTGTTCTGGCACTTGCTTTTTTCGTCCAGCCTGCATCGGCTTTTTCAGGGAGTAGTATTGCGGGCGTCATTCAGGATCCGACCGGGGCCGTTTTGCCCGGCGCAAAGCTAACCCTGGTGAATCATGCATTGAGAACCGAATATCAGGCAGTATCCGATTCACGTGGCCTGTACTTTTTTCCCGCCCTTTCCGTGGGTCTCTATGAACTCACTATCGAGGCAACAGGTTTCCAGACCGAGCAGGAAAGCAATATTGTGGTTGATGCCGATTCTGCGCTGAAGCTGGATATTTCACTGCGCCTCGCGCAAGGCGCCGCGACGGTCACGGTCAATGCCGACCCAGTAAATGCACAGCTCCAACCTGACTTGATCGCTACCCATCTGGGCGAAGTTGTTTCGGAAAAAGAAATTCAAGCCATTCCGCTCAATGGCCGCAGCTACACGGACCTGCTTGCCGTCCAACCGGGGGTTGCTCCGGCGACCACGCTGACGCCAACGTCGGTCATCATGGCGGGCGCCGTCGGTACCATTAATCCATCAGGGGACGCGAACCCCGGCGACCTTTCCATCAATGGCCAGCGGGAATCGGCAAATGGATTCATGGTGAACGGAATTGATGTACAGGAACACATGAATGGCGGAACATCGGTGATTCCCAACCTCGACGCAATCAAGGAGGTTCGTGTTCTCACCAATAACTTTGAGGCTGAATACGGCAACTACAACGGCGGGCTGGTTAATGTCGTTACCCGCTCCGGCAGCAGCGAATTGCATGGCGCGGTTTTCGAGTTTTTGCGAAATACGGCTTTGGATGCACGGGGATTCTTTGATCCAACGAAGGGCGTTTTCCGGCAAAACCAATTTGGCGGGGCCCTCGGCGGCCCCATCGTCAGGAACAAAGTGTTCTTCTTTCTGGATTTTCAGGGGACGGAAACGGTGCAAGGCATTTCATCGCCGGTAACAACCGTGCTTTCGGGGCAGGAACGCCTCGGCAATTTCAGCGATGCGCAGAAATCACTCACCGGAACAGTTAGCGGCCCAAACATCGCGAGCATGCTCACAAGCAAGCTTGGCTATAACGTTGTAGCTGGGGAACCCTATTTTACGCCCGGCTGCAATTCGAACTCCCAGTGTGTTTTTCCTGGAGCCCGCATTCCAGAATCGGCTTTTTCCGCGCCGGCGCGGCACCTATTGCGGTACATTCCACCGGCCAATATCGGCGCAAACCAGTTTTCCACCTCTGCGTTTTCCGAGACTGTACGCGATGACAAAGCCGGCGCCCGGATCGATGCCAATACGGCGGCCGGGGAGATATCAGGCTACTATTTCATCGACAACTACGCGCTGGACAATCCTTATCCCGCGGCCCAGGGCGGCGCCACGGTCCCAGGTTTCGATGCTTTAAACATTGGCCAGGTGCAGGAGATCGCCATTGGCAGCACTAATGTGTTCGGCGCAAAAATGGTCAATGAAATACACATTGGACTGCTTCGGAACGTAAACAATATCGGCCGGCCAAACGGCGGATTGGGAGTCTCTCTTCAGTCGCAGGGCTTTGTCACCGGCGCGGCCAATGGAGGCATTGTCGTGCAGGCTCCGCAATTTGAAGGAGTGGAGAACATTGCGTTCCCATCCTTTGTTTTGGGCGTGCCGATCACCAATTTGAAGCAATCGAACAACACCCTGTATCTCAACGAGGGCATCTCGAAACTGCTGGGCCTGCACACCATCAAGTTTGGATTTCAGTATCACTACGATCAAGTGAATGAAAACCCCAATGCCACCTTCAACGGCACATTCAACATCGATGGAACCGAGACCGGCAATCCATTTGCCGACTTCCTGCTTGGCTCTCCCAGCAACTACACGCAGACCAGCGGGCAGCATTTCTATCTGCGCAATTCCTATGTCGGCGCATTTGCGCAGGACAGCTGGCGGAAACGTCCCAACCTGACCTTGAATTACGGCCTGCGCTGGGACCTGATCAGGCCCTGGTCGGAAAAATACAACAACATACAAACCGTTGTTCCGGGAGAGCAGTCAGTCTTATATCCGAATGCGCCGCCGGGGCTGGTAGTGCCGGGAGATCCGGGTATTCCAGCAACGCTCTCTCCAACCAAATACCTCAATTTCGCGCCGCGCCTGGGTGTGGCGTATTCGCCAAAATTTGGTCACGGAATTTTCAAGAACATTTTCGGCGCACCATGGCAAAGCAGCATCCGCGCCGGCTTCGGACTCTTCTACTCTGAATTCCCGGGACTTTCGGGAGCAATCATGTACGGCGTGCCTCCTTTCGGATTCAATTATCTGAGTCCGGCGCCTCCAGAATTTGCAACGCCCTTTGTAACCGCCGGAAGCGGCGTGTTGAATGCCGATCCATTTCCCCTGAACTTTCCACCACATAACGTTTCCGCGGCAAATCCGTCTACGGGATTTAGCTTTGCGGCTGCCTCACCGATCAGCGCCGATCCGTATTTCTTTCACCACAACAGTGTCCCTTATACGAAAAACTACACTCTGTCTGTTCAACGTCAGATCACACGAAACTCACTGCTTACGGTCAGCTTTGTCGGGAACCAGGGCCATCATCTCCTGGTGCTCCTGCCCACCAATGTGGGAAATCCGGCCCTGTGTTTGCGCCTGAGTCAGGCAAGCCAGGTGGCGCCGGGCAGTGCCACTTGCGGACCGTTCGGCGAAGACTCCGTATATACCTCCGCATCGGGACAGACCCTTCAGGGAACACGCGCTGGGTTGGGACCGAACTATGGCCCAGTGACAACTCAGAAGACCATCGGCAACTCCAATTACAACGCGCTTGAGAGCAGCTATCGTTTTATGCTCGGACAGCGGTTAACTATTTTGGCCGGATATACTTATTCCAGGTCAATCGATGATGCCTCCAACCTGGGAGAACAGATTAATCCCTTCAATGAACGCCTGACACGCGCCCTTAGCTCCTGGGACATGCCGCATAATTTTGTGATTTCGTATATCTACGCGTTGCCCTTCGATCAGCTTTTCTCAAAAAATCGCTTCACCGAAGGCTGGAGCCTGTCCGGCACCTCGCGTTTCGCCACCGGATTTCCTGTTACCTTGTTCGATGATTCCGATCGCTCCCTCCTCGGAACACTGGGCAATGGCGCCAATAACCAGCTGCTGGATACGCCGCAACTGCTGCCTGGGCGTCTGAACATCAACACCAACCCCGGGACCAACGGGACCGCATTCAATACCGGCGTTCTGATTCCAGAGCCGCTTGGACAGTTAGGCAATGCCCCTCGCCGTTTCTTTCATGGCCCAGGTATCGAGAACTTTGATTTAAAGATTAGCAAGTCGATTCCATTGGACGAGGTGCGGTCGCTGGAGATTCGGGTGGAGGCCTTCAATGCTTTCAATCATCCGCAGTTTTACGGTCCAGCGTCGGTGGATGGCGAGGTAAATGATCCAAACTTCGGACACGTTGTTAGCGCAGCCGCGCCGAGGCTGATACAGCTCGCAGCAAAATTTCACTTTTAGGAACATCAGCAAATAGCAGGGACCCGAGGCTGAAGCCTGAGGGAAGGGCAGAAGCTTTTTGAAATTTCCGGCTAAGGGCGATGAGGCCGGTCTGCTAAGTTGTTGAAAATATGGTGGACCTGGTCGGGATCGAACCGACGACCTCTTACATGCCATGGAAGTGACAAAAGCGCATTTTGTTGACGGCAAAGGACTCAAAAATCGGAATAGTCGGCAAAATCGGCACAATTGGCGCTATTTGCTACCAATTTGCTACCAAATTTACCGAGTGGGTTTTGAGGGCTGAGACGTGGGGGGGATCAGCCCTGATCTTTAAATCTTGCGTTTAAGATCGTGCGCTCGCAGTACGTGACCGGTAAACACTCTCTGTCTTGTTGTACAACTCTTGAGGCGAGTTGCTTGACATGTTGAATCCGCAGCTCGAACGCGCGCTTAAAGAGCGCCGTGCGCAAAGTTCGATCAGTGAGCAGGTGAAATGGATTCTCAAGCGCCTGCTGGCGGGAAGCCGGCCGAAGATATCGACCGTGGCGCGCGAACTCGGGTTGAGCGATCGGACCTTGCAGCGGCGAATAATCGATGACGGCGCAACTTTTCGGCAGTTGCTTCTTGAGGCGCGGGAGGATCTGGCGCACGAGTACCTCAACCGGCCGGAGATGGATGTTACGGGAGTGGCATTTCTGCTCGGCTACGAGGATTCCAATTCGTTCTATCGAGCTTTCCGAACGTGGGAAGGGACGACACCCTCCCAGTCTAGGTCGAGCTGCGTGAGCCCAGACGAGGTAGGGTCAGGAAGGCGTGGTGCCGAAGCATGAGATAACGCCCGCAAGGCCCGTCGCCTGCTTTAACCGACGGTGCTCTGACTAGACGCCATGTTTGTATCGGTTGCGGTAACGAGTGTACTGGCTTATCGATACTGTGTTTTCTTTGAACTAGAGGCCAAGGTTGCTTAACCCTGGGTGGTCATCGGGGCGACGCCCGAGCACCCAGTGATATTTGCGCTCTGATTCCAGAATGGGAATGTCGTTGATTGATGCAAACCGTGAAGCCATGAGCCCATCATCACTGAATTCCCAGTTTTCATTGCCGTAGGAGCGATACCAGTGATCCGAGTCGTCGTGCCACTCGTAAGCGAAGCGGACCGCGATCCGGTTCCCGGTAAACGCCCACATTTCCTTTATGAGCCTGTAGTCCAGTTCCCTGGCCCACTTACGAGAGAGGAAAGCGATAACTTCGTTTCGCCCGTTGATGAATTCTGATCGATTCCTCCATCGTGAATCGATCGTGTATGCCAGAGCTACTTTTGCAGGATCGCGAGTATTCCAAGCATCTTCAGCGAGGCGTACCTTTTGCATCGCACTGTCACGTGTGAACGGCGGAAAAGGGGGGGCGTGCGGACGTCGGTGCTGCTGCCATGATTTCTTCTCCTTGGACTGATTCCTTCGGTATATCCATTGATCAATAACCGTGGATTTCTACGACAGCCGTCGCCCCACACTTTCGGATTCGCCTTAATGGGAGTGGCTGCGTGTCAGCAAGATATAAGATGACAGCCCGCACCATCACCATTACCCACAAAATCTTGCTCCCTTGACCACCTCGAACCTGCCAATGGTTCGCGAATGGTAGTTCTCATTTCTTCGCCTTCATGAACTGACCTATAAGCGCCGCAATTTCGTCTGCTGCCGTATCCAGTGCGAAATGACCACCATCGACAATGTGGACTTCAGCATTTGGCACATCCCGGCGATACGCTTCCGGCTCCGAAAGGTCGAATGAGGGGTCATACTTACCCCAAATCACCAGCAGCCGCGGCTGCTTCTGATGCATCCAGGCCTGCCACCTGGGATAGTTTTCTACGTTGGTGCGGTAGTCGTAGAAGAGGTCGCTCTGAATATCGACTTGGCCGGGCTGATTGAGAAAAGCAAATTCATCCGTCCACAGATCGGGGTCATAGCGTTCCACGTTGGGATCGCTCCCGACATGGCGCGTCCGCGTAGTCGCGAGTGACAGGAGGTTGGCGCGAAGCGCACTTTCGTTGGCGGCGCGATCGGCCCAAAAGGCCCGGCGTGTTTTCCAAATCGCTCCCAGACCTTCGTTGTGCGCAACGGCGTTCTGAATGATGAGACCCTCGATTCGGTCCGGATGGGCCAGGGCCATGCGAAAACCCACGGGGCCGCCGTAATCCTGCATGTAAAGCGTGTAGCGCGAGAGCCCAAGGGCTTCGGTGAAGTGATTCATGGTTTCGGCGATGTGATCGAACGTGTAGGCGAATTTATTCGGTTCGGGCCAGTCACTGTGTCCGAAGCCTGGGTAATCGGGCGCTATAAGGTGATAGCGATCGCACAGGCGAGAGAACAGGGGTTCGAACATCCGTGATGAGGAGGGAAGCCCATGCAACAGCAAAAGCGTTGGCGCGTCTTTCGGTCCGGCCTCTCTGTAAAAGATGGAGAGTCCATCTACCTGTGTCGTGCGATAAAGAGTCGGGTGTTCCACGTGACGTTCCTTTCCCCGGGCCTGGGCCGGCAGTTGAAATATGGCGAGCAGCATAAGAACCACTAATGCCATGCGGGAATTCTGCAGGAATTGGGGGCAGCGTGACGAGTAGATAGGGTTCATAGTTTATCTCCGCGTTAGAAATCCTGTACGGTTGGGCGGACGACCATCTCATCGACTTCCACCTCGACCGGCTGCTCGATTGCGTAAGCGATCGCTCTCGCGATCGCGCTGGCCGGGATGGCCATTTTCATGAACTCGCGCAAGTTCTTTCTGGTCGCTTCGTCCGAACTGCTCTCCGACAGTTCTGTGGCAACAGCGCCCGGGGAGATCATTGTGCAGAGGATATTTTGGGAGTGCAGTTCCATCCGCAGCCCTTCAGTCAACGCGCGTCCCGCAGCCTTGGTGGCGCAATAGACGGTTCCACCCGGAGCGAACACTTTGATCCCGAAGACAGAAGTGATGTTGATGATGTGGCCGCTCTTCTGCTTCTGCATGTGGGGCAGGGCAGCGGCAACCCCGTATAGAAGTCCTTTGATATTGACGTCAATCTGCCGGTCCCATTCATCTACCTTAAGGGCCTCGATAGGTGCGATGGGCATAATGCCGGCGTTATTGATGAGCACATCGACCCGGCCGAAACCGGCGACGGCCCCCTGGATGAGCGCTTCTACTTCTGCGCGCTTCGTCACATCGGCGGCAAATCCGATGGCTTTGCCGCCGGTGGCCGAGATCTCTTGAACCACTGCGTCGATCCGGTTCGAACGCCGCGCTCCCAGTACAACTTTTGCTCCTCGTTCTGCAAGAAGCTTCGCGGTGCTTTCCCCAATGCCGCTGCTGGCTCCGGTGATTACTACAACTTTGTCGGTGATATTTGACATTTCCAGTCTCTTTTCTCCCTATAATGTTAGAATTGGTTTTTCACGGCGGGCTGCGCTCCACTGAACGATAGGCCCCGCGATTTCAGAAATCTCCTCGACCAATGAAGTCAAGAAAACCGATACGTCAGTGCAAGTAGAAAGACTGGCACTTTGCCCAGCCCACAGGGGCAGAAGATCCGAGCGTCCCGCAGCCTCTGCCGGGATCGCGAGGTTCCTGACGAGTTTACGTTGTAACGGATAAGGCAGAATCGGGGTTCCCACCTGGTTCAACTCCTCCAGCAAGCGGTTGTGGATTCCCCGCGCGAGTCTTCCGGTGAAGCCCTTTGTCAGTGCGGTGTGACCGGCTCTTTTTCCTCGTAAAGCCTGGCGATGAGGGAGGCTGGCGCCGGACTCCTCGCACGCCAGGAATACGGTTCCCATTTGCACGGCCTCTGCGCCAAGAGCCAGGGCGGCGATTACGCCGCGTGCATCTGCGATGCCGCCCGCGGCGATCACGGGCACATCGACGATGTCGGCAATCTGAGGGACGAGCGAAAGGGTGCCTGTAAGTGAATCCTCCGCAGTGCGAAGGAATGAACCGCGGTGTCCTCCGGCTTCGAACCCGGAAGCAACGATGGCATCTACGCCAGCCTCTTGAAGTGCTGCTGCCTCATCAGGTGTGGTTGCCGTGCCGATCGTAATGATGTGCTTCTCCCGGCACTCATCCAGGATTTCTCGTGGTGGGATCCCGTAGATGAAGCTGAACACGGGCACCTTCTCGTCCAGCAAGACACGAACCTGGTCCTCAAATCGAATCCGCGAATGGGGCTTGTACTCCGGACGCGGCGCTCCCAGGACTGCAATATGGACAGCTAGTGGCGCCAGGCTTCTGTTGAATGCGTTTTCATCAGATGTTCGGGCGCCTTCGTCTTCCATCGATACCCACAAATTCATTGCGAACGGTCTCGATGTAAGGGAGCGGATCTCGGCCACCACGTCTTTGATCGCCTCCGGAGCCAGGCCGTGCGCGCCGAACGATCCGAGTCCGCCAAAGTTGGAGACCGCTGCCGTCAATTTTTGGGATGACAATCCGCCGAGGGGGCCTTGAATAACGGGATAGTCGATCCCGAGTTTTTCTGTGAACTGGTTCTCATTCCAACGGAGCGACATCACGCGGACACCTCACAAATCACCTCAAGTTCCACTGGCGTGCCGAGCGGAAGACTCGCTACGCCGTACACTAGCCGGCTGGGATTTTTGTCTTTCCCGAAGACGTCCTGCAGCAACTCTGAGGCGCCGTCAGCGACCTTCGGCTGGTCGCGGACATCTCCCGATGTGGCGACTGACACGCCGAGCCGGACGATCCGCGTGACTTTGTCGAGCGACCCCAAATGCTGCCGCGCGACCGCGACGGCGTTGATCGCCGCCAGGTAAGCAGCCTTGCGTCCCGTTTCCACGTCGAGTTCCGCGCCGATGCGCCCGATGAATTTCGCTTCCCGGCCTACAGTGGGAAGCATTCCGGTGAGAAACAGCAGATTGCCTGTCTGCACCGCTTCCGCGTAGATGCCGAACGGCTCGGGCGGCGCTGGAAGTTCGAGGCCAAGTTGTTTTAACCGCTCCTCCGCAGTAGCCAGAAGAGAGCCATCCCCGCCTAAGATCTGGTTTTTCGAGTCGGTACTCATTGATCTCGCTCCAGCACTTTCGATGTAATCGTCCACATTTTGATTTTCATATTGTCCTCATTGAGGCTGCCCCGTTGTAGACAGTCAGCGCTTCCCCACGAAATCTCCCAAGCGATTTTCTGCATCGCCGGGTTTGCAAAAGCCCCGTTCCAGTAGCGTTTTAATTCTCTGCTGTGTCGCTGGGCGTCCCATCGAAGCAACGCAAGCATCCCACCCGGACTCGACTTCAATATCAGGCGGCAGACTGGCAATGTTGACCAGGCGCTTGGTATCCATGATTGTCTGTTTGTCGAAGGAGGCGATCCGCGCGGCAAGCGCATCGACAAAGCCATCGAGATCAGCATCCGGCAACGACCGATTCACATAGCCGTAGAGTTCGGCCAGGTCGCCGGGAACGTCGTCCGCGCTTAAAATTACTTCAAGGGCGCGTCCTCTTCCCATGAGACGCGACAGACGCGCCATAACGGCGCCGCCAGGTACCAGACCGGCACCGACTTCAAACTGCGACAAGATGGCTTTTTCACGACTGGCGAAACGCATGTCGCAGGCAAGGGCAAGCTCACTTCCCATACCAGTCGCCCGCCCGCGAATCAGCGCTATCGATACGACAGGTAATCGACTGAGGCGCACTAGCATTTCGGGCCACGGATGTAATCCTGTGGGACCAGGAGGGAGGTGCGCCAGTTCATCAAGATTTGCAAGAAAATCTAGATGAATCAGAAAGAAGCCTGCAACCGCACTGTCAAAAACCACGACCTTAACCTGCTTGTCAGTTTCGATCGCCGTGATCATTTCGTTCACTTGCGGAAGCATCTCCGGACCGAAGATGTTGAGCGGCGGGTGGTCAAACGTGACTCGCCAATACTCGGGCGAGCGCCTGGCCAGACGTATCTCAGTAGTCTTCGTTGCTGCGTAATTCTGATCTTTCATGGCTTCTCTCCTCATTTACACAACGCTGACCGTAACGTCGATATTGCCCCGTGTAGCATTGGAATAAGCACATGTCTCGCCGTGCGTAGCATCCACAATGGCCTGGGCGACTTCGCGCTCTAAGCCCGGCAGGTTAACGTTAAGTCGTGCTCGGAGGAAATAAACGTCGCCAGAATTGCACAGGTCTATTTCGGTATCGATGGCTACGTCAGCTGGAAGTGTGACCTTCATCTTGTTGGCCACAAGCCCCATCGCACTAATGAAACAGGCCGACCAACCAGCGGCAAACAACTGCTCCGGATTGGTACCAGTTCCTGGGACTCCGGGAGCCGAGAACTTAACATCTAAGCTGCCATCATTACTGTGGGAGACGCCGCCGCGTCGACCGCCCGAAGTATGGGTCTTGGCGGTGTACCGGACCTTCCTGACTTCCTGGGAACCAGCTGTTGCGTTGGATTCTTGATGAGCCATCGTTATCTCCGAGATGCGTTTCTGTTCTCTGTTTCGTCTTGTCTGGAGTTACCAACGGCCGGCGTGAACACCGCCATCCACGTGGAGGACCTCTCCGGTTACTTGACCTGCCTGGGCGAGGTAGAGAACAGCGTCGACAACATCTTTTATGTCCGAGATTCCCCCCATTGGCTGCAAAGTCTTAAGAAAGTCCACAGGACTATCTTTGTGCATTGGCGTATCTACCACACCAGGGGCTACAGCATTGAAGCGGATACCTTGCTTTGCGTACTCAATCGCGAGACTCCGGATAATTGAATTCAAGCCCCCTTTAGTAATCATAGGGACCGACCCATTTATGCCAAGGATCGGCTGATCGGCAAGTGCCGCGGTGATGCTTACAACGTTCCCTGATTTCTGTTTCAGCATCTGTTTCACAGTAAGCTGAGTGATGTAGAGGAATCCCAGCAGGTTCGTTGAGACCAGGGTGTTGAAGTCCGCGATAGAAAATTCCGTGAAAGGCTTCGTGAAAAAGATTCCGGCGTTATTGACCAGAACATCGATACTTCCGAAGTTCTTGGTTGCTGCTTCGACGACCCTGGTGGCAGTCTCCGGCATACCAATATCGCCATCGATGGGAACCAGGTCGGTCGCGGCAGTCAACTGTTGACTTACATTGCGAGACGTCGCAACGACGTTGTAACCCTGTTTCAGGAAGGCCCCGACTAAACCGGCCCCGATTCCGCGCGATGCTCCTGTAATGATTGCTGTCTTCTTATTTGGCATAGATTCTCCTTTGTTTGAAACTTCCTGTGGGCTAGTCGATGCGCAATGTTTGCTCCATCGAGTAACACTGATCCCAAATGAAAACGTCGTAGCCATCGAGTTTAGTGGACCATTTGGGTGTGAGGGTGTTAACACATTGCGCTGCCACACGATCGATGTAGTTGTCATAAACCGCCCACGGATTGCCTTTATCCAGTGGGTTTAGCGTTTCACCGATCCTGGTCGTGGCCAGTGCCGTCGCTGCCGCCTGCTTGATATCCCGGTAGAACTCGGCTTGCAGTTCCACATCGGCATGAGTGCCGACGCGAGTAACGTGACCACCAACTACCGTATCCCAATCCATCTTCCGGACGTCCTCGACCCGGGCAAATTCATCGAAGACGTCTTGCGAAACGGCAAAGCGACGCCAAGGCATCCAACCGGGAAAAACGGTGTCAATGACCATCAACACTCGCTGCTTCGGGGCGTAAATGAAGATGTTTCCCGGCACGTGCCCGGGGCCATGGTATGAAAGCTCGAGCACCTGGTCTCCAACATGGAGTGTGTATTTGTCTTTGAACGTGACGGTAGGTAAGGGCCGATTCGGATCCGCGTCCCGCTTAAGCAGCCGAAGGGTTTCCTCGTGCGAAATGATCGCAGGAATATCGCCCAACGTTTTTGCGCCACCGATGTGATCGGCATGAGAGTGGCTGTAGATGAGATGCGTAATGGGCTTGTCACTGACTTCCGCGATCGCCTGCCGAATGTGCGCTGCGTAAGATTGCGGCGCATCCATCACGACGACGCCGTGATCATAAACAAGGAACATCGATTGAATCTGGTTGTCCGTAATCATGTAGAGACCGCCTCCAAAATCCTGCAGACGGTACCCTTTGGCTGGATCGACGGCGGGCCCCTGGGCTGAAGCGGGGATATCAAAGTATTTCCCAGTCCGGACTCCAATCGGGGGAATCGATGGCATATTTGGATATGGTTCCCCTGCCGTTCTCTCGTCGTTCCTCGGAGTGCCTGATTGCGCACGTGTGATGGGCGGGAACACAGAAATGATTGCGATGATTATCACGAGAAACAAAGAGCGCGCCGTAAGAACGTCTTTCATGGAGACCTCCTGTGAAAGTCGATGTTCATTGAGCCAGTTCCGGCCGAATGGAACCGACCTTTGCTCACCTCTGTGAGTAAAGCTGTCATCGCATAACGAGTTGTGCGGATTTCTGTTGGGATGGTCGAAATCTTGCTGAATTCGTGCTCCAGCGACTTCGAACTTCATATCGACTTTCATGTGAAACTCCCTTTCTTTGTCATTTCATCCCACGAGGCTCTGCGGCTCGCGGGTCCATTGGAACCTCGCTCAGGGCTGTCACGACACGCAACTCGGATGCGAGTGAGGCGCACAACGCGTAACTATGCCTTGAGAAAGTCGAGCAACAAGGCGTTGATCTGGTCCGCGTGTGTGGTGCACAGGCCATGGGGCGCGCCGGGGATCACCTTCAACGTCGCATTCTTCACAATCTTGGAAGAGAGCTCCGCAGAGTCGGAGATCGGAACGATCTGATCTGCGTCTCCGTGAATAACCAGTGTGGGCACCTCAATCTTTTTGAGATCTTCAGTGAAATCTGTCTCCGAAAAGGCTTTGACACACTCGTAAGTAGCGATAATTGAGGATTGCATTCCCTGGCGCCAGTACGAATCGCGAACACCTTGCGAAAACTTTGCATCCGGTTTGTTATAGCCGTAAAAGAGAAGGGATATATCTTTGTAAAACTGTGAACGATCTGCAACAAGCCCCGCGCGAATTCCGTCGAACACTGACATGGGTATACCACCAGGATTTTTGTCGCTCTTCAACATGACTGGCGGAATTCCTCCGATAATCACAGCTTTCTTGACGCGTTTATTGCCATGACGGCCAATATAGCGAGCGACTTCGCCGCCGCCCATGGAATGGCCGACCAGTGTGACTTCCTTCAGGTCGAGCCTTTCCAACAGCTCAGCAAGATCGTCTGCGAAGGTGTCATATTCATTGCCGGTCCAGGTTTGCTCGGAACGGCCGTGCCCACGCCTGTCGTGTGCAACCACGCGGTAGCCATTCTGGCCGAAGAAAAACATCTGCGCATCCCACGCGTCAGCGCTCAGCGGCCAGCCGTGCGAAAAAACGACTGTCGGTCCCGTGCCCCAATCCTTATAGAAAATTGAAGTCCCATCCTTCGTTCTGATCATGTTCATGTGAGTTTCTCCTCGAAATTATTTTGCTGCCCAGGAGCGCCGGCAGGTTTGGGCTGATCGGCAGCAGCCAGAACGAGCAACCCTGCGATTGCCACCGGGGAGGCACCGCCAATAAGAATTTCTCGGCGTGTGATAAGTGTCTTCGTCTTGCTCACGTGTTATTGCTCCTCTTTCCACTCATCGTCACATCATTGCGAGTTCTTGCCACCCGTGCTGTTGCTGGCGACGAGCCGCATCTCGCCAGCCATATCCTTGCCGAAAAACTTCTCGGCACTAAATGGCAAACACCCTAAATTCCGTCGTAGCGGGAATATCCACGTTCGGCCCAATAGTCTCTTGGCTCTTCCGCAACATAAGTAATCCTGGTAATGGCCTTCACATTCTTCAAACCAAGTTTCACGGGCACCAACAGACGGAGTGGTGCTCCATGGTCCACGGTAAGGGGCTGACCGTTGAAGTGTGTGGCAAGCAGCGTCTGGGGATGGCGGGCGGTCGCCAGGTCGAGCGACATGAAATACGGATCAGGATTTCCTGAGCCATCGAGATTGACCGAGGACTCCACCAGCGCCCATTTCGCTTGCGACATCGGTGGGTAGGCACGAAACAGATCATCGAACCTCATCCCAGCCCACCACGCGATCGCACTCCAGCCTTCGACGCAAACCAGCCTCGTAATCTGCTCATGTACCGGGAAGAGAGTCAGGAGATTCTGAATATCGAGAGAGATGCTCAGGCCAGAAGTGAGCCCATCCAGAGTCAATTTCCATCCCGAAATATAGCCGGGATCAGGAGTGGCTCCGTTGTAATTGTTCTTAAGCGGAGTAATCTGCGATTTAGTGTAGGTGGGTACGCTACGATTCGCCGAGTACAGAGCCTCTGCAACATCATCGTCGATGCGCAGTGCTTTGCTCAGAAACCACTCCTTCCATGCAGAGCCCATGTTCCGATGCATACCCAGGCGCCTGAGCGTATCTTGCGGTAGAAGAAATTTAGCGCCTGTCAGGGCTGCCAACGCGCCAGCCCCAAACATCAGAAGGTCGCGCCGGCTCTCATAACGGAGGACTCGGGGAGCCATCTCAATTGCCGGGAGAGGTCGCTCTCCAAAGAAGCTTTGCGGCTTTTTCACGGAGACAGATTTCACTGCAACAGATGAAGCCGCTTCGTCTGTTCGTGGTTCATGATCCACTAATAACGAGGGCGATCCCTTTGCATCCCCTTGTTGTTCTAGCGCTTCAGGGGCCTCGTGCTTCTCAATGTTCATAGGGACGGAACGCTTCTCATCTTCAGGACTGGCCTCTGGTAACTCTGCCATCTCCTGTTTCCGTCCTATATCCGTCGAAGGTGTATCCTTCGGTTGTAATGAATCGTCGCCGTTTACCTTATGGTTCATTTGCGACGACCTCCGACTGCTCCACTCTTGTTGACCAACCTACGATCATGCTGCGCAGCGTATCCCACCCGTCGGCGAAAACCAGAAGCACATGCGGCACCACGAAGAGGATGTAGGTCCACATAAGCCAGAAATGCCAGACACGCGCTACGTCATACCCTCCAAAGAGCGCTGCCAGCCAATGCAGTTGCATGGGCTTGTGAATCGCCCATCCCGTAGCGATCGAAAGGAACCCGGCGACCGGAACAGAGAAGTACGCTGTGCGTTGGAGCGCGTTGTACTTTGTGTTAAGGCGGGGATGCAGCCATTGGCGGCGCGCCAGTTTAGCGAAGGGCAAACCCAGGTAGTATCGGAGCATCCTGAGCGCGTCAAACAGATCGGTTCGGCGGGGCAGCAAGGCGCGCCAGCCTCCTCCCATGACCAGCCCTGCAACGTACAAAATGCCATTCAGCATGAACAGGTACGCGCACAACCAATGCAGGCGCAGGCCTAACGCCAACATGCCCGGCCCGAGGCTCACGTGGTTATAAATCCAGTCGGGTGGATTGCTGTAATGATGCAGTCCAGGCACATGGGCGCATATCCAGATTCCAAGATCGGCCGCCACATCGACGTTTCCCGTATTCGGATCTGATTTGTGCTGGTAGAGCGGCGAAGCCCAGTAGATAGAGATGCCACTCAAAATAAGGCCAGGAAGGATCGGCACATTCAGCCAGTGACTCCAGCGCACCAGGAAATGGTGTTTCCTGACTACGAGCACGGGCGGCTGTTCCGGCAACGTGCTCGTAAAGTTCGCTTCACAATCAGGAAGTGTTGAATGGCTCATTGCTCAGAATCCTTACTACTTGGTGTTGCTCGACGCCGCTGGAATGAAGAGGAATATCTTGTCCGTCACAAGTGTTCCGTTTGACCGCTTCTCAGTCGCCGCATAGACGACATCGCCAGCAGCGAATGTGACTTGTGCAGATGCGACTATCGTCACGGGGACATTTGCAGGCACGGAGATAGTCTTAGAGCCCTCCTGATACTGGACTACCAGAGTGGTGCCACTGCCTTTCTGTACCGTGCCGTTCGTCATGCGCGAGTGCGATGCGGCGGGGCGAGAGACGGAGCCATTTGTCATTCTGCTGTGAGTCGTTGCACCCGGCGGGTCTGTCAAAACACTACCTTCTGCAGCTCCACTCAATTCTGATGGAAATATGATGATCTGCTTCGCTACTTCCTTTCCATCCGGCTGCTCCGTCGACGCAACGCCGACATAAGACGCGGACGTGACGTGACTCAAATCTGACGGTATCTGCTTGTAGGTTGTAAGTGGCTGCTTGATATCCATGTGGACCACGCCTGAAGGTGTCTGAACCTCGAGTGAGCTGACTGTAAATGACTGGACTTTTCCAATAACCCCAGAGATTGGAGGGGCGGCTTGCGTCGTGCTATTGACGGCTTGCTGTGCCTCGGTCGCACCGGTGGCGAGCGTACAGGTGAGAACGGCTAAGCCGAGACGTTGTAATAGGCCTCGGAGCGTTGACTTAGTCTTCTGGCACGCGGAATCAGCCCGGTACGTTTGTGAGATTTTCATTTCTTCTCCTTAATTGTTGTTTCTTTGGCCTTACTACTTGGCGAGGAAATCTATAACCAACTTGATGATGGCCTGTGGATTCTCCTCCATGATCCAGTGCCCGGAGTTGGGTACGATGCCGCCCGTGACGTTGCTGGCGGCGAACTGCATATGATCGGCCATGTTCTTGCCGAAAAACTTCTCGGCACCGATGGCAAGCATCGGTATGGTGATCTTGCCGCCCTTGGCGAGCAGCGCCTTGTTGTCGGCAGCGTCCTGGAACCTAGCACTCACCCTTTCAAGGGTGTGTTTGCAAGGATCTCCACTTTTTCCACCAGGGGAGAAACCGCAAATAATTCGCTGGCCCGCGCTCCCAATGCCTTTGCGATCTCGCCAGTCAAGTGGGCATTGCGGCCCGCTTCATTTGCAAAGGTGTCGAAGATACCAAACTTTCCCGGTCCGAGCTTGAACGCATACCATTTCAATGTCCCCTTTTCATCCAGAGCGAGTGGCTGAGCTGACTTTAGAAATGCCTCTGCATCAGCTTCCTTACCTGCGCGTGCTTCGAGCGCGACTAACAATCCAATTGCTTCCATCGCTCTTCCTCCTTGGGTTGAATTGGTTTCGAACCGGCAAAACAACAATTAGTGGATCTGGTATTCGATTTCGTTGACGTTGTGGCTCTGCTGACAACTATGAGTAAACGGCACATCGGAAACGGACTTGTGCGGATTTATGCTGGGATGGTCGGAATCTTGCTGAATTCATGCTCTGCCGAGTGAACTCCAGCGAGCCTGGTGTCTTGAGGGATCGACGACGAGAGTTCGAATGAACTCGAGGCGTGACCGAGTCAGAATTGTTCACGAAAGATGCAAGTGCTGAGGCGGGTACAAGAAGCGCGGAGCCATGAGTTAAAAATTCCGGACAGGGCTGGGTGTTAACAAGGAAATGAACGGGATTCTGTGCGAGTGAAAATTCTGGGCGCTAACCGGAAATCACCAGGAGTGGCGTATCTTCGGAGCTCGTTTCAAGCGCGTAAGGTACTCCGGAGCCGACCAGATCCCGGCGATACTCTGTCGGGCTAACTCTAAAGGCATCACGAAAAACCTGCGCAAAGTGCTGCTGCGTTCTGAAACCACAGGCCACGGCGACGTCCAGTATGCGTGCACCGGGAGCACGCAACATCGCTTTGGCACGCTCAAGCCTTTGGCGCATAACAAATTGATGTGGGGTCTCGCCGGTTGATTTGCGGAACATTCGCGCGAAATGGGCTGTACTCAATCCTACCGATTGCGCCAGTTCGTCGAGACTCAAATCGTCATCCATTTTCGCATGGACCAACTCTTTAATCCTTCGTAGACGCGCTGAGCCGAGTCCACCTCGGTATAGCTGGACAGGACGGTGCCTTACAGCATGACCATTAACAAGCGTTACTGCCATCGCCTGTTCGACAGAATCCAGAAACAGCCGCCCGCCCGGAAAGCCGGCGACCATCTCGGCATGAACGGCCGCAACCATCGCACTCAGGCGCGGGTCCGTAAACTTGCGTGAAGCACGCAATTCAACCTCGCCGTAAGCTCCGTCAGAGCAGGCCATCAGTGCCGCATCGGAAATACCGAGCTGCAGATGCGGTACGTTCATGAGCCCGACCCACTCTCCGTGATGACGATCGCATAATGCTAAATCGCCCGCTCCATAGGCGAACTTTTCCAGCGCGGAACGCTTCGAGCCCCACTCAATCGAGCCGGGCCGCAACATCATCGCGAAGGCTTGATCATGCCGTACCCAATGACGCGGCTCTGTGTCAGAGTCTGGGTGAAAGAGTTCAACTTTCATTCTCTTATTCGATGCCTCAAGTTGTGAAAATATCACACGCACCGAGGCGATTCAATTAGACCTTGGTATTGGCGATGCGTTCGCCTGATCCCGTTGAATCCACTGCGGATCTCCTTCCTCACGCGAGTGACATCAAATCTGAGAGGCCTCACGTCAACTATTGGATAACTATCATAG
>DASSEH010000337.1:0-1145 GCA_035695325.1 Candidatus Angelobacter sp.
GCAAATTCGCGGTTAAGTAAAGCCCGATGAGCGCAGCTCGCGCTTGGGGTACGCCTTGCTCAGCGCGGCAACGTTGCAACGCGGAGTTAAGTAAAGCTCCTGGAAACGGGCGGCCAAACAGAATTGCCAGAAAAATCTCCGAGGCCAGATTGGGGGCAAGATTTTCCGCCTTACCTTGAAACGCCAGTGAACATAGCAGCACTAAAAGCGGCATTGGAGCATGGACAAACTGCAGTAATCGGCGGAAATATGCCTCGATGCACATTCCTACATCTTCCAGGCTTCCCCGATGAGCACTGCGGAGGATTGCTCTGCCTTTCACACCCGAAAGGATCATGCAATAAAAAGAATTAGTGTCTCCTCCGCTTTCTCCTCCTTTGTGCGGTGCGAGTAGCAGGTTGCGGACAGCGTTTGGGTCTGGAGCATCCAGTAATCCCCTGATCAGGTCCAATATTTCACTCTCGCGTTCGGCCCAATACACAGCCGTCGTGTCGCTGGAAATTGAGATAAAGCGCCTTGCTAGAAAAGAACCAGGATGCTTCGGATCTGGATAGCGGTCGTTTAGCAGACGAGTCAATGCCGTGGCATAAGCGTCGGCGCAGGAACGACACACTGGCGCATTTTCATTGCGCGACCAGCCATAGGACTCAAAAGCATCTGCATTGAAACTCACAAGAGCGACACCGCTGCTGCTTCCCCCGCGCAATCTAATGCTGGGGTGCTTCTCCACCAGTGGCCTGAGTTCACCGCACACGAGGCATTGCCGAACTCGGTCGGTCTGCAACTGGCGTATACCCGAGAAATATTCCTGAACGGCAGGCGCATCGTGTACCAGCCGACCACTTACCTCAAAGGCAAACAAATCGTTTGAGGCGTACTTTTTCCGGTTCAAATCTGCACTGCATCGAAACCGCTCGGTCTCCGAATCCAGAAACTGAGAGGTGGATTTCAATTCTGCGGAGTTTAGATGGCTCGCAGCGGTTCGAACAAGTCCGGCGAAGAGTACCCTGCGACACTCCAGGTCTTCTGGCTTTCGTCTGCCGTCAGGCTCAATGCCCAGGACATACTCGGACTTGTCCACGAGAAAATCCGGTATGGCTGCCGACGTACGTCCACTTCTCCTTGGAATACTCATGATACTGGGC
>DASSEH010000338.1:0-1506 GCA_035695325.1 Candidatus Angelobacter sp.
GAATCGGAGGTACCTCGGTTGCCAGAGTCAACTCCATGTCGCTCAGGTTCTCGGTCGCCGCCGCTACGTGTTCGGCGCTGACGAGGTCCGCGACGACGTCACTCAACCGCAATCCGTGCCGGATGTCGCGGTGGAAATCGAAACCCGGCACCCACCGTGTTGCCCACAGGTTCCACACCCGGGCAGCAACGCTGTGGGAATCGACGAGAACGCCGTCGTTGTCGAACAGCACGCCTGCCGCCTGGAACGTGCGGCACCCGTCAACAGCGCACGCCGTCGCGTCGGGCGCGCGCAAACAGACACGCACCGCGTCACCAGGACTCCTGACATAGCTCAGTAATTGGTGCGCGGTGATCGGTGGGATTTGATGCTGTAGCGCAGGTTCAGGCCGGTGCCGGGGTAGACGGTGTCGGTGTCGTTGAGGACTTGGCAGAGTTCGTCGAGGGCGGCGGTATGGCGTGGCGCGGGGAGCGGGTCGAGCCGGATGTGCAGGGTGTCGTGGTCGGGGATGATGTCGCCGGAGCCGGCGAGTGCGGTGCGGATCAGGCTGTGGGCTTCGTCGTTGCCGCGGGTGTAGCCGGTGCCGGTGACGATCGCGCGCGCAAGGGACTGCGCGGTGTTGAACGCGGCGATGCGGATGGCGTGGTGGATCAGTTTGGTCTCGGTGTCGAGGACCTGCTGGCCGGGGTGGACCTGCGACAACGGTAGCCGTGCGGGGATCGCCTGATGCGCGTCGAGAGCCGCGTCGAGCACGGTTTCGGCGGTGTGGACGTCGCTGTTGATGGTGTCGATCATCTCGTTGGTGACCACGGTGGTGAGGCCCGGCGGCGGACAGGATGCCGCGAGCAGTTCACGGTCGCGGAGTGTTTCGGCCAGATGCAGTGCGCGCCTGGCTTTTTCGACCTGTTGGTAGGCGGGTTTCTTGGCCGGGTTGGGCACCATGCGGGTCTGGTCGTCGTCGCCGGCGCGGTAGGTGTCGTGGGAGTCGAGATCGAAATGGATACGGGCGTAGCGGTAGTGGTTCTCCTGGCGCCAGCGTGCGCCCATCCGGTAGCGGATCTCGGCGGCCGGCAGGTCGCGGCGGGTGATCAGGATGTGCATCTGGCGGGTTGCGGCGGCATCGAACAGGCTGATCTGCCGCATCGCGAACACCTCGCCCTTGCGCGGGCCCTCGGCGATGTCGAGGGCGACCTCGGTGTCGGCGAGTCGCCAGGTGTGGGTGCGGCCGAGTTCGTCGGTGTGGACGCACTCGGTGAACAGTGCCTCTTCGATGTCGGTGGCGGCACCTTTGCGCCAGGTCAGGGTGTCGAACCCGGCCGCGTCGAGGTCGGCGAACAGCGCCGGTGACCAGCCGCCCCGGTCGAACCCGACCAGCACGCGGCGCTCGTTGCCGACGATCGCCCGCAGGTCGGGGATCAACCTGCGCAGCTCGGCGGCCAGCGAGGCGGCGGGGTCGGCCATCACCACCAGCAGCGGATCCCCCGCGGCGTCGGACACCCACGTTTC
>DASSEH010000339.1:0-98663 GCA_035695325.1 Candidatus Angelobacter sp.
TATCTTGCGGCGCAAATCGTCGGAATACGCTCGGGCCATCGTCGGGTTGCAGGAAAACTTCCAGAGCACAACCATCCTATCCCACTCCACCCTGATTCCCGCTTACATTATTATCCCTATCGTTACTAGAAATGGTCTAGCACGGTGGACCAGGGATGGCGTTTACAGCCATCCCTGGAACCAATAAGATTTTCATAAACTTTGGCCGCAGGCAGAGTATGTTGCCCGTAGCCGGGCCCGTCAGACCTGGCGCACCGCGTAAAACGAAGCTACCACTCCCGCCGGGGCGATGGCTTTGCCGTCCGCGCCCGTTGGGTGAGGAATGGTGCGGGTTACCGAGCCAACAATGGCCGGGCGCTGCAGCGTTTCAGTGCTGTTGGGCCACACGGGAACGAGCCATCCAATGTAGTCGTAGATCCACTCGGCGCCGCCGACGATGCCTTTACCCTGGAAGCGGACCTGAGCGGGCGATCCGTAGGCGCGGGAACCGTGAAGTTTCAGAGACCATCCATCGCCGCCGATCGTGCCCAGCAAAAGTTCTGGCGCGGCTTCGGCGATGACAATCGTTCCATAGCCGAAGAGCAAAGGGTTGATGTTGGGGTCACTGCCGTCAGCCGGGGCATTCAGATTCGGTTCGTTCAGAAAACTACGATAGGACCACTTACCAACCAATGGATTGTCGCTCATGCTTTCTCCTTTTCGGTGCGTTCAACGCTTACGTATTTTGTTGTTGGCGAGGTAACGTCGTTCCATGCTTTGTCCAGGTCTGCCGCCGAAACATAGGGGTTGCGAACAATAAAGCTCAGCCTTGACCATTCCGTCACCATCTTCAGGTCGCCCGCAGGGGTTCCTGGGACGCCACGGGCCCAGTCCAGGAAGCGATAGGAAGGTGAGCCGTTGATCATCGTGACCTCCCAGGCCTGAAGCGGACGATGCGCTGGCCACCACAGAGTTTCCCAGGCGATCTGCCGGCGTTTCATAACTGGATCTTTTTCATCGGGACGAATGACGTTCCACATCTCATACGTGATATCAATCGATTGCGTGGTGCATTCGTTGAAGTCCGACTGCCATGGCTGTGCCATATATTTGGTAAGGTCGCCGGGCTGCAACCCAATGTTGAAATCGCTGTCCTGACTCAGATCCGTCCCGGTATAGGAAGCGTAGTCGCTTTCCGGCACCGGCAGACCGCGGTTATTGGCGTTGGCCTGCGCAGCGGTCTGACGGAAATTGGAAAAGTTCGGGTCGGCCTTCAAACGAAAGGGTTCTATATAGATAGAGGGGTTGCGGATAATCCAGTTGACTTCGGCACCCGGGCAGAAGGAGCCGCCCATCAGGTTCATGAGCACACCGCGATCGAGATCTCGGGCCGTACGGTTTTGCCAGTTCAAAAAAGGGCGGAATACATCAATTTCCGCGGGGGTGATCCAGCCTTCCTGTATTTCGTTGTGAAAGAGACCACGCGCCCACTGGCGCAGCAGAAAGAGTTGATAGTCGGTCAGACGAAAAAATTTTGAAGGCACATCGTTGGTAAGCGGATTGTCGCCACAAAGCAGCGGCATCAATGGCAAATGATGTACGCGGCTGTTGGGCTTGCCGCTCAGGCGGAAATCGTTTTCCTCACTCGGACGGCGCAGCAGATCGTAGAGAAACTGGCGGTTGGCCGTGTAGGGATCGCGTCGCGCAGCTGCTGTGTCCTTCAGGAACTGATCCTGCAGCAGCTTACCGCTACGAAAGATTTTGGCATAGCGCTGCACCGCCTGCTGGATGCTCAAAGCATCATCATCATGGGCCTCAGGCTCCTGGTCATCACGGCGCGCGGTAAGCAGCGCTTTCTGGAACGTATCAGGTTCGGGCTCAGCTCTTTCTACCACTGCCCTGAGGACGTCGGCAAATTCGGCGGCAGCTTTGTCATAGGCCTGGCGCACCGGATCGTTCGGTTTTGCCGTCTGCGCGTGCGTGTAGATTTCCTGCCAGCGCCGCAAATACGCATGAGGATCGTCGCCCGGACCTTTTTTAATAATGGCATTGGCAAAAACTTCGGCAGCCTGCCGGATTTTCTCCCGGCTGCCCTGATCTTCATAAATCAGGCTATGCAAAACGCTCATGCTTCGCGGCTCGGGACTGCTGCGCTGCTGAAGTTTATCTTCGATGGTCATCAAAGCCGGATCAAGGGCTTCGATCAGCAGATCACCGGAGTGGTTCTTGCCGGCTGACTCGAGCTGGAGCCGGCGCTCTGCCTTAGGCACTACAAAAGGCGGCAGAGAAAGAACCTCAGGATCAAAAGTGCCGCGGCGCGTCTGATTGTGCGGGAAGTTCGATTGCTGCAGCACGTTGGTGACAAAGTTCATTTCGTCGGGGCGGAAAAGGATTGGCCAAATATCGCGATAGAACCAGGGACGCCAGGTGGAGTTCCATTCCAAACGGCCGGCCTTCCAGTGCGCAAGGGCTTCGGCATCGGCAGGGTTGATATGTTTGGGATTATCGAATGTTCCGGGCTCGCCGTACAGATCGGGACGCTCGGCAAGGTCGCGAATGGCAACATCCTGCACTACCTCTTCGAGCGTCACGATATCGAGTATTTCGGGCGCGTAGCGCGGATACCCCACCAAAACCCAGGCGGGATACTCGACGTCAACGTAACGCAGTCTTCCCACCTCTTCTGAAAACATCACGAGACGGGCCATGACGGGGCCGTCGGAGGTGTCGTCGAACCATCCGTCATTGTTGGCATAGGTATCGATGCGCGGGTGCCCGAAGCCTTTTTTACAAGTGCCGGAATTGCCAAATCCGCCCAGTACCAGAAGGCGGCCCTGGGTATCGGTGAGAATCTCACCGAGCGTATCAATGGAGTTAGGCTGAAGATTGGACGGCGGGAAGACCGGAGCATAGCTGTCGCCGCCATTACGGCTGAATTCCGCGCGCCGGCGGGCGTCGCAATCCACAAAGCGGGGGCCGGGATCGATGATCAGTCGCTGACGCTCGTTGCTGTCCGTAATGTCCGGGTTGCGCCGCGGATGGTCATCCCTATAACCGTGTTCGCCAGCCAGCGCATTGAACTGATACCAGACGGCTTTCTTGTTGGCAAGGTAAACGCGCCACTGTATGTCCACCAGAGTGCCGTGATTGCCTCCGCCTTCGATCCTGTCGCCGAGTTTAAGCGGACGGCCTTCGGGATGCTTCTCATCGTAAACATAGATTTGGAAGCGAGCGGCCTGGCGTTTGATGCGTCCCTGCCCGTCTTTGAATTTCGTGACGGGGCATTCCGTCCGGCCATCGGGAGAGAGCAGAGGATCGCCGGATGAATCGCAGGCGATAGGAAGGGATGCGGGTTTCTCAGGCGAGATACAAAACTCGTCCGGGGAGTTTCCCAGACGCGCAATGCCGATACCAGGATGGATCCGATATTCAGGGATGGACTCGTTGTTCATTCAGCTCCTCTTTTGCTCCTTCTGATCCTTCGCACACCACCGAGGGACGGTGCGGCTCGGTTGTGTTTTAATCCATAAAATTCAGGGATACGCCTTCCAGCCGCAACAGTTCTTTGTCTTCCACGTAATCCGCGCCGATGACCACCAAAGTGATACTCAGGGTGCTCGCGCCTTTTCCCAGCAGGCGTTTGGCGCAGGCGGTGACATTGACCCTGTGGTTTCGCGGGGTGTTGTGGTGCCGCCCGCGCAAATCGAAGGGACGCGGTCGCTGCGGCGGCAGGTCACAGTGGCCTGGGCCGCCGTAACACTCACCGTGACCGAAGATGGCAAGGTAGCCGGCGTAGTGATCGCTGGTGAGCGGCGTTTGGGTATTGGCATCAGGCAGGTTCAGAAACACACGCACGAAACAGGAGCGCGGCAGCTGCGGCACGCGGTGCAACCGGACTTCCGCCTGCTGAAAGGCGGTGCGCACACTGTCTGAAATCGGCATCGGCCGGGAGACGAAGCGGCCCACTGGAGAACCCGAACCGACGGGCACCACATGGGCGCTCTTCACATACTCGTAGCCGAAGCGGTTCATATCGAGCGTGTCGCGGATGGTATATGTCCAGGGGCTGAGTGCTGAATCGAGATCGGCGGGGTTCGAATCGGGATGGCTCTGCTGCCACTCAGACCACAGGCGATCCACGTTTGCGTGGATCGGCCAGAAAATCGGATCATAAGACGCGGTGAGATTGCTTAGCATGTCGCCGTAAGACTGTTCCCTGTACATGTCGTCGCGCTGGTGAAACTTGCGGTCATTCAGGTTGACAGCCCGGTTGCGGTCTTCAACGCCGGCCGGGGCCTTTATCGGATTGAACCCGCCTGTCCAGATGTGCATGGTGTTGTGGGGATTCTGGTCGAGAAAGCCGAAAGAGTCGTTGTAGAGACTGCCTCCCCCGAAGTCGCGGAAGGTGCGCAGACTGAGAATATGCTGAATGTCAACAGGGCTGGGGTAGTGGTAGTGAATCTGCTCATTGATGGTGGTCGCAAACTGGCCGGGGTAACGCAATGGATACCACAGGGAGTTGGCCGCCAGCAGCGCATCAATAAAGCGTTTGCGATGCTCGCCTTTTGTATAAGGATCGCCGATTCGTTTCGCGACGTCGGCAAAGAACCCGGCAATCGTCGGGTAAAGCTTCCCTACCATGTCTTCCAGCATAAGAAGCTTATCAGGCTTAATCACAGGCTTGTGTGTCTTCAGAAATTTCAGAGAGTCTTCGGTAAGGAACATCTGGAAACTGTCCGGAATGGGATTTTTGGGATACTTCGGCATCACCCAGTCCCAGTAGGGCATCGTGACGTTGGGGCAGTGGTCCTGAAGCGCCTGCTCGAATTCATAAAGATAGACTCGGTGCCAGGGAAGGAAACGCTCCCATCCGTGCTGGCAGTGGTTCTGGTGAACCAGCGCCAGGTTGTTGTAGCTGCGAACGTCGCGCGGCCAGTTGTTCAGTTCATAGAGTTCGCGGAAGGCGCAGCGCAGCTCTTCGAGCTGATCAGGGCTTAGGCAGTCGAGATTCATCCTTTGTTTGAGTTCACCCTGCTGGTATTTGTACTGGTTCGGCGGACCATCATAGAGGGCGTAGCCTTCTCGGACAATGGAAATGGGCGATTCGGTCAGGGTGAACGATTTCAGGGGCTGTCCCAGATCACCGGCGGGGCAGCCATCGTTGATCCAGTCGGCGATGAACTGGATGTCCTCTTCGCTCACGGCGCTTCCGCCCCACATCAATCGGGGAAGCCGGGAGCCGTCGAAAGGCGGCAGCCCGCGCAGCCCCTGCACCAGACCCGAGCGGTCGGCGCGGCTTCCGGCTTCGGCAGCGGCTTTATTCGAACTGCAGCAGGAGGCCACCGGTTGTTTTTCCGGCGCGATCAGGCGAACGCCTTCCAGACTCGCGATAAGCAGATCGTCGAGCTTCAGAGTGTTCCAGAATTGTCTTCCCAGTCCGCCGTAGTCGGCTTCGCTCTGACCAGCGGCGTGATCGAGAATTTGCTGGACGCGGCTATAGCGGCTCACAACTTCTGTAGCCGCGGTTCCCACCGTGGCGGTTGCGCCTGGTTTGGATTTCTTCATTTTTCTTTTTTCCATCGATACTGGTCTCCCTGGGAGTTTCCTGTCGAATCGGCATCCCTGTAGTCGTCAGAGTTTGCAGCGGCGCAGCCAGAAGGGCGCTTGCGGCCAGCGCCGCTCCTGGCTGTAGAACCACCGTTTGGTTTCGCGATAACTGTCGTATTCACCATTAATCATTGCTTCATAGCGCGCGCTGGAGTCGCGGCCTTCCAGCGCATCGAGAGCCACGAATGACGCAATTTTGCCGCTGCGCAGGGCCTTCAAGATTCCCTGCGACGACAGCGGATCATAAGTTGTGGCGGAGTCACCGGCGGCCGCCCATCCATCACCGCAGCAGCGGCTCAGGCGTTGTGACTGCGCCGTCCACGCACGTAACGGCGTCAGCAGATCGCCGCTGACTCGCTGGTGCGTGTATTCGCTTTGGCCCAGGCGTTCGAGCCAGTGGCCCGGGGCACACATTCTCTGCTCGCGAATGAGATCGGAGTCGCTCATCCAGGCGACGATCACGCGTGAAGCAGGCAGAAGAGACGAGTACCACCATCCACCCGGCTGCGCTTCCACCAGAGTCGCGGCATCGCCATTCGCGGCCGCAAAAATACCGCAGACTCCCAGCAGTTGATCGTCCACCATACGTTTCGCTCCGTTTAGGCCGGCGAAACAGGCGTGACGTCCGGAGGCATCGATGACAAAGCGAGAGCGGAGTTCAATCAGTTCCGCACCACGCAGTTGCAGGCGAAACGAGTTTTGTTCGCGTTCGACGCAGTGGAGGCGGGTACTCGTGAGGACCTCCGCGCCGGCTTTGCGGGCACGGTCACACAGCAGCGTATCGAAGCGGGTGCGATCCAGCTGCCATCCGCTGCCGCGAAGAGAAAACAAGAATTCGTTGTCGTAAGGTTCCGTGCCACCCCAAATCGCGCGGGTGCCGTGGCATTCGCAAAAACCGGCGGCCAGAAACTCGTCCCAGCAGTCCAGGCTGCGCAGAATTTCCTGGGATCCCGGAGAGAGAGTTTCACCGGCACGCCAATCATTGTATTGAGAGGCTTCAGCCAGGGCGACGCGCAATTGCGGGCGAAGCTGCCTGAGCGACAGCGCGGCGGATGCCCCCGCAGGGCCTCCGCCGATGATGACTACGTCGTAGTAGTTTTCTTCTGGCATTGCAAGCTTATTGGTTTTCACGGATGGCAGTAAAATGCCGTCCGTAACCATGCGCGCATCTGTCTGGAAACTTCCGAGTATCCGATTTTAGACGCGCCACATTTTGCCCCTACTGCATTGGCGCTGTCAACGATATTTGAGCTCAATTCGGAAAACCTTATACCAGGAAATACTTGTCCCTAATCCGTCGGTAAGAGTCGATTTTGCGCGTTCAGTACTCATGGATGCACAACAGACGTCTGGATGCGATGCGAGTTTCGTTCGGATAACCGAAAGCGTTATTTATGTAGACCACGTTGTCAAGCTTCAGCCTGTGGTTGACGTGACTATGCCCGTAAACATGAATTCCTGAATTGAGCGAGCGCAGATGGAGGTCCAGCTGGGTGGTGCCCAGCACCGGGTGCAAAAAATTCATTTTTGCCGGAATAAAGCGCGGCATCAAATCGATCCGCGGCAAAAAATGCGAGAATGTGATGACCGTATCGTCGGCAGAGCTGACCTGTTGCTGATTGAACGCTGCAAAGTGCCTGGCAATTTCTTTTTCTCCAAATCCGCTCGGCCAGCGGCAGGCGTGGTAATCCATCCATATCGACTTCAACTCCTCACCAGGCTCACCGAAGGAGTAGTCATACCAGGCCATCAGCGGAACGATTAAGACCTTTTGCTCGCGAAACGGCTGCATCGACGCGCCGCTCGACTCAGCTATGGCACATACTTCGTCAAACTTCTGCAGCGAATTCTTTACATGCGTCTCGCGCAGCACCCACAGATCGTGGTTGCCGGGTACGAACAACAGCTTCTTAAACCGCCTTGCCAGCGTTCTCAGGCACCAATCCAGCAACGGCAGCGTATGGGCCACGTCCCCGGCGAGAATCAGGATATCGTCGCGATAGTCAGCCAGGGAGATATTCGCAATCCACCTGGCATTGACTTCGTAGTCGGCGTGAATGTCTGACAGCGCAAAGATTCGCATCTACACTGATCTTCAATCTGCACAAACTTCTGTTGGTTCGACGCTAGTGTAGCGTATCTCACACCGCCCAGTCCGTTTCGGCTCATCAGAGCGAGGACTTTGTTCAACTCAAGTCCGGATTGAACTCCGAAAGTCATCTGCGGTTTCTGCCGTGTTCATCATTGACGATGAACGCGGCGCTTTATTCTGTTTCTAATCGACTACCACCTAAGTAGTAGTTGGCGCGACCAATGCCTGATTGCGCCTGCTCGATGATGGCGTTAGGCTTCGCACGATGAGCACACGGCACCGATCACAACTCGCAGCAATCCTTGACGATGACGAATCAGTTCTGCACTTTCTGCAGGATCTGATCGAGTCGGACCGGGGGTTCGCGCTTTGTTTTGGCCCACCGTGCGGACTATGGTGCAGGCGCTTCCTTTCGTGGGGAATCGTTACCGCTGGCAAGCGGCTGTGAGGCGGATGACAAAGAATACTCAAGACATTAAAGGATACCCACATGAAGGCTCTTGTAGTTAACGCACTCGGTCGAGGATTCGATTTCGAAGATATCGTGATCGCAGCTCCCATGGGGCGGGAAGTTCTCGTCAATGTGCACGCGTCTGGGCTTTGTCACACCGACCTGTTATTCGCTACTCACGAGATCGTCCCTGTGCCGGCGGTACTTGGTCACGAGGTTGCGGGGATCGTGGCTGCAGTGGGGCCGGACGTCTCCCAACTCCACCCAGGAGATCACGTTGTAGGCTCTCTGGCCCAGTCGTGCGGCGCTTGTGCTCGATGTCTGTCTGGCCGTCCCTTCCAGTGCAAATACCCGGAGTCGACGCTGCGGCGAGCGAACGATCCCCCGCGCCTGAGTCGTAACGGCGTTGCTCTGTTCCAGGGTTTTGGGCTTGGCGGTTTCGCCGAACGCGCGCTCATCCACGAAAACCAACTCGCCGTCGTACCCAAAGAGCTTCCGTTCCCTCAGGCCGCGCTTCTCGGTTGCGGCGGCGTAACCGGCGCCGGTGCTGTCATAAACACTGCAAACGTTAGCGCTGGCGAAACGGTCGTCATCTTCGGCGCTGGAGGGGTTGGACTCAATGCCGTGAGTGGGGCGCGCATCGCCGGCGCGTCGAGGATCGTCGTCATCGACATCAGGGCGAAGCGACTCGATGAGGCCAAACGGTTTGGTGCGACTGACGTCATCGACTCCACGAAAAACAAGCCTGTGGAAGCCGTCCGCGATCTTCTTCCGGGGGGAGCGGATCACGTCTTTGACTTCGTGGGGCAGAAAGCAGTCGCGGAACAAGGGCTCGCAATGCTCGGTGTTGGCGGCGGACTTTATCTGGTCGGCGTTGATAAACCAGAAGTTGAGTTCGGCCTGAACATCTTTGACGCAATCGGGGGACAAAAGCACGTCCAGGGCGTGAACTTCGGCTCAACGAATGCCAAGCGCGACATCCCGATGTATGCGGAGCTGTACCTGCAAGGCCGAATGAACCTGGATGACCTCGTTTCGAAAACAATTTCGCTGCGCGAGGTGAACGAAGGCTACGCGTCGCTAAAGGACGGCTCGCTCACGCGCGTCGTCGTTACTTCGTACTGACCGCAAATTCAAAATAAGGAGAAACCCGATGCCAGCAATCATGGAGAAAGAAGCGATCACGACATTGACGACGCACTACATTGATGGAGCGTTCGTTGAGTCCCATGGCCGCAAGGTCATGGACATCATCAAACCAACCAACGGACAAGTCATCGCCCGCTTCACGCTGGGAGACGAGGAAGATACGCGGCGTGCTATCGCTGCGGCCAGGAGCGCATTCGTCACTTTCAGCAGGACAACGAAGGATGAACGCCTGCATTACTTGCGCCAGCTCCATAAGGCCGTTTCCGCCCGCATTGACGATCTAACCGCTGTCATGATCGAAGAATACGGTGGGGTCGCCCGGTTCGCCCGGCTTCTTGTCGAGTCGGGCGTTAACGCCTTCGCCGCGGCCGAGAAGGCACTTCAAGAGCTCCCCTTGAGAGAAAGCTGGGGCAAGACGACGGTCACGATGGAGCCTGTCGGCGTTGCTGGTCTGATTACAGCCTGGAACGCGAATGCGCTGTTCATTTGCCTCAAGCTGGCATCGGCGGTAGCGGCTGGTTGCACGGTGGTCATCAAGCCAAGCGAAATGAGCACGCTGCAGACCCGTGTAATGGTGGAGGCTTTGAGTGCGGCCGGGCTGCCCAAGGGGGTCTTCAACGTGGTGACCGGCCTCGGCACCGTCGTCGGCGCCGAGCTCGTGCGCAATCCTGACGTGGCAAAGATATCGTTCACGGGTTCGGTTGCCGTCGGAGAACAGATCATGCGCGACGGGGCTGCGACGATGAAGCGGATAACGCTCGAACTGGGCGGAAAATCGCCAACCATCCTGCTGGAGGACGCGGAGCTCGACAAGGCCATCCCTGCGGCCCTCATTCTGGCTTTCCTGAACAGTGGTCAAGCTTGCGCTGCCGGAACGCGGCTTCTCGTGCCCAGGAGCCGGCTCGACGAAGTGAAGCGGGCCATACGGGATGAGATGCGCAACTACACGGTCGGCGATCCGGCGGACCCCAACATCATGGTTGGACCGATGGTGTCGCAAAAACAGTATGAGCGCGTCGAATCCTACATTCGCAAAGGCATTCAAGAAGGCGCCGAAGTGCTGGTCGGCGGAGAAGGTCATCCGAAGGATCTCGAAGCGGGTTACTACGTTAAGCCCACAGTGTTTGTCAATGTGAAGAACGACATGACCATCGCGCAGGAAGAGATTTTCGGCCCCGTGCTCAGCGTGATCGTGTACGACTCCGAGGACGAAGCGGTCCGTATTGCCAACGACTCCAAATATGGCCTTCATTCGGCAGTGCTGGGGACTGATCTCCAGCGCGCACGGCGTGTGGCCTCCCAGCTGCGGGCGGGCCGCGTCGTGATCAATAACATGACGGACGATCCAGACGCGCCCTGGGGCGGATTTAAATTCTCGGGCGTAGGACGCGAATACGGCAGGTACGGAATTGAAGCGTTTCTTGAGCCAAAGGCCATCCTTGAGTGACCTGCCGCTCTTGCCCGAACTAAACCGATGAAAAGACGAGTTCATAAGTAAGCACGTCAGCGTCTCTCCCAGCGAGCTCGCGGACCGCCTGGCGGTCTGCGGGCTCGTTGAGGCCTTTCCCAATATGGATAAAGCGAAAAAATACCAGCGTTGGCTGTTGCCCGTCCATTTGGTGGAGTCAAAGAGCAACTGCTGGAGTTTACGCGCGGGACACTGAGAACCCAGCCGAGCATATTGAGGATATCCGCTGCGCTATCGACTTCCGACGACCCTACTCATCGTGGATGAGGACCGCGTCGGACTTCTCGGAGGTAAATTCCGCTTCTGAATGAACTGCTCAAAGCCAGACATGGGGTCAAACCTCCATTTGATTTGGAGGAAATCCCCGTAAGCTGTTGAATGGTGGGCGGTCACGGGCTCGAACCGTGGACCTCCTGCTTGTAAGGCAGGCGCTCTAACCAGCTGAGCTAACCGCCCCCAACGTGTGGGCTCCCAAACATTTTAGCAAAGGATTGCCTCGCGGTCTCTGTACGAAAAAACATGTCCGCCTGGGCAGCAGGGATAGTTACGCTGGTTACGAGGGGATTTGATTCTTTTGTACGGGGAACGTCTCTCGCCGTGATAAGCTCCCGCAGAACCTGATGGCCGAACTATTAGCCAAATTACCGACGATACTGGTCCTGGCTGTTCTGGTCGGGATTTTTATTGCTCTTCGCCAGCATGTTAAATCGAACCGATTGCATCTCTGGATTGGCGCATGGATCCTGATTTTCATTCATTTTGTCTGCCAGGCATTCGATAACCGGCCCTCGGGGCCAACGATCCTTGATGCCATTGATCTCAGCGCTCTTCAGCTCTCGGCCGTGGTCTTCATTGCCTCGCTCACCGAATACGTGGAAGACACGAAGAAGACATGGCAATTCCTGGCGCTTTCCTGTCCGCCGGTTTTGATTTACTCATTTGTGTATGGCTTCGAGAAGAAGTGGCGGCTGGTGTATGTTCTCTGCCTCGTGGCCCTCTACTTTGGCAATGTGATATTTGGATTCCTGAGACCAATTCAGGATCGCTTCAACCAAATCTTCAGGCTGCTGCTGGTGGCCCTCGTGGGCGCTTTTTCCATTTACCGGGCCTGGAGGCACGACTACGACACTGGCTTCGAGGCCACGCTCACTCTGACTTTTTTTATAACCGGATGGCTGTTTTGGAAGATTTACCGCCGTTTCTCACCCGGTGTGGTCAACAGCGTGGGCGGTTTTTTGCTTTGGTCCGCGGTATTTCCTCTCACTATTTTTCTGAAGCATTACTACCCGAACGCGCAGGTCAACCCGGAACTGTGGAATACGCCCAAGTATTTTGTTGCTCTTGGCATGATTCTGACACTGCTGGAAGACAAGTCAGCCATGCTCGAAGAGACAAACCTGCGGGAGCGCACACTCAACCAGCAGTTGCAGAAATTTTCCGGCATCACCTCGCGCCTGCTGAACGGAATTGAGCTGACGCAGATTTGCGCCGAGATAGCCAGCGCCATTACGGAAACCAGCATTTTTCGCCGCGCCGCAATCGTGCTGAGCGCTGAAGACAACAGTTGCTATCTGGCCGCATCGAGCGGCCTCGATGAAGCGGACGTGGAAGTACTTCGGCAACAAACGATGACCTGCAAACCCTCCGATCTTTCCGTTAGCTGGCAGGCCTGCCCCCGGCTGGGGCTGAACTCATATCTGGTTGCGCGGGAGCGGAACGAGAAATACCTGCCGCTCCAGGCTGAATCCGACCTCGCCCCGGAGGGCGTCTGGCAGAGTGGCAGTGAAATCATTGTGCCGCTGCAATCCGCACGCGGAGCCCTGATGGGGTGGCTGGCGCTTGACGGTCCCCGTAACAGCGACCGCGTAAATGGCGAGGAGATGTCCAAAATCGAGCTGCTGGCCACCGATCTCGCGGTAACCATCGACAACAATGCGCTGCATCGCCAGCTTGTCCGCTCGGAAAAACTTGCGGCCATCGGCCAGCTCGTGGCCGGCGTTGCCCATGAACTGAATAATCCGCTGGCCTCGGTAGTGGGATACTCCGAGCTTTTGAGTGACGACATCTCCGATGGGCCTGCAAGACAAAAACTGGACAAGCTGCTGCGTGAAGCCCATCGTATGCGGCGGATCATTGATAACCTGCTGCGCTTTGCGCGCCAGAACAATCTGGAAAAGAAGTCCGCCGATCTCCAGAGTTTACTGCTGGACGTGCTCACGCTGCGGGAATATCACATTCGCAATAACGACATTGACGTGCAGGTCATTGTGGAGCCCGACCTGCCTCCCGTGGCACTGGATGAAGACCAGTTCAAACAGATTCTTCTGAATTTGCTCAACAATTCCATTGACGCGCTGGAAGGCGCACGGCTAAAACAGGTTCGGATTGAGGCTATCCGGCAGGAGGAACGCGTCATACTCCGTTTTGATGATTCCGGTCCTGGCTTTGCCGAAGTCAATCGCGCCCTTGATCCCTTTTACACTACCAAGCCCATCGGCAAAGGCACGGGGCTGGGGCTCAGTATTTGCTACGGCATCGTGAAAGAGCATGGGGGCGACATTTATGCCCTTAATCTTGAACCGCAGGGCGCACGCATTGTGCTGGAATTGCCGGTAGATCGCACCGGCTCCAGCCCAGCCCAAATCAGCCTGCAGCAGCGCACCGTCTAACCCCGAAAATTTTCAGCAAAAAAACAGAACACTCGCCGTTCTCTGACTGTCTTTCCCTGTGAGAACAGAAAAGATGGCTGTACAGGCAATTTCAGGAGAGGCGATTCTGAAGCAAACCAGGGCAGCAGAGACAAGCCAGCCGGCGACAATGGAAGAGTTGGTGGCGGGCCATACCGGGCTGGTTTTCCGCATCGCTTACTCCATTTTGCGCAACCATCATGACGCTGAAGATGCGGCCCAGGAATGTTTTCTGCGCGCATGGAAGTGGCGCAACAAGTTTCAGCAGGTCCGCAATCCCAAAACCTGGCTGGCGCGCATCGCATGGACGACCGCACTGGACCGGCGCGCACATCGGACAACACGCTCGGTGGTGGAAGACACGTTCGAAGAAAACGAAATTGAATCCGTGGCCGGCTGCGAACGTAACCCGGATGAACAGATTGCCGGTCTGCAAATGCAGCAGCTTCTCGAGAAGCTGATCGCCGCGCTTCCCGGAAACCTGCGCCAGCCGCTGGAGCTTTCCACCGTCCAGGAACTCAATTCCAGTGAGATTGCCGAGATCATGGGAGTCCCTGAAAGTTCGGTCCGCACGCGCCTGTTTCGCGCGCGCGGCATATTGAAAGAAAAATTGTCGGCGCTGGAGGTAACGTCAAATGGCTAATCAACAAACTGAGCGTGAATTGAACACACTCCTCAATTCCCTTCTGGCGAAGTACTCTTCGGTCGGGCCACGGCCCGGCCTCGAGGAGCGCATTCAGGCAACGCTGAAGGCGGCAGCGGCCCGCCGCCAGCGGATATGGTTGCTTACTTTTGCGTCTTCAGCCGCAGTGGCCGCGGCCCTTGTGCTGGTTGTTTTTTGGGGAACACGCACCGCAAAGCACAATGCCCCCGTATATGCCGTCCGCCATGAGCCTTCACAATCGCTTTCAGTTCATCATCCGGCAACGCTTACGCTTCATGCGAAGCCAAAACGGAATGGGGACGCCAAAGATCGTTCTCTGAAAGCGCTTCCGGATGCCAGCCAGATCGCACTGCAAATAGCAAATACCCAGCCGATTTTCGAGCATGAAAAATCGTATCTGTGTCCGGAAACTCAACCGATGGCAGAAACAGCTCCAGCATCAGAGCACGAACAGCAAGCGGCTGTGCCCAGCATCAGCATTCAGGATCTTGGTATGCGGCCGATTGAGGTTAAGGAACTGAACACAGAGAAAGACAAGAACTAATACTTCAAAGTTGAAAAGGAAACTTATGACCAGACAAATTCGTTTTGTATGTGCAGCCATGCTGCTTTCCCTGTTGGCCAGCTTTGTTTCACTGCAGGCGCAGGATGCCCCGGACTCAAGCTCCCCAGAGAAGACGGCTCCGGCAAAGAAAGATCACAATACACCCGGCAACACGGCGGAAGGCCCGGCAAACTTTCCTCTCCCGAATGGACCGGTAGAGCTGCGCTCTGCTCACGGAACACGCATCACCCTCAAACTCAGTGATACTAGCCGCGCCATATATGAAGCCATTGGCCGGCAGGCCAAAATCAGCATCTTGTTCCACCCCGAGTATGTGCCGCTGGCGATAAGTGTGGATCTGAACGGCGTCACGCTTGAAGATGCCCTTAAGATTGTGGCTTTCCAGTCCCGAACGTTCTGGCGGCCGGTGACCAGTGACTCGATTTTTGTCGCCTACGATAGCCCCAGAAACAGACACGATTTCGAGCAGGAAGTGGTTAAGACTTTCTATTTACCCAATGTTTCCTCGCCAACTGACTTGCAGGACATTGTGACCAACCTGCGTACAATGACGGACACTCAACGCGTACAATTTCTCCCCTCGCACCGCGCCATTGTGGTACGCGGAACGCCGGAGCAGATGGTCCTCGCCGAAAGGCTGGTGGACGATCTGAACCGCGCCCAGCAAAAAACCGGGGGACAGTACCGGCTGGAATTCAAAATCAGTGAACTCGGTGATGAGAAAAAAGCGGTCGCCCAAAGTTATATCCTGCTCATCGAGCCACTTCAGCTCGGCAAACTCCGGATTGGACAGAAGATACCAGTCGAGACGCACGAAAAAGAAAAGCAATATATCGATGTGGGCAAAAATATTGACTGCCAGCTTCGTTCCGAGACCGAACACACAGTCAGCCTGCACCTAACCGTCGAATCTTCCGGTATTAGCCTGGACGAGCACGGCACAGCAGAATCCGCCCATGGCGATCCGGTAATCCAGACAGCAAAAATGGATACCAGCACCACCCTCGAGCTAGGCACACCCACCGTCGTGGGCAACTTTCAGGACCCCGTAAGCAAACGTAATTTCCTAATAGAGGCAATGGCCACACGAACCCGAAACAAAGAGTAAGTGTGAATTAAAATGAATCGTTTTGCCTTGACTGCAAGACCATATTCAGAATTTCACTGGATCTGTGCAAAAATTCCGGGAGTACATGGAGTTTGTTGTATTATTTTCGCCATGAACTCCCGTTTTTTGCTTGCTCTTGCTCTGTCTGCTGCCGTCTGGAGTCAGAATACCGTCACTGCTGACAATACAAAGGCGCCTGCGGCTTCTGGTCCTGCCAGCAATGTTTCGGCTGCCGCTGATCCTCTCGCCGCCGCCAAAAATCTGCTGAAAGAGCGAAAGTTTGAAGACGCGGCCACTGCGTTTCGGGCCATCGTGGCCAAAGATCCTGCCGTGGCTGAAGCACATGCGGGACTGCTCAAAAGTCTTGTGCGTGCAGGCAAGCTGGAGGAAGCGGAGGATGCGGCCAAACAAGCCACGTCCGCCCTGCCACAATCCGCGCTTATACAGGCAGCCGCGGGTGACGTTGCCTTTCGTGCCGCGCATTTCTCGGATGCGGAAAAGAATTATCGAACAGCAGTCAAGCTGGATCCCGGTTCGTCACGCGGATGGTTTGGCATAGCCCGAATTTCCGAGATGGTTTCCATGCGCAGACAGGCGCAAAGTGTTTTCGCCAAAGCCCACGAGCTTGATCCTGGCGATGAACAAATCTATGACGCATGGGTCAATTCCCTTCCGCGTGCTCAGGAACTCGAGGCCCGTAAAAAGCATTCAGGCGATCACCACGGATACAGGGAAGACAACATCATCAAAGTACTCACCGAAGCAGTACAAAAAGAGCCCTGGGTGCTGGCCAGCGGAATTAAACCATCTGAGATCAAAATGGCGCTGGTGGGCAATAAGCTTGGTGGAACTAACGATATCAGCGGTACAACGAGCAGTGGACCTATACACGTTGCCAGTGGGTACGGGCTGCAGGTGAAATTGAATGATCGCGCATCGGCGACTCTCCTGCTGGACAGCGGCGCTGATGGCATCGTGATTGGGAACAAGCTGGCGGAAAGGGCGGGCGTCAAGAAGATCGCCGATTCAGCATTTGGAGGAATCGGAGATAAAGGGCCTGTTCTGGGCTACATTGGGTGGGTCGATCAGATAAAGATTGGTGACGTTGAATTTCACGATTGTATCGTTGAGGTCTCAAGCAGGAATGATGTTGCCGAAGAAGCAGGCTTGATTGGCACGAATGTCTTTGACAAATTTCTGATCACTTTGGACTTCAGGGAACGAAAGCTGTTGCTGACTCCGCTTCCCGCAAATCCCGCTGTTTCGGCAGCGCTCGCCGGCGATGACAAAGCCCCGCAGGACCGATATATTGCTCCGGAAATGCAGTCCTATACCAAAGTTTTTATTTTGGATAACCATATTTTTGTGCCTGTGATAGTGAACGATAAAGCCATTGGAATTTTTATGCTGGATACCGGCGCCGAGATCAATTCTCTGACTCCCGGATTTGCGTCCCAGGTCACAAAAGCCAGCAACGATCACGAATATACAATGCATGGGGTCAGCGGCAGGGTTAATCAGGTGCTTACGGGAAAGAAAGCGATTCTCCAAATAGCTAAAATGCGCATTGAAAGCCATGAACTGCCGGTATTCTCGGTAGATCACCAAAGCAACTCTTTCGGGATTGAAATCGCAGGCTTCATTGGTATCCGAACGCTTGCCCAGATGAAGATGACAATTGACTACCGGGATGGTCTGATCAACCTGGAAGTCTATGAGTTCAAAAAGTCGCAGGAATAACAGAGATTATCCGCATTTATCGTCATTTTGTGCGTTCTGTCGGCACAATCATGCTTTTGTGTTTTTTCTTGTCTCTTGCGCTTGCCTGTCAAACCGTCTCCACGGTATACGCTGCAGATTTGCTCTCCGCCCAGGAGTTTGTTAAACAGGGCCAGTTCCGGAAAGCAGCCGATGCATACCGGTCCATACTGGCGAAAATGCCATCTTCGACTGAAGCCCATGCCGGGCTGGTGCGGAGTCTTTTGAAACTGGACGAAGTCGATGCCGCGGACACGGCGTCACAGGCAGCACTTGCGGCACTACCACAATCAGCCGCAGTCCATGCCGCGCGCGGCGATGTTTATTTTCGTCGCGGACTCATGGATGGTGCCGAGGGCGAATATAAAACTTCGCTTGCCATTGATGCTAATTGTGCGCGAGCGTTGCTGGGACTGGGCAGGGTCTATGCAGCAGAGAGCAGGCGTTCAAAGGCCCGTGACCTGTTCGCCAAAGCCCACGCGCTGGCCCCGAACGATGGAGACACACTTTATTATTGGGCTATCAATCTGCAATACCCCCAAAATGCCGAAGCTCTGGCCCAGCACCTGGCGCAGTTCCGTGACGATCCGGATAAAGAGCGCCGAGAGCGCGAGTATCTGGAATTCATCGAAGCCCTGGCTGGCCGCGACATATGGGTCCTGTCACACCCGATGGAACGGTCTGAGATCAAGCTGGAAAACCTGCTGGCACCCGCCCAGCACAGCGGCATCACTGACCGTCCGTCGGCTCCGCTCTCGGCTGGTTCGTCCATGACGCTTTCTGGTTTGGGACTGCGAGTGTCTCTGAATGGTGTCACCAAAACTCTTTTGCTGGATACCGGAGCTTCCGGCGTAACCATTCCGAAGAACCTGGCGGACAAGATCGGAGCACGTCGCCTTTCCGAACAATCCCTCGAAGGCGTTGGAAACTCCGGGGCCGCAAGCGGATACAACGCCTGGGTGGATAAGATTTCAATAGGCGAACTTGAATTTCACGACTGCGTAGTTCATGTTTCTTTGCGCAACGACTCCGGGCAGGCGGATGGCATCATCGGATCTGATATTTTTGACCGCTACCTGGTCACCATTGACTTTCCCGGGCGAAAGCTAACTCTGGGGCCTCTGCCGGAAGCCGAGGAAAAAAGTGAAGAAGAAATTGCCGCTCACGGTGCTTTCAGTCGTGTATTCAGCTTCGGGCACCTGCTGCTTGTCCCCACACACATTAATCCAGATGCCAGCGGACTCTTCATCATTGACACGGGAGCTTATTCCGACTTTATTTCTCCGGCCCTGGCGCGAAAAACAGGCGGGGTTGGAAACTCCAGCTCGGTCGTGCAGGGCAGGAGCGGCAAGGTAAAGGACGTGTATGAAGCAGGCAGCGTTGTCCTTCAGTTTTCGCGTTACAAACAACCATCGGAAAACATACGCGCCATTGATCTGCATCCGCAAAGCAAGACTTTGGGCGCCGAGGTTTCCGGCTTTCTCGGCTTCCCTGCTCTTCGCCATATGAAACTGAAGATCAACTATAGAGACGGGCTGGTGGATTTTGAATCCAAACCCTGAAGCTCAGGCACTGGCCAGCGCTCCTGAGACTCGAAATGGCGCAAGCAGGCCAGGGCCAGGGAAATTTCCTGAATCTTTAGTAGCAGATGTTTGTACAGACAAAGGTAACTTCAAAAATCGCCTGAATATACCGATATACAGTATGTGACAGGACTTACAAAAATTCGCGAAATTGGAAAACAGATATATGCAGGCGCTGCCGCCAGCGCAATTGTGGCATTCTTCTTTTCTTTCAGCTTCACATATCGTATTTTTCATGGTGATACATACTGGGACGATTTGCTTTTTTCCATGTTGATGGCCACCATAATTTATGGATTTCTCTGCCAAAGGCAGCAGCAGCGTCAGGAAGCTGCGTACAGCCGTCTTCATGCTTTTCGCAGACGATGACCACCATGCACGACAATCCTTGGGGAAACTTCCGCAACAATAAAGTTCCCGTTTGAACCAGTTCCTGTCCCAGGAACCGTCTGAAGTATTGAATTGCAGGATGTGCAGCGGCGGCCTGTGTGCATTGCAAAAACTTGAAGACGTAACAGAAAAGCCCATGGCCGTCGGCATGGGAATCGACTATTCTCTCCCGCACCCATTGCCAAAGTCTTTTTGGCATCGATGATTATATTTCCCTCTCCTGTTACCGTACCGGTCCTTGCCTCCTGAAGGAATAACGGTATTTCCGAATTGATGATTCTCAAGCTTTTCGGAACGGACACTGCGCTATCATAGTGCGTTCATCCCAAGGAGAATGTTTCGCATGACTTATTGCAAATGTCTGGTTCTCTTCTCTCTCATGCTGGCATCGTCGCTGTTCGGCCAGACCCAGAAACCTGGTAAGTCAGGGTCAGGAACGGCCCAGCCCCATTCTCCTCAGCCTGTGCTGGCCCAGGCCTCCCGGATTGACGAAAAACTCTTTGGCGCCATGCGCTGGCGGCAGGTGGGCCCATTTCGTGGCGGGCGAGTGATCGCTGTAACAGGCGTTCACGGCGAACCCAATGTCTTTTATTTTGGCGCGGCAGCCGGCGGAGTGTGGAAGACCACGGACGCGGGCGCGAACTGGTCGCCCATCTTCGATAAGGAAGACATCGCCTCCATCGGGGCCATTGACGTATCGGCTTCCGACCCCAACATCATTTATGTGGGCACCGGCGAAGCCTGTATTCGCGGCAACATTACTTATGGAAATGGTGTTTACAAATCTCTGGATGGCGGCAGAACGTGGAAGAATATCGGCCTGAAAGACACGCGCCATATCGGCGCAATCATTGTCCATCCTAAAAATCCGAACATCGTGTTTGTGGCCGCACTGGGGCATGCCTATGGTCCGAACGAAGAGCGCGGCATATTCCGCACCACCGATGGCGGCGCTACCTGGCAAAAGGTCCTTTACAAGGACAACAAGACCGGCGCCATTGACGTGGTCTTTGATCCGAACAATCCCAATACACTCTTTGCCTCGTTGTGGGAGGCTTATCGCACGCCGTGGAGCTTAAGCAGTGGCGGACCGGGCAGCGGTCTTTACAAATCCACCGATGGCGGCAGCACCTGGACCAGAATCGAAGGCCACGGCCTGCCCTCGGGAATCATGGGGCGAATCGGCATTACGGTTTCCGGCGCGGATTCCAACCGTGTATTCGCGATGGTTGAATCCAAAGAAGGCGGACTGTATCGCTCCGATGACGGCGGCGAAAGCTGGATCCGCATGAGCGAGGATGGCCGCCTGCGCCAGCGCGCCTGGTACTTCAGCCATATCTTTGCCGATCCCAAATCCGCCGACACGGTGTATGTGCTCAACACCGGCATGTTCCGCTCGACCGACGGCGGCCGGACCTTCGGCCTGCTTCCGGCGCCACACGGCGATCATCATGGCCTGTGGATTGATCCTGACAATCCGCAGCGCATGATCAACGGCAACGATGGCGGAGCTACCATCTCCACCGACAATGGAAAAACGTGGACCACGCAGTACAACCAGCCCACGGCGCAGTTTTATCACGTGATTACCGACAACCGCTGGCCGTACTACATCTATGGCGCGCAGCAGGACAACAGCACGGTTGCCATCAAAAGTTATGACGATGAAGGTGTTATCGGCCGCCAGGACTGGTATCCCGTGGCCGGCGGAGAGTGCGGCTACATTGCCCCTTATCCTCCCGACCCCAACATTGTCTATGCCAACTCTGAATACGTCATGACGCGTTTTGACAAGCGCACCGAGCAGGCTCAGGATGTCTCGGTCTGGCCGCTCGATGTTTCCGGCAACGGCGCGGAAAAGCTGCAGCACCGCTTCCAGTGGACCTCACCGCTGCTGATCTCGCCGCATGATCCCAACACGATCTACACGGCAGGGGAGATGATTTTCAAGTCCACCAATGCCGGCCACAGCTGGGCCGCGATCAGCCCCGACCTTACACGCAACGACAAGAGCAAACAAAAGCCCTCCGGCGGCCCCATTACCCTCGACATCACCAGCGTGGAATACTACGACACCGTATTTGCCGTGGCTGAATCCCCGGTGAAGAAAGACATGCTGTGGGCGGGGACGGACGATGGACTGGTCCACGTTTCTCTCAATGGCGGTCAAAACTGGAGCAACGTAACACCGAAAGACCTGCCGGAATGGAGCATGATCAGCATTATCGAGCCTTCGCACTTCGATGCGAACACGGCATACGTGGCCGTGGACCGGCACAAGCTCGATGACTTCCACCCTTTTATCTATCGCACACGAGATTCCGGAAAGACCTGGGCCTTACTGGGCCACGGCATTCCCGAAGGCTCCTATGTACGCAGCGTTCGCGAAGATATCCAACGCAAAGGCCTGCTGTTTGCCGGGACCGAAACCGGTGTGTACGTTTCCTTCGACGACGGAGACAACTGGCAGGCACTCAAGCTAAACCTTCCCACTGTCCCCGTTCACGATCTGAATATCCATGAAAATGACCTTGTGGTCGCCACCCATGGCCGGGCATTCTGGGTGCTCGATGACATCACGCCGCTGCGCCAGATCAATGCGGACTCAGCAAAGACAGAGATCCTGCTGTACACGCCGCAAACTGCGTTGCGCCTCTACTATCCCGACCAGGTAGACCGGCGCGGCCCCGCCGGGGACAATCCGCCTCCGGGCGTGATTCTGGATTACTACTTCAAAACCGCTCCCCGGGATGAAGTAAAGCTGGAAATCTTTGACAGCGCCGGCAAGCTGGTGCGCGGCCTTTCCAGCAAAGAGAAGAAAGGTGCGGAGCAGCCCCCCGAGTGGCCGGACCAGGTCAAAGAGGTCACAACCATTCCCGCGGGTGAAGGTATGAATCGATATGCCTGGAATCTGCGCTGGGAGCCACCAGTAAAAATCCCCGGCGCATTTTATACCGGCAATGGCCCCCAGGGACCGCTGGCTCTTCCCGGCAAATATACCGTCAGGCTGACAGTGGGAACGGTGAGCCAGACACAGCCGCTGGAGATCATGCCCGATCCCAGAGTAAAAAATGTTTCCATGGCGGATTTGCAAAAGCAATTCGATCTGGGCATGCAGGTCCGCGACGCCAATACCGACCTGCATCGCGCGATCAATCAGATTCGCGAACTGCGCGCGCAACTGAAAACGCTCACTCAGCGATTTGCAGACGATCCTAAACTCAAGCCTCTGATTCAAAATGCGGAAGCCCTGGACAGGAAGCTGACGCCTGTAGAAGAAGATCTGATCCAGGTCAACATGACGGGCTCCGAGGCCAATCTGGCCTACCCCAACAAGCTGAACGAAGAATTTGACACCTTCAGCTCCAGTATTCAGGGAGACTTCACACCCACTGAGCAGCAGTATCAGGTCCTTAAAATGCTCAGAGGACAACTGGATCAGCTACTGGCAGCGTGGAAAAATATTTTGGCCACAGACGTGCAGACGTTTAATGAGAGCGTAAAAAACAATAATATTCCGACCCTATACCTGCCTTCGGGCGTAGAATGAGTCACCCCGTTCCGAGGAAGGGGTCCTGAAAAATCCCACGGGCGCGGACATCTTATTCGGCCTTTTTGGAAACCAACACAAAAGGCCGTTGGCGCTGTTTCCTCGCAGCCACGATATAGGCGAACCTGTTTTTCAAAAGGAGCCGTTCATGAAAGCCATCCTGTTCGTTGACGATCATGAAGTACTGGCAAGGCTGAGTTGCGAAATTCTTGAAATGCAGGGCTACCGCGCAGTGAGCGCGTACAACGCGGAAGAAGCCCTGCGGAAGTTTGAAGAAGAGGATTTCGATATCCTGGTGACCGATTTCCGCATGGAAGGTATGAACGGACTGGAACTGGCCCGCAAGGTCCATGAAAGACAGCCGGCCATTCCCGTAATCATCGTTACCGGCTATGGGCCGGTTGACGGCGGCAAGGAAGTCGCGGCCTGCCTGCAAAAGGAAGACCTTTTCCCCGCACTGCTGGACAAAATCAAACTGTTCCTGGGCGAAAATGAAGCCGCTCCAGTAATGAAGACGGCGTGACGGCAAGCTGCTGTTAGCTTTCCGAACTACAACCAAAAGACATTTGGGGGCCTTACAGTGATCCTGTACTGGCGCCAGTTTCTGGCCGACAGCGAGCCAGTCGCGGCTTTTGCTACACTGCCACAGTGCGCAGGCTGATCGTTAATGCAGATGATTTTGGTTTAACCTCCGGTGTGAACCGCGGCATCGTGGATGCCATCACCAATGGCATGGTGACTTCGGCTACGCTGATGGCCAATGCATCGGCCTTCGATGAAGCCGTTGCCTTCGCCAAAAACCACCGGCTCAGCATTGGCTGCCATGTGGTGCTGATCGATGGAACGCCCCTCAGCCATGCACCTTCGCTGACCCAGGGAACTCTGCATTTCCGCAAAAGTCTTAAAGATTTTGCCCAGGCGGCATTGCTCAAAAAAATCAGCGCGGCTGAAATACAGCAGGAGGCCGAGGCACAGATTCGCCGGATACAAGCGGCTGGAATCACGGTAACTCACGTCGATACTCACAAACACACCCACCTTTTTCCTCATGTGCTGCGCTCGGTGGTGCGGGCAGCCAAAGCCTGCGGCATTCGGCGAATCCGCAATCCGTTTGAGCCTCGCCATCTGCGGCCACCGGCGGGCCGGAGTCTCTGGCTGCGCTCCGCCGGTGTGTGGGCGTTTCAGGTATTTCGGAAACAATTCCTCCGGATCATGCAAGAGGAAGAGATGCTTACTACGGACGGCAGTGCCGGAATTGTGGTCACGGGAATACTGGACCAGGCGCAGCTGCTCCGCATTGTCCGAACACTGCCAGAGGGCACATGGGAGCTGGTCTGCCATCCAGGTTATTGTGACAATGATCTGCGCGGCGCGGGAACGCGGCTGCTCGAATCCCGCGATATTGAATTGCAGGCGCTCACCTCAGCCGAGACAAAGCGGGCGCTGGCCGAGTGTGAAACAGAACTCATTTCATACACAGATCTAAAAGAATTATGAAACTTCGGACGCGCTGCTGAATCAAAAACTTTCGCGCGAGGAAAAAACTTGAAAATTGGAATTACGTGTTATCCGACATACGGCGGAAGCGGTGTCGTGGGCACCGAGCTTGGTCTTGAGCTGGCGGACCGAGGTCATGAAGTGCATTTCATTGCTTATCAGCAGCCCATCCGCCTGAATACCCGCCATCCGCGCATTCTGTTTCATGAAGTAACGGTTTCACAATATCCTCTATTTGAGTTTCCTCCTTACGATTTGGCGCTGGCCACACGCATGGCCGAAGTGGCTGAGATTTATGAACTCGATTTGCTGCACGTTCATTACGCCATTCCCCATTCGGTGAGCGCGCTGCTGGCCAGGCAGATGCTCGCCGCGGGCAAGAGACCCCGCCGGCTTCCTTTTGTGACCACACTCCACGGAACGGACATAACCATTGTGGGCGCCGACCGTTCGTATCTCCCGGTAACGCGTTACGCCATTGAACAAAGTGACGGCGTGACCGCGATCTCCAACTACCTGAAGCAGCGCACCGTGCAGGAATTCGAAGTCCGTAACCATGTGGAGGTCATCTACAACTTTGTTAACTGCGATGTGTACCGCCGCGATCCCCTGGCCGCCGAGCGGCGCTCCGAATTTGCGCAGGATGGCGAACGCCTTATCGTGCATGTCTCCAACTTCCGCCCGGTAAAGCGTATTGGCGACGTGATTGAAATTTTCGACCGGGTGCAAAAGCATGTCCCATCGCGGCTGCTGCTGATGGGCGATGGCCCGGAGCGCTCCAGGGCCGAATGGCTGGTGGACCAAAAAGGTCTGCGTAAAAAAGTAAATTTCCTCGGCAAGGAAGATCGCATTTATGAAAAGCTCTCGTTCGCCGATCTCATGCTGATGCCCAGCGAACTGGAGTCCTTCGGCCTGGCTGCGCTCGAAGCCATGGCGTGCGAAGTACCCACCATTGCAACGGACGTGGGCGGCGTGCCGGAAGTAATCGAACATGGGAGGAGCGGATTTTTGGCGCCGGTGGGCGATGTGGAAAGCATGTCGCGCTACGCGATCGACATTCTTTCCGACGAAAAGCGCCTGCGGGAAATGGGCAAGCTGGCGCGCTGGGAAGCGCAAACGCGCTTTTGCTCGTCAAAAATCATTCCTGAGTACGAAAAATTCTATGAACGCGTGGTGGAACGCACGGCGTAGATTCCGGACGCTGTGCTCTCGCCCCAAAGCTCCTGCTGCAGCACAGGCAGCTCCAGCATCACCAGCGTGCCCTGTCCGTCGCGGCTCTGCACGGTCATTTTGCCTTCGTCCCCAAACAGCACTTGCAGGCGCTCGGCGACATTCACCATGCCAATGCCACGCCCGGAGGACATTGTTTGGGCGGCCACGGCCGGCGGCGCGCTCATGCCCACTCCATCGTCCTCGACCTGAAGCACCAGTTTGCCTTCCTGTATCCGGCTGCGCATGGTAATGCTGCCGCCATCCACTTTGGGCGAAAGTCCATGCTTAATGCTGTTTTCCACCAGCGGCTGTAGCAGCATGCTGGGAATTACGATATCAAGCGTCTCCGGATCGAGATGTTTGTAAACGCGCAGCTTGTCCCGGCCAAAGCGCACGACTTCGATGTCCAGATAGTCATCGATAAATTCGATTTCTTCGCGAAGCTGCACGAACTCATCATGCTTGCCCAACAAACGGCGCAGAATCTTCGAAAGCTTGAGGATCAGTTCGCGCGCCCGGTCAGGATCGAACCGCACCAGCGATGAAATGGAATTCAGCGTATTGAAAAGAAAATGCGGATTGATCTGGCTCTGCAGCGCGTCCAGGCGGGCCACCAGCAGAAGCCTCTCCTGCTCTTCCAGCTTCATCTCAATGCGCGCATTGTTCCATATCTTGATGGGAATCGAGATGGTCGCGATCACGGTGGCAAACACCGCGAGGATGGCGACCGGAGTAGTGAGATAAATGGCGAAGAGCTGCTTCTTCATGGCATAGGCGAGTTCGATGCGGCCCGCCTGCAGCGCAAGAACGATCAGAAAGAATGCGGTCTGCCAGTCAATGCGCGGGCGGCGCAGATTGCGCTTCAACCAGCGATAGACGCTCATGTCCATGAAGGGAGAAAACGTCCACACCTCTTCTTCATTGCGGCAAAAGTAGCGCAGCATGCCCGCCACGGAGCCAGCCAGAATGTTCACGGGAAGCGTTAAGTATTCGCCGTAAAACAAGGCCGGCACAGCCAGAATCGTTCCACCGAGCGCCCCGGCCATGCGCCCACCCATCACGCCGATCAGGATAGAAGCCTCGAACCCAAGGTCCGCTGGCATGAAGTTCTTTACCGCACAGCGGATATAGACGCCCAGCGCAAAGGGAATACAGGTAAAGAGAACCAGCAGTATGGTATTCCGCAGCGAGCGGTGCTGCTGAAACAGCAGCTTCTTGAACTCCCGCGCGCGCCCCAGCGCACTGGCAACGGCAGTCGCCACTCCCATTTTGATGAGCAGGGTAATGAGTAATAACTTCAGGTTCACAATGGCTATTTTTTCACGATTTGCGGAAATCCCCTAACAGGGAGCGTGCTTGCCCTAGCCGACGACAACGGTAATCTGACCACGCAGATGCCTACAGATCCATTCGGCAACACTACGTCGTCAGGGGCGCCAGCGGGAATCCTTCGCAGTATACTGGGCGGCAGAACTAAGGCAATGGGCAGTATGCCTTTAGCGGTGCGAACTACCTAAACTGGGAGGGCGTGTGCTGGTCGTCAAGCAAGGTGTGTCTTAATTCGCGCAGTAAATGGAACATTTATGAATACTGGAAGTGGTGCACGTTTATTTGCACTCATATCGGGCTTATTGATGGCGGTCGTGGGCGTGAGTGTTACCGGTTTGATCTGCCTGTCCGGCAAATGGGGAATCGGCCATATGTGGCCCGTGCTCTTAGCCAGCATTCCACTCTTGATAGTCGGACTATATATTTTTCGGTATGCAGCTAAATCAAAATAAACAAGCTACTAATCTAAGCATTATCGAGACTGGGACGCAACCGGCGCTGGGCAAAATCTCGCTGGAGAAAAAGCCTCAATATTCATGCCGGCTGGCGTTCCCATGATCAGATTGGCCATGATCCGTGCGGTCACAGGCGCGAGCAGAATGCCATTGCGGAAATGACCGGCAGCAATGAAGATTCCGCGCTCGGATGTCTCGCCCAACAAGGGCAAATCGTCCGGCGTTCCTGGACGCAGACCGGCCCACTGTTCGGCCACTGGCAGCTTTCCCAGTTCAGGAACCAGGAGGGCGGCTGCCTGGTGGAGCTTGTGAATGGCGTGCACATCTGTTGTCTTGTCATATCCCACATCTTCCACCGTTGCGCCCGCCAGAATCCTTCCTGAACTTCGCGGCACCAGATATACATCCGGAGCCACGATCACATGCCGCAGCAGGTCTTTGTTTCCTGGAAGAACGTTTTCCGGATGAAACGACAGCATCTGCCCTTTGCGCGGCCTCACCGGCGCACCAGCCCACGCTCCCTGGCAATTCACGGCCGCTCGGGTAATGTGCCGCTTCTCTCCCGCAAATACTTCAACAAAATCATGATGGCGCTGCATTCCCGTAACTTCAGTGTTGCCCTGGACCACTACGCCCTTTCGTTCGGCGGCTGCCAGAGCAGCCTGCACCAGCAAACGTGGATCAACGGTATCTTCGGCCACAAAAAATGGGACATAAGCAGCAGGCATTCGCGAAATCCCAGGTTCGAGTGCGTGCAATTCTTCGTCGGAAAGTCTGCGGTAGAGAGGAGGAGCGCTGGCAGTTTCGAAGAACTTAATCGTTCCCTGGCGGCGCAAATCGACCTTGATCCCAGAGGCCTCTTCGAGCTTCCGCACAAACTCCGGATACATTTGCGCACTGGCAAAAGCCAGATCGCGCAGCGCAAGCGGGGTTTCCGGGTCGGCGTGCGCCAGCATTCCTGCCGCGGCAAAGGAGGCTTCACGGCCTGGCATTCCACTATCCAGCACCAGCACGCTGGCGCCACGTTCCCGCAGTTCCAGCGCCAGTGACGCGCCAATGATCCCGGCGCCAGCAACAATCACGTCCCAGGTTTTCACAAATCTATTTTAGGGGATGCAGCCGGTCAATTTGCGGCGGTAGCGGTAGCGCCGCTCTCCACCAGTTTTGAAAAAACCACCAGCCGCTCCGGCGCAGGCCCGATATACCAGATGGGATAGCAGGTAATCAGCGTGAGCTGCGCATCGGAAGTCTGTTTCAGCACACTTACATCTTCCGGCTGCACAATCTTCTTTCCGGTCACACGATAATGGAAAACCTGCCCATTGCGGCGAACAAGAATCTCGTCTCCCTTGTTCAACTCGTAAATGTGGCGGAAAAAAGTGTCACGATGGCCTGTGATCACCGCATTGCCCTGTTCACCAGGCATTGCGGTTTCCACGATGTGTCCCGGACCAATGGCAAGCTGCTTGTGGGCAGTACCTTCCACCACAATGGCATCGAGACTGATCTTTGGAATCGACACCCTGGTCAGCATATCGCCCGCAGAAAGCGGCCGCTCGGTCGCTACTTTGGCCGACATCTGGTTCTGCCACTGGACTTCCAGTTCACGCTGGCTGCGATACATCTGCCAGTATTCGCTACCGGCGTACCCCAGCAACGCCAGCCCGCACATTACCAGCACAGTGGAAGCAATTTTTTTCCACGATCCCGAACTGGAACGTTTGCCATTCATATCTACTATCTTTGATGCTGCAAATGGATGCTGCAAATGGTGAGAACAGAAAAGCTGCTGAAGTTAGCGGCGGGTTCGTCGCGCTGAAACCAGGCCCCCGGTTAGTACTCCAGTTCCGATAATCAACAGCCATGGCAGAGCACTGGCTGCACTGGGCAGGTTTTGCTCTTCTGCGTAACGAGCATTTGGGCCCTGGGCCGTGGCAGTTCGCAGGCCAACCGGCTTTGGCTGAACCGACGGAAGCGGCGCAGTTCGAGGAGGGCGTTTTTGTGGACTGGACTGAGGACTCTGCTCTTCTGGCGGCGTCTGCGGAGTTACCGAGAAATGCACTACATTACGCGAGCCGGAAATTGGTGTGTTATTGGCGTCCACCTCCTGAATCACCAGAGTGTGATTTCCCGGAGTAAGTCTGTTGAATGTGGTCTCGGTTCCCACGGTCGTTACCGGCTCGCGGTCATCGAGCCGCAATTCAAAACTGGGTGAAGGAGGCGATTGCGCCGCCTGTTTATAGCGAACGGTCAACGTATCGTGCTGCAGCGTTTCGCCCGGCTGAGGCGAAATGATCTCGACAACGGCGGGACTCCGGGCAACAGCCTGGCCCGCAGCCGAAGCAACTCCCGTAACTGCACACACAACAGCCAGCGCCACGCAAAAGACACGTTTGGAACCTGTATGGCCTGTCATTCTGCTTCTCTCCATCGGGGAACAACGTAATCCCCTTGCCACACCTGAGCATCTGAATGCCAAAAATTCCCGGCCATTCAATCCAGAAAACCCAGGAAAATGCACAGAAACGCAGCTAAATCCCTGAATTTTCACTCTGCAACAGAGAGAACCTCTGCTTTTGAACCGGGACTGCTCACGTCAAGGCAGTGCAAGTTCAGGGCCGAAACACCTTTCGGACACAGGCTCTCGTTACAGCAACTCGCATTGACAGGCAGGCAGAGTAGCTGGACAATAATTTTCAGCAATCAATACGTTTTTCTGGAGTAACCATGTCTGACGAGTTCGCGCAAAATCAGGGCCCATCGCTGGTAAGTAAGATTTTGGTGGTTTTGGCGGTGCTGTACGTGCTGGCGTCACTGATCATGACGTTCACGCTTTTCCGCCGTCTGGACGATCAGGCTGAGTCTCAGGCAGCCATGCAGAAGGAACTGCTGCGCAAAATTGCGGACAGCAACAGCCAGAACAGTCAGATCAAGGCATCGGTCAATGCTCTGGCCCAGCAGGCCGGCATTGACAAGAAAGAGCTGGCTCGCCGTGCGGTGAAACTGCAGGAGCAGGAAAAAGCCACGGAAACGCGCCTGGCCGCCGATGAAGAACAGACCAAACAGCAGATTGGCGCCGTGAGTGGCGAGGTTACCGGCGTAAAGACGGCGGTTGGCATGGTGCAAACCGATGTTTCCGCGACTAAAACTGACCTCGCGGCCACCAAAACCAAGCTGGATCACGCCATTGGCGATATCAGCAAGCACAGCGAACTGATTGCCACCAACCGCGACGAACTGGAAGTTCTCAAACACCGCGGCGACCGCAACTACTACGAATTTACTCTGGTCAAGGGCAAAGATCCTGTGCGGGTATCAACCGTGAGCCTCCAGCTCCGAAAGACCGATCCGAAGAAGAGCAAGTTCACTCTCTATGTTTTGTCAGACGACAAAAAGATCGAAAAGAAGGACCGCACCATCAACGAACCACTGCAGTTCTACGCCAGTAAAGACCGTGGTCTCTACGAAGTAGTCATCAATACTGTCGATAAAAAACAGGTCAGCGGTTATCTCTCCACGCCCAAAACCGCAGGCGCTCCTTCGCAGCCACAGGGCTTCTAGGGCATTCCTCATTAGGCATGAGCGGGTCCGTGGATATTCCATGGACCCGCATCATGACCCGCCTTCCCCACAAAAATCTCAATGCGGCAGGTATCCCGATTCAAGCGGCAGCTTGCCGTTCACTTTCAGGACCTTCACCTTGGCGTTGATGGAGCGGACATCTACCAGTGTAATCGCGCCTTTGGTGGTCTCCACCAGCGTGAGCGCCATGGCATCGGAAGTGGCTGTAATGACCGAACTCTTGTGTGCCTGCATAAACTCACGGAACTGAGCAGGAGTCATTTTGTAGAGACGCTCCAGGGTATTCCGCTCGTCGGCGTTCCCCTGCATAATAATGACGACCTCGTGGCCGTCCGGCCATTTTCGGTTTTCCGCTTTAAAAATTTTTGACAGATCTTCGACACTCACGGAGTCAACCGTATTTGATGAATTGACCACCACCGCCAGATGGTGGGCGTAACAGGGGAGCAGCGAAAACACAAAAAATGCAACCAACAGACTGCAATACTTCTTCACGGAACATCTCCTTCACCACAGCTTCTTTAATTCAACCTGGAAAATAGTTTCTTTATCCCCTATTTGGAATACAGGCCGCAAGAGCGTTTGAACTGATTGGGCGCCGCTTTGCAGGCCAGCCAACAACAATACGTTGTTGCATCTGCAGAATCCAGTAATTAATCCTGATGCGGTTGCTTACCGTGGTAACCGGTACGGAACATTTCCAGAGGTGACTTTTAAATAAAATTTATGTTTATTCAGGTTTATCTCTGATTAAAAAGAACCCTTTTACGCGGCAATTTATGGGGGCGGCGCTCTCCTGAATAGAAGATTATTTTTCACCGCGCAGTTTCTTCAGGGCCTCCACGCCGTTCTGATTCTGCGGATTCAGTTCTACGGATTTGGCATAGCTCTCAATGGCGAACTCCCGTTGACCAGCATTCATGTAGGCATCGCCAAGGCTGTCGTAACAATTCCAGTGCTGGGGATACTCCTTGACGTTTAACTGAAACACCCTAATCGCGTCATCGGTCTTCTTTTCGCTCAGCAGATTATAGCCAAGCTGGTTTAGAGCGTTATCATCAGTCTTATATCCCTCAATCATTCCCTGTTTCAGGCGTTCGTACTGCTCGATGGCAGCTTGTGTACCTTTTATCTTCTGGATCAACACAAGAATGTCACCAGCAGACCGGGGAGCGGGTGGATTCTTCCATGCGTATTGTCGGGCCACCGCATTCATCACATAAGGCGCCATCTGCAGAAAAGCATCAGAGTTCCCCATAAGTGCAATACCTTTACCAGAATCGGCAAACATCATCAGCAAGGCCTGAAAACCCTCATCTGCTCCATTGTGACCGAACTGGTCCGGGTCTTCCTGATCTCCAAGAAAGAAACCAAGGCCGACAGATTCACCCTTAACCTGTGATGCCAACATCTCTCGAGTCATCTTCTCCGAGAGTACATGATTAGCCTTATTATGCTTTGAAAGTGCAATTTCAACAGCAAACTTAGCGAGGTCGACAGGAGTAGTCCAAAGACCAGCGGCTGCCATTTCAGGATAAATATGCCATTTACCGGAAATGGGAACTCCGTCCATTCGCGTGCCGGTAGCGGTAAGCGGTGCGTGGATGGAAGGGATGGGCTGCTCGTAAGTACTGTCAGCCATGCCGATTTTGCTCAGGACAGTCTCGCGCATGAATTGCGGGAACGGCTTGCCAGTAACATCGATCATGAGTTGCTGCTCAATGGTGACGCCGCCGCCCGAGTACCGCATTGCAGTTCCTGGGACAAACTCTACCCGGACAGGATCGGTATTGGCAGGTTTCTCACCATTGAAAACCTGAACGAGTGTGGGTATTGACTCGCCCACTGCATAGCCGGGAAAACCGTGTACAGTCAGCCCAGCACTGTGGCTCATTAACCGCCGGAGCGTAACTTTTTCTGTTTTTGTAAATTCATTGTCCGGGACTTTCCAGGTTTTCAACTTTTTGTTTACATCTTCATCCAGAAACAGCTTGCCATGTTCGACCAGCCAGAGCGCACCCGCTGCCGCAACCGGCTTACTAATGGATCCGGCCTGAAACAGTGTCCTGGGTGTCACAGGAGTGCTTCCGCCTGGCTCGGTAACGCCGAATCCCCTGGCCCATGCAATTTTATAATCGTCTATAACAGCTATACTCATGCCCGGAACCTTGAAGATGTCCATAAGATTCCTGAGCGTAAGATTAAGCTTCTCGTTCTGGCTCACAGGAAGACTGAATATTGTGGATTCAGGGGTGAACTCGCGTGTGGAAGAACCGTCTGTTCCGGATTTGCCATCGTCTAACGCATAGAGGTTAATAGCTGTGAGATTGACTAGTATTGTGACCGGCAGAACGGATAGACCAACAAATAGTGCCCATCGGAATAAATTGCATTTTTTCATTTGATCTTCACAAAAATTCAAGTGTGATTTTTGGAGTGCCTGCTGATGTTACCAAAGACTATGCTTCTGGCAACTGACCCCAAACAGGGGAGCTTTCCGCTCCACAATGAGAAAGCCGATGCATCTTCCAGCGTGTACTGCTGATGTCAAATTTCAATGGCTCAGGACGCCTACCGCATGTTCAAACTCGGTCGCGCGAATCTCACTGGTGTGCTCCCCGAGCACACGGTCGCGAGCAGCCCGCCCAATGCGGCGCAGCTCATCTTCATCGTAATCCCGCAGGCAGCGAATGACATCTTCTGCCGAGAGAGGCAGCAAAATCTCCTCGCCTGGGGTGAAGAAAGTCTCTAGCCCCGGCCAATTGTCGGAGAGGATGGCCGCACCGCAGGCCGCCGCTTCAAACAGACGTACGGATGGCGAAAAACCGGCCATGACCATGTCACGCCGCGTCACATTGAGCACCATGCGCGAAGAACAGTAGAGATCAGCATGATGGCGCGGGTTCAGGTGAATGATCCGCTTCACGTTGGCGGGCCAGTCCACCGACGCCGGGTATTGCGGTCCGGCAACGATAAATTTTTCCTGGGGAAGAAGGCTGGCTGGCTGGCAAAGAAACTCATCAACCTTGGGCTGACGGTCCGGCGCCCAGGTTCCCATATAACTCAGCGCGCACTCAAACTCAGCAGTCCGGGTGCGTTCGTAATACTTGAGCGGATCCACGGAGCAGTAAAGCGGCTCGGCCGCAGGCACTCCGTAACGGATCTCCAGTGTTTCCAAAGCAGACCCGCCGGTGAAGCTGAAATATACATCCAGTTCCGGCATGTGCTCCGGCAGCAAATATCCGGTGCGCCCGCACAATTCGAGTTCCTTTAACGTAATGGGGGTATCAATGTCGTAGAAGGTCTTCACCGCGACATTCGAGCTGAGCACCTCGTCCAGCGCGGGAATGCCATCGGGAAAATAAGAGCCCACCACGGCTACGTCGGCGTCGCGCAGTTCGGCCCGCGCGGCCGGCAGCACCTGCCACCAGTCGTCAAAGATTTTTACGCGGCAAAATTCCGGTTTGGGAAGGTCGCGATTGCCACGGTACCACTCCGTATCGTGCTCGAAAAACACAATTTCATGTCCGCGACGCCGAAGAGCGCTGCACAGCGAGCGGTACGTGGTGGCATGTCCATTACCCCACGAAGATGTAATCGCAAGCCCAAAAATGACAATCTTCATAGCGACACCTTTATAGCGAAACCAACCCTTCCCCCACGCGGGCGCCGGAGAAAATGGAATCCACCTGCCGGGCACGAAGTTCATAGGTGTGCTCTTGAAGAGCACGGGCCCGCATATGGCCGCCCATCTCCCCGGCCTGCTGCCGTGAAATGGTGCGAAGATACAGCGCAATGGTTTCCGCGTCCTTCGCGACTAAAATCTCGTGGTCAGGCGCAAAGAACTCTTCAATTCCCTTCCAGGCATCAGTAATCATGCACGCCGCGGCGCCGGCAGCTTCAAAGACTCGCGTGGGAGGGGAGAACCCCGTGTCTGCCATGGATTCGCGATTAATGTTCAGCACGAAGCGGGCAGAACAATTCAGGCGGTTATGATCGCCGGTGCCGACGTGGCCGATCCAGCGGACATTCTTCGGCAGTAGCTTGCCAGCCCAGCCTTCGCCGCCGAGGATGAACCTGCATTCCGGAACCAGTTCGGCGGCGCGAAGAAAAAACTGCTCTACCCTGCGCTCACGGTCAGGCAAGCGGTTCCCCACAAAGAGCAAATCACAACGCAAGTCTGCAACTGGAGAGACCGGATAATGTGTCTCCGGATCGAGCGCATTATAGACAGGGCAGCAAATGTCAGCTCCTAGTTTGCGATAGCGCTCAATCACGGGCTGCCCGCCGCCATAGGTGAAGATCATGTCATAGGCCGGAATCAGCGCGCGAAACGGGTCGCCAATATTGCCTTCCACGCGCGCCAGGGTTGCGGGAGCGTCCACGTCCCAAAATACGACTCTGGTATGGGGAGAACGGCAATCGAGCACATCGGCTTCCAGCAGATCATCGAACGCGCCGACACCGCTGTGCTTGATGACCCAATCGCAGTCCGCAGCCTCGGCCATCAGCGAAGGTATTTCATTGCGGTCGCGATAGACAATGGATCGGACATACGAGAAGTCGCCGGCATCGCGATTTTGCTGGCGTCCGTGGGCGTCCGGCTCGGCAAACGTGATTTCGTGCCCGAGCAGGCTGAGCTGCCGGTAAATTCCCCGGTAATACGTGGCGGCGCCGTTCCAGTAGCAGGACGTTATGCTGGATCCAAAGACAAAAACCCTCATGCCGCAATTTCCTCGCAAATTGAAATCAACTGCTCAGCGCGGTGGGCGCAGGTATGCCGGCTGTGAATGGTCTTCATGCCATGCTCTCCCATCTGGCGGCGCGCCCCTTCATCGCGCAGCAAGTCTCTGATCATGGCCTGCATTTGTCTTCCATCTTTTGCGATCAGGTAATCCCTGCCGGCTTCAAACAGTCCCTCATGGTCGCTCCAGGGCGCACACAACAATGGAACGCCGCAGGCCAGCGCTTCAAACACACGAATGGTGGGAATGCCGGAAAGACCATTGGCGTATGGCTTCCTCGGGATATGCAGAGCCACCGCGCTTTCCGCATAGACTTCCGGAGAAAAAAGGTTAGGAAGATAGCCGCGATACTCAATTCCAGCCTCCTGAAAACGGAGCAGCGCATTCTCCGGATAGCGCACGCCGTGGGCCACGAAGTGTTCCTTGGGCATTCCGGCAGCGGGACGCAGCAGGAATTCCTCAATCTCACGCGTGCGTTCGTCATCTCCCCAGTTCCCAATCCAGATCACATCGATTTGCCTGGGCCGTTCCACGGGTTTGAACTGCTGGATGTCCGCCGCTTCATGAAAGGTCCATACGCGCCGGACCCCGAAACCATCGAGATAGAGCCTGCGGATGGGTTCGCCAAAGGCGAGTATGCCATCGAGCAGATGCAGCTGAAACCGAAGTATCTCGCCGGAACTGCTGTAAGCGCGATGATGCGTGTCATGCAACAGCGCTTTAAAGCCATATGTCGCCTTGAGCGCCAGAATGCTGTTCACCACCAGAGGCTCGTTCCATTCATGGATGAGGACAACATCTGTGTCCTTCAGCTGCTGTTCCAAAAACTCCTGAAAATTCTCTTTCGAATTGTAAAAACGAATATCGAGTTCGGGATAGGAATGGCGGAAGGTATCAATGGCCTCAATGGCCCGTTCACCTTCCTGGCGGACAAGATTGGTCAGCGACCAGGAGCCCAGCTCTTCATAACACCGGACCTGATGGCCCATGCGGACAAGCTCGCGCATGAGTCCGCGCAGAAAATGCGCGTTGCCGTGGTTCCAGTCGGAAACGAGCGAGTGACAAAAAAGTGCGATCCTGAGCTTTTGTTTCATAGAGTCAGCGAGGGAACCTGTGCGATTGCACGATAAATATTCAGGTACTCTTCCACCATGCGCCCCGCGCCAAAGTCGCGCTTCGCGCGCTCCCATGCCAGGTTCGCGTATTTCAGGCGCAGCTCGCGGTCCCGAGACAGAAGATCAAGAGCGTTTTTCAGGCTTTCACTATCGTTATTACGAAAAAAGACAGCAGCACCCTCCCAGAGTTCGCGAAAGCTGGGAATATCGCTGGCAACAATGGCGCAACGGGAAAGCGCGGCTTCCAGTGGAGCAAGCCCAAAAGGTTCATAGCGCGAGGTCGCGGCATAAACAGCCGCCCGCGCAAACAGACGCTGCATGTCCCGCTCATGCTGCCGGGGTTCAAAATGTACCCGGTCAAGCCCCGCAGGCCGGGAAAAATCCGCATTGTTATGCTCCGGAGAACGCTCGGAACCGGCGATGACTACTGGCATGGGCATCTCCTGCTGAAGCAGGAGCGAGGCGTTCTTGCCAGCGTCCCAGAGGCGTCCCACGGTAAGGACCTGCTCTTCCTTGCTCAGGTGCGGATTGAACAGCGAAGGTGTGCGGCCGTTGTAAACAACCGAGCCCCGTTCTGGCCTGCCATAAAAACGCTCAATTTGCCGCAGCATCCATCGCGATGGCGCCACCACGGCATGGGCCGAGGCCAGTCCGCGAGAAACTACCTGGCGATACCAGCGAATCCATGGCGAATCCGGTGGCTCTTTTTCATGGACGGCCTGCCACCAGCTGACTACGTCACTGTGTGCGACCACCAGACGCGGGGCGTCCGATTTCATGGCGCCATAGTAAAACTGGCTCAGATGAATCACGTCCGGATGGGTCTCACTGGCAACCGTTTCGAGATATTCAGCCGAGGCCTTCAGATCAACTTCGGAATCCTGCATCCACTCCAGCTTGAATGCAGTGGGGCGGTAGTCGAGATCGAGGCCGTCCATCCACTGACTCTGCGCAGCCACGGGAATATCGCCGAAGCTGACCAGCGTAACGCGATGGCCGCAGCGGAGCAGTCCCCTGACCAGCTCGCTCGCCCAGGTCCAGACTCCTCCAACCGTATCAGCAGTAACTAAGATGTGCATTGTTCCAGTTCGCTGAGCGAGGCCGGCTTCTGTTCCTGAATGTCGCTGTAGCCCTTTTCGGCAAAAGTGGAGGTGTACCAGGCATGGGCCTTTTCCCAGGCCTGATCATCCGGCGTCCCGCCAAAGGTCTTTATGTACAGCGGACTTCCTGGGAACGGAAACATGGGCACAGGCTCGCTCACCCATACGCCCCTGGCCCTGAGATGCTCCTGCCAGCTCTGGATTTGCCTGCGGTCGTCATGATCGGTAAGAATCAGGTTGGCCTGGACCCAGGGAATTTTGCCACGGGCATAGATCAGCAGCTCACCGATGCGTTCGGTATCCAAACGGCAATTCTTGTTGAGTTCGGCGCGCCCCTCTTCGGTAATGGACTCCACGCCGCACTCCATGGAGATACAGTGGGCCCGGCCCAGCAGGTCGAGGCCTTCTTCATTCCACAAATCGATGCGCGTCTGAAATCCAATCCGGACAGGACGTTCGGCAATCGCCTCCAGCAGCAGGCGCACGTTCTTGCCCGCCCCGAATATCTCGTCGATAAAGTAGATGTACCGCACGCCTCGCGAAATCAGCGTATCTATTTCTTTGACGACGGCATCCACGCTGCGCTCGCGAAACTTATTGCGAAACAAAGTCTTGTTGCAGAACGTGCAGGACCACGGACATCCACGGGCAAATTCCAGTTCCGCGCCAAGGCCCTGATCGCCGGAAAAAACATGGTGCCGGTGCCAGTGTTTCTCCACCGCATAGTTATAGAAATCGAGCGCCCCCAGAGCCTTCATGTCGGTTACGCCGAATTCCGCGCTGATGTGCTGGCCTTCTTCTTTTCTGAAACAACAACCGGATATTTCGTCCCATGGCTTGTGGGCCAATTGCGCCAGGGTCCGGTCCGGTTCGCCCCGCATCGCAACGTCACAGGCGGCCTTGCGCATGGTTGCGCCGGGTGTCGCCGAAGGATGCGGCCCAATCAACACGCTCACGGCCCTGCTCTTCAGCCCCTGCAGCCATTCCAGGGGCACCCGCAGTTCGGGAGGCGGACAGCGCCAAAAAAGATAGGACGGCGCCGTGGGCATTACGAGAAAATCCGGGGCAAACGCGCTGGTGCGGCGCCGGGTTTCCTCAATGGTGAAATTTTCGGTCTGAGCGTCGATGACCAGCGCATCATATCCAGAGGCCATGATGTTTTGGCAGGCAAACAACAATTCCAGAGGGACGTGCGGATCACGGCAGCCAAAGTAGGTTGATCCGGCAAAATCCCAGTTCGGATTGACCAGGGCAAACTTCATCCGGCCCTTCCCGAAAGCTCCGTGGCTACAGCAAAGGATTCGGCAGTGGGGAAAACGTGGACATAAAGAGCGGATTGATTTTCTTCCCAGAAGCCGCGCAGCAATGCCAGAGTTTCCCGCAGGCTGATCACCGGCTTCCAGCCGGTATGGCTGTGAATTTTGCCGTAGTCCGTAATGTAAAAGAGCTGGTCGCCGGAACGGGCAGCATCGTTCACATACTCAAGGCGATGCCCGGTCAGGCTTTCGATCATCTCCATCAGCTCAAGCAGAGAGGTAGAGTTTTGCTGGCCGCCACCCACGTTGTAAATCTGTCCCCGGGTAACAGAGAGGTTCTCGCGCACGGCATCCATAGCACGAATCAGGTCGTGGACGCACAAAACATCGCGCACCTGCCGTCCATCGCCATAAATTACCACCGGTTTTTGATGGAGCGCTGAATAAAGGAAGTGGGCCACCCAGCCCTGATCTTCCGTGCCAAACTGCCGCGGCCCGGCAATGCAGGACATGCGAAATACAACCGTGGGCAGGCCATAGGTGCGCCCAAAGTCGTGCACATACTGGTCTCCCGCGCCCTTGGAGCAGCCGTATGGAGAATGAAAGTCCAGCGGTTCCGACTCCGAAACGCCTGCATGACTGGAAGACACATAGCGCGTGGGCGCCATGAGGGGCTTTACGCCCTTCAGCTCTCCATAAACTTTGTTGGTGGAGGTGAACAGGACAAACGGCTTGTTTCCGCCGCGGCGCGCCGCATCCAGGACATTGAACGTACCGCCGAGGTTGACTTCAAAATCAAATCGCGGATCGATAAAGGAGTTGGTCACGGCCACCTGGGCCGCGAAGTGGTAAATCTCATTGGCCGGCCCCACCGCTTTGCTCACGAGTCTGGCATCGCGAACATCGCCGATCGTTACCTGAAGCCGGCCGTTTTTACCATCGATTTTGCGCAGCCACTCCACATTGTGGTGTACTCCCCGCCGGCTCAGATTGTCGAGAATATGCACTTTGGCATCTGTTTCCGCCAGTAAATGACGAGCCAGATTCGATCCAATGAATCCTGCCCCTCCGGTAATCAGTACAGAGCGGGTTTCGTGTTTATTCATTTTCGAGTCTGTCATCCTTTCAGGCTCGCTGCTTACGCAGAAAGTCCAAAACTGTTGAGCAGGCCGGTCGCCTCCGCGGCGCGGTCCTGCGCTTTCTGACAATGCAGCCATTCGAGGAGATCACTTACACCATCCGAAAACCGGATGCGGGGAACATAGCCAAGCAGGGCTCGGGCCGCCGAGATATCCGCAAAGCAATGGCGAATGTCGCCTGTCCGGTACTTGCCCGTAATATCCGGCTGAATGCCGGAACCAAGTGAGCTGCTTAGGGCCGCAGCCACTTCCAGAATCGAGATTGCCTTGCCGGAGCCCACGTTGATGGCACAACCATTCGCCTCCGTCCGCTCCATCGCCAGCATGGTGGCCTGGATCACGTCGCGCACATGGACGAAATCGCGCATTTGCCTGCCATCCTCAAAAAGCAATGGCGGATTGCCGTTTAAAAGACGAGAGGCAAAATTCGCCGCTACGCCGGTGTAAGGATTGGAAAGCGCCTGGCGCGGGCCGTAAATATTGAAATAGCGCAGTGCTACCACCGGAATGCCGTAAGCCCTCCCAAAGAGCAGGCACATCTCTTCCTGGTCTTTTTTGGACAGCGCATAAATCGAGCTGCAGTGAAGGTGTTTGGCTTCCGCAGTTGGAAGCGGCGTGAGCACCTCGTCGCACACCGGGCAAAGAGCTTCCCATTGCCTGGCCCGGAGCTGTTCGGCGGACCGAGGAAGCGAGTCGCAGGGACCGCACTGCTCGCACAAGTATCTGCCTTCACCGTACACCGACATGGACGAGGCAACGACCAGTTTTTCCACGCGAAGCCGGCGAGCGAGTATTTCCTGCAGCAGCACCGCCGTTCCCTGGGTATTGGTGCCCATGTAGTGCGCAATTTCATACATCGACTGGCCCACGCCGACTGCCGCGGCCAGATGAAATACAACTTCGATGCCACTGAGCGCACGGGCAACGGCCTCGCGGTCCCGAATGTCCCCCCGTACGAACTCAGCGTCAGAAGACAAATACTTCGGCGGCACACCATCGTGGACCTGAGGCGTTAGATCATCGAAGACCCGAACCGAGTGCCCCGCCGCCACGAGCCCATCCACGAGGTGCGATCCCACGAAGCCTGCTCCGCCGGTGACGAGAATGTTCCTGCCCATTTCTTTATTTCGCTCCCGTGAGAACTGCGTCCATTTTTTTGGCCGGCGCATACCTGCGCACCGCCCATGCGGCAAACTGTGCAAAATCTTCGGTCTTACGGGGCGGGCTGGTATAGTGCGGCTCCAGCCCCAAATGCTCCGGTGTAAAACAAAGCGTTAGAGTTGTGGTGAATGGCTCCAGTTCACACAGCTGCCGGTCAAACCACGTTTCGGCTTCCGGGCGAAACCAGTCGGCCCAGCTGATTCCGGTACGCAGATACTTCACTCCCAGCCGCTTCATCCAGTCCACAGCCAGTTCCAGGCGCGGGTCCTGAAAGTGGAACCACTGGCAAATCCCCATGCCCGCCGGGAAACAGTGGGCCGCAGGCTTGGGAGAGCCATCTTCGCGCAGCAGCCCCATGTAGTAATGGCGATAGTAAGCGCTGCCTTCGGCTTCTTTGTGCCGCGTGGTGGCAGTCCACGTTGCGGGCAGATCCATGAGGCTGTACCAGTGAACACGCTCCACCATCGGCAGCAGCAGCTCCGCCGTACGCTGCAGGCCAAAGACCTGGACTTCCTCGGCGCCAAATGAAGAGACACCTGCTTCCGACACCCACACCGGCTTGTTTGTTACGGCCTGAATTTCACGAATTTTGGCTGGCCAGTCATGGATTTTCCAGTGGTTCCAGTCGAGTGGAAAACCGTGAACGGCAACCACGTCCACCGCGTCCAGAACACCTAAAGAGCCCATCAAACCGATAAAGTTGGGGTCAACCGGAGATATCCCGCCCAGCACCAGCGGCAGCTCGGGATTTTCGCGGCGAATGGCTGTCGCCGCCGCTATGACCATCTCCGCAAAAATCTTCCACTCCGAATCCGCCCTGAAGTCCCAGTGCGAAAGATTGTTCGGTTCATTCCACAGCATGACTGCTTCGATCATTCATTCACCCTTTGGCAAACAAAGCGGATTTATAAAGTGCCGGCCAGTTCATGGTCCAAAATGTATTTGCCGTCCCTCTGCACATGCTCAGGAGAGCACAGCCAGGTTTCGCATTCGGGATGGGCCAAAACTCGCAGCCCCGAACTGCGAAGCATCGCCTCCACGGCGCCATGATTGGGAATCCACCAGTTGGTCGGATCGCCCGCATAATTTTTCTCGATGAAATACATGCACGGAAACGCCGGATCGGCAAAGACCTGCTTGTTCCAAAAATGGTAGTTATCACTGAGTTCCGGGCTGGAGAGAGAGCCGCGAATCATGGTCTGGAAGATAAGCCGACCGTTTGCTTTTACTTTTTTGATGATCTTGTCCAGGGCATAGAGCGGATAGCGAAGATGATAGAAAAGCCCCATGAACAGGACATAATCAAATTGTCCGGGAATCTGATCAACGTCATAAACCGAGCGCTTCTCCAGCTCGATATCCAGTCCCAGCACCTGCGCGGCAAAGGACGCCTGGCCGAGATAGCGATCATCCACGTCCACGCCGAGCACACGGCTGGCGCCCCTCTTCCTGAATTCGAGCGAGTAAAAGCCGCCATTGCAGCCTATATCGAGGACGGATTTCCCGCTCAGGTCATCCGGAACCAGAGATGCAATCTGCTTCCATTTAATTTGCGGGTAGTCGCCCAGAAAATGCTGAGGCGCCGTGGGCACTCCATTCAGGTCGATATTGTGGAACCACTCCCCCAACTCGGCGACACGGCGAGCCAGATCATTTTGTTCGGTCAATGGTGCAGCAGGCTGATGAGGGAATTCTTTCGTCTCCGTTACCGGCATCGCGGTCTTAACACTCCAGGTTTCCCGAAAAAAATCAAACGTGCTCAGGCGTTAGAATCAGGCCAGAGTACTAAGGATGTCTGCTGTCACTTGCCGTGCCCTGGCATGAATAACCGAGGCAGTCATTTCCCGGCGGACCTTGATGCTCTCGAGACCAGTCATTGGAACTTATTTAGACGGTCCGGCGCCCGGTTATCAGGTTGATCACAGCCACAACCAGGGCTATTACGAGCAGCAGATGAATCAGGTGACCGGCGACGTTAAAGCCCCAGCCGAGCAGCCACAGGATAATGAGAATGGCAAATATGGTCCAAAGCATAGAAACCCCTCACAGCGCATTCTTCAGGTGAGAGGCAGCAGAGCTGGCGGAAGTTGTCTTTCTAAGGTTGTCAGCGCAGATAGCTGGATATTTGCAGGGCCAGTTCCCGGATCTGCTTTAGTTTCTCCTCCACCGGTGGTGGGATCGGCGTGGCTTTCAGGGCCAGCTCAGCGGAGAGCAAAACACCAGTAACGGAGCTGCTGAATCGGTCTTTCAATTCCTGCTTTGCTCCCTGCAGGGCAATGGCTTTTTCCCGCTGGGCGCGCTTCAGCGCCAGCTCAGCTTCTTTGCATATCCGGTCCACGCCATAGACGGCGGGATTCACAAACACAATGGGGGCCGCACCGGAGTGGCGGACGAGCGTATCCGCTTCCACGGAGTCCCAAGCGAGAAGGTTCTGGTCCACGACGATGACGGCACAGGGACTATGCGCCAGCGAGGCAATCGCGTCCCGCGCGGCGGCATACAGACTCACTGACATTTTCGTGCGTTTTTCCAGTTCCCGCTTGCACTCTTCAGCTTGTGCTGCCTGGAGCAGCAAAAGGATCATTGCATCTCCACACTGCGCGTGACTGCTGCATTCCTGTTCTGGCTGTCAGCATGGTCCACGATTTTGTATTCTTTCAGTTTGCGATACAGGGTAGTCTTTCCGATTCCCAGCAACTGGGCGGCTGTAATCCTGTCTCCATTGAGTTCGTGAAGCGCATTGAGAATCGCTTCCCGTTCGAGCTGTGCAAGAGGAACAATCCTTGGTTTCCCGTAAGGCATGGGAGGTAGTGTAACCACTCGGGCATGACGAATCTCCGCCGGAAGGTCGCGCGCTTCCAGTACAGGGCCGGCGGCAAGAGCTACCGCCCGCTGCAGACAGCTTTCGAGTTCGCGCACATTGCCCGGCCAGTCATACGAACACAGCACCTTCATGGCCTCGGCGCCAATCGAAAGACGAGGCTCTCTGTCCCGTGAAAAGCGGCCCACGAAATGTTCCGCAATCACACGAATGTCTTCCCGACGCTCGCGCAGCGCCGGCAATCTTAAATTTACGATATTCAGGCGGGCATGCAGATCGCGCCGGAAGATACCCTCGGTCATGGCGGCATCCAGATCGCAGCTTGTGGCCGCGATGATGCGGGCATCGAAAGGAATCGGTTTGCCCAGCCCTGTATGCCAAATCTCTTTTTCCTGCATCGCCCGTACCAGCACGGCCTGAAGCTCCAAAGGCATTTTTGACACTTCATCCAGAAAGATGGTGCCGCGCTGCGCCATGACGAACAGACCGTCTTTCGGTTTTCCGTTAGCCGACGGCGGATTTTTCAATGACCCAAAAAGCTCGGCCTCCAGGATGAGCGGTGTCAGCGAACCGCAGTCCACGGGAATGAAAGGCCTGTCGCGAAAAGGGCCGTGAAAATGAATGGCGCGGGCCACACTTTCCTTGGCCGTACCAGTTTCTCCCTGGATCAGCACAGGATGCGTGCCCGGCACGACCTTGGCGACAATCCGCTGCAGCCGGTCAATCTCGCGCGAGCGGCCAAGCAGACCGGCGCAGGCGGATTGGTTCCGGAGAGACTCCCGAATCGCCCGGCCCTCCTGGGAAAATCGCAATTGATTGATGGCGCGCTCCAGCAGTGAGGTCAACTCGTCGAGGTGAAAGGGTTTGCGCAGACAGTCCCAGGCGCCGCTCTTCATGGCGGCCAGCACGGAATCAGCGGTGGCATTGCCGTTGAGCAGCACAACCTGGGCTTCAGGATGGGTTTCCCGGATGCGGCGCAGCAGCTCCAGTCCGTAACGCCCGCCCAAAACCGAATCCAGCAGCACAAGATCAATCGCTCGCGCATCCAGAATGCGCAGCGCCGCTGCGGCATTATCAGCTAAATGCACGCGAAAGCGCAGATCTTCCGCGACCTCCTTACAGCATTCCCGAACAGCGCGTTCCGAGGCGACTACCAGCAGCGATATGTAGTGAGAAGCGAGATACTCCGTCTTCTCGGGTAAAATCTGCATGATGCTCGACATGGACCTGTACTCCTTACAAAATAGGTCTGCGCTGCCGACGGCTCGAATGGCGATGCTTGCGCAGGCTGGACTCTCAGGCCCGCAGCCTTCTGGCTTGGGTCGGCGTGGCGTCATTAGACACGAAAAGGTTATTTTGTTAACGAAAATATTAAAAAATTCCGTTTTCCGGAAAATGCCGAGGACTCCTGGTGAAAACTTGACTTCCGGGAAGTCACACTGTAACTTCGCGCCATTACACTTCCAGATCAGGAGAACATGCCGATGACCGTACAGCGGCTCATCACCTTCACCACTGACTTTGGCACGACCGAGCACTATGTTGGCGCGATGAAGGGGGCCATTTACAGTGTCGCGCCGCTGGCCCGGACCGTTGATATCACCAACGGAGTACAAAGTTTCGATCTTTTGGATGGCGCTATTGCCATTTCCCAGGCCTACAGCTTCTTTCCCCGTGACACGGTCCATATCGTGGTGGTCGATCCCGGAGTCGGCGGCGACCGCAGGCCGATTCTGGCCATGGCCGGTGACCACACTTTTGTGGCCCCGGACAACGGCGTACTCTCGCTGGTTTATGCCCGAGAAGAACGAGTGCTGGTCCGTCACATTACCGCCAGCCACTATTACCGCCAGCCGGTCAGCAATACCTTTCACGGCCGCGACATATTCGCCCCGATCGCGGCATGGCTGAGCAAGGGAGTAGAGCCGGAGAAATTCGGCGACGAGATCACCGATTATGTTCGCTTCCTTGCCCCCAAACCCAAAGCCGTGAGCCCCGGCTCCTGGAAAGCCGTGGTCCTGAAAGCCGATAAGTTCGGGAACCTGATCACGAACATTACTCCGGGCGACATTCCCGAGCTCTTCCAGCCGGTTCCACCGGCGTTCAAAATTACCGCAGGCAAAGCGGAGATCTCCAAAATCCAGAGCAGTTATGTTCAGGGCGCGCCGGGTGAAGTGTTTGCCATTATCGGCAGCACTGGCTTTCTGGAAATATCCGCCAACCGCAGTTCAGCCGCCCGCCTGGCGGGTGCCGACAAGGGCAGCGAAATCGTGGTCACACTGGGCTAAAGAAAGCGGGCTGCATTTATACTTTGGCTGTGCGCCACCTGATTCGGTTCTTCTGGAATTCAACACGCGGTCATCGTCTTGCTCCCTGGCGCAGTCCCTATCTGCGCTGGCGCATGGAAACCTACAGCGGCCTGAAGATGAATGAAATCGGGTTTGTGGAATTCTGGGGATTTCTGCTCCGTGAACGCAAACAACTGGCCCGCTTTCTGACGTGGACCGCGGAAATGGACAATTACGCGCGCCCCAAACCGAGGAATCCTTAACCAGAGTTTGTCACCACCTGTATTTTCTGGCAGCCCGGCCATGAATATGGGTGAAAGTATGCTAGATTTGGCTCAGAAAGAGCGTTAGGCTTGCCGATATAGATCTTTTCCCGGAAAGATCGAGGTAGTGCCCATGAATCCCATTTCCGCTCCTGAACCAGCTACAAAGCAGTCCACCACTACAAAATTTGTCTTCTTCTTTGGCGGAGGCAGCGCCGAAGGAAATGGCGGCATGAAAGCCGAACTGGGCGGCAAAGGCGCCGGCCTGGCCGAAATGACCAATGCCGGCCTTCCCGTGCCTCCTGGATTTACCATCCAAACCGAGGCCTGCCGCCAGTACCTGCGCAGCAACAGTCTGCCTGCGGCTGTGGACCAGCAAATGGAAGAAGCACTGCAGCGCCTGGAGCAACTTACCGGCGAAAAGCTGGGAGACAAGGACCACCCTCTGCTGGTCAGCGTGCGCTCGGGATCGAAGTTTTCCATGCCCGGCATGATGGACACGATCCTCAATCTGGGGCTGACGGATGAGAGCGTGGAGGGGCTGGCCAGGCTTACCCGCAATCCTGTTTTTGCCTGGGAGTGCTACCGGCGGCTCATACAGATGTTTGGCACGGTGGTGCTGGAAATTCCTCGTGAGCAGTTCAACGCCATTGAAGCCGAAGCAGACGGGCAGCATGATGGCCTGGAGCGCCTGAAAAAAATTATTGCCCGCTTCAAAGAGCTCATCCGCAAAAAAACCGGCAGCGATTTCCCGCAGGACGCGCACGTGCAGCTGGTAATGGCGCGGGACGCCGTGTTTCGCTCATGGAACAATGCCCGCGCCCGGCACTATCGCCGCATCACCGATATCCCCGATGATCTGGGAACTGCGGTGAATGTGCAAAAGATGGTCTTTGGCAACATGGGCGAAACCAGCGCCACCGGCGTGGGCTTTACGCGCAATCCCGCCACCGGCGCGCGCGAATTTTACGGCGAGTTTCTCGCCGATGCGCAGGGGGAAGACGTGGTGGCGGGCATACGCACGCCGCGTCCGCTGGCTGAGCTGAAAGAGCTGATGCCGCCGGTGTATGACGAGCTGCGGCGCGCCACTTCCCTGCTGGAAAAACATTATCGCGATGTACAGGACTTTGAGTTCACGATTGAGCAAAACAAGCTCTATCTGCTGCAAACCCGCAATGGCAAGCGCGGAGGACGAGCGGCCGTCCATATTGCGCTGGACATGATCGCGGAAGGGCTGATCACGACGGAAGAAGCCATTTTTCGCGTGGAGCCCAACCAGCTCTACGATTTTTTGGTTCCCACACTGGATGAATCGTCGGGCACTATCGAAGTCCTCGCCAAAGGCTTGCCGGCCTCTCCGGGTGCGGCCGTGGGGCAAATTACGTTTACCGCCGAGGACGCGGTCCATATGGCTGGCCCCAAACGCAATGTTCCGGTGATTCTGGTGCGTGCGGAAACCACGCCGGAAGATATTGCGGGAATGGAAGTGGCCGCGGGCATTCTGACCTCGCGTGGCGGCATGACCAGCCACGCCGCGGTGGTGACTCGCGGCCTGGGAAAGTGCTGCGTGGCCGGCGCAGGCGAGCTGCAGATCGATGAAAAGAAGCAGGAGATGCGCGTAAAGGGCCACGTGCTTCATCGCGGAGACTGGCTCTCACTCGATGGCAATACCGGACGCGTGATTCTGGGCAAGCTGCCTACGCGGCCCGCGTCTCCCGACGATCCTGAGCTGGTCCGCTTTATGGCCCTGGCCGAGCCCTTTCGCAAGCTGCGGGTGCGCGCCAATGCCGATATTCCGCGTGACGCAGTCCTGGCGCGCGCGTTTGGCGCGGAAGGTGTTGGCCTGTGCCGCACCGAGCACATGTTCTTTGCCGAAGACCGCATTCCCCATGTTCGCGAGATGATCATGGCGTCTGACGAGGCGAGCCGCCGCAAGGCGCTGGACCAGTTGCTGCCCATGCAGCGCAATGACTTTCTGGGTTTGTTCCGGGCGATGAATGGACTGCCGGTCACCATCCGCCTGCTGGATCCGCCGCTGCACGAATTCCTTCCCAGCCACGAAGAGCTTATGGATCGAATTCGCGAACTCGAGAACAACAAAGGCAGCGCAAAGGAACTCGCCGAAGCCAGAACAGCGCTGGATCGGGTGGAAAACCTGCACGAACTCAACCCCATGCTGGGGCATCGCGGATGCCGGCTGGGCATTACCTATCCGGAAATTTCCGAGATGCAGGCGCGCGCCATCTTTGAAGCCGCCATTCAGGCCAAAAAAGAGGGCGTGGCCGTGCTGCCGGAAATCATGGTTCCGCTGGTGGGACTGGCCAAGGAGTTTACCAACCAGGAAGCGGTCATCCGCCGTGTAGCCGAGGAAGTGTTTGCCCGCGAAGGAGTGAAGATCGAATATATGGTGGGCACCATGATCGAGCTGCCACGGGCCTGCCTGGTGGCCGAGTCCATCGCCAGCGAAGCGGAGTTTTTCTCTTTCGGCTCCAACGATCTCACCCAGACCACGTTCGGCTTTTCGCGTGATGACGTGAGCAAGTTTCTGCCCATCTATTTGGAACGCGGCGTCCTGAAACAAGACCCCTTCGCCGTGCTCGACCGCGAAGGCGTGGGCGAGCTGATTAAGATCACGATTGAGCGCGGACGCAAGGCCAGGCCGCATTTGAAGATCGGTGTCTGCGGCGAACATGGCGGCGATCCTTCTTCTATTCAGTTTCTGAGCGGAACGGGTATCGACTATGTATCCTGCTCGCCGTACCGCGTGCTCACGGCGCGGCTGGCGGCGGCGCAGGCCGGCGCGGCCAGCGCAAAAAAAATGGAGGGTGGGGCCACCCGATAAAGCCGGTAGTGATAGTATTCTCGGGCCATGTCAGCACGAAAGCCCGACGCAGCACCCGCGAGACTTGCCGGATGGTCGCTGGCTGTACTGGTAGCGATCAACATACTGAACTTTTACGATCGCCACGTTGCCGGCGCCCTGGTGGAGCCGATGCGCCGGGAGTTTTCGCTCTCCGACACGCAGATTGGCTGGATCAATACCTTCTTCACTATCTTGTATGGCGCGGTCGGACTGCCGCTGGGCCATCTGGCGGACAGAATCAGCCGCAAAAAGCTGCTGGCCTCGGGCATTGTGATTTGGGCGGCGCTGACGGCATCGGCCCGCTGGGTTGCAAGTTATCCCATGCTGGTCTTTACCCGGCTGGGCGTCGGCGTGGGCGAGGCCGCGTGCGCGCCGGTGGCGACAAGCTGGATCGGCGACCTCTATCCACCCGACAAAAGATCAAGACCGCTGGCCTGGTACATGCTGGGCATACCGGTGGGCGGAGCGCTGAGCTTCTTTTTCAGCGGCGCCATTGCGCAGAGATACGGATGGCGCATGGCCATGGTGTTTGCCGCAGCGCCGGCCCTGCTGCTGATTCCCCTGCTGCTGGCGCTGCGCGAACCACAGCGCGGCTCGGCTGAGTCGCCTGCCAGCGCGCCCGCAGGCTCGCTGGGAGAGGTGCTGCGCGTTCCCACATTCTGGTGGATCACCCTTTCCGGCGCGCTGGTGAACTTTAATCTGTACGCGATTGGCACATTTTTGCCGGCGTTTTTTGGACGCATCCACCGCATGAACGTGGCCCAGGCCGGATTCCGCACGGGCATCGTCTACGCCCTGGGCGGCATTGCCGGCGGACTGCTGGCGGGATATCTGGGAGACCACGTCGTCCGGGGCAGCGGCAGTGGACGCATGAGGATTGCCGCATGGGCCGCGTTTGCCGCCGCTCCGGTGGCTTTTATCGGCGTGCGCCAGCCCTATGGCCATCTGGCGCTGGCCCTGCCGCTGCTGACGCTGGCTTACGGCCTGCTCAACATGTATTACGGCCTGGTCTATGCCTCAATCCAGGACATTGTGGCCCCCGCGCTGCGCGGCACCTGCATGGCGATTTACTTTTTGGTGATGTATCTGCTCGGCGCATCGTGGGGATCGGTGGTGACCGGCAAGCTGAGTGACACCTTCGCCCGCCATGCCGCGTCCCTCGCCGGAGCGGATAAAGTTACGGAAACGTTTCGCGCCATCGGCCTGCAACAGGCCATGCTGGCCATTCCCATACTGTCGATTGCGCTGGCCCTGGTGCTGTGGGTGGGATCAAGGACCATCACGCGCGATGTGGAGCGGCAGAAAGCACGGAGGGTTGAGGCTGAAGCAGTGGCATAGGCACTACCAGTGCTACTTTCTATACATTCGCTGGTGGAACGATTCGCCGGTAATTAGATTCTTCAACTTACCCACCACAAACGATGGTTAGCAGAATGTCCTTGTTCTTGATCCTCAACAGTAACCTTCGTGCGCGTTTATCCGCCTTCGGCATACTGGAGCCACAAATGATTAGCCTGTGTGATTTTTTTAAAGCTTTAGCACCTTTAGCCCAGAGAGCATCTAAAATCCCTTATACTCAAGGCCAAATGAGATATTAATCACAAATCTCTGATCTTTCATTTGATTTGCTTAGAGGAGGCACCATGACAGAGTTTGCGGAGCGGTATATGTCAAAGTGTCCACATTGCGAACGAACCCATGCGCTCCCACATCGAAGCCCACTTGGAACATTTGATGGTCAGGTACGCCAGCCCAGTTCTCAGCAGCCGGTAAACATCTTGTGTGTTCATACAGGGCAAATGTTCGAGTATGGTCTTGAAGCATTTCGGCGGTGTCACGTACCCCGCGAGGGTCGTGGTTCACAAACAGATGTCACATGGCAGATCGAATCACCGTGTAAGCACCAAGGGTGTCAAACCAACTATATTGTGTATGCGTGGTTCCAGGGAGACGTGACCGAAGAAGAGATGCTGGATAGGGCAATTCGTGGCAAGCCCAAGAGGAACTGCATTGGGCATGAGTTCGAGTGGAACATTGAGCGAACAACTGTAAAGAAATTTAATATTTGGTAATCCGACGAATTGCGCCACAGTCAGCTATATCAATACCGGCACCAAAACCCATTCAGTAGGGTTATAGCGGATGACTCATGCGGCTTTGTTGGCAAACTTATCCCACAAATGCGGGATAACTACCAAGCGGGAGCAAATTCCCCCCGCGACTGCGCTGGCAAGGAGTGTGTATCTGCTGGTAAATTTTACGGACTTAGCGGATTAAAACATGGTGGCGCTGGGTCCGTTGTCGGGTGACAGTGACATGCTTTTCAATTTGGGTTCGACCGCAGCGCCTTTGGCCATATCCTGTAGCCATCTTTGCATTTCTCTATTAAACACTTGCTCTCCCGGCTTCATCATGAACGCGAGGCTGTCCAGCCGACCGTTAACCTTTTCGGCCAGCCCCGCTAGTTGGTTATAAAACTGAGATGACGAAGAACAGTTGTAGCCGGGTATCGGCACTGCCTGTTCCATTTTGAGGTCGCTAAACGCATCATACGCCCAGGTCAACCTGTTTAGTAATTCGTCCTCTCGTTCCTTGAGGTCTTTACCACGCTCACCACGGTTGGGCCAAGCCGCAGCAACACGCTTCGCGGCTGCGGGATCATCGTATACATCACCATAGGCCGCCAGAGGCGTGAAACTTGGCATCTCTATGTCGCCCAGTAGGAAGACATCAGCGGTGCGTAGGGGCGTAACCTCTCGAAGCATCCGCATGTAGTCACCTGTGGGCAACCCTCGGATATTTCCCTTACGTGCCTTTGCTTTCGCTTTGACCTCCGATTCAGACTTGGCCTTAGCTCTGATATAGGCTGCGTTGTAGGCACCATTACCTTCAATCCGAGATTTCGATTCTTGATTTGTTGGGGGGAGGGATGTCTTGAGATTACTCGTAAAAACTCCCGAAAAACAGAATACGCCAACGACTGCGAGCAATGCGAGAACCTTGAAGGCTAGCGATTTCATAATATCGGCTGCAGCAATTTGCAATTGATGCGTTTTCGCAAAAGCCGCAAGTGCCCGCAATAACCGCATAGCCTTGGTCACAGCTCTGCCGGTATTTCGGCATGGATTGTAATTTGCCCAGATGTGATCTGCACTGTCCGTGACCAGTCCTTGCCTGCAAGTGTGACTCTTATAGAGTGTTCCCCTGCAGCAAGCGTCAAATCAGACGGCGTGTTACCAGAGAACTTTCCGTCAACGTAGATTTCCCCACCGCTTGGGGATGACGTGATGTGAACCGTCGCGCCAGTCGAAATGTTGGTGGCCTGCTTCGGGCTTGTCTGCTGGTCGCTCGGCACGGGCAGAGACGCCGCACTCAGGTATTCCAGCTTGGCTGCTTTCTTTGGCGTGGCGTCTCCCACTTTGGCTTCATCCTCAAGCCGCGCATCGGACGTGTTATTGACCGTGAGAGCATATTTACCGCCGATATTGAAGGCGGGACATTCGCTCCATGCTCCTCTCGCCGCCAACACCCGTTCTTGCCTTTCCTGTGTCTGCGCCTGATCTTGGTGGCCGCCTGTACCTAGCACTCCATGCAACGCGGCGAGTCCACGGGCTGTGCCACTCGGCTTCCAGGTCTGGGTGCATGATAAGAGATACAGGCCGTGCTCACCCTTAGCTATCGTGTAATTAACCTTTCGGTAGCTGGTGAGCGTCGTCTCGGTTGGCGGGGTGTAAGAAGTCTCACAGTTCGTGCGCGTGTCTGCCGTGCCAGAAATGGAACCCGAATCACCGTAGCTGCTGAACCTGCCAAAGTAAGACGTGCGCCCCTGGCAGTTTGTATAAGCGTGCCCTGGATGCGTGATCGTTGTGGAAGTCGGAACGTATTCTGCGGCGGTCGCGACCACCTCGACCGGCACTCGTTCTCTGCTTGGCTGGTCTTGGGCCGCCGCGTGTGACAGTAGTATCAGCAGCGGGTAAGACAGAAGGACGCGCCTATCCATAACATCTACCTGCTTTTTTGCTCTGACGGCAATAGCCGATTTATCGCCCAAAGTCTACATCCATTATTGAGGGGTGTCCAGCCACATTTGCATCCATCTCAACCAGCGACCTCCGCACACTAGCAGAAGAAAACCACATACACGGTCGGCATTGCTAGGCGTCCGACGGCCCGCGGCAGAGTTCTTCGCGCCAATCACATACGATAACCCCGTGAAAGACGCAAACGATTGGAAAAAGCAGATTCTTTCACAGTGCAGAGGACGCTCTAATTAGGATAACTGTTGCGAAATCGCGATAGCGCTCACAATCCCATCGGGGCACCGAGCATGTAACGCGGTCTCGGGCGTATGCTTACGACACATTTACCGGCTCAACGATGTCTGCGGCTGAACAGAGTTTCCAGTTCCTGTTTCCCTATTCACCGGACCTGGACGCGTAAGGCGCACAATCAAAGATAAGCTCCTGCTACACTGTGCCTGCTATGAAGGCGATCCAGTACCGCACTCACTTTACCGCCCTGGCCGTCGCGGCGGTCATATTTTGGGTGGTCAGGGATTTTCGTCTGCCTGTCTGGATCTCCAACTTTAACTTTCTTCATTACGCGCTGATGGGCGCTCTGCATGCAACATGCATTGTCGCTTCGCTGCAATGTCGGAAAACGACCCTTCGCTCCCTGGGTTTCATCACGCTCGCTACAGCCCTGAGCGCATTTACACCGTTTATGGCGTTGATCGGGTCCGTGGCGTGGGTCCCATTGGCTGACATTCTGCGCGAGAACGACTTAGGCGCCGACGCGGTTTTTGTCACCGGCTCGGTAATCGGAGCCTCAGTATATTGGCTACTGGTGCAACGGTTCTGGTTTAGAGCACGTCGGCGGACGAGTTGGTTTTGGGCAGTGGCCCTTTGTGCGACCTCGACGTCGCTGGTGCTACTTGGCCTGCACATTTTTGGCGGATATGATCACGGCGTCGCGAAAATCGAAGCTGACACCATTTCTCCGATGCTCACATTCGGGTGGTGGTTTGCGTTCTCGACCTCACTGTATTGGAGCGAGACGACTGAGCTGAGGAACGCTGATTGGGGTTCAAATCTCAGAGGTAATTAATGCAAGGTCCACAGCCGACACGCCTCATACCTATCACGCGCAAAACAAAGACATATGATCTCCCGGACTGGTCGGCATGAGCATGGGAGGAGCAGCAACTTTGTTTCTCGTTCTCCCCAGGCACCTCGTGCGAACTCCCTTACGCAGCATGGCTGTACATGCAGTGCCGGGATCTTTCGACTTCGCGCCCGTCATCCCATTTGAGAAAATACTTTCTCCACGCGCTGCGCTCAAGATGACCGCTGCGGACGGCATTGAGCCGCGATCTGAAATCGCGGCGCAGGCTGCGTAAAATCTAATCAACCTTCGACTGGTATCGCCCATGAGTTGACATTTCTTAAAGTGGCTGGACATGACATTTTGGTAATGGGTCTTTTTGACCCATACCGACATTTTTTGTCCCTTGAAAAGCATATTGATTCGTGGTACCACCCAGGAACATTTCTGAGTGAGATGTGGCAGCTGGTCTTTGATAACTAAAAAGAAGCTATTGGCCGTTGGCTCTTAGCCGTTCGTTTGTGGCCCTGGCTTGACTGATGGCCTGGGGATGCTTTTTTGTCTCAAGCTAAGGGTTCACCCCAGGGTTCACTCCAATCGCTTGTGATATCCCTTGTGATGTTTGGTGCTAACCCCTTTAGACCTTGTGATCCAGATCGACCGGGAGGGGGGTAGGCTTGTTTACCACTGAGGAACACAGAGGAGGCCAGATAAGAAAACCCCATTTGCCGCTGATTTGCGCAGAGGAACGCAGATGAAAACCGCTCAACCCCGGACATAGCCGGGGGCGGCTGTGCCACATTAGCCTGGCAGCCCACAGCCGGGCTGGGTGGCGCTTGGGCCACCCAAGGGCCGCGCTTGGGTCGATATGGATTAACTGCTTTGTTTTCAGCAGGAGTGTGAAAAACAGGGGAGGGGGGTACCCTCCACGACCGGTGGTACAGACCGGGGACATAGCTGACAGAAACAGACCGGGAGGATCGCTGACAACTCAAGAAAAAGCGGCAGGCACTGTTTTCAGTGGAATGGAGAGACACACGGCCCAAAATTCATGTTTGGTAGCGCTACCGGGAATCGAACCCGGGTTTGAAGATTGAGAATCTTCCGTCCTAACCCCTAGACGATAGCGCCACTCGCGGCGGTGCGAAACCAGTATAACAAACTCATTTCCCTGACGAAAACCGATGATTAGTTCAACCCCGATGGCGCGCGATCACCACAATCCAGGGGGTTCCCACGATTTAATCGAAAATTAAAGCATTATTCCCGGTTTACAGGATTTTAAGCCACGGCAACCGGCAAAGATTCCATATAATTTTAATCTGGTCGCCATTTTTTTAATGGCGTGGAACAGGAGTTTTACGCAGTATGATGGAAGTTGCAACACCCTGGCGGCGGCCCGTGATTATCAGGCGCAAAACCTCCGGTTCCGCTGGAGCTGCCGGATCCGTCGGAGCCGCCATGGAACGAAACCAGGGGCTGGAAGCATGAAGCACGCTCTGTTAGTGGACGACAATGCGGCCCAGCTCATGATGAGAGAGATGGTGCTGCGCCGCGGCGACATTGAGTGCCACGCGGCCAGCAATCCGCGCAGCGCCCTTGCCCTGATGCGGACCGAGGTTGGCCGCCTGAATATCGGCGTAGTGATCACGGACCACCTCATGCCCGGCATGACCGGCTCGGAATTCGTGCGCCAGCTCCGGGAATTTAATCAGGAACTCCCCGTTATCGTAATCAGCGGGTTGCCGGAAGCGGACAGTGAATACAACGGACTGAACGTCATTTTCCGCATGAAGCCCTGTGAACCGGAAGACCTGATTCGGCTTGTCCGAGGGGCCCTCGAGTGGGACGCGCCCCGTAAGGCTTCAGCCTGATTGTCCTATAGCAGTCAGCAGCCAAATGTATGGATGAAAATATGCATGAAAGAGATATAATTTTTGCCCAATGCCATTACTAGGAAGCTTCTGCCTCTTATTCGCACTCGCCCTGGCACTCTGTAGTTTTGTGACGGGGATTCTGGCGGCCCGCCGCCAGGACGCAAAAGGAATTCGTCTGGGAGAAATCGCGCGCCGGGCCGGTATGGCCTCGTTTTTTGCCGTTAGCGGCGGGGCGCTGGCCCTGACGTGGGCCGCGCTGAACAATGATTTTTCCGTGGCCTATATTTACCACCACACCAACAAAGTGCTGCCGATTCCCTACAAGATTGCCGCGCTCTGGTCGGGACAGGAAGGGTCACTGCTCTTCTGGGCGTGGCTGCTGGCCGGTTATGGCTTTGTTCTGCGCTTTCGGCACAAGGTAGACCGCAAGCTGACTGCCATGGCCTCGATTATCATCGCCGGCATTCAGATTTTCTTTCTTCTGATAGTGAATTTTGCCGCGAACCCATTTGGCATCATGGATACTATCCCGACCGATGGCGCCGGCCTGAACCAGCTGCTGCAGTATCCGGAGATGGTCATCCATCCGCCCATGCTCTATTTGGGCTATGTGGGCTTCTCCGTTCCTTTTGCCTTTGCTTTGGGGGCGCTGATCCTGCGTTATCCCGGCGAAAAATGGATCCACATCACCCGCCGCTGGACGATGGTGACGTGGCTGTTTCTTACCTGCGGCATCGCGCTCGGCTCGCACTGGGCTTACGCCGTGCTGGGCTGGGGCGGATACTGGGGCTGGGACCCGGTGGAAAACGCTTCGCTCTTCCCGTGGCTCAGCGGAACCGCGTTTTTGCACTCGGTGATGATGCAGGAAAAGCGCGGCATGATGAAGATATGGAACGTCTGGCTGATCTTCATCACCTTCATGCTGACGATTGTGGGCACGCTGCTGACGCGCAGCGGAATCATCAGCTCCGTTCATGCGTTTGCTCAATCCAGCATCGGCGAGTGGTTTTGGTGGTTTCTGGTGGTAGTGCTGGTGGTCTGCAGCTACGTCTTCTTTAAACAGCGCGACCATTTGAAGCCGGAAAACACAATGGAATCGCTGGTATCGCGTGAATCCAGCTTCCTGTTTAACAATCTGCTGCTGCTGGGCGCGTGCTTTACCATTCTGTGCGGCACGTTCTTCCCGATCCTTTCTGAATGGGTGCGGGGTTACAAAATTAACGTGGGCCCGCCGTTCTATAACAAGGTATTTATCCCGGTCGGCCTGATATTGCTCTTCCTCACGGCCATTGGCCCACTGCTGGCGTGGCGCAAAACCTCGATGGGCAGCATCATACGGAATTTCCGGGTACCGGCCATTCTGTCGCTGCTTACAGCGATTGGCCTGATCGTCAAAGGCGTCCGTCCGCTGCACGATACAGCTCAGTTCTTCTCGTGGCTAACGCTGACCATGGCCATGATGATCTCGGCCACCATCGCTTCTGAATTCATTCGCGGCGGTCGCGTGCTGCAGGGCAAGCTTGGCGGCACCATCTTCGGCGGCATGTATCACCTGACTCGCCGCAACACGCGCCGCTACGGCGGATACATCGTCCACTTCGGCGTGGCTGTTCTGGTGATCGGCATCGCCGGCACGGCTTTCAATCTGGAAGAAGAGCAGCCCATGGCGCTGCATGCCAAGCTGCAGGTGGGGCGCTACACTCTGGTCAACCAGTCCACCACCCAGGACGACACGCCGCGCTACGAGAGCGAAGCCGCTCTGCTCGACGTTTACAAAGACGGGCAGTACATGGGGCAGCTGGCTCCCGAACTCAGGACCTACAAACCCAACGATCAGCCCGACCACATTGTGGCCAACCACTCGACACTGCAGGAAGATCTGTATGTGGTGTATGAAGGCAGAGATTCGGAAGGGTCTCCGGTGATCAAAGCCCACGTCAACCGGCTGGTAGCCTGGGTATGGATCGGCGTTTGGATCGTGATCCTGGGAACTGGTGTCGCGCTGGTGCCCAATGCCGCGCAAATTAAATCGCCGGTGACTGTTGCTGAAGTGCTGTCTGCAAAACAATTTCAGCCCGCGGGAGTGGGAAAATGATGAAGAAGATCGCTCAGGTTACAGTCATGGCCGTAGCCCTGATTCTTTTGACGGGCGCGGACAATAGTGATGCGGCCCGTTACCAAAAAGTAGGCAGCAAGATCATGTGTACCTGCTCATGCGGCCAGATGCTGCTCCAGTGCAATCACGTGGGCTGCCCCAATTCCGGGCCTATGGTTCGCCAGTTGCAAGCCAATATACAGAAGTTTTCGAGTGATGAAGACGTTTTGAAATGGTTTCGTGACAACTGGGGCGTGACCGCCGTGGTGGAACCGGCTTCGCACGGCTTTGAGCTTCTGGCCTGGCTCATGCCTCCGGGTGCACTTGCCCTGGGATTTGGCGTAATCGTTCTGGTGGTGCGCAACTGGAAGCGGCGTCTGGTTGCAGTTGGCATGGCCGGCGTTCCAATTGATCCGCAGATCGAGGCATTTCGCAGCCAGGCACGCCGAGAGACGGAAATATGAGTCCTGCAACTTTTGATATTGTCATTCGTGTATTGTGCGGACTGTTTGCCGCCGGCGCCATGGTCTATATTTTTAGTCCCATGCGCGATACCGACCGCGGAGATGACCACACCCGCGTAGCCTACCTCTACGAGCGCAAGGACGTGGTTTACGAAAATCTGCGCGACCTGAATTTTGAATTTAAATCGGGCAAGTTTACCCAGGCCGACTTCGACAGTATGCGCGAGGGGCTGGAATCCGAAGCCGCCCGTATTCTGGCTGAAATTGACCGGCTGGAATCTGTAAAAGCCTGAAGGAGACCCATTTGAAATACATTGCCGTTTTACTGCTAGCATTCGCCTGCTCTTTTTCTTCCTTTGCCCAGGTCCAGGTTCTCCAGGGTTCCGTGACCAATGGCACCAGCGATAAACCCGCCGCCGGAGACGCCGTAATACTTCTCAAACTGGGACAGGGCATGGAAGAGGTGGCCCGCACCAAAACCGACGCCAAAGGCAAGTTTAGTTTCAACATGGCCCGCGTGACGGGAATATTTCTGGTCCGCGTGCGCCATCAGGACGTGAATTACCATCAGCCGCTGCAGCCGGGCGCCAGCAGTGTGCAGATTACGGTTTACGATTCCAAAGTCATCGTGCCGGAGATCAAACTGCAGGACGAATCCGAGGTGTACGAGACCCAGGCGAATACAGTACAGATCGTGAAAGTCTTCCGCCTCAACAATGCCTCCAGCCCCAAGTTCACCCAGCCACAGTTTGAGTTCTATCTGCCGGAAGGCGCGAACATCCGTGTGGCCCAGGCAGTGGCAGGCGGACCGGCGGTAAAAGTCACTGTAGTGCCTATGCAGGAAAAGAACCGGTACGCGCTTTCCTACCCTGTCCGGCCGGGCGAGACCCACTTTGAAGTGGTGTACCAAATGCCTTACAGCGGATCACTCAAACTCGCGCCCAAAATGGCCATGATCCCGGAAAAATTCTATGTGATCACGCCAAAGAGCATAAAGTTTGCCGCTGATAACAGCTCCTCGTTCCAGAATGAGACTTCATGGCCGATCGACAATACGATCAAGGACATTGATATCCATGCGGCAGTGCCGTCTTCGGCAGGAGCGCAACTGTCCTTCTCGCTCTCGGGCACCGGCATGTTGCCTGACGATCAGCCACCGGCGAATCCGGGCGCAAATCCTGCCGCTGCGCCAGTTACTCCCGGCGGCGGCATGGGAGTTCCCAATGAGAAGCCAGACCCGTTGCACTCCTTCCAGTGGCTGCTGCTGGCCATCCTCGTGGTATGCCTCGGGACCGGGGCGGCGTTTATCTATTTCCAGAACCAGCCTGCCGCAGTTCCAGCCGGTGCGGGAGTTTCCGTGGCCAAGTCATCGGGATCACTGATGGATGCCATGAAAGAAGAGATGTTTCAGCTGGAATCAGATCGTCTTCAGGGGAAACTTTCTCCGGAAGAATATCAGGCAGCAAAAGCCGCTCTGGACCAGACTTTAAAACGGGCCATGCAGCGCCAGGAAAAATCAAAGTAAGTTTCGCGTACGCATCAGGCGTCTGAAATCACAAAGGAACCAGCCCTTTGTGGTTCAGGCGCCATAATCGTAAGTTGCTCACACTGCCTTTCTGCGCGGTGTATCAGCTATACTGATGCTTCAAAATCTCATGAGTCTCATCATACGATCCTCTCCACTGCACGGCGCCGGCGTTTATGCTACTGACCGCATTAACAAGGGCCAGCGCGTGCTCGAATACACTGGTCCGCGGCTGACGAAAGAACAGTGCGATTATCTCTACTCGGATACCGAACTCACCTATCTGTTCGGCATGGATGACGGCAAAACCGTGATTGACGGCTTTGGCATGGCTGCCTTCATCAACCACTCCTGCGATCCCAACTGCGACACTGACGAAATAAAAGGCCGCATCTATGTTACGACCTTAAAAGCCATTCAGCCGGGAGAAGAGCTGACCTACGACTATAACCTCTATGACGGAGAACCCGGCGAGCAGGCGCCCTGTTACTGCAATGCAAAAAACTGCCGCGGCACCATGTTTTCAGAACAGGAAATTGCCCGCCAAAAACGCTTGCTGCGCAAGAAACAAAAGGCACGGAAAAAATCGCTGCCGAAGAAAGCTGCCTGACCTCGCGATTACCTCACTCCGAGTTTTGGCCGCCGAAGGGCTGGTCCAGCCGGATGACCATGCCGGTCTGAGCAGGCAAATCAACATCTTTGCCTTTAACAGAAAGAACGTAGCCGCCGCCGCTGAGTGTGCCGACGGCCAGCCCCCGCAATGGGGTCCCAAATATCAGTCCCGTCAGCGGGGCAATTCCAGCTTCGGTTCCGGTATTTTTCACCATGTCTCTGCCTCGCGCGCCTGAAAGTGTTGCGCTCTCATCATCGCTGCTCTTTGCTTCCCTGCCATTGGTAGTGTGTACCGAAATAAGAGTGGCCGCGAAAGGAACGCTCTGTCCGCCGGGCAGCGCGATGTCATTGAAGCGCAGGCTAAGTTTGCCCCTCCCGTGGGCCGCAGAGACACCCTTGCCTTCCTCGGCGTCCACGACTTCCCCTTCAATGCGCGCCCCTGCCGGAATTGCCTCGGAGCCATCGCTTCCTCGAACGGTCCGCGAGACCGTCGCCGTAAAGCGATCGCCCTGCCGAGCGGTGCGGGTTGAAAGCGGTGTATCCAGCACAGCGCGAATTTCAGTTCCCGTGGCAATTGGTCCACCCGGAATTGCGGATGGACTCAAACTTCCTGCCCCGCTCTGTCCCAAAGCAGTTTCGCCCGATGGAGCAGAATTCCGGGCCCGAGCAGTCTCCTGGGTTACTGCCGCGACAGAGTTGCTGCCGGAAACTGCTGGATTTTGCGGAAAAGCGAACACACCGGCAAAAGTAAAGACGATCATGGCCACGGCGCGCATGAGGGTCCTCCCTGTTTTCTGTTCCGGTAAGAATCCTGCCGGACCGCCTGGGTTGGCTTCAGATCACTTTTTTGCCACAATCAGCATCTCTGCTATAGCTGCGCTAATAATTTCCAGTTCGGCTAAACTGTGGGGGAGTTCTGTGTTGCTATGCCACTGAATGACAATCGCGCGAAACGAAAAGTACTGGTCGTGGATGATGAGCACCGGATTGCCGACACTCTGGCCGCAATCCTGAATCAGAGCGGCTTTGATGCTTTTGCGGTCTATACCGGAATCTCCGCCGTGGACCACGCCCGTGAACTAAGCCCGGATCTGGTGATCAGCGACGTAATCATGCCGGACATGAACGGTATTGAGGCCGCCATCCTGATCCGCCGCATGTTGCCTGCGTGCAAGATACTGCTCTTCTCCGGCCAGGCCGCCACGGCTGACCTGCTCGAACGCGCGCGCACCCAGGGACATGAATTTGAGATCCTGGCGAAACCCGTTCACCCTCAGGATTTGCTGGCCAAGTTGAGGTGAGTGGGGCTGCGGTATCATAACTGTCTCGTCGGAGGAATCCGACGAATAGAACAAAAGCCGGAAGGCCTGGAGGAATCCCATGGAAGCACTGGTACCACTTTCCCGCCTTGCTGAAAAACTGAACCAAACAACCGATTCGTACACTCAGTCGCTCACTGCGGTGGAAAAACAACTTCGCGAGATGAATCTCGGCGTCGAAATATGGCTTGAGGTCGCTGAAACCGCAAAGTCCGGAAGTCCTGACCGGGAAACTTCGCTGCGCAAATTACTCGGCTACGCCAGGCTGACTGACGGGTGGTCGCTGGCCGTGAAAAATTTAAGAGTCGAACGCGGCTATTTGCAAGATGATTCTGAGCGCCCCTGGGAGAACATCTACGATGAAGACCCGCCCAAATCACTTTTGAAGGCGTCTCGCGATCTGCGCATTGAAGCGGCTGAGCATGTCCCCAAACTCCTTGAAACCCTGGAAACACGGGTGACGGAGCTTATACAGTCAGTCGAGCAGGCTGATACTCGCCTGCAAAATTTTGTATCCGGGACATCCGCTTCTCACATCAAGCCGGTACTCCAGTGGAAGTGTGATTCGTGTGGCGAGATGCTGCAAAGTCCTCGCGAAAGCTGCCGGTGCCCGGCAATCCTCACCAATGAGGGTGGTAAAGTAAACCCGCCGCGACGCAGCATCGGTCAACAGTGACATTCGTGTTGCTGAAGAATTGCTTGCAGCATGGCGAAACACCTAACGCTGCACCGCAACAGCAACGCATATACATGTCAATGGAGTCGTAATGCTGATTGTGTTCTCAGGGCTGCCGGGTACTGGAAAAACAATGCTGGGGCGTGAGCTGGCGCGCAAACTCTCCGCGCTGTACCTGCGGATAGATACGCTTGAACAGGCCATCCTAACATCGTGTGTTTTGCCAGATCCCGGTCCTGCGGGCTATCTCATCGGCTACGCCGTTGCCCTGGACAATCTGGCCCTTGGCTCAACTGTTGTTGCTGACTCGGTAAACCCTTTGACTGTTACACGCGATGCATGGATCGACGTGGCAAAAAAAGCAGAAGTACCCTGCTTCGAAATCGAGGTGATTTGCTCGGACGCAGTCGAACATCGCCGAAGAGTGGAATCACGCAAGGCCGACATTCCCGGTCATAAGCTTCCGAACTGGCAAGAGGTACTGGATCGTCAGTATGATCCCTGGAAGCGCGAACACATCGTAATTGATACGGCGATAGTTTCTGTCCTGCAGGCTGTTAACGAAGTCATAAGGCAGCTTCCACAACCCGTATCGCCAAAGCCTTAAGTTCTAAAAGTGCTTTTTACAGCTCCCGTCGCCCTTCCATGGCCTTGAGCATGGTGACTTCGTCGGCATACTCAATATCGCTTCCGGCGGGGATGCCGGTGGCAATGCGCGTGACTTTCACGCCCGGCCTCTTGAGCAGATGGGTGAGATGAACAGCCGTGGCCTCACCCTCCATGGTGGGATTGGTGGCAATGATGATTTCGTCCACGCTGCCGCTCTCCATTCGCTTCAGCAGCGAGGGAATGCGCAATTGCTCCGGGCCAACGCCATGCAGCGGAGAGAGCGCGCCGTGCAGCACGTGATACACACCGTTATAGGAGCGTGTCTTCTCGATGGCGGAAATGTTGGTCGGCTCCTCCACCACGCACACCAGACGCGAATTGCGCGTGGCGCTGGCGCAATAGGTACACGGATCAACATCCGTGATGTTGTTACACACAGAGCACAAATGAAGTTTTTCTTTAAGATTACGAATGGCCGATCCCAGCGACTCCGCATCTTCCGGGCTGGAGCGCAATATATGGAACGCCATGCGCTGGGCGCTCTTGCTGCCCACACCCGGCAGCTTTTTCAGTTCATCGATCAGTCGAGCCATAGGCTCGGCAAACTTTGCCACGTGTGCCTCTAAATTCCTGGAATACCCAGCCCGCCCAGCATTCCGCCGACGCTGGCCTGCATGGCCTGGTCAATCTTGCGCCCGGCTTCGTTTACGGCGGCAGTAACCAGGTCCTGAAGCATCTCCACATCGCCGCCCTTTACAGCTTCAGGATCGATATGTGTTTCCAAAATCTGTTTCTGCCCATTCATTTTCACGGTGACAGCGCCACCTCCCGCCGAGGCCTCCACCACCGTCTGCTTCATTTTTTGTTGCAGGGCTTCCGCCTGCTGTTGCGCCTGCTGCAGCATGTCCTGAAACTGGCGCGGATCAAAACCACCCATGGCTACTCCTAATTCTTATTACGATAATCAATGACTGTCCGGATTTCTGCTCCAAATTTTTCCCGCATCCGGCGGACAATTGGATCTTCCGCCGCACGGCTGCGCGCGCTCGCGCCATTGCCCGCTGGACGAGATACTACTACCGGCGCCGAATCGCTCGCTGGAACACCGCTGGCCAAAACGATCTTGACCGGCCGGCCAACAATGGCGCTGGCGGCGGCATTGGCGGCAAGTTTTTGCTGTTGCCCCATGATGACGCCGAATACTGAAGCCGGCTTGGCTATCGTTACCGTCAGCTCATCGTTCTGCAATACTGCACTGCCGGCTTCGAGGACCGCGGCCAGGGTGCTGTGCCCTGCGTTTTCCAGCTCACTGATCACGAAACCCAGAATTTTTCCCGGATCACCCGTTGCCTCAGGAGCTTCCACCGCCACGGCGGTTGCGGTTGCGGTTGCCTGGGGCTGCACTTGTGTTTGCGCCTGTACCGGAGCCGGGTTTGGGGACTGCACCTGTGCCTGGATTGAGGAAGCAGACGACATCTCCGGCTCGGCGCCGCGAGTTTTCCGTGTCCGGTCAGCCTCAAAAGGAGAAACGCTCTCGGTTTTTTGCGCAGCCACTGGTGAGCTGATAGATGGGCTGCTGGAACGCACCGGCGGCGCAGCTGGCGTTTGAGCAGCGGCGCCTGCAGGCCTGCTCGCAACAACCGGCGACGTAACCTTCTGCCCTTCCGGCGCGAGCTGGCTAAGCACCTGCTCCAAAGGCAGAATGCGCTGAGCATGGACCATCTTCAGAACGCCCAGTTCCAAATGAAAGCGCTGCTCCTGCCGGTAACCCAGTTCATCATGCGTGCGCAGCATAATCTGCAGAAAGCGCGCCATGTCTTCTTCGCTAAACTGCTGGGCGACCCGGGCTGCACGCTGGCGCTCATCATGCGAGACCTGCAAAACCGATGAATCGCTTCCCGCAACCTTCGCGACCAGAGTATTCCGCAGGAAACGCACCAGCTGTTTGGAAAAATGCGCCGGGTTCTGGCCTTCCATCATTAGTCTGTCCAGCAGCCGCAGAGCATCTTCACTGGAGCTGCGCGCTACCGAGTCCATGAGCCGCTCCAGAATTTCCGACCCCACCGAGCCCACCAGTCCGCGCACCAGGTCCGCGCTCAGGCTGGTTCCGCAGCACGCGATTGCCTGGTCCATAATCGAAAGCGCATCGCGCATGGAGCCATCGCCCGCCTCGGCGAGAACGGCAATCGCCTCGCCATCCACCTGAATGCCCTCGCGGCCCGCGATATCGCTCAGCTGGCCAACGATATCGTCAAACTTCACGGCATGAAAGCTAAAGTGCTGGCAGCGTGAGCGGATCGTCTGCGGAATGTCTTCCGGCGCCGTGGTGGCCATCATAAAGACAATGTGGGCCGGCGGCTCTTCCAAAGTTTTGAGCAGCGCATTGAAGGCCGCATCGGTGATCTGATGGGCCTCGTCGAGAATATAGATTTTAAAGCGGTCGCGCGCCGGACGATAACGCGCGGCCTCGCGCAGTTCGCGAATCTCATCGATGCCGCGGTTCGTGGCGGCATCAATTTCAATCACATCCACCGAGCTGCCGGCGCGAACTTCGCGGCAGGAGTCGCACTCGCCGCAGGGCTCGGCAGCGGGCGTTTCAGAGCCGCGGCAGTTCAGGGCCATGGCCAAAATACGGGCAATGGTCGTCTTTCCAATACCGCGATGGCCGCTGAAAATGTAGCCGTGCGCAATGCGCTGCTGCTCAATGGCGTTTTTAAGCGTGCGCGTGACGTGGTCCTGCCCAATCACATCGGAAAATCGCTGGGGACGGTATTTACGCGCAAGAACCTGATAGCTCATGAGAAAACTCGATTATAAACCTTACAGATGTTCGGCGGCGGCGATTCGCCAGGCGCTCAGACTATGGGAAAGCGCTGACGCACTCCTGCGATGATGGTCGTTTGGAATCATCCCGTCAATCGCATCAGTGAGTTCTTGCCTTGGAACCCTGGAGCCGATGAGGAATCCCGCCCGCTTTGTGTGCTGCCAGTTCAAAAGATAAAAGCCGTTACCTAACCACGGTTCTGAGTGCAATGGCCTGATTACGCCAATTAGCGAATGCTAAACGTGAAGAATGAAAATCGCATCATCGCATTGTAAATGCGGGTGACGATTTGGATTTTTATTTCATCAATTTGCCAGACATCCAGCGCCCCTTGCCAAGCGAGAACAATAGATAATCAGTAGCCGCATCTGCTAAATCCGAGAACTCCTGAATGCACTGGTATTTCGCGCCCCCTGAGAACCAACCAACTCTGAATCGGTCGCCTTGTTCGGCGATGAAAGACGACGGGAAGTATCGCTTGTCGCAGGATTCACTCAGTAATGCTCTGGCAATTTCATGGTGTTCACGAAGGTATTTCGCAATGTCTGAAGCTGGAAGCTCGGAGATGGCCATTGCGGCTGTGACTCCTATGCGCTGAACCTTTAATCCGTCAGGGAACCCGTCAATGTTTGGGCTTCTTCTCCAACTCCACATTTGTGGAATCGTATCATCATATGAGGGTGCCAGTCTCCGCTCTTCTCGCCTGGGGAATGTCCTAATTTCGCTTGTTGCGCTCTTCTTTGGGCTTGTAGTCGGCAATCTCTGGAACCAATCCCGCAGGCTTAATTCTGGACAATCGGCCATCCTCATATCCCATAAACAGGTCTTGAAAGGGCTGCGTCCGCTCAATCTCCATGCAGTCCACGTAAGCAACTTCTCCGCCGACAGCGATCATTGCGCCATCATTACCCCAAGTGCTCCTATCAACGAAAGCCTTGACGTAAAACGGATGGCCGCCATCATCGGTGCTTTTTCCTGGGGGGATAGCAATGCTGCAATCGACCGTGAATGTTTTGGCCACTCCGCCATGGAAAGCCTCAGCGACAATCTTTTTGAGAGTAATCAGATAATCGGTTTTGTTTCGTACCTCAAACTGGAGAGAGACATCAACGGGATTATCGAAGGTTGGCGGGGTGACCGTCTTAATCGGTTCTATGTTGACCCATTGCCTCATGGCGGTAGATTGTAGTCCGATCTGTCTTTCGGCGGATTGAGCCGCTGCGCGAGTTTCGGTGGACTGCCATGCAATGACCAACAGGGTCAAGAGAAGTGCCCAAACGGTCACTCCATCTGGCCATGCAAAAGCCTTGATCCAGTTTGGCGGATGCTTGGGATTATCTGTCTTTTGGGTGCTCTCGCCTGTATCGTTTGGGGAGATCGCAGTCTTTGAACTACACGCCTCAGCATTTTCCTTATTCTCTGTCTTGCGGCTTTCTGCATAGTGGGACATATAAATAACTACACCGATCAAGATGAGGAGCAAGGCCATCGGCAAGTACTTCAACGCCAGACGCTTCAACATAATGCACGAAATTGTATAACAAAAAAGTTTGACATCATTTAATATATGTAATACATTAATTATATAGCAAACACACTAAGCACCGATAAGCAAATCACGGTTACAGTTTGATTCAGCGGCGACAAAGAGACGGAAGGGATGGAGATTTTACATGTCTGATTGGGCAAGAGACGCGGCTAATAAATTCTCACAGAAAGAACAGAATAGGCAAATATCTGAACAGATAATCCGTTCCAAGGGGCCTGACCAATTTTGGGCAGTAAGGGAAGAGTTTACGCATGAAGTGGGCGAGTTCAACGGCCAAGCAAGGTCTTTGACCTAATCGGCCATCCAAAGACGCACCGCGTTTATGCCTGGGCGCATGAGACGGACAGGCCAGGCAAGCCCAGACACGTAACGTACTACACCTGCCGCCCGTCGTGTCGCCAGAGACCGCCGTAAGGGCGGCCATCATTCAGGAGTACCGGAACAATGCCTAAAGCAAAAAAAGTCGGACGGCCCAAGCTGCCAAAGGGTGAGGCCAAGGGGCGCATTGTCCCTGTCCGATTCACTGGTGCGGACATAAAGGCAATTGAGGCACGGGCAAAGTCTGACGGCAAGACCGTTTCCGAATGGATTAGGAGGGCTATCATGGGAAGGAATGTAAAACGGTGGTACGCATATTGCCCCGGCGATTTACACATCATTCTGTTCGATAATCACCCGTTGGAGCAGTGTCAGTGCCCAGGATGTGGAAGCATCGTCAAAGTTCACGGTATCGGCGAAGGGTACGTGTCCAAGGACGAAGCGGACAAGGGCTTGGCTTATAACAAACCTCTTGACGAGCCTAATATGGCCACTCTGCCAACGCGGCTATGAATAAAATCAAATTAGGACACTACCCTCGCCTGGGGAATGTCGTTAATGTCCTGGAAGGTGAAGAGAACACCCGGGCGAATATCGAACTCTATCGTCCACCGCACTCAATGGTGTAGGCGCCCAGGACGAACTGCTTCGCCGACGGGGTACGACCAGTCCCCTCAGAACATCCAGTAGGCGGGGCGGTTTCCGACGCACAGCGTACGCTGTGGCCTGCAGCAAAAAGGGGCGCCACTTGTGGCGCCCCTCGCAGGTCAAAAAAGCAGCCTTTTACGGCGCTTCAATCAGCTCCATTTTGCCGTCCTTCGTCCGGTGCAGTACCTTTACCAGGCCTTTCAAATCGCGAAAGACAAATACTTCCCGGTCACGAAACTCGGCTTCCTTTACGGCTTCTTCCACCGTCAGCGGCTTATAGGAAACTGAATCAGCGCTTTTAACCACGTGGGCTTCGGTAAATTTGATCACGCCGGGCATGGAATGGACCATCACCGGCGCAGCAGCTTTGGGGTCCGCGCTCACGGCAACGGCAAATCCGTTCTGCTCTGCCGGCTTTTGCTCCAGCTTCTTGCGCGCCTGGCGCTTTTTGCTCTTCCACCTGGTCTTGTATTTCACGGCCTGGCGTTCAATGCGGTCCAGCGCACTGCCCACGGCAACGCTCATTTCGGTCTCTTCCGCCAGCCCCACAATCGCGGGGTGGTTGGGCACGTTGACGGTGATCTCCGCGATATGCCGGTGTTTATTGGCGGAAAGGATTATGTGGGTATCAAAAATGCTGCCCAGTAGTTTTTCAATTTTTTGGATTCCGGTATCGACCTGCGTGCGGATTAGAGGAGTGATTTCAAACTGCCTGCCGGTATATTCGACGTTCATTGATTTCCTCCCTGGTTCTTTATGAATTCCTGACACGGTCCGCGGAGAGCGGTAGCCAGTGCAGATTCAGCTTTTCATGAACAGCGCCAGCCCCCAAGCGGCCGCGCTGAGCTGTTTCAGTTTTTTACCCTCCTTTGATGCGTGCTGGGAATCTTCATGTCTTCCCGATATTTGGCCACCGTGCGCCGCGTGACATCAATTCCCTGAGACTGCAAAACACGGGTGATCTGCTCGTCGGTGAGCGGCTTCGCCGGGTCTTCTTCTTCAATCAGCTTCTTCACCCGCCGCTTGAGTATGAGCAGTGATGTGCCGGCCCCTTCCGGTCCCTGGACGCTTTCGGAAAAGAAGTACCGCAGCTCGAATACACCCTGCGGCGTGTGCACATACTTATTGGAAACCGCGCGGCTTACCGTGGAAGGATGCACGCCAATCTCCTCGGCAACTTCCTTGATCATCATGGGCTTGAGCAGGTCAATGCCGTGGTCCAGAAAATCGCGCTGGCGCGTGATGATCGTATAGCAGACTTTTAAAATGGTCTGCCGCCGCTGCTCAATATTTTTAATAAGCTGCACCGCGGACTTATAGCGATCCTTCACGTAATTGCGGACATCTTTTTCCACTTCCGTGCCCTGATGCAGCATCTTGCGATACCGGGGGCTGACGCGAAGCTGCGGCAGGTCCTCGTCGTTCATCAGCACCAGATACTCATCGCCATGCTTTACAAAAGCCACATCGGGCTCGATCAGCCTGGTTTCAACCGTGTTGTAGCCCAGTCCGGGCTTGGGATTCAACGTGCGGATGAACTCATGCGCCTGGACTACAGATTCCAGTGGCCGTGCGATCGCTTTGGCAATTTCCTTGTACTGCTTGTTGACGAGCGAGAGCAACTGGCCATCGACGATCTTCACGGCGTCTTCAATGACCTGATCGTTCTCCGGGTCCTCGCTGCCATCCATGTAGCGCGTGGCCTGCAGATGCTGGAGTTGGGCCAGCAGACACTCGCGCAAATCGCGCGCGGCCACACCCGGAGGATCGAACTGGCGCACCACGGCAATTGCCTCCCGGAGATGCTCGCGGGTAAACGGCGCCGCGGAAGGCACACCGTTTTTGTGCTCCGGTCCTTCTGTATTCGGCGCGGAGGCATGAGAAACAACCAGCTGAATGCTGGCTGAGTCCGCGTGCGGGAGGGATATCTCCATCTCTGCCCGAGGCTCCGCAAGGGCGGGTGACGGAACAATCGCATCCGATGGCTCATTCACCAGCACAGGGGCCACACCCATGAGCTCGTCGTCACTCGTCGTCAAATAGCCATCTTCGTTGAGATTGCCAATGACCAGCTCCGCCGCCGCATAGACTTGCGGCGACACACTCACCGAGCCAAGCTGCCACATGAGATGGTCTGTGAGGTTCTGCGGGCGGGAAAGGAAATTTTCAAAGGACGGCCGCTCAATCTCCTCAAGATCGGCCGAGCTGCGATATCCCGGATCCAGATAATCGCGGAAGAACGAACCAAAATCAATTTCGTCGAAAGGGTCTTTCTTCTCATCTTTGGGCGCGGAATCCGGAACCAGGCGCTCCTGCGCTTCTTCGCGTTCGCGGGCCTCTTCGCGCCCTGCCACCTCGTCCAGCATAGGGACGGAAGAATCAAACTCCTCGAGAACCGGGTTCTCCACCATCTCAGTATTGATCATCTCCTTGAGCTCCAGCTTGTTGAGCGCCAGCACGCTCACCATCTGCACGAGCCCAGGGGTGAGGATCTGCCTTTGCGAAACCCTGAGATTAAGTTTGTTCTGCAGTAATACCATCTGCCTTAAGTCTAACTCCGCTTTGCCTTTTTGGGTGCCATGGAACGAGTACCGTCGTAATTTGGCATTCCCCAGGACAAAAATAAATAATCAAATCCCCGGGTTTTCACCCCAGTCCCGGCCATACGCTATACAAACGAGAAGCTCTCGCCTAAATAGACGCGCTTTACTTCCGGGTCGTTGCCGAGTTGTTCCGGCGTTCCAGTGCGGAAGATGCGCCCTTCGTTAATAATGTATGCGCGGTCCGTGACTGACAAGGTCTCGCGCACATTGTGGTCCGTAATCAGGACTCCAATTCCACTGGCTTTCAGATCAAAGATTATCTTCTGCAGGTCGAGTACGGCAATCGGGTCAATACCGGAAAAAGGCTCGTCCAGAAGAATAAACTTAGGGGAAATACAGAGGGCGCGGGCAATCTCCACGCGCCGGCGTTCGCCTCCCGAAAGCGCATATCCCATATTGTTCCGGATGTGCCCCAGGCCCAACTCGTCAATCAGGCGGTCGCGTTTTTGCCGCCGCTCCTGCCACGACACGGGCTGCACCTCGAGCACCGCCATAATATTTTCTTCCACCGTAAGTTTGCGGAAAACCGAGGGTTCCTGCGGCAGGTAGCTGATTCCGTAATTGCGCGCGCGCAAATACATGGGAACGCTGCTGATGTCTTCGCCATCGATCAGAATCCGGCCGCTGTCCGGCGGAATCAGGCCCACCGTCATATAAAACGTGGTAGTTTTACCGGCGCCGTTGGGGCCAAGAAGCCCAACCACCTCAGACTGATTGACGTGAAGGCTTATGCCGTTGACCACCCTGCGTCTGCGGTACGATTTCGCGACTTCGTCCGTGGCCAGGGTCTGCATCTACTTCTTGCTCGCGTCTCGAATCCGGGTTTGAATGAGAGTTTGAGATTTTTCCTTGCTGACTACGAGCACCCTATCATCCGAGGAAAAGAAAGTCAACGAATCGCCTGTAATCTGGCCTTGTTCGACATCAAAAATGCTCGGACGCCTGCCGTCGGATGCCGTAAGCACGAATTTTTGGTCCTGCGCCGTATAAAGCAGCTGGTTTCCCGTGGCTTTTCGCGTGCCCTGGTCAATCTGAATGTCGCCCTGCGCCAGAATATGGTCCAGCTGGCTGGCCGCATTGCTGCCCTGATTGCCACGGGAGCGCAAAAACACCTGAATCATGTCCGAGGTCATCGTGGTTTGCGCTGACTGCAAAAGAACATTTTTGCTGAAGACCGCCTTGCGCTCGGCATCCACATAAGTCAGCTTGTCCGAGGTCACATTTACCGGTGTTGCCTTGCCATTTTTGTCCGTCTGGACGAAAACCGAATGAACGCGGCCCGATGGGTTCGCCATGGCCTGCAGGCCGCGGTGTGCGCGATCAAAGGTGATGACCGGGGCGTCCACCACGTCGGCCGCACGCCACAGCCGGGCGGCGGTGAACGTGGCCAGCTCCGAAGTGCGATTGGCGGTCATACTGTCGCCGGTTATATGTATGGGATCGGACGAAGCCAGCAAGGCCCCGCCCGGCTGTGGCTTTGCCTCCGTGTACGTCGCCTTCACACTGCCACGCGCAACCGCATTGCCCGTCTGGCGGTTCAACTGGACTGAATCTGCGGTAAGACTTACGCCTGAATCCACGATCCGGGGTGAGCCGCCGAGTACGATGTTTTCATCGCTGGCGGTATAACGTGCATGATCGGCAAAGGCCGTCCGCGTCCCTTCCTGATAGCGAAAATCTCCTGCCTGCTCGACCGAGGTGATTGCGCCCTGCTCGTTGAACAGGGCCGTCACGTCGCGGCTGGTAGAAACCCGGTCAGGGTTGCCCGGGACGGAGGAAACCACTTTTGCTCCCGGGCTTCCATAGACCGACTTCAGGCGATTGCCGTCCCCAAATTTTCCTTCGAACTGCCCAGCGGTGATGAGAGTGGTGTTGTGCCCCTGGGCCAGTTCGACCTCTCCTGCTCCCGAAGTCACAGCGCGTTCCGCTGTTCTGCCATTGGGAATAAAGATGTCCAGTGCCGCGGCCTTGAGCCGTTGCGACTTGCCGGGCACACCCTGCGTAAGCTCAACCGAATCTTCACCACGTGCTTTGATGATCCGATTCGCCGGACCAACATCCACCAGCACACGGCCGGCTTTGCCCTGTGCCGGGGATTCGCCGCGACGCTCAAAAGCCACGCCGCCGGAAAGCATGGCGGAACGGACCTGGTTGCCCGTATTCATCAGCACTTCACCGGAGGGCGCACTCACGTCAAAGCCTTTGGCTCCAGCCTGAGCGGCCTGCACGTTGCCCTCGCCGAGAATTCGGTCGATATTGTTGTCGTCCCGCAGCAAAACGGTGATTTTCTCTGCCCGCAGGGACCGGTCCGGCTGCTCCACCCGCGCGAAGTGCAGGACCATCTTCCTGGGATCTTTTGTAAGGACGGCGCTCTGGCCGGTGATGGTGGCCTTTTGCTTTGCCGTGCGGTTGATCACCACCGCGGATTTGAGCGTCAGTTCGCTGCGGTGCGAATCATAAACCGCGCCTATGGCCGAACCGCTGGCTTCAGGAATTCGGAATTCGATCTTCTGCTCTGTCTGCGCCAGACCGCTCTTGCGATTGAAGGTGAGTCCGCTGGTCTTTACGTGGATCAGGTTCTTCATCTCTCCCGTGGAAGAGGCAGCAGGCAGCTCCGATTCAAGATCAATCTGCACCTCTCCTTTGGAAACCACGTTCTCCGAAGCCGGATCATACTCGAAGTCCGAACCCGAGATTTGATCGGCGCGGTTTCCCTCGCGTCCATAAATGATGATCGTAACGTCATGCAACTCGGCGCGCCCTCCATCCTTGTATTGCTGGGCGTTTACCGCATGGAGAGTGTAGAGCGTTCTGCCGCCCTGGGACTGCGAGAATGTAAAACCTTTGGCGCTTTGGTTCACTCCGGATGGAATGGGAGCAGGAGCGGGCGCAACCTTCCCGCGACTACCGAGAAAATTGTGAACGTAAACGGCGGACACCACCAGAACCATAAGTATGGCTCCGCCGGCGAAAAATCTCCTGAGCAGCCTGGGATTCAGAGGCATCTGCTCAATATTAGCAGGACAAAATCCGGGTTAGCTCTTCCAGACCAGAGTGCCCGCCACCATATCATGCAGGCCCTGCTTGCGGTCGGTAAAAGCAACGATCACATACAGCAGCGAGCACACCAGATTCGACACGAACTTGGCAAAAAAACGCCCGCTGGCCCGGCCGAAGGAGATGCGGTTCCCTTCGAGGTCCGTGACCTTCAAATGCAAAATGCGCTTGCCGATGGTTCCCTGCCAGGTCGAACTGGTCAGCAACGCCTCATAGAGCCACATCACACACACAGCCGCAACCCAGATCAGGGGCACGGTGGTGAAGACCCAGGCAGGAGGCTGGTCTTCCACGCCTGACTGCACCATTTTGATAATGGATGGCACCAAAAAGACAATCACCAGCGGGATGATCGGCAACCCCACGATGACGCCATCAATAAGATGGGCCAAAACACGAATCCAAAAACCGCCATACGGTGAAACTGCAACCGGCACCATCGGAGCCGGAATCGAGGGTGCGGGAACCGAAGATGCGGGAACCACGGGTACACCGGCGGGTTGCGGTGGTAATGACACTCCAAGACTGGCGCCGCACGTCATACAAAAAGACGCATTTGCCGCGTTTTGGGTCCTGCATTTGGAACAAAAAATAATATTGTCGGCCATAGCAACGCAATATACATTTCGCGGAGTTTATCCGCAAACAGGAATTGCAACGGCTGCCGTTCTTCGAAAATCTTCCATCACCAGTTCCAGTCCGCCAAAATCCGGGTGCTCATTCATCGTAAGGGTGAAGGCAAGGTCAAGATGGTCGCCGGACTGATAATCGCCATCGGCAAGACGGTCCGCCATGCGCCAGCCCATCGCTTCGTAGTTGTAGCTGGGACGCCCGTCCGGCAGTGCCTGATTGATTTTAAATTTAACGTGTTTCTCTTTGATGATTCTGGGGGGAAACACCAGGCTGGCATTTGTGCTGGCAAATACCGGCTGAGGATTCCCCTGTCCAAACGGCTCAAGCTGCCGCAGGGCCGCGAATAGCTCCGGCGTAACCTCACTCAATGAAATCTCAGCGTCAATCTCAAGTTCGGGCAGCAGGTCGTGCGGTGTGAGCCGCGCCTGAGCAAAAGCATCCAGACGCAGCCGGAGTTCAGGCAGCACGGCGCTGGGCAGGGCAAAGCCAACCGCGTGCGCATGACCGCCAAAACGCGTAAACAATTCGCGGCAGGACTCCAGCGCGTCCAGCAGATGAAACGCCGCAATGGATCGCCCGGAGCCATGCGCTTCCTCGCCATCTTTGGCCACTACCAGCGCGGGACGCCCGGTCTTCTCGACCACACGAGACGCCACAATGCCCACCACGCCGCGATGCCATCCATCACCATCGAAGACGAGGCAGAACTTTTCCTTCAGCTCCGGCGCCGCCGCCAGCTCGGCCTCAATTTCCGAGACGATGCGCGCCTCTTCCTGCTGGCGCTCCAGATTGAGCTGGTTCAGCTTCTCCGCGATCTCCCGGCAGCGCTCCGCCGATCTGGAGGTAAACAACTCAATCACATCGCCGGCCACGTCCATTCTTCCCGCGGCATTGATGCGCGGTCCCAGACGGAACCCCACGTCGCCCGCGGTCAGGGCTCGCTCTTTACCCGCCAGCCCGGAAACCTCCATCAGTGCTTTAAGGCCGCCATTCACGGGACGCCGCAATCCCTCCAGCCCCAGCCTGGTCATGGTCCGGTTTTCTCCGGTCAGCGCGACGGAGTCAGCCACAGTGGCAATCGCCACCATCTTGAGAAACGACGGAATCAGCCGGGCCTGGTCCGCACCGTCCTTAAATCGCGCGAACAGGCTCTGTGCCACCTTGAACGCCACTCCAGCGCCGCAAAGCTCCTTACAGGGATACTCACATCCGCTTTGATTGGGATTCAGTACCGCCAGCGCTTTGGGAACACCTGCGCTGGCTTCGGGCAGGTGATGATCAGTCACAATCAGGTCCACACCCACACGGCTGGCCGTCTCGGCGGCGGCGAAGGCGCGAATGCCGGTATCCACGCTGATGACCAGCTTCACGCCGGCGGCAGCCGCGCGCTCAATCACGTCATCTTTGATCCCGTAACCTTCCTTGATGCGATGCGGCACATGGAAATCCGCCGCGCCGCCGCACAGCTCAATCGCCGTCTTCAGAATCACGATGGCGGTTGTGCCGTCCACATCGTAGTCGCCGTAAATCAGAATTTGTTCGTGGTTCGAGATGGCCGCGCTGATACGCTCGACGGCTTCGCGCATGCCCCGCATGAGATGCGGAGAATGAAGGCTGTCCAGCGAGGGACCAAGAAAGCGGGCCGCATCGGCGCCCGTCTTAATGCCTCGCAGGACGAGCAGGCGCGCCAGCAAAGGAGAGAGATTCGCCTCAAGCCGCAGCTTCTCAACTTCGTTCGGATCAGGAGTGAGATAATTCCAGCGCATCACCGCTGCGGCCTAATCTTCTTCCTGATCGGTATCGTCAATCAGGATTCCGTCATAATCGTCGGCCGCGTTCTCCAGCCGTTCGAAATTCTCATACCAGTCGGTGGAGAGCTCGTAAAGAAACATCACGCCCTGGCAGGGAAAACCCAGTTGAATATAACCCACCTTGCCGGCAAAATTGCGCAGCCAGCGCGCCTCTTCGAGGTCTTCTTCGTTCATGTAGTCGATCTCCTGCAGGCGATCGACCAGCAGGTCGGCATCTTCCTTATCGAGTTCCACGTAATTCATGGTCACAAAATTTACGCCTGACGCCTTGGCCAGCTCCACGAAATCCTTCCACGCATCGGGATGGTCCTCGGTAGCCGGCCAGATCACGCTGGCGACGTCGTCGTTCACATATGCGTTAAACCGGCGCATGCCATGGCCTTCAATAAAAGCAACCATGTCATCTCTAACGGTGTGCAGGTCCTGTTCCATGGATTCCAACATCATATCGCGTTCCGCGGGAGGTGGGCAGGGAAACTGATTTTGGGTGAGCACCCTGGCCGGGATACTGAAGATATTTCAGAAAAAAAGAAAGAGGCAATACGGACAAAATAAAAAGACCCACCGGTTTCCCTGCCACGGCGCTGAGCGCCTAACCGGTGGGCCACTTTGTTCTGCTGTACCATGCCCGAGACTTTGAACATGGCAGCAAATTATAAGAAAGCATTCCGGTAAAAAAGGTTGCCGTGAAATTGTTCGGATGACAATTATTCGGCAGAAGCTGTCTGAGCCACGGGCTTCAGCGAGCGCACAAAGGTCGCAAATTCCGGGTCTTTGCGTACCGCCCCAAACCCGTTGTCCTTAAGCGCATCCCGGACATAAGGATACCCTTCCTCGCTGGCCTTGGTGAGATACTGCCGGCAGTGTTCCACATCGCCCCGGCTGCCGTACATTTTTGCCATGGTGTAATGAAAGTAAGCTCTGTCACCCACGCTGGCCAGCTTAAGCGAGACCCCTCCAGCGGGTTTGGGATCGAAGATAGAAGGATCAATTGCCAGAGCGCGATTGAACTCCCTGATCGCCTCATCGTAGTCTTTGTGCGAAAAGTAGGCGTTGCCCAGATTCGCATGAAAGCTCGAGTTATCGTCCCTGAGTTTGATGGCGCGCCTGTACTCTTTGATCGCGGCGCCGTACTGCTTTTGCTGATGATAAGTCACGGCCAGGTTGTTGTGCGCTTCGGCGTAACGCTTGTCCAGTTTAACGGCCTGCTCGAATTCTTTTTTGGCTTCGGAATAATGCGCCTGCTGAATCCAGCACACGCCCAGTTTGTTGTGCAGCACCGCGTTATTGGATTTTTTCAGTCCGGCGCGATAGTAATCCATCGCATCCAGATAATTTTTCTGCGCCCGCAGAGCATCTCCTTCTTCCTCAAGCTGTGGCACGGAAAGCTCCGGAGACGGCGGCGCGACATGCTGCGCAAACTGCGATGTAGACTGGGGTTGCTGCGCACCTGGGGAAAGGACGCCTGCAAGCAGCATGATTGTCGCTGAAAGACGGCTGAAGCACTTCATGGTACCCCTCCCGTTCCTGCTTCTTACGTCCGATCTGAAGCCATCCTGGCGGCTTCAGACTTTTATCTTTGGTTCTTATTATCTTCCTGTTTATCGTTTTTTGAACCAAATAATCTGCCCCAGAACCCCTTCTTTTTGGACTTGTCCGCGGCAGACTGGGGGACTGCCGTATCGGACTCTGCGGGCGAACTACTCCCATTAGACACCGCCGGAGACGAAGAAGGCGCCGCGCCCACGCCAAAAATCTTCTGGAAAATGTTCCTGTGTTCGGCAATAGCCTGCTCACAAGTCTGCGTGGGCTGGGTACCCTCAATAAAGGCCGCAGTGTAGTCATTAGGACAGGCCGGAGTGGCAATCTGATTGGTGATCTTGTCGAGGGTCAACTGCACCACGCCCTCCGGATGAGAAAAGGGCTTCACGTCAGAATAGCCGGGCAGCGCCGTGGCCTTTTTCATGAACTCGGTCCAGACAGGCAGGGCCAGCTTGGCCCCGCTCAGCTTGATGTCGCTGTAATCGTCGTAACCCACCCAGACTATGCAAAGAAGGTTCGAAGTAAATCCGGCAAACCAGGCATCATGCGAGCTGCCGGTCTTTCCCGCTGCCGGCGCGGTAAAACCGCGTCCGCGAACTTCCACGGCGGTGCCGCTGTTAATAACGCCCTGCATCATGGTAGTGATCACGAAGGCCACGCGTGGATCCAGCACCTGCGCTTTTTGCGGCTGATAGTTCTCCAGCACCTCACCGCCGGCGCTGCGGACCGACTTGAGCATGATGGGGTTGATCCGCTGGCCGCCATTGCTGAATACCGTGTAGGCAGACGCCATTTCCATGGGCGTGGCATCGTACGATCCCAGGGCCATGGCGGGCGTGGGCTGGACGGTCGAGATCCCTGCGGCACGCGCCAGGCTGGCCACCTTTTCGTATCCAATCATCTCCGCGACCTTCACGGTCGCGTTATTCAGTGACATGGAAAGCGCAAATTGCGCCGTCACCTGTCCCCAATATTTTTCGCCGTAGTTTTTTGGAGTATAAACGTCATCGCCATTGGCAAAGGCGGTGGGCGAATCATCAATCAGCGTTGACGGCGTCAAAACGGGCTGCTCTCCGGCGATAGCATTGTTCACTGCCGCGGCATACACAAATGGCTTAAAGATGGAGCCGGTTGGCCGCCGCGCCACCGCATGATTGAGCTGGCTGAATCCGTAGTTGCGGCCGCCCACCAGAGCAAGCACGTCTCCCGTGTGCGGATCCAGAGCAATAAGAGTGACCTGAGGCACCGGCCCAGGCCGCACCTCGGTCTCGTACTTCCCTTTTCCCGTTTTTACTTTGCGTGTCCGCAGCTTCTTCACCAGCTGGTCCACTTCATGGATGCCGCTCTCCACCGCATCAGCAGCCACTTTCTGCAGCGAGGGATCAATCGTGGTGTAAATTCGGTATCCGCCGCTGTTCAGCGTCTCTTCCTGGTACTTGGACAGCAGCTGCTCGCGAATCATATCCACGAAGTAAGGTGCGTCGCTGGCTTCCACGTTTTGCGGCGCCAGTTTGAGCGGCGTGGCTTTGGCTTTGTCCGCCTGCTCGCGCGTGATGGCGTTGTTCTCGAACATGGCTTCCAGCACCACATTCCGCCGCTCCAGCGCGCGCTCCGGATGGTGATAAGGATTAATCATGCTGGGATGCTGTAACAGACCGGCCAGCAAAGCCGCCTCGGGCAGCGCAATGTCCTTGAGGTCTTTGCCGAAGTAAGCCTGCGCTCCCTCGCCAAAGCCGCGGATGGTAAACGATCCGCGCTGCCCCATGTCCACCTGGTTGGCGTAAAGCTCGAATATCTGCTTTTTAGAGAAGCGCTGCTCCAACTCGAGGGCGATCAGCATCTCCGTCAGCTTGCGCTTCAGCCGCTTTTCCGGAGAAAGAAAGAACAGCTTTGCCGTCTGCATGGTAATGGTGGAGCCGCCTTCGCTCTTTCCCGATCGAAGGTCAATCCAGGCAGCATGAGCAATGCGCCAGTAGTTCACGCCGCTGTGATGAAAAAAACGGCGGTCTTCTATGGAGGTGACTGCGTCCACCATCACTTTGGGGATATCGTCATACTTCACCAGGCGGCGCTTGGAGCGTTGTTGGCTGTCAAAAAGTCCGGTCAGCAGCCGTGGCTCGAGTTCGTAGGCAGAGAGCGAGTCGCCGGAATCGCCGCTGGCGGCAATGTGGTCGATCATGCCCTCTTTGATCCGGACCAGCGCGCCTTCAGAGTTGTAATAGGATTCCTGGCCGGGCTTTACTTCGATCCCGCTCGAAAGCAGGCGATAGGTGCCCATGCGTGACTTGCCCTGCTCTCCCATCTCCGTATATCCGGCGTGGCGCAGGTAATTTGCGATCTCGTGGGCATCCGCCTTTTGCCCCGCACGCAGACTTCGCGGCTGGGCGTAGATCCGGGCCGCGTTGGCAAAGATCTGCCCGCTCATACGCTGGTCAACGATTTTTTGATAGCGAATGTAGTAGAACGCGAAGACGCCAAACAGGGCGAGACAAACGACTAAAACAACCGCGGCCAGGACACGGACAAAGGGACTGCCCAGTCTGCCGCGCAGTTTCCTGGAGCGAGGGATTTTGACTCGAACGGCCAACGAACGGTTACCCGCCTTCTCTCTCAGACGCACGGCGGGCCAGAGCGTTACCTGCTGAACTGAGAAACTCGATTTTCATTTTCATTATATTCGTTTGCAGCAGGGAGCACGGCCCAACTCCAGATCCATCTTCTGAAGCAAAAGGCCCCGCTGAAACCCTGTACAAACATTATGATGCCAGTTTCACCCTGATTACACACAGAATTAGGTTAGGCATATGCCTCAGCAAGACAATTTCGGCCCTGGCCAGGGCCAGGGCTTCCTCATGGGCGCAGCCAGCTTTTTACAGCCGCCGGTTCAGCGAATTGGTGGTAAAGTCCAGATCCACCTGGCGAACCAGCAAATCCACAGTGATTCTGTAATGGACCGTAATGCCAACTCCTCCGGCCTGCGAAACGCTGACCTGCTCTTCCTTGAGCGTGATGTCATGGTTGGTGGCTTTTTGCATGACCAGTGCTCGCAGATCATCATCCGTGGTGGGTTTGTAGGTGGCATGGGCCGCAAGATCGTCGAGATCATCCTGCAGTTGATAGTTGTTGTAGTAAGGCGGAAACATCTTCCAGGCAAAGAAGATTGCCCCCGCAATCACCACAAGAATAAGAAGAATTTTTAGCCGTTCCATATGGTCACAACGATCCTATTCATGCCTGCATGAGATGCTTCAAATGGCTTTCAATGCCGCCGATGTTAACATCCTCTGATTTACGTGTCGAGCGGGAAACCACCTCAACTTTCCCTTCCGTAACCTTCTTGCCCACATTGATTCGGAAGGGGATGCCCACCAGGTCGGCGTCCTTGAATTTAACGCCCGGCCGCTCATCACGATCATCGAGCAACACGTCCATGCCCTCGGCTTCAAGTTTTTGCGCAATCTCTTCCGCCGTTTTCAAAAGGCTGGCGTCGCTCACATTGGTGGGTGTAACCACCACCTGAAACGGCGCGATGGATGCCGGGAGACAAAAGCCATCCTGATCGTTGTTTTGCTCGATGGCCGCGGTCAGAATGCGCTCCAGGCCAATACCGTAGCAGCCCATGATTGGCATAACCTCCTTGCCGTCTTTGTCGAGCACGGTTGCTCCCATGGACTGCGTGTACTTGTATCCCAGCTTGAAAATATGGCCAATCTCCATGGCTTTGCCGACTTCCATCGGGCTGCCGCACTGCGAACAGCCTTCACCCGGGGCAACATTGCGCAGATCAACCCATTCCGTGGGATAAAAATCGCGACCCGGCGTGACGTTCTTCAGGTGATAGTTTTCTTTATTGGCGCCGGAGATCAGGTTTTTGCGGCCCTTGAGCGCATTGTCGGCCAGCAGCAGCGGCAGCGCCTCCAGAATCAGTCTTTGCGTCTCGCTTCCCCCGCCACCTCCCGAAAGCGCCGGGACCTTAACCGGACCGAGATAGCCCGCCGGTGACATAAACGCCCGCTCAATCTCCTCCGCGTGCATGGGGCGAAATTCTTTTCCTCCCAGCACCGCCGTGAGCTTGGCATCATTCAGATAATGATCGCCGCGCAGCAGCACGATCACCGCACGGGTCTTTTTCTGCGCGGGATTTTTGGGATCGTCCTCAATCTGCATCAGCGCAAGGGTTTTAATTTTCTGTGTGGGCGAAACACCCAGAAATTTTGAGACCTCTTCAATCGTCTTCATTCCCGGTGTGTGTACCTCTTCCGGTTTGCCCTCGCCGGGCAGGTCCTCGGCGGCAGGCAACTGCGAAGTGGCTTTTTCGAGGTTGGCTGCGTAGCCACATTTGTCGCAGCTCGCCACCATGTCCTCGCCGGCTTCGGTCATCACCATGAATTCCTGTGACGCTGAACCACCCATGGCGCCGGAGTGCGCTTCCACCACCGCATACTTCAGCCCGCAGCGATCAAAGATACGCCGGTAGGCCTGATAATGCTTTTCATACGAAGCATCCAGGCCTGCCGGATCGATATCGAACGAATACGAATCTTTCATGATGAACTGGCGCACGCGAATCAGGCCGGACTTGGGGCGCGGCTCGTCGCGAAACTTGGTCTGGATCTGATACCAGATTTGCGGAAGCTGCTTGTAGCTGCGCAGCTCGCGGCGCGCGATCTCCGTCATGACCTCTTCGTGCGTCATGCCCAGGCAGAGGTCGCGGCCGCCACGGTCCTTCAGGCGAAACATGTTGTCGCCCATCACCGACCAGCGTCCGCTCGACTCCCACAGCTCCCTCGGATGCAGGGCCGGCAGCAGGAATTCCTGACCAATCCGGTCCATCTCTTCGCGCACGACTTTAGTGATGCGCAGCATGGCCCGCTGCCCCAAAAACAGATACGAATAGATTCCAGCGGCCAGCTGGCGCACATATCCGGAGCGTACAAGAAACTTGTGGCTGGCGACCTCCGCGTCCGCGGGCGCCTCCCGCAGCGTGGGGATAAACAATTGTGACCAACGATGCATGAACTCTGATCCTCTCCTGAAGAATCCATCATTGTAACGGATACATCACTAACGCGGGATGCGGCGCAGTCATCACATAAGAGCTCGAACGCAAACAACAGTGCCGAAAGGTGAGGCTGCAGCACTGTCTCTACTCGGCCGGCACTAAGAATCCCGCATTGAGTTTTAAGCTACAATACCCAGTTCCACACGCCAGGGGGTGCTATTTATGCGTAAAGTTGTCCTCTTTCTTCTCCTTACGACTCTGCTGCTGGGCGTGACTTCTGCCCAAACCAAGCTTCCGCCAGAGCCGAAGTTCGACATCAACAACATCGACAAGTCCGTTGATCCCTGCGTCGATTTCTATCAGTACTCCTGCTCCAAATGGATCAAAAACAATCCCATTCCGCCGGACTATACGGACTGGGTCAGCTTCTCTGAAGTTCAGGAGCACAATTACGCCGTGCTGCACGACATCCTGGAGAAGGCCGGCGCCAGCGATCCCAAACGCACTCCGGTTCAGCAGAAGATTGGCGACCTCTATGCCTCCTGCATGGACGAGAAGACCGTGAACTCGCTCGGCTACAAACCGCTGCAGCCCGAACTGGACCGCATTGCCGGGGTAAAAGACAAGACGCAGATGATGGAAGTGATCGCACATGAATCGCTGCTCGGCCCGAACCCCATCTTCGGCTTTGGTGCGCAGACCGACTTTCACAACGCGGACCTGACGATCGCCTCCATTGATCAGGGCGGCCTTTCCCTGCCCGACCGCGATTACTACCTCAAAGACGATCCGGACATGCTGACTATCCGCAAATCGTTCGTCGATCACATGAAAAAGATGTTCACCATGATCGGCCAAACACCGGAGCAGGCGGCAAAGAGCGCCGACACGGTGCTTAAAGTCGAAACTGCTTTGGCCAAAGCCGCCATGGACCGCACACTGCGCCGCGATCCTAAAAATCTCGACCATAAAATGACACTGGCGGAAGTCTCCGCCATGGCGCCCAACTTCCATATGGATCGCTATCTGGCCACCGTGAAAAGCCCGGACTTCAAAGAGCTGAATGTCGTCAATCCAGACTACTTCCGCCAGGTCAACTCGGTGATTGCGGCCACACCGCTCGAGGACTGGAAGATCTACATGTCCTGGCAGATGATCAACGCCTCGGCTGCCTGGCTTTCCGACGATTTTGTTCAGGAAGACTTCAAATTCCAGCAGGCGCTCACCGGGCAGCAGCAGATTCAGGCGCGCTGGAAGCGCTGCATCAATCTTACCGATGGCCTTTTAGGCGAGGCGCTCGGCCATATTTATGTGGACCGCACCTTCGGCGCGGAAGGTAAAGAGCGGATGCTGAAGATGGTGGATGCCCTCGAACATGCTCTGCAGAGTGACATCAAGGACCTGCCGTGGATGACCGAGACCACCAAGAAACAGGCGCAGGTCAAACTCGAGGCCATCCGCAACAAGATCGGCTTCCCGGACAAATACCGCGACTACAGCAAGCTGGAGATTGTCCGCGGAGACCTGATTGCCGACATCAAAAATGGCACTGAGTTCGAATCCAATCGTCAAATCCAGAAGATCGAAAAGCCGGTGGACCGCAATGAATGGGGCATGACTCCGCCCACCGTGAACGCCTACTACAGCGGCGACAAGAACGAAATTGTCTTCCCTGCCGGCATCTTGCAGCCGCCGTTCTTTGACCGATCCATGGACGATCCCGTCAACTTTGGCGGCATCGGGCTGGTGATCGGCCACGAACTCACGCACGGCTTTGATGATGAAGGGCGCAAGTTCGATCCCAAAGGCAATCTGCGTGACTGGTGGACACCCAAAGATGGCGAAGAATTCGAAAAACGCGCCAGTTGCGTGGCAGATGAATACAGCAGCTTCGTCTCGGTGGATGATATCCACCTGAACGGCAAGCTCACTCTGGGCGAAAACACCGCCGATAATGGCGGCGCCCGCATCGCCCTTCTGGCCCTGCACAACTACATGGCCCAGACCCAGCAGGACCCCACCAAACTCATTGACGGCTACACCCCGGACCAGCGTTACTTCCTGGGCTTCTCCCGCGTATGGTGCGAGAACATTACTCCCGAGTTGCTCCGTCTCGGCGCACGCACCGACCCACACTCACCCGGCAAATGGCGCGTGAATGGAGTAGTGCGCAACATGCCGGAGTTCCAAAAGGCCTTCGGTTGCAAAGCCGGCCAGCCCATGGCCCCGCAGAATGCATGCCGGGTATGGTAAGCAGGCCGGCCGTTGGCCGGTAGTTCCTGAAGAGCAGTACTTACGCAGGCAGCAAGGCCATTATCGGCTGCTGCCTGCGGGTACGGCATTACGCAGATAATCGTCAGTCTTGCTGAGCCAGTCCTGGCGCGGCGGATAGAAGATATCCAAATCCACGGTGTCTTCCAGAGCTTCAGCTTTATGCGGCATGTGCGGAGGAATGCACAGCACCTCGCCCGCCGAAACAACAATCTCTTTGCCATCGATCCAGAACTTGAGTGCGCCTTCGAGAATATAAGTGAGCTGCTCGTTCAAATGGCTGTGCTCGGGCACCACCATTCCCTTTTTGAGCAGGACGCGGGCCAGCATCAGGTTCTCACCTGTAATCATCTGGCGACCAAGAAGCGGATTCAGAGCCTCAACTTCAACATCATTCCAGCGGATATGTTTGAGCATGGGCAGTATTGTAGCGTTTTTTCGGGAATCCCGAATCCCGCAAAGCAGGAAGGTCTGTGCTCAAATTCTGCATTGGGGCCGCATACAGCAACCGGACGGTGACGTTCCTGTTTCAAGAGGCGGTTTAACTATTTGTCGCGTGGAAAGTACAGAGGAGCACATCTCCTCTGTACTGTTCCTTGTTGCTGGCAAACCTGATTCGCTGCTACTTGAATTCGACTACGGTGACGTTATAGTAGTCATTCACGTCGGAATTATCTCCGCTGGCTACGGTGAGTTCTATCACGTGATTACCAGCTGGTGGGTTGTGTACCGTGAGCAGAACCGGGACCAACGCTTCATGGCTGGCGTTGACGTTGGACCATTCCTGGCAAGTACCGATCTTGTTTCCATCCAATGCTATGCTCATCACCAGCAGTTTGGGCTGGTGAGATGTCCAGAGAGAACCAGACACGAAGACCAGAAGATTTCCTCCGGACGAGCCAAATGCCTTGGTGATGGGGAGTGGTCCGGGGTGATTGACTAAAAGGCTGGTAACTTTCACGATGCCTGCGACGGCCAAACCAGCTACCGGCATGTGTTCGAGCGGTGTGGGTTTTGCTGCCATTTGCGTAGATCCTTTCTTGAACTGCACAAAGAACTCTAGGCAAGTAAGAATCAAAAGGCTGTTCAATATTGCTCATTTTTGTTGTTTTACGTGCGTCGAGCAAATATTGGAGAAATATTATTTACGGACATTTTGGATTTTTATTGAAGACTGTAGCGCCTATTCTGCTGCGCTTCGAAACCTGGGAAAGCCACCTGCTCTTCTGGCGAAAGCTTTACGAAGATCCGCTACAATAGAACCATGCATTCCGTCCCAGACTCCCTGGCATGGGCCCATCCGGTGGTGCAGGAGTGGTTTGTGCGCAAGTTCGGCACGCCCACCGAACCTCAGGAGCAGGGATGGCCCCACATTCGTGCGGGAAAAACCACGCTGATCTCCGCACCTACCGGCTCAGGCAAGACGCTGGCAGCATTCCTTATCTGCATTGACACACTGGTCCGCAAAGCCCTCACCGGACAGCTCTGCGACCGGACGGAGATTCTTTACGTCTCGCCTCTGAAGGCACTGGGCAATGATATTCAGAAGAACCTTGAAGCTCCGCTGGCGGAGATCACGGCCCTGGCTGGAGAAAAGGGCCTGCTCATGCCGCAGATCCGGACCGCCGTTCGCACCGGTGACACGCTCATGCACGAGCGCCAGAAGATGCTGCGCCGGCCTCCGCACATCCTGGTCACCACACCCGAGTCGCTTTACATACTTCTCACCGCCCAGCGCAGCCGCGCCATTCTTACCGGAGTAAGAACGGTCATCGTAGACGAAATCCATGCGGTAGCCGACGATAAGCGCGGCGCGCACCTGGCGCTCTCGCTGGAGCGGCTGGACAAATTGGTTTCGCAAGGCGCACAGCCGGAAACGGCAGTGCCACACGGGCCTGAACAATGCCCTGTTCGTATTGGTCTCTCGGCTACACAGAAGCCGATTGAGACGGTCGCACATTTTCTTACCGGCAATGGCCGTCCTGATCCAGTGGTAGTCAACGTGGGACACAAGCGCACACTCGACATCGCGATTGAAGTCCCCGGACAGGAACTTGGCCCCATTGCCAGCAATGAACTGTGGGACGAAGTCTATGACCGCATTGCCGAGCTGGTGCGGCAGCACCGCTCGACCCTGATCTTCGTCAACACGCGCCGCCTGGCTGAGCGTATCGCCTTCAATCTGGCGGAGCGTCTGGGCCAGGATTCCGTAGCCGCACATCACGGCAGCCTGGCGCGCAAGCTGCGTCTGGACGCGGAAACCCGGCTGAAAAACGGCGAGATTCAGGCTTTGGTGGCCACGGCTTCACTCGAGCTGGGAATAGACGTCGGCTTTGTCGATCTGGTCTGCCATATTGGCTCGCCGCGCTCCATCGCCGTGGGACTCCAGCGAATTGGCCGCGCGGGACACTGGCGCGGCGCCGTGCCCAAAGGCCGATTCTTTCCCACTACGCGTGACGAACTGCTTGAGTGCGCCGCGCTGGTGCGAGCCATTCATCAGGGCGACCTTGACCGGCTCATTATTCCCGAGGCACCGCTGGACGTGCTGGCGCAGCAGATCGTCGCCATGTGCTCGGCGGAGGAATGGGATGAAGATGAACTCTTCGCCACCCTCAGGCGGGCATTCCCCTATCGCGAGCTGGAGCACCGAGACTTTGACGATCTGCTGGTAATGCTCTCGGAAGGCATTGCCGCTCAACGCGGACGCTACGGAGCTTATCTCTATCGCGACCGCGTGAACCGGCGGCTGAAGGCGCGGCGCGGTGCGCGGATGATCGCCATCATCAACGGCGGCGCCATTCCGGAAACGGCGCTCTACACCGTGGTGACGGAGCCGGAAGGAACCGTCGTCGGCACTCTCCATGAAGACTTTGCCGTGGAGAGCATGAAAGGCGACATCGTCCTGCTGGGCAATACCAGCTGGCGCATCCGGCGCATTGAGAGTGCCGGACGCATTCTGGTGGAAGACGCACATGGCGCACCGCCCTCGCTCCCATTCTGGCTGGGTGAAGCGCCCGGGCGCACCGAGGAACTGGGGCGGCAACTGGGCGAGCTGCGGCAAAAAATCAGCGACCTCACGCCCAATACCGTGCCTGGGTTCGTCAACCAGAAATCGCCGGAAGTCATGTATGCCGTTTCCTGGCTCAAAGATGAGTGCGGACTGGATGATTCCGGCGCGGAACAAGCCATTGAATATATTGTGGCTGGCCGCACCGTTCTGGGAGCGGTGCCCACATTTAACACCATCATTGCCGAACGCTTCTTCGACGAAGGCGGCGGCATGCAGCTCATTGTCCATTCGCCGTTTGGCATGCGCATCAATAAAGCGTGGGGCCTCTCCCTGCGCAAGCGCTTCTGCGTCTCCTTCAATTTTGAATTGCAGGCCGCGGCCACGGACAACGGAGTGAATATCGCTCTCGCGGAGCAGCACAGCTTCCCGCTGGGCGATGTGTTCCACTTTCTTCACGAGAGCACGGTCAAAGAAGTGCTCCAGCAGGCAGCCCTGCTCTCTCCGCTTCTTGAGACGCGCTGGCGCTGGGATGCCAATCGCTCACTCGCGCTGCCGCGCTACTGGAATGGCAAAAAGATTCCGCTCCAGGTGCAGCGCACGCGCTCTGCCGATCTGCTGGCCTCGGTCTTTCCAGACGCGGCCGCCTGCCAGGAAAACGCGGATGGCCCCATTCAGGTCCCCGACCATCCGCTCATCCGCGAGGTCATGAAAGATATCTTCCATGAAGCGCTGGACCTCGAGGGCCTCAAGAGCGTGCTGCGCCACATCAACTCCGGTGAAATCAAATGCATTGCCGTGGATACGCCTGTGCCCTCGGTCTTCTCACATGAAATTCTGAACAGCAATCCTTACGCCTTCCTCGATGACGCTCCGCTGGAAGAGCGACGCGCCCGCGCGGTTGAGTTGCGGCGCACGCTGCCAGACTCTGTGCTGCAGGAAGTAGGCGCACTGGATCCCGCCGCCATCGCCGAAGTGCGCGCCAGCGCATGGCCCGATGTACGCGATGCCGACGAACTGGCAGACACGCTGCAAACCCTCATTGCGTTGCCCGAAGAACACGCTTCACCCCTGATTCACCGGGATGTCACAACTATTGATATGCCGCATTCTGGTGGAGCACAGGCACTCCTGCCTGTGCGGCCTGGCTCAGAAACAGTGGCATCTGAGCAGGATTTATCCCAGTGGCAGCAATTCTTTGCTCAACTTCGCGCCACGAATCGCGCCGTAAGAGCCACAGTAATCGATCCATCAGCGTCCACAGAGCACTGCTTCTGGGTTTCGTCAGAAAAAACCAAATCCTTTCACGCCGTCTACCCTGAAGCACACTTCGAAACTCCTCCGCCTGAAGTTGAATCCGCACCAGCTTCTGCTGAAGACGCGCTGAAGGCGTTGATTACCGGCTGGCTCATGCATCTTGGGCCTACTACAGCCTCGCGGCTCGCCCGGATTTTGCAATTGCCGGTTGCCGATATCGAAAAGACTCTGCTGCAAATCGAGTCCACCGGCCTGATTCTGCGGGGTAAGTTCGACAAAACTGATGACGCCGAAACGCAATGGTGTGAGCGCCGCCTGCTGGCGCGGATTCACCGCCTGACTCTGGGTACCCTGCGCCGTCAAATTGAACCGGTAAACGCAGCTACGTTCATGCGCTGGCTCTTCCGCTGGCAGCATCTGTCGCCCGGCTCCCAGGCCCGCGATGAGCATGGCGTAATGGAAGTCCTGCGCCAGCTTCAGGGATTTGAAATCCCGGCCAGCGCCTGGGAGAGGCAAATCCTCGCACGCCGCATCAGCAACTACGATCCCAAACTGCTCGACCAGCTTTGCCTGAACGGCTCCGTGGGATGGGGCAGGCTCTCGCCGCATCCCGCGATGCTCGAAGAATCTGCCGGCAGCGGACGGCGGGTGGTGCCCACCAGCGTCGCGCCCATTACCTTCTTTGTCCGGGAAGATGCCGACTGGATGTCACTACCCACAGTGCGCTCCACCCGGGAAAATGCCGCGAAGGAAACCAGCGGACTGAGCGCCGGAGCGCGCGAGGTCCTCGCATTTTTAAGCTCGCGCGGCGCTTCGTTTTTTGCCGACGTGGTTCGCGGAACGGGAAAGCTGAAAGCGGAAATCGAAACCGCGCTGTGGGAGCTGGTCGCAGCGGGGCTGGTCACCGCAGACGGCTTCGACAATCTGCGGGCACTGCTGGATCCCAAACGCCGCGCCGGACAGGGCACGGGAAAAAGTGTCCGCCCCCGGCACAGTGCAGGGCGCTGGTCGCTGCTCTATCCGCCGGAACCAGGCGACGGCAACCACTCGCTTGAGGCCGTTTGCCGCGTGCTGCTGGCCCGTTACGGTGTGGTTTTCCGCGAATTGCTGGCGCGAGAAAGCATGCTTCCCCGGTGGCGCGAGCTGCTGATCGCTTTTCGAAGGCTGGAAGATCGAGGTGAGATTCGCGGTGGCCGCTTCATCAACTCCTTTATCGGCGAGCAGTTTGCGCTGCCCATTGCCGTAGAATCGCTGCGGGCCATGAAAAATCTTCCGCTCAGCGGCGAGACCATTACCATCTCCGCCGCTGATCCGTTGAACCTTGCCGGCATTGTGGTCCCGGGCGAACGCGTCCCGGCGATCTCCGGCAAACATGTAAGCTTCAGAGATGGAATGCTGGTGGAAACACCCTCGGTCCATACGCTGGGAATGGCCAGCCAACGATGAGCAACACCCCGAAACTAGTGGAAGGCGAAGATTATTATCTGGAAAACGGCTATTACGTCTTCACTGAAAAATATCTTCTGCAGCGCGGACACTGCTGCCGCTCCGGCTGCCGCCATTGCCCTTATGGGTTTGTGAAGGAAAAAACACAAGACAAATAGGGCGCGGCAACTCCCTTTGCCAGTTACTCACTCATACCGCAGCGCCACCACCGGATCCAGCCGGGCAGCCTTGATGGCAGGGTAGATTCCAAAGAACAGCCCAACGCTGCTGGATACACCCAGACCAATGAATATCACGTACACCGGGACCGTGGAAGGAATGTCCAGCATACGCATGACAAAGCTGATGCCCAGTGAGATGGCCACTCCAATGGCTCCGCCCACCGCTGTGAGAGTCATGGCCTCAGTGATGAACTGGAAGGTGATGTCGCGCTTGCGGGCGCCAATGGCTTTTCTTACACCGATTTCGCGGGTACGCTCGGTCACGCCCATCAGCATAATGTTCATTACGCCCACGCCGCCCACCAGCAATCCAATGGAGCCCACCGACACCACCAGCAGAACAACACCGGCAAAAATCTGAGTGAATTGCTTGCCTGCCTGCTCGGCGCTGCTGATGCCAAAGCTGTCCGGCTTGTCGAAGGGGACATGCCGCCGCTGGCGCAGCAATCCCCGAATCTGGTCTTCGGCAATCGCTTTCATCCCGGGATAAGCTGCGGCCGTAATGAAGTGCTCGTCATCCTGGGGATAGTGTTTGCGGTAGCTGCGGTAAGGCACCTGAATATCATTGTCCCCGCCGCCCACCGTGGTGTTCTTCTTTTTTTCTAGCACCCCAATCACGGTGTACACCACGCCGCTGATGTCCAGCGGCTTTCCCACGGCGCTCTCGCCAGGATACAGCGTCTTCTCCACGTCATAGCCGATCACGGCCACGTCCTCGCGGTGCAGGTCTTCCGCTTCGGTGTAAAAACGGCCTTCTTTCAGACGCACATTCTGTACCTCGGCATAGGCCGCGTTTGCACCCGTATAGTTGATGTTGCTGAGCTCGTGGCCTTTGTAGCGAGCGGTGCGAATCGGCTGCTGGCCCTCGCCGACTTTGGGAAAGGCTTCAATAGAGACCTCTTTTACGCTGGGCACCTGCTCGCGGATGGCCATGCCGTCTTCCCAGGTGAGCGATTTGCGCGCGCGCTCTTCCGCCGAGAGCCGTCCGAAATGGATTCCCGGATCGAACTTGAAGACAAACAAATTGTTGATGCCAAAATCGTTCAGCGATTGCTGAACGTTGTCCTCGAAGCCAAGAAGAGCAGACGACACGACAATGGCAACGATGACCCCGATCACCACGCCCAGCACCGTGAGGAACGACCGCACTTTGTGCGTACGAATGGTCTCAAACGCCATCTTCATGTTTTCGCTCAACAATTTGAAATGAATCATACTCACACCTCAAATCTCAGTGCTTCTATGGGGTCCAGTTTCGCCGCGCGGTACGCCGGATAAGCGCCAAACACGATTCCCACCACCCCGGCCACGGCCACGGCAATGACCACCCAATGGATGGGCACGGCCATGGGAACCGGAGTCACGGCCCCAATGACAAACGAGATGGTTACGGCGACCAGAATGCCAATGATGCCGCCAATGGTCGAAATCACCGCCGATTCAATGACGAACTGGTACAGAACATCGCGGCGCGTTGCGCCCAGCGATTTGCGCACGCCAATTTCCCGCGTGCGCTCCGTCACGCTGGCCAGCATGATGTTCATGATCACGATGCCGCCGATGATGAGAAAAACAAACACGATAATGATCGATGTGCTGGCCAGAGTCCCCGTCAGGTTGTTCCACAGATCCATCAGCGATGAGGGTTCGAGAAAGCCGAAGTTGTCTTCCTCCTTCGGCCCCAGATGGCGGCGGACGCGCATAAGCGTACGGGCCTCTTCTTTGGTGCCTTCCATGAAACGCGGGCCAATCGACTGCACGTTGATGCTCAGGCTCGCCTGGGTGCCGTAGATCTTGCGAAAGGTCTGAATGGGAATGTATACGAAAGCGTCCTGCGACTGCCCGAACGTGGTCCCGATCTCCTTTGCCGTTCCCACGATTTCAAACGGACGGCCGTCGATCAGAATGTTTTTGCCAATCGGCTCCACGCCCAGAAAAAATCGCTTCACCACGTCATTGCCGAGCAGGACCACATCGGACCGGTGCTCGTTGTCGCCATCGCTGATGTAGCGGCCGGTGGCCGGCTCCTCCACGTCCATGTCGCCGATGTTCGCGGTCACGCCGCGCACGTCCATATCCTGCAGGCTCTCACTGCCATACTTGACAATGCCCCGGCGGCGCACCTCCACACCTACCCCTTTGGCGGTGACCATATTGTTATGCAGGTATTCAAAATCGTCCCAGGTAATGACTTTGTTGCGCCGCTGCAGTTTGGCGAACTGTTCCAGACTGGTGACGATAGGATACTGATGGATCAGAAAAACATTGGCGCCAAAGTTGGCCACGCGGCTGGAAATGTATCGGTTGGTGCCTTCAATGAGCGAGACCACTACGATTAGCGTGGAAACGGAAAGAATCACTCCGAGCAGCGTAAGCACGGAGCGCAGCTTGTGCGAACGCAGTGTTTCCAGAGCGATCAGCGCCGGCTCTTTGAGCGAAATCCTTCTTGCTGCTCCTGCCATGGCAAACCTCTATTCGTACCGTAAAGCGGTCACCGGATCGAGACGAGCGGCCTTGACCGCCGGATAAATTCCAAAGAACAATCCCACACTGCTGGACACTGCGAGACCAAGAAAAACCGCCCAGACCGGCACCAGAGACGGAACACTCACCAGACGCAGCAGCAGACTGAGTCCCAGAGAAAGAAGTATGCCCACAATTCCGCCAATACCGGTGAGTGTGACTGCTTCGGTAAGGAACTGGAGCGTAATGTCTCCGCGACGGGCGCCAATGGCCTTCCGCACGCCGATCTCGCGAGTGCGTTCGGTCACACCCATGAGCATGATGTTCATGACTCCCACACCGCCCACCAGCAACCCGATGGAGGAAATGGTCACGACAAGCTGCGCCACACCCGCCATAATCGTCCGGAACTGGTCGCCAACCTGCTCGGCGCTGCTCAGGCCGAAATTGTCGGTCTTGTCCGGGGCCACGCGGCGGCGCGTGCGCAGCAGACCGCGAATCTGGTCTTCCGCCACATTCTTCAAACCATCATAGGCCATGGCATTAATGAAGATTTCGTCATCGCGCGGATAGTGTTTGCGATAGGTGCGAAACGGAATGAATACCTCGTTGTCGGAAATGCCCAGCACTGCGTTTTTCTTTTTGTCGAGCACGCCGAGGACTTCATAAACATTGCCATCCACCTGCAATGACTTTCCGATGGGACTCTCGTAGGGAAACAGCGAGTTGGCCACGTCATACCCAATTACCACCAGTTCGGAGCGGTGCAGGTCCTCCTGCTCGGTATAAAAGCGGCCTTCTTTCATACGCGCGCTCTGGACCTCCACATAGCTGGGGGTAACTCCGCGAAAACGAATGTTGCTCAGCTCCTTGCCTTTGTAACGTGCCTGCCGGGTGGGCGGCGGCCCCTCGCCCTGGCGCGGCAGAGCAATCATATTGACCTCTTTGATCGCGGGCAGCTCCTCGCGAATGGCCATGCCGTCTTCATAAGTGAGAGGCTTGCGCATGCGCTCTTCCGGGCTAAGCCGTGCGCGGAACCCCTGCTGAAACCGGAAAACGAACAGGTTATTGATGCCAAACTGATTGAACGAATCCTGCACGCTGCTCTCAAACCCAATCAGAATAGACGTTACGGTAATGGCAACCGTCACCCCGATCACCACACCCAGCACGGTCAAAAATGAGCGCACCTTATGGGTGCGGATGGTGTCAAAAGCCATCTTGATATCTTCAGAAAGCAGTTTGGAATGATCTGCGCTCATGCTTCAAACCTCAATGCCTCAATGGGATCAAGCCGCGAGGCCCTGTAGGCCGGATATACGCCGGAAACGAGCCCCACAAAAACGGCAATAAAAACGGACACGATCACCCAAACAATGGGGACCGACGTGGGCACAGGCGTAATCGCGCGCACCAGCATGGCAATGGCGCTGGCCAGCAGCACGCCGATCAACCCGCCAATGGCCGCCATCACGGAAGCCTCAATAATGAACTGCGCCAAAATATCTCCGCGAGTTGCGCCCAAGGACTTGCGTACTCCCACTTCGCGTGTACGCTCGGTCACGCTGGCCAGCATGATGTTCATGATCACAATTCCACCGATCACCATGAACACACAAACAATTCCGATGGAACTGGTTGCCAGTGTCCCCGTAAGCTGCTTCCACAAATCCATGACCGCCGAGGCCGCGACGATGCCGAAGGTGTCGTCATCTTTCTGATTCAGGTGGCGGCGAGCACGCATCAGCAGGCGGGCTTCGTCCTGGGCGGGATCCATCAGGTCCGGGCTGAGCGCCTGAATGTTGATATCCAGGCTGTCCTTGGTGCCAAACATTTTCTGGTACGTCTCAACAGGCACCACAGCGAATTGGTCCTGAGACTGGCCGAAGGTTGTGCCCAGCTCTTTGGCCACACCTACCACTTCAAATTCCTCGCCCTCAATGTATATCCGTTTGCCCAGTGGGTCGGCGCCTTTGAACAGCCGTTTGGCCACCTCGGCTCCGATCATGGTGACGTTGGCCCGGTGAGCGCCATCGGAATCCACAATGTAGCGCCCGTTTTCCGGTTCGCGCGTATCCATGGCGGCCATGTTTCCGGTCACGCCGACGATGCCAACATCTTCCAGCGCCTCGCCCTGATACTTTGTCTTTCCCAAATGGCCAGAGACTTCCAGCCCCACGGTGTTGGCCAGCCTCATGTTGTCACGCAGGAAGATGTAATCCTCCCAGGTAATAATCCTGTTCTTCTTCTGCAGGCGAAGAAATTCGTCAAGGCTGGTAATCAGCGGAAAACGGCTCACCTGAAAGACATTGGCGCCGAAATTCGCGACCTTATCGGAAATATACCGGTTGGTCCCCTCGATCATGGACACTACCACGATCAGCGTGGCAACCGAAAGGATCACGCCCAGCAGCGTAAGAAAAGAGCGCAGCTTGTGCGCGCGCAGGGTGTCCAGCGCGATCAACATAGGCTCTTTGAGAGATATTTGAGTCCGGGCCATAATAAAAATCAGGAGATTGCTGGTCTTGAATTTTACCTGCTTCACTCCTGAGACGTATGGAAATATAAAAAGGTTCCGTAAAAGCCCAAAATTACAGGAACTGCGGCAAACGATTTGACGATTTCGCGCTACTCAGTAACAATAGATTCAGCAAGAAGAAAGTAAGTGGGCCTGTGGCGCAGCTGGGAGCGCGCTTCCATGGCATGGAAGAGGTCGTCGGTTCGATCCCGACCAGGTCCACCAACATCCCCTTCAATACCAATCGCTTATAACCTTTTACGGGGTTCTGAAACGTCTCGCCCGGGTGCGGAAGGGTGCTGAAGTTCTTCCAGTTCGCGCGGCAACATCAATGCAACAACTTTTAGGCTCGCTTCGCGTTTCTGCTGGTCCACAGCGCGAGTGTAAATATCGAGCGTGGTGCGACTGCTCGAATGCCGCATCAGTTCCTGCGCAACCTTGATATCGACACCCAACGATCGTAAATTCGTTGCCAGCGAATGACGGAAGCTGTGCCAGCCGATTTGTTTTCCGACGACTCCGATCCCTGCAAGAGCAGGTCGAACGCTCTTTTCAAGAATGCTGTCAGGGCTAAGGGGCCTGCTCTCTTTGAGCCGAACTGAAGGGAACAGGAAATCCAGATCTGCCGCATAAGGCGATCGCTCCCGCCACTCTAACAGCGCGCCAAGAACGACAGGATGAAGCGGGACAGGGCGTCGAGACGACTCGGTCTTTGTCGTGCCTAATCGATTTCGGACACAAGACCTCAAGACATTCACTTCCATTGTTCTGAGATTCAGATCGGACCAGGTGAGCGCGATCATTTCTGATCGCCGCAGTCCTGTGCTGCCAATCAATAGCACCATTGCTTTATCGCGTATGTTCAGTTGCCGTACGAGGCTCTGAAATTCAAATTTGGGGTAAGGCCACAATCGATTCCGGACTATCTGGCAGTGGTTACACCACTATGCTCGTGTTCTGCCGTCATGAACGAAGCGCTTCCGCAGCGATTAAAAACTTTCGTGATTTGACTGGTCTTGCGATAAGGAAAGTGATGGACATCTCCCATCACCATCTTCGCCAAGTACTACATGGTGAGGAGACGCGTTTGGGACTTTGCCCAAAAATGGTGATCGACTTCGCGCCGGAACGATGATCGGAATCACCCCGCAACAGTGATCGGCTTCAGCACGAATCCGCAGGATAGAGCAGGAACGCTAAGGAAACTCTGAACAGGGACAGCATATGGGCAGGGGATGAGTTCACAAAGATATTTGGGCAATGATAGGCACGGATTCGGCGAACTGTGAAGCGGCTCTGAGGATTACGCGTAAGCCGGAACTGGCTTGCCGGAGGT
>DASSEH010000340.1:0-1223 GCA_035695325.1 Candidatus Angelobacter sp.
ATCCTGAAGACGAGTGTAATCAGGTGTCACACGAGACCATCTATCGCAGCCTGTTTGTCCAAGCGCGCGGCGTGCTCAAGAAAGAGCTGCTTAGCCATCTCCGATCGAAGCGCTCGATGCGTCGCTCCAGGCCGGTTGACCCGCATGGCGATAAACGCGGACATATCAAGGATATCGTCTCAATCCGCCAGCGACCGGCGGCGGTTGAAGATCGGGCGGTGCCTGGTCACTGGGAGGGCGATCTTCTGTCCGGGCCGAACAACACCTACATCGCGACCTTGGTCGAGCGTCATACCCGTTACGTGATGTTGGCCAAGGTGGCAGGCAAGGACACCCAGACGGTTGTCACCGCGCTTATCAACCAGGCGAAGAAGCTACCAAAGGAGCTATATAAATCCCTGACCTGGGACCGGGGCAAGGAACTTACGGATCATCGTCGCTTTACGTTGGCGACCAACATCGATGTCTATTTTTGCGATCCGCAAAGCCCGTGGCAACGCGGGTCGAACGAGAATACCAATGGCCTGTTGAGACAATACTTTCCTAAGGGCACCGACTTGTCGGTGCATTCGCAAGCCCATCTGAACAAAGTGGCTCGTCAGCTAAACGAACGACCACGTGAGACCTTGCAATTTGAAACACCAGCAGAGAGATTTAACGCCTGTGTTGCGTCGATCGGTTGAGCCGGCAGGGTAGATCGGAAGTCGCCGTGATCCGACAACGCAGCCCGCCGATCGCACTGGTGTGCTAAGGTACAGCTTCCTGCCCCAGGCAACACGCTCCTGCCGACTATCGAATTGGGTACTTGTCATGGATAAGATCAAAACATCCCAAGACATCGACCATCGTCGCCGCCACTTTGTCGGTACCGCTGCCTTAACCGTCGCCGCCGCCCAGCTCGGCATGATCGGCGCGGTAGACGCGCAGCCTGCCAAGGCAAAATTGCCCACGGTCAAGCCTGGATCGCACACTTCGTTCGGTCCGCTGAAGCAGATCGATGCCGGTTTGCTCAATGTCGGCTACGCCGAAGCCGGCCCCGCCGATGGTCCACCAGCGCTGCTTTTGCACGGCTGGCCCTACGACATTCACAGCTTTGTCGATGTCACGCCGCTGTTGGCGTCGGCGGGCTATCGGGTGATCGTGCCGTATCTACGCGGCTATGGCACGACGCGCTTTCTCTCCAGCGAGACGTTCCGCAACGGCCAGCCATCTGCGGTCGCCCT
>DASSEH010000341.1:0-1242 GCA_035695325.1 Candidatus Angelobacter sp.
TAGATTCGCCTACAGGGCGGCGGCCTGTCGCGTAGGCATTTGACAATTTCGCAACGCGCGCCGACGGCTGGGGGATGCTAAGCAATCAACGCTTTTGCCGTGTAATAGCTCCCGGGCGCATCCCGTATGCTACAATTGTACGACACAAGGGCCTTGTTTGCCCGAGCCGCGGCCTATCCGCTTGTGTTTATGCGGTCCAGCGGGCGTTTGGCGTTACGCACCGTTACGCTGTAAAACCCCGGAAAATACTACAAAATGCTTATCCCGCTGAATCAGGTTCCGTCATTTTCTTCAGAGAAAGATGAGGACGTTGGGTAGTCAGGCCCATGAGTGTTTGGAAAGCTGCCATCGGCGTTTGTCGGCGGTTGAAACGAAAGACAAATTCATCGAGATAATTTTGCAGGTATTTTGCATCGACACCGTGGTGAGTGCCGTTCAGCCAGGTTTCAAGATTGCCGAAGACCCGATGAATGTGCAGGGCATGGGTTTCGGGATGGTGGAACTCGTGACGGTAGCCTCTCATGGCATTTTTGGAATACCCTCTCCATTGATCGGTATCAATTTCGGTTCCCAGTTCCACATTCTCCGACAGGAAGCGACGAATGGAAGTTTCATCCGCCCGTTGGGCTTTAGCCAGCCTGAGCCGGCCTGCCCTCTCCATGTAATAGCCATGCTTATCGGTATAGACGAGGACTTCCACGGCTCCAAAAACCAGCGTGCGATGTTCAGAGCGCGCCACGCCTCTGCCTTTTTTGCCGGGCACCGGACCGCCGATGAAAACTTCGTCAGCTTCCACTCGCCCGCGAAGGCGACTGCGGTTCGCGTTAACCATTCCCCTGCGAAGACGCTGAAGCAAAAACCATGCAGTCTTATAACTACATCCCATCTGGCGCCGAAGTTGGGTAGCGCTCATGCCCGGGGTATGGGTGGCCACCAGGTAGGCGGCCCAAAACCACTCCTTCAACGCAAATCGACTGCGATGCATCAGCGTTCCGGCGGTTGGAGAAACCTGGTAGTTGCACTGATCGCATTGCCGCAGTGCACGGCCTTCAATCGGCCAATACCCGTCGCCTCCACAACGCGGGCAGCGAAAGCCTTCTGGCCATCGGCTCTCCCAAAGATAGCGCACACACGCCTGCTCATCGGCAAACCTCTCGCGGAACCCCCTCAAGGTCTTGGGAAAGGTTGGTCGCACCTCTCAATCTCAGGTCTCTATGAACCTGAGTCAAGGGGATAAGCATA
>DASSEH010000342.1:0-2698 GCA_035695325.1 Candidatus Angelobacter sp.
GCCAATCAGGCGCCCGGTCAGCGATCCGATTTCATAAGTTCACCGGCCAGGCGCCGGTTAAATTGTTTTGGTAGTTGATCATCTGTTCGAACCGGATTCGCAAGCTCGCGCTGCGCAGCTGCACTCTCGCCATCGTGGGAGCAGCCTATCGGGTGCGACACAACCGATAGCTCGTAAGCCGCCGCCGCGGTCGTCCGGACGCGATACTGAAGTTGCTCGTCTACTGTGTTGTCAGGATGGAAAGTCAGTACCGTTGGGTCGAAATCGCAGAGCGTCGCTCGGTCGATGTATTCTGATGCCGCAATGATTAGACCGTTATCGTGCCGGTAGCGGGGAATTTGTTCTCGTTTGAGGTTGAAGTCACGCGGCTTTTAAGCCGACGGCTTGGACGAGGGTATCGAGATCGTCGATGACGCGCTGATAGAGGCGATCGAGTTGAGACCGCCTCTGGGATTCGAGCCTTTTATCAGCTTTGAAGGGGCTGAGGAGACCTGCCATGAGTGGGGCATAGACCCGTTCGAAGAGCTTCAGGAAGATGAGGCAGATCGAGTATCCCTGCGGAAGGAGTTGATAGCGTCGAGAGTTCGGGAGCTTGGCAACAAGACCTTTGGCACGGAGTTTTGATAGATCATAGCGGAGCGAGGCGAGCGTGTAGCTGTCGGGGACGCAGCCAAGCGCCTTGATGACGGCGGGATAGATTTCGGCAGTTGTGAATGTATTGTCGGCTGCGACGTGTGCGAAGCGTACAAGCGCGTGCATCAGTGCAAGTTGCCGAGGATGATCGAGCTTGAGGCCAGGAATGCGCTTTCCGGTCGATGTGATGGTCGGCTCCGCGAGCTTTCGCAACTGACCGCGATCAACGAAGGTTTCCAGAATGTCTTGCTGGACGTTGAGGTAGTTATCGTTGATCTCCGACAGAGATTTTTGGAGAGCAGGCAAATTTTCGACGGCTTTGTTGACGCCGTAATCGTTGACGTTGTTGCTCGCGGCCTCGGTCCGCAGGATGATGTGATCACGAACGTATTGCTTGATGAAGCCGTTGCGATAGTGGCTGCGAACCACCGGATTTGGAAGGTTCATGTCCTCGATCTCGGTTTGCAACTTGCCCCGATATTGCTTGGTGACCTTGCGACCGAAGATCACGGTGATCTTATTCGGCTGACCGATTGTTCGATTGGCATCGAGCAGGCGTTGGCCAAGATTATCCAGTGCCGCGCGGCGATGGAAGATGAGGTTGTCGCAATATTCGACTTGCGAGAAGAACAGCCGGTGCTGGCAGCCCGCGTGCTCGCGTTCTCTTGCAGTGAAGAAGGGCGTGAGGTGCGCCAGCCATTTTTGACCGCAGGTCACCAGATCCCGAGGGGTCAGCGAGTTGGCGAGCTCTTGCATGCGATCAGGAACTGCGCATTTCAAGAAGGCATTGGCGGCTTGCTTAAATCCGATGCCGTGCTGGCGCATGCGGTTGGCCAGCCAATGATGCTGATTGAGACAGATACGGGCGGAGAATGGAAGGTACGGGCAGACCCGCACGAACATCCGTCCCCAATTCCGGTCATTGATGTAAAAGTTGTATTGAATGACCCAGCGCTGCGCGAACTGGAGGTGCCATCGGTTTGCGACCTTGTCGCCGATGGCAATCATGATCCGCGCCGGTTCTCGCGCCTTCAGGATGGCCACGACGGCATCAGGCTTGGCCCGTTCGAAATACGGGTCGATAAATTCGTCACGACGGCCCTTCGGCGCTTCGACAATCGGGATGTTGCGCTTCTCGGCCCGCTCCGTCACCCAGCGTTGAAACTGATCGGCGATGCCGCGCAGTGTTTCTCGGGTCACCGGGTATAGCTGGCGATAGGTATTGAAAAAGCCGACGACCCGCTCGGGCTGCTGGAACGGTTGAATCAACCCGTTCAGCAAAATCCTGTCAAAACAACGATAATGCCAATTGATGCTGTCTTTGTGGTGCTCGTAGAAGGAGTTCATCGCCAGCTCCCGGCTAATGTCTTAGCAACGGGATCGTAGAGGCAATTTCTGGTGTCTAAAACATGCCTCCCCATGATACCCAGCGATGGTCTACAGCACCCTCGTCACGCTCAGGCGCAAGGGATATCAAGGGCGAAGCCCTTGGCTAGTTAGCAGTCCTCGCGGATACGTCACTTCTTCAAGCAGAGGCCTATTGTAGGAGAGGTCCCGCACTTCGCACGATGCGATGTTCCCCCGCTCGGACAGAACACGGACACAAGCGTCTCGCTACTGTCGCAAACGACAGCTCCATCAGCCTCCACCGCTCGAACATTCACCGAGCCAGACTCGCCCTTATCGCCCTTGTCGCCTTTCGGTCCTTGCGGCCCCTGAGGCCCCTGAGCACCTGCAGGACCCTGAGGACCTGGAACGCCTTGGATGCCCTGCGCTCCCTGCGGGCCCGCCGGTCCTTGTGACCCGGGGTCGCCCTTCGGTCCTGTCTCACGGCCACATGCAGCCAGGGCCAGCGCAATTCCCACGGCAAACAACGGCAGTAGCTTCATGGGCCCCCTCCAAGAGAAATCCTTTGCAACATTGAAAGCTGCCGATCTCGCCGCGTCAACAGTTTTGGCAGTTCACGATGGCCAGCGAAGTAGCGCCGGCTTGCGTTAGCCCACCAGGTCCGCTATCCGAGGACCACCTACTACGGGGCAGCTATGTGCCCAGACTCGGACATGGC
>DASSEH010000343.1:0-6500 GCA_035695325.1 Candidatus Angelobacter sp.
ATCTTGCGGCGCAAATCGTCGGAATACGCTCGGGCCATCGTCGGGTTGCAGGAAAACTTCCAGAGCACAACCATCCTATCCCACTCCACCCTGATTCCCGCTTACATTATTATCCCTATCGTTACTAGAAATGGTCTAAACTGTGGCAGATGCACAGGAACCGCTCAATTTCGTTGCAGTTAATCCAGTCTTAAAACTCCAAATGCAGCCGGAAGGAAGGTACCAGCACCGGGCCTCTATCCTGGTTGTAGCCGGGATTGACGATGTATTGCAGTCCGGGAGCCACATAAATTCCCCGCCAAACGTGGGCGGTGTAATACGACTCAATGATATTTTCCCGCCCGTAGGTCAGCTTTCCATCGCCAAGGAGAAAGCCCAGCCCGCCATCGCCCAGATACACCTGGTGGTCTTTACTGATGCCGTTCGAGACAAAAGCCACGCCGGCGCGGTCCTGACTGCGATGCCATTTCACGCCGTTCACCCGCACGCCTTCGGCAACAGTTGAATCCACTTCGGTGTAGACAAATGACTCGGTTTTTCCGTTATTCCATCCCCAGCGAGCAAACGCCGTGATGTTCGGTGAGAGGTTCTGCTCCAGGTTGGCGGCAAAACCATATTTGCGGGTAATGTGCCAGGGGTGATTGGTGATGTCCGGGGTGGCAACCAGCCCGCTCTCAAACTGGGCTATGGCATCGCGATAGATTCCCATGTTCGCGTAGTTGGTGAAAGCCAGCAGGCGAATGACGCCGGATTTTTTCGGAATCACGCCGTGACGAAGCTCGTATTCCCAATTTTCCCCGTGGACCTGCCACGGACGCCACACCAGATTGATTCCATTCGCAACCGTGGGCAAAAGCACTTCCGCAAAGCGGAAGCCCCAGTTGCGGTCCTCGTAATCGGCCAAAAATCCAACGGTATAGCCGCGCGTATCGGCGGCATAGTCCCAGGCGCCGTTGTTGTCCACGGTCCAGTTGTTGAATTGAAAGTGCGTGTCGGAGCCCACGGAATTCGCGTCGAAGAAATCCGGCATGCTGAACTTGCCAAAGCGAATTTCCAGGCGCCGTCGCGGCAGCTCATCGAACAGCGAGAGAAAATTGCGCTGGGTTTCAACCTTGTCCTTGCTCAGGGCAAATACTTTGTGGATCATGCCACGCCCCAGGTACACCGCTTTGCTCAGCGACGGATTGCGCACAATGTCCAGGTTGGGATTCCCTGCTAAACCAAAACCGGTGGTGAGCGCCGAGCCGCCGGCTTCTTCGATGTCCACCAGAATCTCGGTGGAATCGTTGAGCCTCATGCCGGTATAGAGGGTAAGGACCCGTGAAGTGGCTTTTTCATAGTGTGTACTGAGGCTGTGCGGTCCGCTGTAGGCGGCATGGAATCCAGGATGGGCCTCGAAAATAAAGTTCGTCTGCCCGGAGAGCCAGAACCGCGTGTCCTTGAAATGGGAGGACATTGTTTCCACGAAATCATCGGGCGGAGCGGGCGAAGGGTCCGGGCTGTTGGGTTGCTCGGATGGCTGCGAGGATGGCGGTGCGGGTTTGGGCACGGAGCGGGACTGTCCCGCGGAAGCGCTCGTGGTGGCAGCAGGATCGTCGGGCGGAGCCATGGGAGCCGTTTGTGCCGGCGTGGCCAGTTGCGTCAGCACGAGAAATGTGATCAGAACAAGAGTGCGCATTCAAAGTTCCTGGTATTTGAAATCTATTATGGACTGAGATCTCTCGCGGATAACCGCAGTCAGTAGTCATTCGCGAGAAATCTATCGTCTGTTAGTGCCTGCCCAAAATACCGGCCAGGCCAGCCACGTGATATACGAGCATGAACGTCATCAGGGTGAGGTACACTCGCAGCATCATAAGGGAAATCTTTACCCCTGTAGTCATCTCGATTGGCCCTAATCCTGTTGTCTGAAGTTTTTTCTCCGCCTTATCGCGCAGAGGATGAACCACCTCAAACACCTCCATTGCCTGTGTATTCTGTAACCTCTCCATAACAGTTCTCCTTCCTGAAAATTCCTTAAAATCCGGTCAAACTACCCGAACAGATTGGGTAACATCACTTGGGCCGCGAGCAGAAGCGACAGAGCAAAGAGGACGACGATGATCGTCCAGTTGATCCAGTTGTTCCAGCGCCGGTTGATCCACTCATCCCCCAGAAGGGCATGATCGTTCAGCAAAAGCTGGAGAAAAATGATGGCCGAGGGCAAAATGAGCCCGGCAAAGACCTGCACGCTGATGATGACAACCTGCAGCGGCATGCGTGGGACCAGGACGATCGCTGCCGCCGCCGCTACACAGGCGATGTAGACAGCATAAAATGCCGGGGCTTCATGTATTTTTTTGTGCAGGGAATGCTGCCAGCCCATTACTTCGCCGTAGGCCCAAGCGCTTGCCAGCGAGATAGCGGTTGTGCCCAGCACGGCGGCATTAACCATGAGCAACAGCACACCGTTGCGAACAAATTTGCCCGCAATGGGACCGAGGGCCACGGCAAGCTGTGCGGGATCTTCGAAGCCAATCCGATGCCGGAAACCCAGATCGCCAATCAGAATCATGGCCCCGGCAACCGCAACCGTGAATGCAGCACCCAGCAGCGTATCCAGGCGGGCCCACTTCAAATCAGCAAAGCGCAGCCGTTTTTCCGCCACACAGCTCTGTTGAAAAAAGAGCTGCCACGGCGCAATGGTCGTGCCTACAATCGCGATGATCAGATAAATCAAATTGCTGTCCACCCGGCCCGGAGGCAAGCCAGGTACGAGCGTGTCATGCAGAGAAATCGCCCAATTCGAGTGGACGGCATGGGCAAGCGCAAACCAGGTCAGGTCGATCAGGCACAACCCGATCACGATCCGTTCCCAGCGAAGATAGCTGCCGGTAACCACCAAAAGTATTAATCCGGCAGCAGATACCGGCACAGCGACATACGGAGAGATTCCTAACTTGCTCAACGCCAGTGAGATCGCGGCAAACTCCGTAATCAAAGTAAGAAAATTTACGAACATCAGATCCAGCAGGGAAAAGCGTCCCCACCACTTTCCAAAGCGTTCATAAATCATGGCCACATGGCCCTTGCCAGTGGCAATGCCCAGACGCGCCACCATCTCCTGCACGAAGTATGTAATCGGCAGAAGCAACAGCATCAGCCACAGCAGACGCGTGCCGTACTGCGCGCCCGCCTGAATGTAGGTCGAGACAGCTCCGGCATCGTTGTCCGCTTCCATCACAATAAGACCGGGCCCAAACACCATAAGAAAGGTGAGCAGGCTATGCTGCCACTTGCGCCGCACAACACGACCGGTTACCGGAACTGCCGACTGAATCTTCGGTTCACTGCGAAGCGTACCCTCAGCGCGCCCATGACGAAACAGATCAAAAACTTGCAATGTACGGATCATTTCTCCTCCTTTTTTTGGGGCTTCCTAAGAAGACCAGTTCAGGGCCCAGGCGTGCCGGAGCCACGCCATGCCCAGGCGAGGCACGGCGAACGATCCTGCTCTCTGTACTGCCAGAGCAGCACCGAGACACCGGGGTTGTTGGGAGGAGTAAAACGTTGATACACCGAAGGAACTTCGGTGCATTAAAGCTTCACTCGCTCAGGTTCACGTCTTGTACGTGAAAGAGCGAGTGAGCAGAAGGCTTTAGCAGGCGTGGGCCAGAGTAGCCTTCAAATCACAAACTCTTTCGCGAACTCCTGGAGCACTCCAATGACTCGGAGGCTCCTTTTTAGTACTGCTGTCGTTTGCCATAAATTAAGAGATCAGGGCCGCCAGAATTTAGCGGCACTTTAGACACGCTAATGGCTTTGACCTATACTGTCAACAGTATGTTGTAAATTTTTGGTTTTTTGTTGATTGGGAATGCCTGGCCATTGCCCAAACGGAGGTCATAGCACACTTGAGCCATATTACCAGCGCTAAAAAAGAGTTGACTACCCGCATCAACCGCATTCAGGGGCAACTGGAAGGCATCAAAGAAGCTGTCCAGCAGGATCGGGACTGCGCTTCAGTTCTGCAGCAAGTGGCAGCTTGCCGTGGCGCAATCAACAGTTTTATGGCGGAGATCATCGAGGGAGAAATCAAGTGTCACGTCCTGAGCCCCAATGCGAAGGCCAATTCCTCCGAAGCCAGAGCCGCCGATGAACTGGTTGAAGTCCTGCGCCGCTACCTCAAATAAGCCACGTCCGCCCTTTCTGCAAACGTCGGACGGTTCCGGAAGACTTCCTATACTGCATGGAGTATAACGACTTTTATCACAACAGACCGCATACTAACCCGCATGGGAAGCAATTGACGTGGATATCAAAAGCGCGAATGGCGCAGAGGGCTCAGGCGCACAATACATTTTCCGCACCGTGCTAATTTGAGCCATTCAAAGGCCGCGCTGCCTAATCCACGGCAGAGCAAGCATAAAAAGCCCGCCATTGGAGGGCGGGCTTTTATCTAACCGGGTTACTTTCCAAGAGCGAAGTTTACCAGGTCCTTGAGCCGGAACTCACCATTTTTGCTCAGGGTAGGCTTCCAGTTTGGATCATGGCTCAGATAAGAGTCATTGTCGCCAAACATAAGCCCAAGGAAGACTTCAGCAACAATTCGGCCCCCCACCGAGCCAAGCTGTGGCGTACTAATCTTCTTTTTCGCCGTAACCGGAATTTCCACCTCTATGCGGTTATTGAAGGCTTCTGCCAGGATATAAGTCCACAGTGGACACTTTCCCTTGAATGCCTCCAGTTCCTTAAGTTTTGCAATGCTGCCCCGCACATCGCCATCTTCCGGTTTGTCGACTGCCTTGCCTATTGTTATCTGGTCATCAGTTAACGGCTTCACGCCCATGGCCCGGGCCACATCCTGCCCGCTGGGCAGGCCCAGTTCAAAGCTCCGGAGAAGATTGCGCTGCGGAAGCGAAGCCGGATTGAACGCTACGCTCGGTGGCAATACTGAGAGGGGTGTGACTACCGAAGTATCGATACGGTATGCAAGCTGAAGCCGCTTTTTCGTGGTTGCGTCTTTAGGATTGTCGGTGCCGTAAGAGCGAATCTCTGTGTCAATGAACCGTGCCCAGTCAATCCCGCGGTTTTTGGCCATCTCCTCGAAACCAGTCAGGCCGTCCTTGATCCCCTTGGGAATCTCCGGGATCGTGTTCGGCGGAATCGGGAAAATGGGCAACAGCGTTGCATCATCATCATTCAATCGGTATCCTGGCCGGATCATGGAATGTCCCAGCCGGTATGCGGCCACGGAAAACTCGACCGGCATAAATGGCTCGTTTTTCCAATGGAAAAATTCAAGCTTGCGTGCGTCAAACTTTCCATGGGTCTTCAAAGCATCCAGAACTGTATCGCTTACAATCCTGGGCAAAAAGTCATGCAGTATCACCCATTGGTAATGGAAACGGACAATCCTCTGTATGGAGGGAAAATCCAAAGTTTTATTTTCGTCTACAGCACGATTGTGAAAGCGCAGCATCAGGCCCTGTAGTTGCGACACAATGCTGTTCTCATCATTCCGTGGATCGCCGATCAGGGCGCGCCGTGGTTTGGCATTGTTGCGTGGTAAGTCATGTGCGCCATTATTCAGCGGGTCGCCGAGCAGAAACTTTGGGCCATCGTCGTAGAGATATGGCTGGTCATCCGGTCCGCGTCCGTAAACATTGTCCAGATCGAATGCGGGTGTGCGGAAGTCCGTGAGAGCATCCGGATCGCTGTGCTTGATCAGCGTGCTCATGGGATCAAAAGTAATATCGTGATCGATGAATTGACCGAGGTAGGTATAGAGCGCAGGAATGCCACTCTCTTCTGGATCATTCCCATCCTTCGGAGGGTCAAATGTTGATGTCATGGCGTTAGCCAGGGCTATAAGGGCCGCATGGCTCTCTTTGTCGGTCCTGCCGTATTTGGCAGCCGGAAGGGAGCGAAACATTCGTCCGAACCGGCCTTGAAAATTGGGGGATGCCGGGGTGCTCATCAGCCCCCGGAGCGGTTTACCGTGATGTGATTTTGCCATGGGCGCTGAGGCCGCTGGCGCAGCTGCAGATGAATTCATGGGAATCTCCGTTCTCCTGATGTTTCAGGAAGCTGGTTGCTAACTACCTGCATTGGATTGGCCTCCAGTTGTAGATGGTTAATTCATACAAAGCAAGGGTTATTTCACAAGATCAGATCGCCTGTTTATTCGACAGGATGTGGCTAAAAGGAGTCCTGGCTGCAGCGAAATGCCCACTTTCTTAAATGGTTGTCATAAGAATCTTGCTCTACTATAGTCGTACATTTTTTCAGGAGAGTATTTTAAGTGCCACTATATGCAGACATTGCGTCCGAGGATAATCTGCCACGGCAGAAGGCCAGAGCCGCCGCTTATGCGGCATATCTAAGGAAACTCTGAACAGGGACAGCATATGGGCAGGGGATGAGTTCACAAAGATATTTGGGCAATGATAGGCACGGATTCGGCGAACTGTGAAGCGGCTCTGAGGATTACGCGTAAGCCGGAACTGGCTTGCCGGAGG
>DASSEH010000344.1:0-1274 GCA_035695325.1 Candidatus Angelobacter sp.
ACGTTGGCAACGTGATCGAGACGCACGAGCAAGCGGGAGAGTCCTCAACGTACACAACATTCGGTTCAACTCTGACAATAATCGGTGAGCGCAATGTACAATGATGGCTTTTAATAATTGTCAGTAAACAAACTAACAATAGAAAGAAATAAAACGATGAATGATGAACAAGGTCAAGCGATCAGAAATGAACTCAAACGGTTCGCGGGGGATCTAAACCTTTCGGATGAACAAAAGACAAAGCTTCACGAGCGGCTGGCTTTTGCGGCCGGCAGGCTGCATGAATACAAGAAGTCCCATCCGGAAGTTACCCGGCAGGACATCATCAAAGCGATCGGATCTCGCCGAACCGAACTACGCGAGGGGCTGGAGCGCTTCCTTAACCCGGAACAGTTAAAGAAATGGGATGCCGAAGTGGCCAAAGCGAAAGAGTTTCTAGGTTATCCTGCGGCGTGAGCCGTTGACGATGGAAACACAAAGTGGCTGGCGCGAAGCTTTCGCGCCGGCTACTGTGGATGGAGAATCTGGGGTGGTCGCTCCTTTGCGGCAAAGCTCCCATCACGCTTAAGCGATTGATTAGAAATGCTCGACAAAAGACTTGAAGAAGAACATGCCCCGAGGGTGGACGAACGTCTGGCGAGGGTTGTTCGGATCATTGTTGAGCAATACGACGGGGATGTGAAGGCGTTTGTCGACTCGATCCGTTACAGAACAGAGGTGAATCGGAAAGCTGAGGCCGCGTCGGACCATGGCGACGAGGCGCCGTTGCGTAAATGCCCGCCCACGACAAAGATTATCGGGAGAATTTCGAGCGCTCATTATTCCTGACGGGAAAAATAACGCAGGAGGCCGCGCACGCCCTGAGCCCGCGAATAAAAGAGTTCCGGGCTGCCAGCGGAGATCCGATAACCCTTTACATCGACAGCCCTGGGGGATCGTCTGCGGTAGCGGAGGGAATCCGTTTTCTGATTAAGGCCCCGGATCAGGATGGAAGAAGATGCCGATTAATTACTGTCGTGATAGGGACGGCAGCGAGCGCGGCAGCGGATTTGTTGGCGCTGGGTGATTATGCCATCGCGGAACCTCAAGCTAACATTCTTTATCACGGATCCAGACAGGCGTTCGAGCAATTGCTGACCTTTGAGGGGGCAACCTCGGTCGCGGCCAATCTGCAGGAAGCCAACGAAAGGCTTGCGCTTCGCCTGGCGCGTTCTTCGTTCCGAAGGATTATCTGGCGCGTGGTCCAGTTGAAGGATGCGATCGAGAAATTTCGG
>DASSEH010000345.1:0-1190 GCA_035695325.1 Candidatus Angelobacter sp.
GCGAGCCGCCATCGCCAACAATGTGACGGTGGGCCGCGGCACCTGGATCACTCCGTTGACCCCCATCCTCGCCAACGTGGGCTCGCAGGAGATCTGGGAAGGAGCTCCCGCGCGCCTCAACGGCCGCTGCACGGAGCTGAAGCGCACGGCGATCGCCTGTCAGTACGCGTATCCGATCTGGCTACTGGAGACCCTCAACCTCCTTATGCAGATCTTCCTGTCCTTTTGGCTCATTGTGGTCCCCACCGCCGCGATCTTCTGGCTCGCCCGCGCCTTGGTACCCGCCGGAGAAGCTGAACTTTCCGATGAATATTTCAGGGTGACGCCGCTGTTCGAGATCGTCTGGCACCTGGCTCTTTACTCGTTTATCGTCAGCTGGGTCACCGTCGTCGTGACCTCTCTGCTGGGCTGCCTCTTCATACGCTGGACGGCCGTTTCGCCGGGTCTGTATCCCTCGCGCGGGCTCAGGGGCGCTCTCCTCATGTACAGAATGAAGAGGTTGAACGGCATCCAGAGACTGTGGACCTGGAGCATCACCGGGCAGTACCTGAGGGCTCTTGCTGGCATGCACTTCCCGCGGTTTGGCGCCTCCGAGTGCGACGTCATGTTCAACCTCGTCCCGGAGGTTACTGCCGCCGACTCCCAGATTTTCTTCTCCAATGGATGTTTCACGAACATGCTCGATTATGGCGCCGAGCACTTCAAGCTGCGCCGCCTCGATATGCCCCGGAATTTCTTCGGCGGTAACAATTGCGTAGCGGAGTACGGGAATTTCCCGTCCAACTTCCTGCTAGGCGTCTCCACGCCGGGCAATGACATACAGTTCCGACGACAAATGCGGTCCCGACTTGGCGATCCAATCACGGTGGCGGGAAATCCGCCGGTGAAATTCGCGAGCGCGTCATTTGAGGCGGAGAATGAAACCCACAGACTGCCGGACTTTTCCCTCTTCCTGACCCGGGTCTTCCTGTTCGACTTCCTGAGCATCGGCATGCTGCCCATCACCGAGATGATCGTCTTCCCGGTTATGTACGTTTGTTTGCTGAGATTGGGCGGGCCCCCAATCGCCAGCGCGCTGATTGCTCTGATCCTCGTAGAACTCAATCTGGTCCTGTTCAGCGTCGCGATCAAGAAGTCCCTCATCGGCAGCGAATGGGGAGCCAATCACTCGACCCCCTTCTGGTCCTGGC
>DASSEH010000346.1:0-1370 GCA_035695325.1 Candidatus Angelobacter sp.
GCCCGCCGACGACCGCTGGCACAATGGCCGGGAACAAAACCGTGAACGGGTGCACATAGCTCTCGTAAAGAATTCCCAGGATCACATACATGACGAAAATTGCCGCAAGCAGCAGCAGGGGCAGGGATTGAAACAGCTGTCTGAATACGAGCGCCTCGCCCTGAAAGGTTCCCTGCACCGTTGGGTATTGCGGCTGGATCTGCGCTACGGCATCCTCGATGTACTTCGTAGCGTCGCCAACCGCCGCATTCGGCAAAAGGTTGAAATTGAAAGTGACACTGGTGAACTGGTTGAGATGGTTCACGGCCTGCGGCCCAATAACTTCCTTGGTTGATGTTACAACGCGAAGTGGAACAAGGCTTGCCATGTTACCTGTGGTCGTGGCGATGGTCCCCCCACCCGATCCGCTCGCACTGAAATTGCCGCTCGTGCTGCTGCGGACGTAGAGATCGTCCAAGTCGTCAGGATGCGCGCGCTCTTTGTCTTTAACTTCAAGAATGACCTGGTACTGGTCGTCTGGTTGTTTGATTAAATAGATGTAGTTTTGGGAGTAGGCGTTACGCATCAGGCTTTGAATGGCAGAAGTAGAAACGCCATAGGTCGCGGCGCGATCGCGGTTGATGTCGATCCTAAGATTGGGCGTGCTGTGATAGTAGTCGGAGCGAACACTGGCAAAGCCCTTGAATTGTTGCAGCTTTTTCAATAGTTCATCGGCCATCGCATAAACGTCCTGAGGCACGATACCGCTAATGGTGTAGGCATACTGGCCCTGGCTCTGGCTCGTAGCGCCGACGCTGATTTGCAGGACTGGAGTCGGGGTCAACACCGTGGCAATGCCCGGAATGGAAGCGATCGACTTTTGCAGTCGCAAAACGATTTTGTCGACGGGCGCACGCTCACTGCGCGGTTTTAGAAAAAGGAACATAATTCCCTGCGATAACGGGCCGCGCGAAGCAAAACCGGCTAGCGTAAAAAACTGCCCGACGGCTGGATCCTCCTGGATTTTTTGATTCACCTGCCCTTGAAACGCGCGCATCTGCGCCGGCGAGGTGCCTTCTTGTGCGATGAACAAGCCGCGGATGAAACCGCTGTCGCCCGGCGGTAACAATGTGAACGGCAAATGCGTGAAGAAAAACCAGAGACCAAGAATGCAAGCGAGCAGGATCGGCACAGCAAGCCATGCGCGATCGAGGAATTTGTCGAGCATCCGGCCATAGGCAGCGATCACTCGCTGGATAAAATTGGTGGTGTGCCGTTCCATCCAGGCGCGCTTATGGCCGGCCCTGCGCTCACCCAGGATGCGCGCGCACATCAGCGGCGTCAGCGTTAACGACACGAGGCCTGAAGCGAGAATAGCTACGATAATCGTG
>DASSEH010000347.1:0-1523 GCA_035695325.1 Candidatus Angelobacter sp.
GTACATCGGCTTCTTGCCCGCCCGTGGGCGGTCCTTGAGCCCACCAAGGCCGTGCTCGGCAAAGCGCCGCCGCCAGTGGCTGACAATGCGCGGCTGAACAACCACTTCCGCGGCAATCGAACGCGTGCTGCGCCCCTCCGCGCCAGCAACACTATGCGCGCCCGTTTCACGTCGCGCTGCGCTGTCGTCGGTGCCCGGCAGCGAGCCTCAAGCACCTTGCGTACCTTCGGCTTGAGCCGAACCTCTCTTGCTTTGGGAATCATCCCGATCTTCAATCATGACTCACCCAAGAAGAAAAGTGGGTACTAGCAATGCCGAAAGGCAAGCCGGCAAGGCTGCAGCTTCGGCCCATAGTAGGGCCGCGGCTTTTGTTTCGACGGTCTACTATATGATCTGGTCAGCCGCGCAGGTGATGGCTGATCTACGTGCTCGGTAAAGTCGCCAGATCGCGGGCAGCGCCGCCAACGCCATTAGAAACATCGCCCAGAAACCCTGGTTACCAAATTCCGCGTAAAGCGAACCGGAGATTAACGTAAACGCCGCTGAAGTGAGGCCAACGCCGACCGTCCCGTAGATCGCCTGTGCAAGTCCCGCGAGTTCTCGGGGTACAATGGCCGCAAGCACTCGCATGCATGACAGGTGCAGCAATGCAAACGTCAACCCGTGCAATGGCTCCGCAGCGGCGATAACTATGATGTTGGAACTCTCCGCCAACAACCCCCAGCGCACCAAGGACGCGGCGGCTGCGACTACCATAGCAATCTCCGGAGTCAGACGGCGCAACAGAAAAGGGCCAACAGTAACAAAAACAATCACCTCTGCAGCGACCGATTCCGACCACAGAACGCCCCCAGCGACAGGGCTGACGCCCGCAGCGTTCCAGGCAATCATTGCAAAGGCATCGTGCATCGCGTGACTGCCCAAGATTAACGACGCCACCACGACCAACCATCTGAAACTAGGTGATCGGAGTAAGTCTGGTACCCCTACGTGTGCAGCCCGGCCGACGGGCCGTTCGGCGTTGCGGGGTAAAGAAATCTCGGGTACCCAGAATGCCGCGCCTGCCGCCGTCAGGAGCAGGATCGCTTGCCCAATGACAATGGAATCGATTCCAAACGCCTGAATGCTCTGCCCTGCAGCCAGGGAGCCCAAGATGAATGCGAGCGACCCTAGGCCTCGCACCCATCCATACTCAAATCTGGAGCGAGTGTTCGAACTTGTGGTCGCCGCACTTAAAGCCAAAGCATCCGCCAGGACGCTCGTGGGAGCAAGCATCGCGGCGTGCAGGAGCGCAACGAACAGCAAGACCGGAAATCCAAACGCAGGCAGGAAAACAAGTGCGGCTGCGCCTGCCATTGCTGCGCAGATCGCCAGCACGATGCGCAATGCATGCACGATCAGCTATGCGACCTGCGAGTGGTGCGGAGATCAGCCGAATCGTCGTGGCGAGAGATAACGCGAGCCCGAGACGTTCAGGACCTACGCCGTGCAACGAAAGAAATTCGGGCAAAAAGGGCGATGCT
>DASSEH010000348.1:0-1197 GCA_035695325.1 Candidatus Angelobacter sp.
AACGGCGCGAACTTGCGAAGATGGCCAACAGCCGCAGTGCGCGCAGCGAAGACGGCCGCAGGGCTCGCATCGTTCTCGATCTCGGTCGTGGGCTTTCGTTGCGGGCGATCAGCGGCAGCGAGCGTTGCAGCGTCAATACCGTGCGCTTGTGGAGGGACCGTTTCCGCGAGGATCGGCTGGCTGGACTCTATAGTCGGCATCGCGGCCGTCAGCCCACACCGGGCCGAGAGAAGCTCGAAGCACGGATCATCGACTGGACTCTGCACCGCAAACCCAGCGGAGGAGCCACCCAGTGGAGCACCCGCAGTCTGGCCAGAGAGTTGGGAACGACCCAGACGCACGTCTCGCAGGTCTGGCGCAAGGCCGGTCTTCAACCGCATCGCCTCCGGCGGTATATGGCCAGCAACGATCCCGACTTCGAGGCCAAGGCGGCCGATGTCATTGGTCTCTATCTCAACCCGCCCGTTAACGCGGCTGTTTTCTCTGTCGATGAAAAGAGCGCCATTCAGGCACTGGACCGGCTCGACCCTGTTTTGCCGCTTTCGCCCGGCCGTGCCGAGCGCCACGGGTTCGAATACTACCGCCACGGCACGCTTTCGCTCTACGCCGCCCTTGATGTGCGCACCGGCCAGGTGGTTGGAAAGACCTCCGCCCGTCACACCAGCGCGGAGTTTGTTGCCTTTCTGGCCGACGTGGTTGCCACCCAGCCGGCCGACAAGGAAATCCACATCATCGTGGACAACCTTTCCGCTCATAAGACGAAGAGAGTCGCCGCGTTTTTGGCCGAGCATCCGAACGTCACTGTTCACTACACACCGACCTACTCTTCCTGGCTCAACCAGGTCGAAATCTGGTTTTCGAAGATCCAGCGTGACCTGATCGCTCGTGGGATCTTCGAGTCCCGAAACGATCTCAAACGAAAGATCATGCGCTACATCCGTTCCCACAATGCCAACGCCAAACCTTTCAAATGGACCTATCGTAACATCGCTCATCGCATCACCGCTTAGCGTTCATTTTTCAAAAACTCACTGCACTAGTCTCGGTTTCATTGCGATTTTTGTAAGCGTTCGCCGACATTACATGAATGTATCGAACGGCAAATTCGTCCGCCAGAGAAGTTACAGACGTGGAAGGTTGCAGCCGTTGAAAGTGGTCATTCCGATCGATGGCTGAATGGCCTCACCGAACACGCTC
>DASSEH010000349.1:0-1093 GCA_035695325.1 Candidatus Angelobacter sp.
CTCGCTAACGAGTACCGACAGCCGAAGCCCGGGCAGATTGGAGATAGAAATGATCACCCTCTACGCGCTGGCCGCAGCGTTCGGCATCGGTGTGCTCTGGCTCGGAACGAATATTAAGGTCGTCAAGCAGTTCGAACGCGGCGTCGTCTTCCGGTTCGGCCGTGTGCAATCCGGCCTCCGCGGACCGGGACTCACGATGTTGATTCCGATCGCCGATCGCCTCGAAAAGTGAACATGCAGATCATCACGATGGCCGTGCCCTCCCAAGATGGCATCACCCGCGACAATGTGACCGTCCGTGTGGATGCTGTCATCTATTTCAAGGTCTCGGATCCGGTGCGTGCGGCTGTCGACGTGCAGGACTACGTGTCGGCTATTGGCCAGGTTGCACAGACATCACTGCGTTCGATCATCGGCAAGAGCAATCTGGACGACCTGCTGTCCAACCGCGAGCATCTCAATCAGGGGCTGGAGTTGATGATCGACAGTCCCGCGCTGGGCTGGGGTGTTCAGATCGACCGCGTCGAAATCAAGGATGTCGTGCTGCCCGATTCGATGAAGCGGTCGATTGCACGCCAAGCCGAGGCGGAGCGTGAGCGACGGGCTCGGGTCATCACCGCCGAGGGCGAACTTCAGGCGTCCGAAAAGCTGGCCCAAGCAGCCGAGGTCATGGCCGAGCACCCAGCCGCGCTGCAACTGCGACTGTTGGAGACCGTCGTCGAGGTCGCCGCAGAGAAGAATTCCACCCTGGTACTTCCCTTCCCTGTCGAACTGCTCCGATTTCTGGAACGCGCCACACCGCAAGCATCCGAGCGCCGGGACAAGGCCACCGGTACTGACGCGGGCGCAGCTTCCAACCGCGAGACGTTGACGCTGGAACCACCACGGATTCCCGACGACGCCCGCGGCCTGGAACTCCACACCCGCATCGCGGACACATTCCAGCGGGATCAGTAACGTCCGAGACAAGCCGGACAATTACTGGGCGCCGTGCACCACGACACAGCATCGGCCCGGTCGTGGGTTCAACTCCGCGTGCGCGTCGTGGCGTGTACTGCCGTCGATGACCCGCCACCCAAGCAGGATGACGGGC
>DASSEH010000350.1:0-1196 GCA_035695325.1 Candidatus Angelobacter sp.
TACCCGCGGGGTAGATGGTCGCCTAATCGTCTTTCATTTAACCGGCGGTTCTTCATAGCTTAATGCCGTGTCGCCGACTGAAGCTAGACCAACAATGCGCTCCTCATCCTGGCGGTCGCGGTAATCTAGAAGGCCTCGCGGACCTGGCGCTCAATACTTTAGCGGACTCGTCCAGTTTCTTTGGGTCGTTACGAAATTTCTTAACAAGTCTCCTGGGCCAAGAGCAATAAATCGGTCGAAGGAGTTATGGCCCGCGATCCGTTGCGACTATCAGCCATATAATTGATCCTGTGAACCGGCAGCATAAATGCACATCGAACTTAGTTGCGTTTTGATCTTGATCAAATGTAGTGGTCCCGGTTCTCTGAACAGATTTTCCGCATCGCTAAGTGGAGTCTCTGCCGGGGTTAGGCTGCCATGCGGATGGGCAGCGGGTTGAAGTAGGCTTGATCGGGTGTGTTGCCGTCAAGGCTCGCGTGGGGCCGGCGGCCATTGTAGAAGTCAAAATACCGGCCGATCGAAGCACGAGCTTCGCTGACGCTGTCGTAGGCGCGCAGATACACCTCCTCGTATTTGACGCTGCGCCAGAGCCGCTCGACAAACACGTTGTCGCGCCAGGCGCCTTTGCCGTCCATGCTGATGGCTACGCCATTGCCGGCGAGCGCGCCGGTGAAGGTTTGGCCAGTGAACTGCGAGCCCTGGTCGGTGTTGAATATCTCCGGCTTGCCGTAGCGCGCCAAGGCGTCCTCCAGCGTCTCGATGCAGAACGCCGCCTCCATCGTAATCGACAGCCGCCACGCCAGTACGCGGCGGCTGAACCAGTCGAGCGCCACGGCGAGGTAGACGAAGCCGCGCGCCATCGCGATGTAGGTAATGTCCATCGCCCACACCTGGTTCGGCCGCGTGATCGCCAGCCCGCGCAGCAGATATGGGTAGATTTTGTGGCCGGGCTCGGGTTTGGTCGTGCGCGGACGGCGATAGAGCGCCTCTATCCCCATCCGCTGCATCAACGTCTTCACGTGACGGCGGCCGATCTTGCACCCCTCGGCCACCAGCAGGCCGCGCAACATCCGCGAGCCGGCGAAGGGGAACTCCAGATGCAGCCGGTCGAGATGCCGCATGATCGCAAGATCGGCCTCCGGCACCGGCCGCGGCAGGTAGTAGATGCTGCCGCGGCTGATGCGAAGAACCTCGGC
>DASSEH010000351.1:0-1376 GCA_035695325.1 Candidatus Angelobacter sp.
AGAGACAGATCGACGCAAAGCCGCAGACGCGGCTAACCTGCGACGAGGTGATCCCTCCCGTCGATCAGGTCTGCTACATCATCTACACGTCGGGAACTACCGGCATTCCCAAGGGCGTCGTCGTCGAGCATCCAAGTATACCCCTACGCCTTGAGAACCCGAAAATCGGCGGGGTTGATGACGCGGAAATTGTCGGTGACCGAATCGCAGAAGACCGCCCAGTTTTTCGGTACCTCCTCGCGCAGGAAATGCAGAACAGATCGGCAGAACTCGTTGTAGGTCTCGTAGCCGCGGTTGTGGGTTACGTGCCGATGCATCAGTCCCCATAGCCGTTCGATCGGATCGAGGTGCGGGCAGTAGCTCGGAATGTAATGCAGCTTGATCCGGCACCCAGGTCTCGCCAGCCATGCCTGAACGAGCACAGCATGATGGTACTTGGCGTTGTCGAGAAAGACGTGAACGAGCCTCTTCGTGGGATACATCAACGCGATCGCCATCAACAGCGCGATCGTACTCAAGGCATCGATCGTCGTCGCTTCGATCATACGGGTTGCACCCGTTTCCAGATCGATGGCGCCGTGAATGTTCAGCCGTTGCCGCCCGCTGCTCTGTTCAAGCGCAACTTTGGCGTCCTTGGGCGCCCAACAGCCCGCCGGCCGCACCGCGTGCGTGGGATGCACTGCGTCGGCAAACAGCACCGCTTCATCATCGCCGAGAGTGTTGAGCAAATTCTCGTAAGCCTCGATAAAAGCCTGTTGCTTCGCGGGATCAAGCTTGCGCGGGATCACCTGCGGCTTACGATATTCCAGCTCCAGCCGTGCCAAGAGCTTGACCAGCGCCGAACGGGTGTAGCTCACGCCATAGGACTTCTCGATCCACTCGCCTACCGTGGTGCTGGTCCGTGGCAACGTTTGCGCCACCCAGTCTTTCAACCCGTCCTGCTGCGCTGCCGTCAGTTCGCAGGCGCGGCCCTGGTAGCCAAAATCAGCCAGCCAGATCAGGCCTTTCTCGCCATACAATTGGTACCAATAGCGGATCGTATCATCGTCCAGGTAGAGAACCTTCGCGATCGCCTCGCAGCTCATGCCATCGTCGAGCAGCAGCAACGCATTCGCGCGTCGCGTCAGCCGCGTCTCGGCCTTCCCATCCCGCACCAGCGCGATCAGGTCCGCCCGGATGTTAGGATCAAGAAAGCCACCGCGAATCATGCCCCCGACAAGAATCGCTTGCCGCGACAACGGCAAGCCATTTTTCGCCTACCTGCGGAATCGAGGTATAATTTGCAACATGCGGGCCGCGTATTTAGCGGCGACGAACGGATGGCGGCTGTATAGGGGCACCGTCACGAAGCAGCTCCGTTAGCGCGTGTCTACGCT
>DASSEH010000352.1:0-1767 GCA_035695325.1 Candidatus Angelobacter sp.
CACGGCTCCAAGGCAGAAGTAGTTTCCCCAGCCTTGCAGCTTCCGGTTGATTTCCCCAACGACTGCGGCTGCAGGTTTCCGATAAGAGTGACACCGCGTCATCGCGCCGATCTCTGCGCAGATGGCCCTCGTTGACTTGCGGGAAGGCCGAGTGCCAATGAAGGCTCGCCCCGTCCGCACCGAGTAACATCGCCCGATCGTATAGCCCAGAAAGTCGAAGGACTCCTCGGGCACACGGGCTATCCGCGTCTTCTTCTCGTTCACCGTCAGCTTGAGCGCTGTCATGATCCTCTGCATCTGTTCCTTTGCCCGCATCGCGGTTCCGCGACACAGGATCACGAAGTCATCTGCATAAACCACCACTCGCGCTTTGAGCCGCTTCTCGTGACCGCACTGTTTCCAGCCCAGCACGAAGCGCCGCATGTAGAGGTTGCTCAAAAGCGGCGAGATCGGTGCCCCTTGCGGGGTGCCCCGTCCGCTATCCTTTGCGACGCTACTACGGCGCTTGCCGCCGTGCCCGTCGTCCTCCTCTACCGACATCTCTAGCCAGACTTTGATCAGTCCAAGCAGGGCACCGTCGCTGACGCGTCGCGCTATGCTTTTCATCAGTTCGTGATGCGGGATCGAATCGAAGTACCCGCTGAGGTCGCAATCAACCACCTCACGGTATCCCCGATTCAACAGCCCGTGGATTTCACGCACTGCGCCATGCGCGCTGCGCCCAGGCCGATACCCATATTGCTCTTCGGCCAGATCAGCCTCAAAGATCGGTTCCAATACGATGACCGCTGCCATCTGTACGACCCGATCTCTAATTGTTGGTATTCCCAGAGGCCGTTGCTTGCCATCGGGCTTGGGTATCCAAACCCGCCGCACCGCCTGCGCCCTATAGGTCTTCTTCCGGATTTCCTCCGCCAATTCCCCCAGCCACCCTTCGAGCCCCCACGCTTCGATCTGCTCAAAACTTTGTCCGTCCACGCCGGCGGCACCACCATTTGCACGGCAGCAATTCCACGCGTGTAAGAGCACGTCTTTGCGATGGATCTTATCGTAGAGACTATAAAACCGATAGCTCGGTTCTCCCTTCGCTTTGGCATGCAATGCCCCCTGAAGCTTCCAGACGCTTTCCGGAGTTCTTAGGCTCACGCCAATCTCCTCGCCTTCGCTTCTTCCTGCATCGCCCTTGAACCAAGGCCCCTTCCCTCCACCGGCGTTACCCGGCTTCCTCGGTAATACGGGCCTCTCCGCCATCCCGTGCAGCCCGGCCTTTCCCTCGCGGGCCTCCGGTTGGTCCCGCATCTGCCGATCCACCGCACGGGACTTCCCGTGTTGCCACAGGACTCCTTCCGCAAACATGCCGTCACCAATGCCCCGGCAAACTCGCGCAGTGCTCGCTTCGCTCTCTTCCTGCGCGATGGCAGCCTTCCCCGTGTTGAAACCGGGTCGGCGTTCGCATTACATGATTTCGGGACTTGCTCAGTGTTCATTCGCATTACGGCCTGCTCGCTCGCTGACTCCCTTTAAAGGAGCCTTTTCCATCGAGGGCTCCGGGCTTCTCGTTGCCTCCTCGCCCGCCCCGATTGCTACCGGCTGGAGCGAAATTTGCCGGGTGGGTCTTTATCTCTCCCACTGGAGTCCTGCGCCTTTCTCACGGCGCACTTCAACAGTCTGCTAGGGCTTGGAGAGCAATGTCAATTATTCACTTGCGATGATGCCTGGCGCGAAGAAGCTAAGAGTAGAGACGAGGAAGTAAAAGTATGGACACCG
>DASSEH010000353.1:0-2386 GCA_035695325.1 Candidatus Angelobacter sp.
CCGCAGTTTCTGACTGCGTAGCGTCTTCACATGCACCGGACGGTAAAGCCCCACCCGCATCATCTGCGCGATGCCGCGCGCATCGTTGCGGTCCGTCTTGTTGATCTGCGCCTTCAGTACCGCCTGCATGTGCCGCGTCTCCACACAGACCACCGGTAACTCTGCTTCGGCGAGAGCGCTGAAAAGCCATTGCGACAGCGGCCCGGCTTCCAATCCAATTCGCTTGAAGTGGTAGGCAGGGTTCTTCAGCGCCGCCAACAAAGCCTCTGGTTCGCTCGCGACCTTCACTTCCCGAACGATCCGTCCCGTGTCATCCACAATGCAGACGCTGGTCTCCTTGACCGAAACGTCCAGTCCCGCAAAATGGTCCATGCTGCGCTTCTCCTTCTGATGTTTGAGGCCGTACGCACGGACCTCGTTTCCACCATCAGCCTGAAGCGCAGCACCCAAAATCTTCAGCTATCCACAAGCTCGCCGGCCGATTACCCCATCTTTGAGGGGGAAGAGCGGAAGTGGCGCGGACTTGCTACCATGTCGCTGATGTCGAGTCGCCCGGAGGAATTTCACCTCTGGGCGCTCCCAGAACCGTGCATGACCCTCTCGAGTCACACGGCTCCCGATGTTCGGCCGTTGCCATGACACAGTGCCCAATGAGCAAAGAGCGTTGGGTAGGCCCGGCGTAGCCGGTCGAACCAATCTCTTGCCCCTTTGGTCTGGTGACGCATCCGCTTGAACTTACGACGCGCCCACCGGATGACATAGGCATCGATCCTCTTCAGGGTCGGACGCAGCTGCGTCTTGTAGAAGTGGCTGTAGTAGGTGATCCAGCCGCGAATGCACGGATTGTACATCTGAGCCAGCTCAGTCAGTGTTTTGTCGCTGCGGTGATGTAGCGCCCAGCTGCGAATCTCGCAGCTGATGCGCGTCAACGCCTTTGGGCTAGCCGCGGGCTGAAAACTGTGTGCGAAGATGCGCCTACCCGGCTTCACCCACATGATCTTCCTGGCTCGAAACTGGAAGCCGAGAAAGTCAAAGTGGATGTCGGGAAAGTCACCTCGCCGGTTCACGTCCTTGCAGTAGACGATCTTCGTCTTCTGCCGATGCAATACCAGCTTGCAGGCCGCGAAGCGGTCCGCAATCGCACTCCAGAGTGCCCGCGCCTCCTCGGCGCTCTTGCAGTGACAAATAGCATCGTCCGCGTACCGCTCGAACGGGATGCGAGGAAAAGTTCTCCTCATCCACATGTCGAACGCGTAGTGCAGGAACAGATTCGCCAGGAGCGGACTGATCACCCCTCCTTGCGGCGTCCCTGCCGTGCGCGGTGCGACGCTGCCGTCCTCCATCTGCGCAGGCGCCTTCAGCCACCGCTCGATGTAGAGCAGCGCCCACGGGCAATCCGTATGATGACGGATGGCCTTGAGCAAAAGCCCCCAATCGATGCTGTCGAAGAAGCCCTTGATGTCGAGATCGAGCACCCAATCGTAGCGCCAGCAGCGCTCACGAGCCGTGCGCACGGCATCGACCGCCGATTTGCCGGGCCGGTAACCGTAGGAGTCCGCATGGAACACCGGCTCCAGGATCGGCTCCAGGTAGCGCCGGACGACTTCCTGCGCGATGCGGTCGGCAACCGTCGGAATGCCCAGCGGCCGCGTCCCTCCATTCGCTTTTGGAATCTCGATCCGCCGCACCGGCGGAGGAAAGTAGCTTCCTGACGACAGCCGGTTCCAGAGCTTATAGAGGTTGCCCGAAAGGTTGGCCTCGAACTCCGCAATCGACTGTCCATCCACGCCAGCCGCTCCCTGGTTGGCCTTCACACGCTTGAAAGCTTCCCAGACTTCCCGTTTTGGGATCTTGAACGGCTTTGCCTTGTCCACGGGCTCCTCCCGTTTCCAGTTGGCCAATGGCCAAGGCCGAACAACGCAGCCCCTTCGCTCCAGCCCCATTACAGGGCCTTCCACGCCACTACGGGCTGCTCCGCCCCTGCGCTCCGCGTCGGTACTCTCGCCCTCGCGGTTGGAGCCGCTTGCGGCTTCTCCCTTCACGCCAGCGGCGTGACAGAGCACAGGTTCTCACGTTCCGTACGAAAGCCTGGTCGAGCTTCGCGCCGCCTACATGCCGGATGTCGCTCGGGCAGTCTCAGGCATCCCCCGAGCTGATCCCGGAGGAAGGGTCACCCCCCGGTTTCGACATCGCCTAATCCGCTTTCGACACTTCTGCAGCGGTTCGCTTGCGCTCGCCTCTCTCGACCTTGCCTGCCGGAATCTTGTCCCGGCGTTTCCGCAACGCTCACCACCACGGCTTTTGACCACAGCAGCTTGCGGTGGCTTGAGATCAGCACCTGATTGCCGAACCCGAAGGGCCCTCCTTCATCTCTCGTACAGTTGCG
>DASSEH010000354.1:0-1442 GCA_035695325.1 Candidatus Angelobacter sp.
ATGTCGTCCCACTTTGATAATGTCCCCGAGATAGCTCGATAAAAGTGTCCCCTAATCTGACTCCGGCAAGGAGGGAGATTGGGGAGAATCGAGATGAGCAGGAAGGAACTGGACCGTGCCGGGGTGATGAGTCGTGTTGAGAGTGAGGATTTGAAGCTTGGTGACGCGGCGCGGTTAATGGGAGTGAGTTACCGGCAAGCCAAACGGATTCGGGGAAAGTATCGGGAGCATGGGGCGGTTGGGTTGCGCCATGGGAATGCGGGAAAGCAGTCGCACCGGGCGCGACCGGATGCGGAACGAAGCGAGATATTGCGCCTGGTGGGGGAGAACTACGGCGGAGCGGAGGGAGAACGCTTTGGGCCGACGCTGGCGGCGGAGCATCTGGAGCGGGAGCATGGACGGAAAGTGCATGCGGAAACGCTGCGCCGCTGGATGCTGAAGGAGGGGCTGTGGAGCCGGGCGCGGAAGCGACGCCGGATGCGGCAGCGGCGGGAGCGCAGGGAGCACTTCGGGGAGCTGGTGCAGTTAGACGGAAGCCAGCATGGGTGGCTGGAAGAGCGCGGGCCGCGTGGTTGCCTGATGGATATGGTGGACGACGCCACCAGCGTGGCGGAGATCCGGCTGGAGCAGCAGGAAACCACGTGGGCGGCGGCGCGGGTGCTGCGGAACTGGATTGAACGTCATGGAGTGCCCCTGGCGCTGTATGTGGACCGCAAGAACGTGTACGTGAGTTCAGGCAGCGAGCAGGAGCGAATGAGTGGAAAGCCTGCGCTGACGCAGTTCGGACGCATGTGCCAGAAGCTGGGGATACGGATCATCGCGGCCGGTTCGCCGCAGGCCAAAGGGCGAGTGGAGCGGGCGCACGGAACGCACCAGGACCGTCTGGTGAAGGAGCTGCGACTACGGGGCATTGACAGCCATGCGGAGGCCAACCGATACATCGAACAGGAGTATCTGGCGGAGCATAACCGGAGGCTGAGCCGACCGGCGAGGAAAGGGGAAGACTACCATCGGGCCGCGCCGAGCGCGGCGCAGTTGAGGAAGATCTTTCGCCTGGAGTACGAGCACAGCATCAGCAACGACTGGGTGGTGCGGCATCAGGGCCGGCATTACCAGTTGGAGCGGCAGCGCAGGAACTATGCACCTGCAGGAAGCAAAGTAACGGTGTGGGAAGCAGAAGACGGGACGCTGGGGATCGAGTATCAGGGACAGGCGCTGCGCTGGAAGCAGATCGTGGCGCCGATGAAGCCGGAGAAGACGCACCGCCCCGCAGACAGAACAGCCGCCGCGCCGAGGCGCAAAACGATACCCGGAGCCGGCCATCCGTGGCGGAAGAGAATGAACCTGACGACCGAGGAACGCCAATCGGTCCGTTTGTGGAAGATCAGCAACGCTCTGTCGGCAGCTTCGTCCTCCGCTGCGCCCTAACGGGCTCCGCTCCG
>DASSEH010000355.1:0-2903 GCA_035695325.1 Candidatus Angelobacter sp.
CTCGCGAAGGTGCGGGAACTGGTGCTGCCGGAGTTGGAACGCCACGGGCCGATCCAAGCGTGGATCATCGACGACACGAGCTTTCCCAAGAAAGGGCAGCATTCGGTCGGGGTGGCTCGACAATATTGCGGCGAGCTTGGCAAGCAGGACAATTGTCAGGTTGCGGTGACGTTGTCGATCGCCAATCACGATGCGAGCTTGCCGGTGGCCTATCGGCTGTATTTGCCGAAGGAGTGGGCGAGCGATCGCAAACGTCGGCGCAAGGTAGGAGTTCCTGACGAGATCAGTTTCAAGACCAAGCCCGAGATCGCGCTGGCACAGATCCGTTGGGCGTGCGAGGCCGGACTACCACGCGGGGCGGTGCTGATGGACGCCGGCTACGGGGTCCACACTGATCTGCGCACGAGCATCACGGGATTGGGCTTGAGCTATGTCGCCGGCATCCAGTCACACACGACTGTATGGGCACCTGGCACAGGGCCGCGTCCGCCCAAGAAGTGGTCGGGTCATGGGCGACCATCGAAGCTGCTGCGCCGCGATGACAAGCACAAACCGGCCTCGGTCAAGGAGCTTGCGTTGGCCCTGCCAAAGCGTGCCTGGCGCACGATCACATGGCGGGAAGCTACAGGGGATAAGTTGTCCTCCCGGTTTGCCCGTGTGCGCGTTCGTGTCGCGCATCGGGATTACTGGCTCGCCGACAGTCGGCCGAAGGAGTGGCTGTTGATTGAATGGCCCGATGGCGAGAACGAGCCGATCAAATATTGGGTGTCGACGCTTCCGGAAGACGTCGCGTTCCGTCAGCTCGTCGACATTGCCAAGCTGCGATGGCGGATCGAACGCGACTATCAGGAACTCAAGCAGGAGGTCGGGTTGGGACATTTTGAAGGACGGGGCTGGCGCGGCTTCCACCATCACGCCACCCTTTGCATTGCGGCCTACGGATTCCTGATCTCCGAGCGAGAAACCATTCCCCCCTCAGGAGATCGTGCCACCACGCTGTACCCGCAATTTGCCTTACGCGAAGGTCACCAGCCCAGAGGATCCGCCGTTGCGGCCTGAACGCCACGTTCCGAACTCGATTGCAACGATGCGACGGAGATTGGTGGCTGCTCTTGCCACGACGCTCTCACGTTGCCCATGCTGCGCCGCTCGGAACGGACACCAAAATTTGTGACACAGTAAGACTAGCAGGCTGCTGAAAAACTGGGCCGCCAGACTGACATTGGAGCACGAATCTGGTTCCTGTGCTGTTGAGAGAGCAGCAGGAGGAATCCATGCGCGGTTCGGATATACGGACAGGTGATCTGTTTTCCTATGTCGATCTCGAACAGAGAGTGCCCGCAAACCATCCACTGCGATTGATCCGGCGCATCGTCAACGAGGTTCTTGCTGCTCTCCACAGCGAATTTGGCAGGCTGTACGCGACCGAAGGGCGGCCCTCGATCGCCCCCGAGCGGCTGCTACGAGCGCTTTTGCTGCAGGCGTTCTACAGCATCCGCTCGGAGCGCCAGTTGATGGAACAATTGCATTACAATCTGCTCTATCGCTGGTTTATCGGTCTCGGCGTGGATGATCAGGTTTGGGTGCCGACGGTGTTCACGAAAAACCGCGACCGGCTGCTTGAAGCCGCGGTGGCGCGCAAATTTCTGGCCGAGCTTCTCGCTCATAGGGACGTGCGCGCCTTGCTTTCGGACGACCACTTTTCCGTCGACGGCACGCAGGTTCAAGCTTGGGCATCGATGAAGAGCTTTGTGGCGAACGACGGTTCGAGTGAACCGCCATCGCCTGGGCGCAACGGTGAGCGCCATTTTCACCGCGAGCAGCGCAGCAATCAGACACACGGCTCTATCACGGATCCGGAGGCCAAACTCGCCAAGAAGGGCAAAGGTAAGGAGGCAAAGCTCGCCTATACGGGCAATGTCATGACCGAGAACCGCAACGGCTTCGTCGTCGAGTCGGAACTGCGACAGGTGTCGGGCGCGGTCGAGCGCGAAACCGCGAAAGACATGATCGTGCGCTATTCGCCCGGCGCCAAGCGCATCACCGTGGGCGCCGACAAGGGCTTCGATACGGCTGACTTTGTATCCGACATGCGGGACTTCAACGTTACACCGCACGTGGCGCAAAACACGACCAATCGACTCTCCGCCATCGACGGTCGCACTATCCGCCACTGCGGATACGAGGTCAGCCAGCAGAAGCGCAAACGGGTCGAGGAGCCATTCGGGTGGGGCAAGACCATCGGCGGATTGGCGCGGCCAATGCTGCGTGGCGTGAAGAAGCTGGACTTCAAGTTCACGCTGACAATGGCTGCCTACGATCTCATCAAGTTGCCCAGGTTGATCGGAGTAACCGCTTGAATGACAGCAGGCTGCCAAACAGGCAATGTCGGCAACGCTTTAAACTCGCAGACAACGCCAACCCGAAGCCAATGCCCACTTGAGTTGCATTTTCAGCAGCCTGTTAGGCCCGTTGCTCAGGACCACACGCGCCGTGCCAGTCGTGTTCACACAGACCCCCGACCCGGTCGGCGCCGGCTTCGTTGAGAGCTTGGCGCGGCCGGGCGGCAATGCCACCGGATTCACCCAGTTCGAATATGGAATCAGCTCGAAATGGCTGGAGCTGCTCAAGGAGGTTGCGCCTCGCGTGACACGGGCGGCGGTCCTTCGAGATTCGACCATACCGGAGGGGATCGGGCAGTTCGCTGTCCTCCAATCCGTAGCGCCGTCGCTCGGGGTAGATTTGCGCCCGATCGACGTGCGCGACGCGCCCGAGATCGAGCGCGCCGTCACGGAATTCGCGCGCTCAGCGAATGGCGGCCTGATCGTGTCGGCGAGCGCGTTGACGGCAGTTCATCGCAATTTGATCATCACGCTGGCGGCCCGGCACAAATTGCCCGCGGT
>DASSEH010000356.1:0-49602 GCA_035695325.1 Candidatus Angelobacter sp.
CCATCTCTTCCAGAAACTGCGCACGCTTCGTCTTCTTTCCGTACCGCTCGAATCCAGTTGTCATCGCCAGGGTCCTCTGCTTCATCTTCGGGTAAGCTCCTGCAACTTCACTCTACCAGGTTGATCCCCTCTGCTATCCAATGTTCTTAATCAGAGTTTCCCTAGGACATCTTCTTTCAAAAATATCTGTACCGTTCGCGCCATAAACGTATCGACACTTGCTGCACCCGATTTGATAGACGGTCTGGCAATGATCGGTTCCTGGAATCCCAGTATTTCCAATCACCACTTGGCCATTCCTGTTAACGTAACCAGACTGTGTTGTGTTGTTTGATTCAGCCAAGTCAATATACTGTCGCAACGTCACTTATGACCTCCTAAGAAACGTAATGAAATTAGACTTGATCGTAACTAGCGGAATACCAATTCAGAAGAGAATGAATGAATTTGCGTAGTGAAACTTACGATATGTAGTTTAACAGTATATGAGAATGCACAAAAGAAAAATTGCAAATCAATTCCACATCATTTTGCCTGAGGAGCGTTGGTGATTTATTAAAAAACTGGCGGAAGCGTGTGAGAGTCGAACTCACCAGAGCCAGCAAAGCTAACTCTCGCCGGTTTTGAAGACCGGAAGGGTCACCGGACCCCATGCGCTTCCGTAGCCATTCAGTTTACACGAGGAGTGCTTCTCACAACTGTGCTTTCAAAGCTATTGGTTTTTTACACACAAGCACAGAACTATGATGTAACTGTAATGAGCCGTTCTTTCTGAAAAGCAGGCTTCACATCAGGTCGTAAACCGACAGCATCTGCCTCAGCGAAGACTGCTGTACTTTGGTCATCCTAAAGCTCGTGCGCTTCCCGGTCGCTTCGCTTTTAAGAGAGACATAGACTTCCTTTGCGGCAATGATGTTTCGTAAGAGTTGATCTTCCACGCTTACATCCGCGAAGACGGCTCCATCGCCTTCTGGATTCGGATCCATACCAGCTTCTTTGAATGGATTTACGCTAATTGTTTGCGTTGAGCCATCGATCAAAAACGTGAGATCTGAGGCCAGAAATATGTTCGACGCATAGGCGCGAACTTTTATGCGCATGTATTTTGTCGAGTCGGTGGTCGTTCTCCCAATATACGCATATATCCCTGCAGGTTGTGGCTTGGGGGAGTAGAACTCAAGCTGTTCAGCACGGTCCTTTCTGATTGTTACATTCTTTAGTGCGGCCGCCAGAGCCTTCGTATTTTTAGGCGCAACTGATTTTTGACTCGGCGGGGATGGTGTGGAAACCACGCCGCCGTCAATAGGCTGCCCCAATCTGTGTGCAGAATAACCGATGAGAAACAGCAGGATGATAATCACAAGACAGGCGGCACCAGCACTGATGCCGACTTTTTTGCCACAGTGGGGACAAATTTTGGCGTCACTACTAATCTGCTGCTTACATTCTTTGCAGGGGCGTAGCGCCATAAGCGACCTCATTGCCGAAGAAAGATTATGTTGTCACGCTCGTCTTGGCGTCAAGAAAATGTTGTATAACACATGATTTACTGGTTATGTATGCGCTTCCGTTAGCCATTCAGTGCACTAAAAACACAGAGGAGCAGAGGAAACGGAGGACTTGAAAACCTAAATCCAGATTCCCTCTGTGTCCTCCCTTCCTCTGTGTTGCAAAGGTTTACGTCACGCGCAGAATGTCATATCGCACTTCCACGCTGCGGCCCGGGTATTCTGCTTCAATCCTTTTTTTCAGCTCCGGTACTGTGGGCGCGCCGTTCTCACCGTTCAGTCCGCGGGCGTCATCCATCAGCACAATATGTCTTATGCCGTGGCCCAGAATGGACTCCAGCTCGCTGGTGAGGCGCTGCTTGTCGCCCTGTAGTCCGGCCCAGCCGTAGTAGCCGGCATCGAGCCAAAAGAGCGTCGGCTGGTCGAGACTCTTCAGCAGCTTCGGGACCACCTGCTGGCTGTCGCCTTCCAGAATGCGGATGTGCGGGTAGCGCGAAAATTTTTTCGTGGCCCGCAGGGCCAGATTGTGTTCGTACTCGACCGAATAAATACTGGTGAAGCGGTTTTTCATGGCGGCGACCATCTCGCCGTAATAAGTTCCGGTCTCCACCAGCACCTGCAGGCCGTAACGCTGCGCGTACTCGCGCACCGTGCGCTGCTTGAGCAGATGCGGGGAGCGCACCGGCTCGCCTCGCAGCTTCCAGTACCAGTAATCAGGATAGTGCCCCAGCGCCTTGTACGCGCCATAGAGCGGCGTGCGCTGCAGCAATCTTCGAAATGCCTTCACGTTTCCTCGTGTTCGCGCTTGATAGACTGAATCGCAGAATAGGGTGCGGAGAAAATCATGTCAAACGCAAAACGCAGATTGCCGTTCGTTCAGCTCGATGTTTTTACCCCGGCGGTGCTCGAGGGCAACCCGCTTGCTGTATTCACCAATGCCACTGGACTCAGCGACCAGGAGATGCAGGCGCTGACCCGCGAGATGAATCTTTCCGAGACCACCTTCATTCTTCCGCGTGATGCGGCGACGGAGCGCGAGCGCGGCGTGCGTGTGCGCATCTTCAACGTGGTTGAGGAGATGCCCTTCGCCGGGCATCCCACGCTGGGCACGGCCATGGCCATTCGTGGCGACAGCGAGGCGGAAGAAATTTGCCTTGATCTGAACGTCGGCAAAATTCCCGTGCGCTTTTCCACGCGTGACGGCCTGCCCTTTGGCCTGATGACGCAAAAAGATCCTCAGTTTGGGCAAACCCATGCGCGTGAAGCCGTGGCCCGCGCCGCCGGAATCACCGAGCAGGATATCGCCGGTGACCTCCCCATTCAAACCGTGAGCACCGGCAATGCTTTTGCGATTGTTCCGATTGCGTCGCTGAAGGCCCTCGAAAATCTCGCGCCTCTCTGGCCGACCATGAAGGAATATCTAAGCAAAACGGACGCCAGGTATTTTTATTTTGTCTCGCGAGAAGCCCTGAATCCCGGCGCCGCTCTGCAGGCGCGGATGATTTTTCCTGGCGGGGAAGACCCCGCAACCGGCTCCGCGGCTGGCCCTTGCATAGCATGGGCCGTGCGCTATGGCGTGATCGCTTCCGGAGTGCAGGTGCTGCTGGAGCAGGGCGTGGAGATAAAGCGCAGAAGCCAAATTTATGTGAGCGCGGAAAAGCAGGGTAACGAAATTGTAAACGTGCGCGTGGGCGGTCACGCCGTCACCGTGATGCAGGGCGAAGTCCTGCTCTGAGCGCGGCCTGCTGGCAGCCACAGTTTTTCTGTTCTTCATGGCAATGTGTGGGTGCGGATGTTTTCCACAAAAGTTTTCCTCTGTTGGCGTCGAGGGTACTTTACACGGGTTCTTCTTTCCGCCTAAGATTCGAACACTTTGTAATTGAGTTTGTGAGTTAGCCCAGCCAAAAAAATAAAAATATAAAAAAATCCGTAGCCGCGATGCTGGCGTTTATGGACGAGGACAGAAAGTTGGGTGCAATGCGGCCAAAAAAGACCATTCTTTGCGTGGATGACAACGAACAAGCTCTCTCGATTCGAAAGGTGATGCTCGAGACCCGTGGGTATAAAGTGCTGGTTAGCACCGGAAGCCGCCAGGCCCTGGAAATATTCAGGCAGGGCGGAATCGATCTGGTGCTCAGCGACTACCTGATGCCTGAATGCGACGGCGCGGGGCTGATCGCGAAAATCAAGGAAATTTCTCCGGAAACTCCGGCTATCCTGTTTTCCGGCAAGGTCAAGTTTTGCGAAAAAGAGATCAAGGCCGATCTCTTCCTCGCCAAGGGAACGTTTACTCCCGCTGACCTGCTGGAGCGCATCCGGCTTTTGCTGGTGAAAAAGCGCGGGCCCAAAAAAGTTGTGGTGCTTCCGGAAGTTCCTCTGCGCGCTGCCTGCTGATGGCGCAGGCGCAGGCTTTCAATTTCATTCAGGCGCGGCACGGAGCTTTGTGCCGCGCTTTGTCGTGTATGGAGTGAGTGCCGGGGCAGTGGGCGCATCTTCATTCGTAATATCAGCGGTCTGGTAATATCAGGGTTTGTCTTCCATCATTCAAATCGAAAACGTCACCCGGGTGTACCGCATTGGCAAGGTCGATGTGCCTGCCCTTCGCGGAGTCAGCTTCTCGGTGGAGCGTGGAGAGTTCGTCAGCATTGTTGGCCCTTCGGGCAGCGGCAAATCGACTCTCTTCTACATTCTTGGCGGTCTCACGCGGGCCACCAGCGGCCGCGTGCTGATTGATGGCGCGGATTTTTCCGCGCTTTCCGATGCCCGCCGCACCGAGGTGCGCAAGCGCAGAATCGGGTTTGTCTTCCAGAAGTTCAATCTGCTGCCCAACTTGACGGCGCAGGGCAACATCGAGATCGCGCACGAAATCGCCGGAGGCAGCGGCATCGACCAGAAGCTGCTGACCGAGGTCACGCAGATGCTTGGCATTCACGGACGGCTGCAGCACCGGCCCTCGGAGCTTTCCGGCGGCGAGCAGCAGCGCGTGGCCCTGGCCCGCGCCCTGGTGAACCAGCCGGCCATTGTGCTGGCCGATGAGCCCACGGGAAATCTCGATTCGAAAAACTCCCAGGCCGTGCTGCAAATGCTGCGCGACGCCAACCAAAAATTTGGCCAGACCGTGCTCATGATCACGCACAATCCGGAAGCCGCCGCCATCGGCGACCGCATTCTGCACATGCGTGACGGACTGATGGTGCCTCCGGAGCAGGATCCGCAGTGGGTGCGGCACTAAATCTGCCGGGCTTTTATTTTATGGATTTCGCCAGTTTTCCAGCACCAAATGGACGCCGGTTTTTTGAATGGCTTCAAAATCCTGCGTGTTGCCGGTAACCAGAGGTCTGTTCAGCCTAACGGCGACAGCTGCAATCAGACAGTCGGGAAGTTCCAGGGCCAGGCCATTCTTTCGTGCTGTCGCCTTGATCATAGCGGCGCTAACATAGTCGGCCGCCTCAGGCGTAATCTGCTCGTTTTGGCCAAGCCATGCTGATGCTCGCTTCACCTGGGCATAGGCGCCCTTTAGCTCAAGGCCATACACGATCTCGTATACGGTGATGCTGGTGAATGTAAAAACACCATGTTCCTGAGCGTAGCGACTGGCTCGGTTGACCACGTTTGGATTGTGGCCTTTAAGGTACTCGGAAAGAATGTCAGTATCCAGTATGGATTTGACCATTGTTTATCGTGCAGGCGTGGTTTTCAGAGGAGCGCGTCTTTCGTCGTAGGCAATGGATACCACCTCATCCAGCAGGGCTGCATCCTCCGGACTTCCAAACAAACCCAGCCCTTGCTCCACCACGGATAGGGGTGTCGGTTTTTTTACGGACAGGCCGGTTTCAATCAAACGCAGGGCAGCTTCATCAGGGGTGATGTGCTGTTCCTGGGCGAACCTCTGAATGTCACGCTCAATATTCGATGGAATCTCAAGATTCATGGCGGCAAATCTCCCATGTATTTCCCCATACTAAGATTTTCCGCCTTCATTGTCACGTACACACCCGTATACACACATTGTTTGACCATGTATTTTGAGAGCGCTATAATCAATTCAGTTCCCTGAGCGGGAGTAACTCAGTGGTAGAGTGCGACCTTGCCAAGGTCGAAGTCGCGGGTTCAAATCCCGTCTCCCGCTCCAAAAGTTTGGTTTTGCCGTTCCCGTCCCCCCTCGCCATTGCGGGGGTTTATGTTGTGCGGGGCTTCAAACGGCGGCAATTCTGATCGAAGGCGCGGTACCCAAGTGGTAAGGGAGAGGTCTGCAAAACCTTTATGCGTCGGTTCGATTCCGACCCGCGCCTCCAAAATTCAATCGATCCAGTTAAAAGCACACCCGCCAATAATTCTCAGAGCAGCTCCCAGATACTGATCGCTCCAAAGCTGTCACCCACGGCCAGCAATTTTCCGTCGGGCGAGACCGCCACCGATCTGATCGAGAGATGGTCAGTGCCGAGGAAGCGCGGCTCTGCGCTGGCCGAAGAGGCAACTCCCACCACACCGTCTCCATTTCCGGTAATCACTCCGTCGCGGGTGGGCATGATCGAATACATCATGCCCAGGCCGGGGCCGGGTGCGGCCAGTGATTGCGCCTGTGGGTTTCCGGCCACAAATAATGCGCTGTGCACCAGAGAAAATGTGGCGGCAGCGCTGCCGTCTTTGGATATAGCCAGTTTTTCCTGGCCAGAAAATTTAGGAAAGCTGGAGACCGTTTTGCCTGTATCCAGTTCCGTCACCACCAGCGAGTTGGCTTCTTTTTTGGCCACCAGCCACAAACCGGCAGGCGAGAGCACCATGTAAGATCCGCTGACGGATTTTATTTTGCTCTCGTTGGCGACATTCCACAGCACCGCCTGATTGCCGCCAGCCACGGCGAGGCAGTCGTCTGGCCCAAATGCCAGAGATGCAATTTCGGGAGCAGACAAAGTGTGCGTTATTTTTCCTGAGGCAATGTCCCAGACCTCAATACTTCTGAACGCATCCGCGGCAATCATGTTTCCTGATTTCGAGATTGCGATATAGCGCGCGGGAAATCTGGGGATTAAAGTGGTGACCGCCTTGCGCGTGGCCAGGTCGAAGATGGTAATGGGTGAGGGCGGCGTGCTGTCGCTGCGGCTGCGCGCCTCCTGGGCGGCGACCAGCCGGGTATTATCGGCGGAGAACGCCATGGCGGATATTTCTTCCGATGCCTCGGTCCTCAGCCGCATCCGCAGCCGGGCAACTTTCTGGTTCACGACCAGGCGCAGCCAGCTCACCATGGCCTCTACCGGGCGTTTGCCCACGGCTGGGCCGCGATGAAACTTGAGAAACGGCGGGTCTTCTCCGTAAAATCCCGTTCGCGTGAAATAGAGCCGCTTGCCGGAGATGTCCACCAGCGTTATGCTCCAGTCGGCGGTGTAGCCAGGTTCACCCGAGTCATACTTGCCTTTTTCGCTCAGCGACTCTTCCACGCATACCACGGTACGCGCCGAGGCGGCAGACGCGGCTTCGAGTCCAGGTGCTTTGATTACCGGGTTGCGCGCCCACGGAGCTTTACTGTTTTCGCGATGAAACAGAAACATCACCGGCCCCTGCGGCCAGCTATCGGTCGCGGTGGGCAGGGAATAAGGGTCGGCGCAGAGGCGGGCGGCTGCGCCTGGCGTCGCGCCTGCAGCTGCTTTCTTTGCCTGCGCTCCGGTCACGCTCGCTGCGAATACACACACCAGAACGTATATCAGCTTCCTGATCATGCAGCCCTCGCCAGTTGGATAGATTTTTCTGTATTCTCCTGCCTGCGAGTGCATTCTGCAAGCAATGTTTTTGCGGAACCACGTGGTTCGCAACGAATCGTGAGTTAACAGCTCAAATTACAGTACGCCTGTCCTATGGCAAGCCTTCCTGCTCTGCTGGTGATTTCCACTTCCTGCTCCAGGGCTGATAATATTTTTCGGGTTTTCCATCATGACGCGAGAAGCCGTAATCATTGACGCAGTTCGTACACCTCTGGGTAAGCGCGACGGTATGCTGAAGGCCTGGCATCCGGTGGACTTGCTGGCCCACACGCTCAACGGGCTTATACAGCGCAGCCGCATCGATCCCGAACGGATTGACGATGTTATTGCCGGCTGCGTGATGCAGGCTGGTGAACAGTCGCTGAACATTGCTCGCAATGCCGTGCTGGCGGCGGGTTTGCCTGAGTCGGTTCCCGCCACCACGGTGGACCGCCAGTGCGGTTCCAGCCAGCAGGCCATCCATTTTGCCGCGCAGGGCGTGATTGCCGGCAGCTATGACGCTGTGATTGCCTGCGGAGTGGAGAGCATGACGCGGGTGCCGATGGGCGCCGCTGTAGCGGGGCCTGGACGTCCGTTCGGCCCAGCCATGATGCGCCGCTATGACAATTCTGCATTCAATCAGGGAATCAGCGCCGAGATGCTGGCCGAACGCTGGAAGGTCAGCCGTACGTCCCTGGACGAGTACAGCCTCGAGAGTCATCGCCGTGCGGCGCACGCCAGCGATCAGGGATGGTTCAGCCGTGAGATCCTGCCCACTCCACCGTCGGCGGAAAATGGAGCAGCGTCAGTCACGCGCGACGAAGGCATTCGCGCCGGAACCACCATGGAGAAAATGGCCACGCTGAAAACAGCGTTCAAGGCCGATGGCGTGGTCACCGCCGGAAATTCTTCGCAGATTACCGACGGCGCCGCCGCGGTGCTCATCATGGAGCGCTCCCTGGCGGAGCGCATGGGGTTGAGGCCGCTGGCCCGCTTTGTGGCGTTTGCCCTGGCGGCGGAAGATCCGGTACTGATGCTGGGTGCTCCCATTCCCGCCACCAAACGCATTCTTGAAAAATCTGGCCTGAAGCTCGAAGACCTCGACCGCATTGAGATCAACGAGGCATTCGCCAGCGTGGTGCTGGCGTGGCAAAAGGAAACTGGAGCCGATCTCGCTCGCGTAAATGCAAATGGCGGGGCCATCGCGCTGGGGCATCCGCTGGGCGCAAGCGGTGCGCGTTTGATGACCACGCTGGTCCACGAGCTGGCGCGCTGCGGCGGGCGTTACGGGCTGCAGACCATGTGCGAAGGCGGCGGCATGGCCAATGCCACTATCATTGAACGTTTAAACTGACTTTTAATCTTTTATTTGATTTAGGGGGAATGAACAGCCATGAAAATTCAGGGCAGTGGTGCGATTGTGACCGGCGGCGCTTCCGGACTGGGAGCGGCAGCGGTTCGTATGCTGGCGGCCAGCGGCGCGCAGGTGGTGATCGCGGACATCAATGAGAAGGCGGGCGGTGAGCTGGTCAAAGAGCTTGGCCAGGCGACTACGTTCGTGAAGACCGATGTGACGGTGGAGAACGATGTCCAGGCGTCGGTCCGGCATGCAGCGGCGCAGCCTGGCGGACTGCGGATCGCGGTGGCCACGGCCGGCATTGGCGTCGCGGAAAAACTTCTGGGCAAGAACGGCCCGCACGATTTTCAGCGTTTTGTCCGCACGCTGCAGATAAATCTGATGGGTTCATTTGACCTGGCGCGCCGGGCGGCAGAAGCCATGAGCATGAATGAGCCGGACGAAGACGGTGGACGCGGAGTGATTGTCTTCACTGCCTCAGTGGCGGCTTTCGAAGGGCAGATCGGGCAGGTGGCCTATTCGGCGTCCAAAGGCGGCATTGTCAGCATGACGTTGCCGCTGGCGCGCGAGCTGGCGCGCTCCGGCATTCGCGTGATGACGATTGCCCCCGGCATTTTTCACACGCCGCTGCTGGGCTCGCTGCCGGAAGCCGCGCTGGTTTCGCTCGCCGAACAAGTGCCCTTTCCCAAACGCCTGGGCCAGCCGGCGGAATACGCTTCCTTGGTGAAGCAGATTGTTGAGAACAACATGCTGAATGGCTCCGTTATTCGCATTGATGGCGCCATCCGTATGGCTCCCAAATAACTTCAAACAAATAACTTCAAACAAGGCGCACCCAAAAAAAGGCACAGCTTTTAGGCTGTGCCTTTTGCGTTTCCGCCAGTGTGTTTATGGGTTGGCCGGATCAATCGGGTTGTTGCCGCTCTTCTGCGCCATTACTCGACGGGCATTTTCCGCGATTTGCTTTGCTTCCGGCAGAAGCGTCAGTGCCTTCTGGATGATGGGGTCAGACTGGGCGCGTGCCTTCATACCCGCTTCCTGCCCAAATTCAGAAGTGAGCAGTTCGCCTTTGATGGCGCTTCTGGTCCACTCCAGATCGTGCGTCATATCGGTCTCGCTGTATTCGACTTTCTGCTCGGTCAGGAATTTGCGGAATTCCTGCATTACCTCGTCATTCACGGCAAAATCCTTGTTCACATGCTTATTTTGCAGATAGTGCCGGGCGAAGTTGAAGAAGACGTAATGCGAGAGCAGGTTTTCCTGCAGCGAATCCATTTTGGGCGTCTCCGCTTTTTGGTCCGGAGTAATGCCGCCGCCGCCGTAAACGGTGCGTCCGCCGTCGGTATGTTTGACTTCCCGCTTGTCCTCGGCGGGCTGTGAGCCGCGGTTGTAGTAGTAGTTGATCAGCGAGAGACCGGTATAGTCGCGCTGGATCAGCCGTCCGCTGGGCGTGTAATACCGGGCCGTGGTAAGCGCCAGACCCGTATTGTCGGAGAGCGTGAAGACCGACTGCACCAGACCTTTGCCGAAGCTGGTTTCGCCCAGCACCAGGCCGCGATCATGGTCCTGGATGGCGCCCGCTACAATCTCGGCGGCGGAGGCGGTTCCGCGGTCCACCAGCACCACAATGGGATAGTCTTTGTCTTCATTTCCGTGCTTGGCGTAATAAGTCTGCGTGGGCTGTGCCCGGCCGCGCTGCGAAACCACGACCGCGCCCTTTTTCAGGAACTTGTCCGCCACGCCGATGGCCTGGTTGAGCAGTCCGCCGGGATTTCCGCGAAGGTCAAGAATCAGACCATGTAGTTCGCCGAAGTGACTGAGTGCTTCGCCAACCTCGTGCGTCGTGGTCTCGTGGAAGCCGTTCAGGTGCATGTAGCCGATGCCCGGAGCCACTTCAAAAGAGAGATCAACGGAGTTGCGCGGGATCTCATCACGGATCACGCGGAACTCAATGGTGTGTTCCGATGATTCGCGGGCCACGGTAATAATTACCTGCGTGCCTTTGGGGCCGCGCAGCAGCTCGGAAACCTGGCTGCTGTCCATATTATTGGTCGCTTTGCCGTTGACCGCCAGGATTACGTCACCCGGACGGATTCCGGCGCGGTAAGCGGGACTGCCCGAGAACGGCGCCACAACAATAATCTTGTCATTGCGCGGGCTGATCACCATGCCTACGCCCTGATACTTGCCCTGCTCCTCTTCGTGGAAAGAGGAATATGTCTTGGTATCAAAAAAGTTTGAGTGCGGGTCCAGTACGTGCAACATGCCGGGAATTGCGCCGTTGTAAATGACCTTGTTGGGGTCAATGGACTCGGCATAATTTTCCTCGACCAGGCTGTAGACCTGGGCAAATTGCCGCAGATTGTCCTTGATTTCCGAATCGCTTCGGTCCGAGGTGTGCTGGCCGGCCACCACACCCAGAGAACCGCAGATAAGAATGAAAAAGACTACGAGAAGAAGTGAACGAAATGGATTGCCCTTCATCGTTTGAAACCGCCTTGACCTGATTGTGCCTGAAGCAGGTAAACGCCCTTAGTTTATACGCACAGGTGAGCTTCTGGTTAGCAAAAAGTGCGGCTTACGCATTCTTAATGTCCATCTTCAGGCCATGACCGGAGGGGCAATTAGTGCAAAAGCCCTGGCTGGACCCGATAACAATACAATGGAAGAGTGCGTCTAATGGAAAAGCGACGCGTCGCTGGCCCGTGATGGATTTTTATGATTCAGGGACTTAAGTTAGTCGAGCCCACCAGTCAGCCCGAACGCGGCCCCAAAGGCTGGTCCCTGCTGGTTTCCCTGGCAGCCCATGGAATTGTTTTGGCGGTGCTTATGATTCCGCCCGAACCTGTCTTCATTAAACCCTCGCTGGTGGCGCGCGGCAGGAATGGAAGCTCGGTTCTGGTCTATTTGCCCAGCCGGGCGGCCACGGAAACTTTAGTAACACCCCGCCCGCAAAAATCTCTGCTCTCGCTGCCCGCGCGGGAAAGCTCCCATCCCAAAGCAAAGCCGCAGCCAGTCCCCCCGGAAAACATTCAGGCAGAAAGTCAGAAGGGAGACTCTTTACCCGCGGGTTCCCCGTACGGTTCCGATTCTTCAGGGAGCTTTAGTGGGGATGATGTTCGCCCTGCGCTGCCCGTTACCTTTACTGAACCGCATGTCTCTAAAGCCGACCTGCCGCCGGGAGTACAAGGAGAAGTGGTGGTGATCATCACCATTGATGCTCAAGGTAATGTAGTTGAGGCAAGGCTGGTAAAGAGTATGGGGTATGGCATCGATCAAAAAGTACTCTCAGCTCTGCATGCATGGCATTTTCAGCCAGCCACCAGAAATGGCGTGGCCATCCCTTCCCGGCATGAAGTCCACTATCCTTTTCCTGGCTGAAACTGGCAACTCTGGATATAACTTTTTCTAGATTAAAGCGCCATAAGGTCTGTTTTTCATAAATGGAGCTACCAGGAAACCTTATGTTTTGTCGTAGTTAACTGTTGCTAGTTGAGTCCAGGCTTGATAGCATTCGAACAAAAGGAGCCGTATGGACACAAATCAAATAATCGCAGATTTGGAAGCTGAAAAAGAACGGTTAGACCAGGCCATTCATGCGCTTCGCGGGCTTGGTACAGGTGAAGGAGCAAGAAACGGCCGTCGTGGTGGTCGTAGAGGAAGAAGGCACCTCAGCGCATCCGCTAAAAGGCGCATTTCAGAAATGATGAAAAAGCGCTGGGCCGAAAGAAAAAAAGCAGCAAAAGCAGCAAAAGCAGCATAGGGCAATTCAAGAAAAGGGTATAAAAAGGGCCGGACCACAGGGTGCGGCCCTTTTTTTATGACCGCCAGCATTTGAGTTATCCAGCCGGAGAGTTTATAACCAATAGTTCTTTTTTCCTGTCTCCGGGATTTAAAAATGACTCGATATATCTTTTTCTTCGCGGTCTTCATGCTCTCATTGTGTCCCGCATTCGGGCAGGACAATTATGAAATCCAGGTCTATGGCGCGGATACGGTAGAGCCTCACTCCACCATGGTTGAAGTGCACTCGAATTTCACGGTGGACGGCAGCAAGACCGTCATCGACGGAGTGCAGCCCACCAACCACGCACTTCATGAAACCATTGAGATCACCCATGGGTTCAACAAGTGGTTTGAGACCGGTTTTTATATCTTTACCAGCGCACGTTCCGGCGCAGGATGGGACTGGGTGGGGGATCACATACGCCCGCGCGTCCGCATACCAGAGGAGTGGCACTGGCCTGTAGGCGTTAGTCTCTCCAATGAGGTTGGCTATCAACGGGCAAGCTTTTCCCAGGACACATGGACCTGGGAAATGCGACCGATTGTCGATAAAAAACTTGGGCCATGGTATCTGGCCTTCAATCCCACTCTGGACAAGGCTTTACACGGACCGAATGTCAGCCGAGGGTTTGAGTTTTCGCCTAACGTAAAAGTCTCCTATGATTTTTCCAAAGTGGTTAGTGCTGGTCTCGAATATTACGGCGCGGTCGGCCCCATCGGCAGCTTCGATCCCGTGGCCGAACAGCAGCAGCAGTTTTTCCCTTCGGTTGACCTCAATGTTTCTCCACAGTGGGAGATCAATTTTGGGGTGGGCGTGGGCGTTACCCGCTCTACCGACCATTTGATCGTCAAGGCGATCATTGGCCGCCGCTTTAGCTGGGGACACAGCGACAAGAAAGCCGGCTATTAACTTTGTTCGCCGCGCGACGCTGCTGAACTATAATCGCCCGGTTACTTTGCAGCTTAGAGGGCGCGAATGCTTCGGTCCATTATTCTTTCTGCTGTTTTTGGTTTGCTGATGACGATGAATGTTCCCGCACAAGACCGTTCTTATGGCCGGTCGATGGTCATTACCGATCGCGGCATTGTCGGCTCCAGCCATTATTTGGCCTCTCAGGCCGGCGCGGAAGCCCTGGCGCGGGGCGGCTCCGCTATGGATGCCGCCATTACCGCCAATGCCGTTTTAGGCGTGACCGAACCCATGATGAATGGAATCGGTGGCGACCTGTTTCTTCTCTACTGGGACGCCAAAGCCGGCAAGCTCTATGGTTTGAATGCCAGCGGGTGGGCGCCGCGCAAACTGACCATTGATTTTCTGGCGAAGCAAGGCATCACCGCTATGCCACATGATGGCATTCAGAGCGTGACTGTCCCTGGCGCCGTGGATGGATGGAGCCAGGCGCATCGGCGTTTTGGCAAGTTACCGTGGAAAGAATTGTTCACCCCGGCTATCTACTATGCGCAGCACGGCTACGCTGTGCCGGAAATGATCCATGCATACTGGGCCGACGAAGAAGGCAAGATGCAGAAAACGGAAGAGGCGCGCCGGGTCTTTCTGCCAGGCGGCAAAGCTCCTGCCGAGGGTGAAAAGTTCAGCAACCCGGATGTAGCCAAAGCTCTGCAGCTGATTGCCGAACAGGGGCGCGACGCTTTCTATAAAGGCGCAATCGCGCAGGCCATGGTTCAGACTTCTGCCTCTTTTGGCGGCACGCTGCAGCCGGAAGATCTGGCGGACTTTTCCGCCGAGTGGGTGGAACCGATCTCCGTGGATTACCGGGGATGGAAGATCTACGAACTGCCACCCAATGTTCAGGGTATGGCGGCGCTGGAGATGCTCAACATCATGGGCAACTTTGCGCCGGATAAAGACGGGCCGCAGGGAACAGCAGAGCTGCACAAGAAGATTGAGGCCATGAAGCTGGCCTATGCCGATCTCTATCGCTATAACGCGGACCCGCGTTTTGCCAAAGTCCCCGTGCCTGGGCTGCTTTCCAAAGAGTACGCCGCGACGCGAGCGGCGTTGATCGATCCTGCTAAAGCCAACTGCGATCCTGGTCCGGGACATCCCGCTCCCAGCGATACGACCTACCTTTCGGTGGTAGATAAAGATGGAAATATAGCGTCGTTAATCCAAAGCAACTACTCTGGATTTGGCTCCGGAGTCGTGGTGAACGGCTATGGCTTTGCGTTGCAAAACCGCGGAGCACTGTTCGTTCTCGACCCTGGCCATCCCAATTCACTGTTGCCGCGCAAGCGCCCTTTTCACACGATTATTCCTGCCTTCATGGAGCGCGGTGACGTGCATATTGGCTTCGGCATCATGGGCGGCGCCAATCAGCCGCTGGCCCACGCGCAGTTTGTCTCCAACTTTGTGGATTACGGAATGAATATTCAGGGCGCGCTCGAGGCTCCCCGCTTCACGGTTACGGGGAACCGCGTGAGCTGTGAAATTTTGATTGAATCCCGCGTAAAGCCGGACGTGCTGCAGTCTCTGCAAAACAAAGGTCACATCCTGCAGGTGCGAAAGGAATATACCTCGCTCATGGGGCGCGGCCAGGTAGTGCTGCACAACTCCAAAACCGGAATGAACTACGGAGCTTCTGATCCTCGGGCCGATGGTGTTGCTGAGCCGGAGCCTGTGCGGCACTAAGATTATTGGAAGGCAGTCTCTTTCCAGAGTGGCCAGGTTGTTCGCATTTTGGCGGGATTATGCATTTAACAAACCGACGCGCCAACGCCTAAGGAGCCGGTTTGTCGCTAAACCCGCTCCAATACCAATGGTGCACCCGATTACGGCTCCGACAAACAAGCCAAACCATGAGACAAGAACCTTGGTGATAGCCCATACAAAACTGTGAATTTCTAATGCGTCCAGACTCATGCCCGTTCCCCAAGCCCCAGCAATGGCGCCATAAGTTGTAGTGAATGGAATAAAGAAGGCAAATGCCGCCAGGAATCTCAGGCGCTTGAAGCAGAACAAGAAAATGGAGAGAAGAAATCCAGCAAGCGGGATGAAGAGCAAGAAAAGGGCAAAAAATAACAGGGTAAATATCATTTTCAGTCCCAGCCTTATTTTAGTTTTTACGTCTCTATTTGGCTTCTTAGGCTGCACTTCGGCGGCTTCACCTTCAGTAAATCGGACACCGCCTCTGCAAATTTAGAGGGCGTAGACATGAGTTTTTTATCCGCACTCATGGGTTTTCCGCCTTCACACTGAAGTCAATGGTTGGATGCGCAGACATTGGCAGAACTATGTTCACATCGGTAATGCCAGGCTGCTTCTGACATTTTGGTCTTGACAGTATTTGCGTCACGATGTAGTTTTATCCCCAAGTTATGCGACTGAAGCGCCAGACCGTGTGTATCTGTTGTTGTGAAAGCACACTTGTGTCTCTGGCTGCCGCCTAACTCATAAAAAGATTTTAGGAACGGCCCATCGCCAGAGACGGCGGTGGGCTTTTTCTTTTTGGAACGGACGCACGAATGAACGCAGGAACGGTACAACCCGAGATCAAAGAGACCAAAGCACAGAAGGCCGAGCGCCTGAAGCAGGAAAAGAACCCATGGGAGTGCCTGGAAGAGATCCGCAGCTTTGCGCGCCAGGGCCACGGCTCCATTCCTGAATCCTGGCTGAAAACATATTTCAAATGGTGGGGCGTTTATACCCAGGGCGATGGAGCCGGAGTCACCGGCGGGAGTGGAGGCGAAGGCAAGGCCACGCCTTACTTCATGATGCGGATTCGCATCCCTAATGGCTTCCTGCGCGCAGACCAGCTTCGCCTGATTGCATCGTTGACCGAAAAATATGCGCGAGGCACGGCCGACATCACCGTCCGCCAGAATATTCAGCTGCACTGGATCGCCATTGAAGATCTGCCGGAAGTCCTGGAGCAGCTCTTTACTCACGGTCTTACCTCGCTGGGCACCTGCGGTGACGTCACGCGGACCATCACCGGCTGCCCTCTTGCCGGCGTGGCGGAGCACGAGGTCTGCGACGCCTCGCCGCTGGTATTTGCCGTGACCGACGACCTGGCCGGCAATCCGGATTTTTACAATCTTCCGCGCAAATACAAGATCAGTATCAGCGGATGCCGCGACTGGTGCTCCTATCCGGAGATTAACGATTTGGCGTTCACGCCCGCGGTCCGCGAAAGAGCGGGTCGTCGTGAAGTGGGTTTTTCCGTTCGTGTCGGCGGAGGGCTTTCCACCGAGCCGCATGTGGCGGTGCGGCTGAACGCTTTTGTCACCTGTGAGCAGGTGCTTCCGGTCAGCAGGGCGGTAAGCGAGATATTTCGCGCGTCCAGTGAGCTGCGCCAAAGCCGCGATCAGGCGCGGCTGAAGTATCTGTTCCTGAAGCATGGCTGGACCGCGGAGAGTTTTCTGGCCGAGGTGGAAGCCCGCCTGGGCTACCGGCTTGATCCGGGCGTGGAGGAAGAAGTTCCTGCCGATGTTTTCCGCGACCACGTGGGAGTACATCCGCAAAAACAGCCGGGGCTTTTCTATGTGGGCGCATCCGTGCTGCGCGGGAGAATCACGCCGGAGCAGATGTACGCCGCTGCCAATTTGGCCGAACAGTATGGTTCGGGCGAACTGCGAACCACCAACACGCAAAATCTGGTGTTGCTGAATATTCCGAAGGAAAAAATCGGAGCGGTCGTGCTAGGTCTGGAGACAGCGGGGCTCCATGTGGAAGCATCTTCCTTTTGGCGGGGTGCTGTCGCCTGCACTGGCTCGGAGTTTTGCAAACTGGCCATCACCGAGACCAAGGCCTATACCCGCTGGCTGGTAGAAGAGCTGGAAGAGCGGCTGCCAGGCTTCGAGCAGCAGGTAAAGCTCAACGTCACAGGCTGCCCGAACAGCTGCGGCCAGCATCGCCTGGCGGACATTGGTCTGGAAGGCAAAAAGGTGAAGGTCAACGGCCAGATGAAAGACGCTTACTACTTTTGCCTGGGCGGAAGCGTGGGCGAACACGCAGGCTTTGGGCGCCCGGTTGGCTATCGCTGTGCGGCGGACGAAGTGCCTGTAGCGATTGAGCGCCTGCTGGCCACATATAAGGATGGCCGGTCTTCCGGCGAAAACCTGCGGCAATTTTTTGCGCGCCACTCGGAGACCGAGTTGCGCTCGTTCCTGGCCGGCGCCGCCGTACCCGAAGCGGCGCGAGACGCCTCGCCGGGACGCGTACCGCACGGAGTGGAGGTATAGAGATGGCTCTGTATCCGATTTTTCTCAAGCTCGAAGGCCACAAGGTGCTGATCGTCGGCGGCGGCGCGGTGGCCGAGCAAAAAATTGAGGCGGTGCTGCGTTCGGCCACGGACGTTACCGTGATCGCACCCGAGGTGACCGAGCGAATCGCAAAGTGGGCGGAGCAGAAATTAGTCAGGCATGTTGCCGGGGAGTATCGCTCCGGTATGGCCAAAGGATATTTTCTGGTGATCTCCTGCACGGATTCCGAACCCACCAATCGTGCGGTGTATGACGAGGCGCGCGCATCGGGCGCTCTGAGCAATGCAGTGGATGATCCGGAGTATTGCGACTTTTACGCCCCGGCGGTGGTCAGCCGCGGCGATTTTCAAATTGCCATTTCCACCGGAGGGCACAGTCCCATTCTTTCGCAGGAGGTTCGCAAGGACCTGGAGCGCCAGTTCGGGCCGGAATATGAGTCCTGGACTGCCTGGCTTGGCCGCATGCGCGCCGATTTGCGTCGCGTCCTGCCGCGTACACAAAGGCGCAAAGAGCTTCTTCATCTATTAACAGTGTTGAGACCATCAAGGGGCGCAAGAATCTCACAGAAACCATGGGAGGTAAACAATGGAGTACTCCAATCAGACAGAGCTGGCAGCCAAACTGCGTGAAGTGCTGAAAGATCATCAGCGCGATGGCCTCAGCATGATCGGAAACGTGGACAAACTCGTGGGCAAGCTGGTGACTGCGGTGGAGCACTGGCTGGAAGAGGAAGACCGCAAGGCCAAAAAGACTGCATAAAGTGTTGAGCTTTTCGGCGGGCGATGCTGTATGACGGGCAAAGTTTACATTGTGGGCGCGGGACCAGGCGCGGCTGATCTGCTGACGTTGCGCGCAGTCTCCATTTTGCGCGTGGCTGAAGTTGTGCTGCATGACGATCTGGTGTCCCAGGAAGTGCTGGCGCTTGCATCTTCCGGTGCGGAAATCATCAACGTGGGCAAACGCTGTGGACGGCGCGGAAGCAGCCAGGAGCAGATCAATGCGCTGATGGTGGAACAGGCGCGGCACAGAAAGCACGTGGTGCGGCTTAAATCCGGCGATCCGGCAATTTTTGGCCGTTTGGGCGAAGAGCTGGATGCGCTGCGCGAAGCGCAGGTACCCTTTGAAATTGTTCCCGGAGTCACCGCTGCTTCGGCGGCGGCGGCCGGGGCCGCGCTGACCCTTACTGATCGACGCGCGGCCTCGGCCCTGGTAACGCTCACCGCGCACAACTGCAGGAACCAGCGGATGAATGCGCCAGCGCCCGATCCTGCAAGCTCGACGTTTGCGGTTTACATGCCGGGGCCTGATTTTGGCCGCACGGCCAGCGAGTTGGTGGAACTCGGTTGGAGTGAAGACGCGCCCTGCGTGCTAGTCTCCCATGCAGGGCGCGTTACCGAGCAGGTACACAGAACCACGCTGGGAGGCCTGCAATCTATTTCCGGCATCCCCGCTCCCGCCATGCTGATCGTGGGCGAAGTCACAAGGCCCGTTCCCGCGGAATCTCCGGCAGATGTGGAACATTCTTCCGCTGTCGAGTGTCAATTCTCTTAGCGCAATTGTTCTTCCATGCGTTGCGCGGAGAGTGCAACATCGACCCCTCAGGTAAGCTCATCGCTAACCAGAGGTCATCATGCAAGATCAAAATTCAGATGTTCCACTAGCTGCATTTTGCCAAATAATGTAGGAAGCATTCATGCATTGGCGGTCGCGGCGGCTGGCGCGGGCAATGCCTCCATATCATCGCCATCCATAAGTTGCGTTGGCAGCGATTTGGTGGTCTTTGCCCCCAGGTTCTTTAGCAACTCAGCCTGCCGGATGAGGTTACCGCCACCGGTGGATAGCTTACCCATCGCCTTTTCGTATTCGTCTCTGGCCTGATTGAGCCGATTGCCGAGTCCGGTCATGTCTTCCACAAACCCCACCATCTTGTCGTACAGCTTGCCTGCACGCTCCGCGATGACTTCTGCATTACGGTTGCGCCGCTCGACCTGCCAAACGTTGGCGATCGTGCGAAGTGCAATCATCAGGGTGGTGGGCGTTGCAATCGCGACGCTGTTTTCTACTGCAAAATTGGTAAGGCTTGGGTCTTCTTGAAGCGCTGCCGCCAGCGCGCCCTCGATTGGCACGAACATGATCACATAATCGATGTGGCTGCCCGCAACTACGTGGTACTCCTTGCTCGCTAGCCCCTTGATATTAGAGCGCATAGAGTCTAGGTGTCGCGCCAGTGCACCTGAGCGTACTTCATCGTCTTCGGCGTTCACTAGTTCCTCGAACGCGTTGAGGGACAGCTTCGAGTCCACAATAATCCGTTGCCCGCCCGGCAGATTGATGACGACGTCCGGTCGCCTACGCTTGCCGTCTTCGGTTGTAAAGTTCTCCTGGACGGTGTATTCCTCGCCTTCGCGCAGGCCCGAGCGCTCAAGGATCGTTTCCAGTATCATCTCACCCCAGGCGCCACGAGTTTGCGTCTCGCCCTTCAGAGCTCTGGCGAGATTGCTGGTTTCCGTTGTCATTTTCGTACTACTATCGGTGAGCTGACGAATCTGCTCCCCAAGTGCAGCACGGTCCTTTGCGCTTTCGGTATGGGCGCTCTGTAATCCCTGCTGAAACTCTACAATCTTCTCGCGCAGCGGTAGCAGAATCGTGTCGATCTGCTCCTTGTTTTGCTTGGTGAAGTTTTCCGCATGGAGTTTCATTACATCGTCCGCTAGGACCTTGAACTCTTGGGTCATGAGTTCCTTGGCGTCTGTCAGCAGCGCCAGTTTCTCTCCTGCCTGCTTACGCTCTTGATCGAGAGTTTCCTGTAGCGTTGCGAGTTTCTCGCGCATCGTTGTGGCGTCCCTTTGTGCCACATCCAGGTCCGTCGACGCTTGGTCCAGCCGCTCCCTCGTCTGTACCAGTGCTTCAGTCTTTTCGCTGAGTAAGGCCGATTTTTCGGCGATGATGCTTTCTAGTTGCGCCTTCTCGCGTCCAATATCATCCCGGCCTTTTTCGGCTGCCATAAGCCTTCCCTTCGTTTCCTCCAGTGACGCCTCGACGCGCGTCAACCCTTCCTTGCGCGTTGCCAGATCGGTTTCTATTGCTCCCTTGGCTTGAATAAGTCCGTTAGCCTGTTGCGTCTTTTCCGCTACGGCCTGCTCTAGCCCTGCAATCCGAGAGGCCCGTTCGACTTCGACCGCGAGCTTGCGCTCCGCTTCCGCTTTTGCCTCGCGCAGCGCCACGAGTTCGCCTTCAATCGCCGCCAGTCGCGCGGTCGTGTTACCGGAGGTGGTTGTCGGCGCGCCCTGGCGGACGAGTATCGCCACAAGCAGGGCGACGAACGCCGCAGCTCCTATGGCTATCAGTACAACATAGGTAGGCTCCATGATTCCCTCCGTACTTTTTCCGTTCTGCCGATCATTCGGTGCATCGCTCTCAGCACAGCTTTACTGGCACGCAGTTACCAAATTGCGTGAAGATCCTTGGGCGATGTGCCTCACAATCCTACTGCCTATGCTGCTGTATTTGCTAGAATCGCGCCAGGATGTCTCAAAAAACAATTGCGATTTGCACTGGCGGCGGTGATTGTCCTGGCCTGAACGCCGTGATTCGGGCCGCGGTGAAGGCGGCGATTTCAAAATATGGCTGGCGCGTGCTGGGCGTTGCCGATGGCTTTGACGGACTGATCTGGCCGGAAAAATCGCGCGAACTTACTCTGGATGACGTCAGTGGCATTCTGCCCCGGGGCGGGACTATTCTTGGGACCACGAACCGCGGCAATCCGTTCAGCTACCGAGTGGAAGAAAACGGAGAAATGGTGGAGCGGGATTTTTCCCAGCTCCTCATTACCAATGCGAAGGCCATGGGCATTGATGCTCTGGTGGTGATTGGCGGCGACGGCACTCTTAAGATTGCCATGCAGCTCCAGGCCATGGGACTGAACGTCATAGGTGTACCCAAGACCATTGACAATGATCTCTCGGCCACCGAAGTTACCTTCGGTTTCGATACCGCTCTGCACACCGCGACGGACGCTATCGATAAGATCCACACTACGGCAGAATCGCATCACCGCATTATGCTGGTTGAGGTGATGGGCCGCGATGCCGGCTGGATTGCCGTGCAGGCGGGAATCGCCGGCGGCGCGCATGTGATCCTGATTCCCGAGATTCCCTTTACTATCAAAAACATCTGCGATTTTGTGCAGAAGCGCAGAGGCATGGGGAAGAAGTTCACCATTGTCGTGGTGGCGGAGGGGGCAAAAGTCCCGCAGGAGCTGGAGCCTCGGTTTGTGGCGGAAAAGCGCGCCTTGCCCCGGTCCGGCTCGGTTGCCAACCTTCTGGGCGATGCCATTGCCCGGTGCTCGCGCCAGGAAACGCGGGTCACGGTGCTGGGGCACATCCAGCGCGGCGGCGTACCGTCTCCATTTGACCGTATTTTGGCCACTCGTTTCGGTGTGGCGGCAGCCGAACTGGCGGTACGGCAGGAATTCGGGCGCATGGTGTGCCTGAAAGAGGGGCGCATACAAAGCGTGGACCTGGCGGAGGCCGTGGGCGTAATGAAGGCGGTTGATCCCGGTGGTGATTTTGTGAAGACCGCGAAGGCCATTGGTATCTGTTTTGGCGACTGAACTGATATATTTGTGAGCAAGCGATCTGTCTGCAATGCCAACCTCCATTTTGAAAGGGCTCTGTCTGTCCCGGCGTAACCGCCGGAGGCTGGCGTTTCTGTTTTTTTTCGCACTTGTGCTTGCCGTTACCGGCTGCAAACAAGCTTCTGCCGACAAAGGGGAGTACGCCTGGGTGTCCGCTCCGGAAGCCGTGCTGCGCGACCGCGTGGCCACGATTTACAACAAAACCGGCGTGGTCCATAACGGAGAGCGCGTTCAGGTCCTCGAGAGGCTGCCGAAGAAACCCTTCGTCCGCGTCCGGTCCGTGCGTGGAGAAGAAGGCTGGGTGCAGGACCGGCTTCTCGCCAGCCAGGAATCCCACGACCAGATGGACAAGCTTTCATCGGACGTGAAGAATGCTCCGGCACAGGTGGCCGCGGTCACGCGAGCTACCGTCAATTTGCATGTTGAGCCAGGACGGAAAACAGAGCATCTGTATCTTTTGAAGGAGAACGAAAAGGTCGATCTGATCGAGCGCCAGCTCGCGGACAAGAACGGCCAGCCGCTCAACAACAGCAACGATGCCTCGGACGCCGGCGAAACGGCGGATGCCTCGGCAAAAAAACCTGAGGCGCCCGTGCTTGAGGACTGGTGGCTGGTGCGCGATGCGCAAAAACGTGCAGGCTGGGTGCTGGGCCGTATGCTGTACGTCGATGTCCCGGTGGATGTGGCCCAGTATGCCGAAGGGCAGCGTATTGTTGCCTTCCTCAAACTGGATGAAATTCCGGACGGCGATCAGAAGTACGGTGAATACCTGGTCCTGCTCACTGAAAATAAGGATGGTCTGCCCTTCGACTTTAATCAGGTGCGCGTATTCAGCTGGAACCTGAAGCGGCATCGTTACGAGACGGCCTATCGTGACCATAATGTTTTCGGCGTGCTGCCCGCTGTTCTCTCCACGGAAGATTTGGGCAAGGAAGGCACTGTTCCGGCTTTTACCATTCGCTCGAAAGACGACAGCGGCGCCATTCACGAGCAGAAATACACATTCCATACACCGATTGTCCGCCGCGTGGTTGTTCCGGGTGAGCAGCGACCATCGGTTCCGCACACCAAACGCCGTCGCAGGTCCCGCTAAGCAACATATCAGCAAGAGCGGGACATCCAGACCCACGGGTTACGCCGTCCAAGTGGTTATGGCGGAGAAAGTAAAAAAACTGGGTCTGGAACGGGATTACAAAAAGTTCCTCTACTTCATTGACGGCGACGGCAATATCAGCCGCAAATCAAAATCGGGAGAAGGCGAAAGCGAGGTGCTGGTTCCCCATGCGGTGCAGCGCGATAATCAGTTCCTTTATTTCATCGACAAAGAGGGCGACGTTGCCCGCTCTCCGCGTGCTGCCCGGAAAAAGAGCGCAGCCTGACCCTGGTCTCCAAAGGACGCAGTGTCTTTAACGATGGAGAGCGCCCTGTCTGAGCACAAGGGCGGAGCCTTGCCCGCGAGCGGCACAGAGCCTGTTCGCTCCCCCAACCTGCTGGTGTTTCGCGACGAGCGGCGGCGCGTGCATGGTCTGCGGCAAAAATCCGCGCTGCTTTCGGCCATTCGCGCCCTGAGCAGCAATCCCCCGGCTGACCAGATTGTCACGCCCTTAATTCTGGCGGGCGAAATGGAATGTGGGGTCGCGGACGCCGGCGGCGATTCGATCCAGCATCTGCAAAAGGTCACGGACCAACTGGCGGAAGCGCTGGTACAGGGCCGTGAAATCCATCAGGAACAGCTTTGCGGGCTTTTAGCCCAGGCAGCCGTTCCGGACGAGCTGGAGATTTCCACGGCGGAGGGGTTTGCCTATTACGCGCTGCATCCCCTGGCTTTTGCCGAAGTTTGGAGCCTGCTCGGTACACTGCCGCAACAATTGGTTGTGATTGGTATCCGCAGCATTGGAACTACGCTCAGCGCCGTAGCCGCCGCTGCCGCGCGCAAGCACGGAGCCAGTGCAGTACGGACCACGGTGCGACCATCGGGACATCCCTACAATCGCCAAACAAGCTTTTCCCAGGATCCACTGCGGTTGGTGAAAGACGGCTTGCGTCGCAACGCCGGTTTTTTGATCGTGGATGAAGGCCCGGGACTAAGCGGGTCGTCGTTTCTCTCGGTGGCGGAAGCTCTGGTGCGTGCCGGTGTCTCAACGGCAAATATTGTTCTGGTATGCAGCCACCAGCCCGACCTGGATGCGTTGTGCGCCGAAGATGCACCCCGCCGCGCCCGCGGCTTTCGCTGGGTCGCGGCGCCAGCCATACAACAGAGTGTTCGGCACGATGGGGCGACATTTATCGGTGGCGGAGAATGGCGGCGCTGGCTGATTCCGGACGAAACCCTGTGGCCTGCCGCGTGGACAAACTTTGAACGGCCCAAATATCTGGCGGATTCCGGCAATGGCGAGAAAACTTTGATCAAGTTTCTGGGTTTGGGGCCTTATGGAGAGCAGGTGCGGGTGAGGGAAGAGCAAATTGCAGCCGCAAAATTTGCGCCACTTCCGAGGCGGGAAAACGGCGGCTTTGCCGCGTATCCCTGGATTTTCGGGCGCCCTCTTTGCTCAGCCGATCTTTCCCGCGCGGTCATTGAGCGCCTGGCTGCGTATTGTGCATTTCGTGCAAGTGCTTTCGCCGCGTCTCTTGATAATCTCCGTGCGCTCGAGTTTATGGCGCAGCACAATGCGCGGGAACAGGGAGTAGCAAATCCCGGCATCAGCCTGAGACTGGAGCGCCCGGTCGTTGCCGATGGCCAGATGCATCCGCATGAGTGGATGATGACTGCCAACGGCGAAATACTCAAGACCGATTCTGGTATTCACGGCGACGATCATTTTTTTCCTGGCATCACTGATATTGCCTGGGACCTGGCCGGAGCCATGATTGAGTGGCGCATGAATCCGGCCCAGTGCCAGGCTTTTCTGGACGTTTACGAAAGGCTCAGCGGCGACTCGCCCGGAGCACGGACCAACGGCTTTCTCCACGCTTACTCGGCATTTCGCTGTGCATGGTGCGCCATGGCCGCCCACGCGCTGCGAGGAACGGACGAACAGCTCCGTTTTGAGCGTGAGTCTCTTCAATATCGGGCCAGCCTGCTTCGGGTGGAGGACGTTACGAGCGTGTTTTGATTGCTTCTGAGTTCAGGGACTACAATGGGGCTGTTTTATGAACTGGGGTTTATATGCACGTCATACATAAAGAGGAGCGTGATCGGCAAATGGAAAATAAGCCGGCACAAAACATCCAGGATTCATTTCTTAACACCGCGCGCAAGGAAAAAATGCAGATCACGATTTATCTCCTGAGCGGTGTGAAACTCGCGGGCCGAATTCGCTCGTTTGATAAATACTCCGTGGTCCTTGAAACCAACAATCAGGAACAACTTATTTTTAAGCACGCAATTTCTACCGTAGTCATGGCCAGAAGCATGCATCATTCCGAATCGCGTCCCCATTCTGGAACGGAGTCCGAATCCAGCGTGGTGAAATCGGAGGGTTAGGTTATTTCCAGGCAGCGCGCCCGCGGACCTTCTACGGCCAGTATCAGCACCGGCCGTGATCATCCGGAGCGCGCGTTTCTTGTTGCAGTAGAGTTTCGCAGTCGTTCTCGCTCCGATCACGATATCAATTTGCCACCTCAGGCCGCTCTGGCGCGCAGCAGCGCGGCTGGCGTCGATGCCGAACATGACCACGCCGCCTTGACCGGCGTGGAAGAATCTCTGGCCGAATACCGCGAACTGGCGGCTTCCGCCGGGGCCGAGGTGGTGGGCGAATTTATTCAGCGCCGCGACCGGCCGGACCCTGCCACTCTTATCGGCAAAGGGAAGCTGCAGGAGATCGCCGCCGCCGCGGCTTCCGCCCAGGCCGATCTGGTGCTGATCGACCACGAACTTTCTCCTTCGCAGCAGCGCAACATTGAGGCGGAGATGCATGCGCGGGTGATCGACCGTACCCAGCTCATCCTCGATATTTTTGCCCGCCACGCCCGCAGTCGTGAAGGCCATCTGCAGGTGGAGCTGGCGCAGCTCGAATACCTTCTGCCCCGGCTGAGCGGAAGAGGCATAGAGATGTCGCAGCTCGGCGGCGGCATCGGCACGCGTGGTCCGGGTGAAACGCAGCTCGAAACCGACCGCCGCAAAATCTACCGGCGCATCCGCCACATCAAGAAGCAGCTGGAAGAGGTGCGCCGCATTCGCGCCCATCAGCGGCAGCGCCGGGAATCGGCGCCGTTGCCGACCATTGCTTTGGTGGGCTATACCAATGCTGGCAAATCAACTTTGTTCAATGCGCTCACGCAGGCCGGGGTGCTGATCTCAGAGCGCATGTTCGCCACGCTCGATCCCACGATTCGCGGCATCATCCTGCCCAGTAAGCGCAAAGTGCTGCTCTCGGACACGGTCGGCTTTATCCGCAGCCTGCCTACCACGCTGGTGAGCGCATTCCGGGCCACTCTCGAAGAGGTGCAGCGTGCGGCGCTTTTGCTGCACGTCTCCGATGTCACCAGCCCCGTGGCCCACGAACAGCAGCAGCAGGTGGAACATGTGCTCAGGGAGCTGGATGTTCAGGGGATTCCGCAGCTGCACGTGATGAATAAGATCGATCTTTTGCCGGAAGCCCAGCGGCCCACGCTCATCAATAATCCTGGCCCTTCAACTGTTTATATCTCCGCCGCGAAAGGTTTGGGACTCGACGCATTGCTGGCTGCCATTGACGCCCACCTTGATATCGATGCCCTGCAGCACCTTCGCATCCGCGTGCCGCAGTCGGAAGGAAAACTTCTCGCTGAAATTGAAGCCCGGGCCCATGTCCTTCGCCGCACGTATCGTGACAGCAGCGTGCACATGGATGTGGAGGCCCCGGAATCGCTGGCCCGCACGCTGCGGCCGTTTGAAGTCAAGCCTCGCGTCGTCCGCAGCAGCCCGGGCAAGACCCGGCCGGTTGCTAAAATCTAGCTAATCACTCGGACGCGTCTTTCTGGCCATGGATGCATGCCGCAAGTTGCGGAAGCTTATGTTTCGTTCGCCGGTATTTTCCTGAAAAATTTAAATGGGCCTGAAACCAGGAAGCGGTGACTATTTCCCTGGCCACAAGCCCATTCGATCCTGAAATGGATCGGAGGTGATACTTTTATTCTAGACCCGCACATCTTCATGTCAAGCGTTCAGTGAAAGATTTTTCGTTGAAAGTGGCTGAATCTACAACTATTTACCAGTAATCCGTATTAAGATTCTCTGATATCCATTGACACCCTCGAAAACCGATGTTAGCTTTAAGAGTTTGCTGGTCGTGCCCGACCTGCTTCTTTTCACTACAACTCAATGGACGAGACACTTAGACAATTAGGCGAATTACTGCTTTCCTCGGTTCCCACGATCATTGCTTTGCTGATCGTGTGGTCGGCGTACCGGTTGATTGTGCATACCCGGCTGCAGCAGGTGCTGGCCGAGCGGCATACCCGGACGGAAGGCGCCATTGAACAGGCAAAGCTGGAAATCTCCAACGCTGAAACCCGGACGGCAGAGTACGAGCAGCGCGTGCGCGAAGCCCGGTCTGCGATATACAAGCAGCAGGAAGCCCGCCGCCAGCGCATGATCGAAGCTCGCAATACCGCTCTGGCCCAGGCGCGCAGTCAGGCTGAAGTCATGATCGCGAATGCACGCACCGCACTGGAGAAAGACGTGGCTGCCGCCAGGGTCGTATTGCAGGAGCAGGCGCAGCCTCTCGCGGACAAGATCATCGATTCCGTCCTCAGGACGGCGTTGGCAGTGGGAGGGCGGTAACGGCGTGATACTCCGCAAAAAAATCTGTTTGGTCGTCTTGCTGTCCGCAATGGTCATGCCGGGAGCGGTGCGCGCCACTGCTTGCGCGCAGGAGAGCGGTAGCAATCCGCAGGCTGCCAGTGAGCTCAGGCGCGAAGCGCAGAGTGTAAAGGTGGAAGAAGGTCCTGACGCTGAGCTGAAGCGGTCGCCCGCCGTCCAGTTTATTGCCCGCAAGACCGGGATGAGTGTGGACCGGACGTATCAGATTGTGGTTGGGGTGAACTTCGCGGCTGTGCTGCTGGTGCTTTGGCTGCTGACGCGCAAGGCACTGCCTGCGATGTTCAAGAGCCGCAATGAGGCCATTCAGAAGCGCATGGAAGAGGCGCGCAAGGCCAGTGAAGAGGCCCGGCAGAGATTGTCTGAAGTGGAAGGCCGGCTTTCGCGGCTGGATGTTGAGATTGAGCAGATGCGCCACGAGGCTGATGAGGCCGCCCGGGCGGAAGAAGAGAGGATCCGTGTTTCTTCCGAGGAGGAGCGCCGGCGCATTGTGCAGTCCGCGGAGCAGGAAATTGGTGTAGCCGCGAATGCGGCCCGGCGCGAGCTGAAGGTCTATGCCGCCGAGCTGGCGGTGGAGCTGGCAAAGAAAAAGATTGATATCTCGCAAGGGGCCGATCAGGTGCTCGTGCGCGACTTTACCGCGCAAATCGGAAAGGACGGAAACTAATGGCCGCAGTCGCAGGCCGGTACGCCCACGCATTTGCCGAAGTTATTGTGGACCTGAAAAGCGATCCCGTGCAGGCTGTTGCCGCACTGGATGCGGTGGCGGCGCTGGTGGAGACTTCTCCCGAGCTGCGTACGGTGTGGCAGAATCCGTCAGTCGAACACGTTAAAAAAATTGCCCTGCTGGACGCAATTGTTGCGCGGCTGGGCGCGTCGAAGCTCCTGCGGAACTTTGTGGCTGTGCTGATCGATCAGCGCAGGATTGGCCAGATTCAGGAGATTGCGCTGCAATTCCAGCATGAGCTGAACCAGCGGCTGGGAATCGCTGAAGCGAAGGTGAGTTCGGCTCGCGAACTGGCTGCGGCGGAAAAGCAGCAGCTGGAGCGGCAGCTGGCCGTGTTGACCGGAAAAACCATTCAGGCCGCCTACCTGCACGATAAGAGTCTGCTGGGGGGCGCGCTGGTGCGCATTGGCAGCACAATTTACGATGGTTCGGTGCAGGGGCAGCTGAGAAGGATTAAAGAACAGATAGCCCAGTGAAGATGATTGGTAATTGAGTAACCTGGTAATTGGGTAATTGTGCGCGATAGCTGGCAGTTTTTGATTGCCCCATTACCAAATTACCCAATTGCCAAATCAGGATCGGGTTTGCGGATTGGAGACAGAGTTTTATGGCCCAAATTAAAGCAGACGAAATAACCAAACTTATACGCGAGCAGATTGAGAACTACGAGTCCAAGGTCACGGTGGACGAGGTTGGCACCATTATCTCTCTGGGCGATGGAATTGCCCGTGTTTATGGTCTCGACAAGGTCATGGCCGGCGAGCTGCTCGATTTTGGTCACGGCATTGCCGGTATCGCCATGAACCTGGAAGAAGACCAGGTTGGCGCCGTGGTTCTGGGCGACTACACCGAGATTAAGGAAGGCGGCGAGGTTAAGCGCACGGGCCGCATCATCTCTGTGCCCACTGGTGAAGCCATGATTGGCCGCGTGGTGAACGCGCTTGGCCAGCCTATTGATGACAAGGGGCCCATTGCCGCCAGCAAGTACATTGAGATCGAGCGTATTGCGCCGGGCGTGATTGATCGCCAGCCGGTGCGCGAGCCGATGGCGACTGGTCTGAAGGCGATCGACTCCATGATCCCTGTTGGCCGCGGCCAGCGCGAGCTGATCATCGGCGACCGCCAGACAGGCAAGACCGCCGTGGCGCTCGATACCATCATCAACAATAAGGGTAACGACCTGATTTGTATCTACTGCGCAATCGGACAGAAGCGTTCGTCCGTGGCGCAGGTGGTCAAGACGCTCGAAGATTACGGCGCGATGGATTACACCATCGTGGTGTCGGCCTCGGCCTCCGAGCCCGCGCCTATGTTGTATCTGGCGCCTTACGCGGCATGCGCCATCGGTGAGTATTTCCGCGACAGCGGAAGGCACGCTCTGGTGATCTACGACGATCTTTCCAAGCACGCTGCCGCTTATCGTGAAATCTCGCTGCTGCTGCGCCGTCCACCGGGCCGTGAAGCTTATCCCGGAGACGTTTTCTATCTCCATTCAAGACTGCTGGAGCGCGCCGCCAAAATGTCCGACAAAATGGGCAAAGGTTCGCTGACCGCGCTGCCAATCATTGAAACCCAGGCCGGAGACGTTTCCGCGTACATTCCGACCAACGTGATTTCCATTACCGATGGTCAGATTTATCTTGAAACCGATCTGTTCAACTCCGGCATTCGTCCCGCGGTGAACGTAGGACTTTCCGTGAGCCGTGTAGGCGGCGCCGCGCAGATTAAAGCCATGCGCCAGGTTGCGGGTACGCTCAAGCTGGAGTTGGCGCAGTTCCGCGAGCTGGCGGCATTCGCGCAGTTCGGCTCCGATCTGGACAAGGCCACGCAGGCCCAGCTGAATCGCGGTAAGCGTCTGGTGGAAATCCTGAAGCAGGGCCAGTATGAGCCGCTGCCGTTCAGCAAGCAGATTCTGATCATCTACGCCGGCACCAACAAGTATCTCGACGATCTGGCGGTGGAAGAGCTTCGCGAATTTGAATCGGAACTCTTTAAGTACGTCGATTCCATGAATCCCAAGCTGCTTGCGGCCATCATGGAGAAGAAGACGATTGATGATGCACTGAAGGCCGAGATGGACAAGACGCTGACTGAATTCAAACAGCGTTTCGTCAGCGAGCGTCAGCCGGCAGTCGCGGGAAAAGCATAAGGAACGAGAGCACAGGAGCCAGGGGCCAACCAGAACATGGCAAACCTTTTAGATATTCGGCGCCGGATTCGCAGCGTCCGTAACACGCGGCAGATCACGAAAGCCATGCAGATGGTTTCGGCGGCCAAGCTGCGCCGCGCGCAGGAGCGGGCCCTGGCGGCGCGTCCCTATGCGCAGATGCTTACCAATGTGCTCAAGTCGCTGGTGAGCCGTGCGGAAATTTATGATCCGGTCACCGGCGAAGCGCGGCATCCGCTGCTTGTGCGGCGGGAAGAAAAAACCGCGCTGCTGATTGTGGTATCGGGCGAGAAGGGTCTGGCAGGCCCGTTCAATGCCAATATTCTCAAGGCAGCTGCGCGCTTCCTCAATGAGAAGAGCGGCAAGAATATCGACATTCTCGCCGTGGGGCGCAAGGCGCGCGACTTTTTCCGCCGGCGTTATCCCGTGGCCGGTGAATCAGACCAGCAGCGCAAAGGGCCTGTTCAGGTCATTGGCGAATATGCCGGCCTGATGAATCGCACACAGTTTTCGAGTGCGCGGGAAATCGCGGAAAAAGTTGTGCGGCTGTACACCGATGGCCAGGTCGATTCCGTCTATCTGGTCTACAACGAATTTAAGTCGGTCATCGCGCAGCGCCTGGTGGTGGATGATGTGCTGCCCATTGCTACTGTGGGCGAGCCGGTACACGAGTTTACGGAAGAAGCCAGCGAAGAGATGCTGAAGCGCCGGCTGGAAGCAGCCAAACATACCGGCGCCAGCGTACGTCCCGCGGACACCACCGCGATTGACCAGAAGGCCGCCGGGTTCGGCGCGTCCCAGGTGGATTACATTTATGAGCAGGCGCCGGAAAAACTTTTTAACGCACTGCTGCCAAGATTTATCTCGATTCAGTTGTTTCGGGCCATGCTGGAGTCAGAGGCCGCCGAGCACGCGGCGCGTATGACCGCGATGGATTCGGCTACGAGCAATGCTTCCGAGATGATTGACGACCTGACGCTGGTGATGAACCGCGTCCGTCAGGCCAAAATTACCAAAGAAATCATTGAAATTGTGAGCGGCGCCGCGGCAGCCCAGTAAGTACGCGCGGCCAAAGGAAAAATCGAAAAAGATTATGGCTACTCAAAACATCGGCAAGGTAGTACAGATCGCAGGACCGGCCGTGGACGTCCAATTCGGCGAGGCGGCACTTCCGCCTATTTATCAGGCATTGCAGGTCACGAGTGACGGATTCAAGGTTCCGCAGCCCATCAGCGTGATTCTTGAGGTGCAGCAGCACCTGGGCGAGGGGCGCGTGCGCTGCGTCGCCATGCAGGCCACGGACGGAATGGTCCGCGGCATGAATGCACTGGACCTCGGCGGACCAATCTCGGTGCCTGTGGGCAAAGGCACGCTGGGACGCGTGATCAATGTGGTGGGCGAACCGGTGGACCAGCTGGGTCCGATTGCCGCCACCAAGCGGCTTCCCATTCACCGTCAGGCGCCGGCGTTTGACGAGCAGTCCACGCGGGCGGAGATGTTTGAGACCGGCGTGAAAGTCGTCGATCTGATCCAGCCGTTTTTGAAAGGTGGAAAGATCGGACTGTTCGGCGGCGCGGGTGTAGGCAAGACGGTTGTGATTCAGGAGCTGATCAACAACGTCGCCAAGCAGCACGGTGGATACTCCGTGTTTGCCGGCGTCGGCGAGCGTACGCGCGAGGGCAACGATCTCTGGCTGGAAATGACTGAATCGGGCGTGATCAAGCCCGGTGATCCCGCGAACTCCAAGGCCGCGCTGGTTTACGGACAGATGACCGAGCCGCCCGGAGCGCGTCTGCGCGTGGCGCTGACCGGTCTGACCGTCGCCGAGTACTTCCGCGATGAAGAAGGCTCGGACACGCTGTTGTTCATCGACAATATTTTCCGCTTTACTCAGGCAGGTTCGGAAGTGTCCGCGCTGCTGGGCCGCATGCCCTCCGCCGTGGGTTACCAGCCCAACCTGGCCACGGAAATGGGCGAACTGCAGGAGCGCATTACCTCCACCAAGAAGGGTTCCGTTACCTCGGTGCAGGCGATTTACGTGCCCGCCGACGATCTTACCGATCCGGCCCCGGCAACCACCTTCGCTCACCTCGACGCCACCACCGTGCTTTCACGTCCACTGACCGAAATTGGAATTTATCCCGCCGTCGATCCGCTGGCTTCGACTTCGCGCATTCTCGATCCGCGCATTGTCGGCCAGGAGCACTACGACGTGGCCCAGGGCGTGAAGAGAATTCTGCAGCGCTACAAAGACCTGCAGGACATCATCGCCATTCTGGGTATCGAAGAGCTGAGCGAAGAAGACAAACTCACGGTAACGCGCGCCCGCAAAGTGCAGAAGTTCCTTTCGCAGCCCTTCCACGTGGCCGAGCAGTTTACCGGACGCAAGGGACTTTACGTGAAGATCGCGGACACGGTGCGCAGCTTCAAGGCCATCATTGAAGGCAAGCACGATGACGTTCCCGAACAGGCCTTCTACATGAAGGGCACCATTGAGGACGTGCTGGAAGAAGCCGAGAAGATGAAGGCCGGCGCAGCGGCGTAAAAAACCATGGCCGATACTATCCAACTCGAAATCGTGACCCCGGAGCGGCTGGTGGTGAACGACAGCGCTTCCGAGATCCAGATTCCCGGCAGCACCGGCTATTTGGGAATTCTTCCCGGCCACGCGCCCCTGATCACGGAACTTGCGGTAGGCGAAATTACCTACCGCAGCGGCGCACAAACCAAAAGAATCTCCGTGGCATGGGGCTTTGCCGAAGTTTTGCCGGAAAAAGTTACGATTCTGGCGGAGACGGCGGAGCGGGCGGAAGACATCGACGTTTCACGCGCCCAGGCGGCGAAGCAGCGGGCGGAAGCCGAGCTGCACAAAGCCGGGCCTGCGGGAAACAGCGAGGCCCAGGACGCCCTGACCCGCGCCAATACGCGACTGGAAGTTGCGGGAAGAAAATAGGCTGCACCGCCGTAATTTGCAGGCGGCAGACCGATTGTTTTATCTTTTGATTATTCGTGGAACTGGTACTTAATCTCGCGTGGCTGGCGCTGTGCCTGGGGATGCTGGTATTTTTTGGGCCTTCCCTCAAAAAACCAGCAGAGGGGCGCACGCGAGGTGTTGTGCTGGTCGCCATGCTATGCGTTCTGTTTTTGCTGTTTCCGGTCATCTCGATCAGCGATGATCTCAATGCCAGCCCGGCAATCCTCGAAGCCACCAAGTTTAAGAATTTTCTGGTAATGGTTCAAATGCTCGCAGCTTTGCTGGCATGGGCCATTGTTTTACCGTCGCAGAGCACTCGCCTGCTGTGGGCGCGCCGCACGGAAAAATCTGTTTTTCCGCTGTTAGGTATCTTTGCTCCCGATCTGTTCCGCCGTCCTCCTCCTTCACTCTGCCTCGCATAGTTGTACCTCTGATTTTTTTGTTTTCCTGATTTCAAAATCCAGGTCGTAGAAGCTTATGAGCAAACAATCTCTATGTGTATTTGTTGCGTTATTTGCGTGCCTGTCGCCGCTGAACGCCCAGGTACAACCGGACCATCCGCTTACGTGGCAGGAGGTCCGGCAAAGGTTCGAAAAGAGCAACCCTGCGCTGCAGGCGGGGAAGATCGGCATTGATGAATCTCGCGCACAGGAGACCACGGCGTACCTGCGCCCCAATCCTGGCTTAACTTTATCGACCGATGGAACCCAGGTCGCGCCTTCGCAGGGAGTCTGGAGGCCGCTGGCTGGAACGCAGTATCAGCCTAACTTCAGCTATCTGCACGAACGGCAGCACAAGCGGGAGTTGCGGCTGGAAAGCGCGCAGAAAGCTACGGGCATCGCGGTTTCCGGCCAGTCGGAGCTGCAGCGGAACATGATTTTCACTTTGCGGGCGGCTTTTATTCAGACGCTGCAGGAGAAAGCCGTTCTCGATCTGGCCAAAGAAAACCTGACTTATTACGACCATCTGCTGGACGTGAATCGCGAGCGCTACAAGGCCGGGGCCATCGCGCAAGTGGACCTCGACCGGCTGGAATTGCAACGCGTTACTTATGAATCTGATTTGCAGACCGCGGAAGTGAATCTGCGCACGGCAAAAATTCAGCTGCTCATGCTGATGAACGACCGCACGCCGGTAGAGCAATTTAACGTGACCGGGACGTTCGATTTCAGTCCGCAAATTGTTCCGCTGGACCAGGTACGCCAGAACGCGCTGGACAACCGGCCTGATCTGAAAGCCGCGCTGCAATCCGTGGACAAAGCCAGGACCGACCACCAGCTCGCGGTAGCCAACGGATCCACGGACCCGACTTTCGGCGCGTGGTATACGTATAACCCATCTTTCAATAATCCATTTGCCCACCAGACTGTTGGCGCCAGCGTGAGTATTCCACTGCGTATTTTTGACCGCAATCAGGGTGAGAAAAAGCGCACGGAGCTGGATATCGGCCGCAATGAAAGACTCACGGAAGCCACGCGTGCGCAGGTCTTCAGCGACGTGGATTCGGCCTACGCCACGGTGAGCAGCACGGCCACGCTGCTGCAGCCTTACAAAGATCGCTATCTGCAACAAGCCTCGCGGGTGCGGGAAACGATTGCGTTTTCCTACCAGCACGGAGGCGCGTCCCTGCTCGATTTTCTGAATGCGCAGGCCGATTACCGCAGCGTCCAGGTGAGTTATCTGAACCTGGTGGCTGCGTGGCTGAATGCGGCCAATCAACTGAATCTCGCGGTGGGGCAGGAGGTAATCCCATGACATACAAAAAACTAACCAGGCTTTCTTTTGCTCTAATCGCGCTGCTTATGTTTCTAGGCCTGGCCTGTGGCGGATGTCGCGACAGCAAAGCCGATCCCAGAGCGGAAGCGCCGCCTCCTGCCAATGTGGAGAAAGAAGAGAACACAGGAGTTGTCTCCACGGACCATCCGGAGCAATTTGTTCTGGCCAGCGCGATTGAGCATAAGTCTGCTCCGGAGCTGAGCGCTACAGGCGTGGTGAGTCCGGACATCACACGCAACGTGTCGGTGATTTCCGCGGCCAGCGGCCGCGTGGTGGAGATCCGTGCGCGCCTGGGCGACAGCGTTAAAAAAGGGCAGATCCTCATGCGGGTGCAGAGCGCGGACATCGCCGGAGCCTTCGCCGACTACCGCAAGGCCGTGGCCGATTACAAACTGGCCGGCATTCAGTTCGACCGCGCCAAACTTTTGTATGACAAGGGCGCGATCTCGCTGAACGACTATCAGACGGCGGAAGATGTGGAGAACAAGGCCAAAGTCGATGTGGAAAACACGACCGAGCGCCTGCGCGTGCTGGGCAGCACTACACTAGACCATCCGACGGGAATTGTCGATATACATGCGCCGGCTTCCGGTGTGATTACCGACCAGCAGGTGACCAACGCGTCCGGCGTGCAGGGACTCTCGGCGCCGGTGAATCCGTTTACGATTTCCGACCTGTCGCGCGTGTGGATTATCTGCGATGTGTACGAGAACAATTTGTCCCAAATCCATTTGGGAGATTACGCGGACCTTCGCCTGAATGCGTTGCCGGACAAAGTACTGAAGGGCAGGATCGCCAACATCGCGCCGATTCTTGATCCCACCATCCGCACGGCGAAAGTGCGGCTGGAGCTCGAAAATCCTGGCTTTCTGCGCGTGGGCATGTTTGTGACCGCGATCTTCCGCGGAGCCAAAACGGAGACGCATACCGCTGTACCCGCTACGGCCATTCTGCATCTGCACGACCGGCAGTGGGTGTATGTGCCTGCGGGAAATGGAAAGTTCAAGCGGATTGAGGTGACGGTGGGCGGCATGCTTCCGGACAACATGCAGGAGATTCTTTCCGGTCTCGCGCCTGGCACACAGGTGATTCAGGATGCGCTTGTTTTCCAGAATACGACGGAGCAATAAATAGATGATTCGCAAACTGGTCGATTTTGCTCTGGAAAACCGGCTGCTCGTGCTGGGGGCGGCGCTGCTGCTGTTTGTGTGGGGGGCGGTGTCGTTTCATCAGCTACCGGTGGAGGCGTATCCCGACGTGGCGAACAACTACGTTGAGATCATTACGCAGTGGCCGGGAATCTCCGCCGAGCAGGTGGAGCAGCAGGTGACGATTCCGCTCGAAGTATCGATGAACGGAATTCCCCACATCACGCATCTGCGCTCGTTCTCACTCTTTGGACTCTCCGATCTCAAGCTGATCTTCGACGATGAAGAGGACAATGCGTGGAACCGGGAGAGAGTGCTGGAGCGCCTGGCGCAGGTGACGCTGCCCACGGGCGTTACGCCGCAGATGGGCACGGACTGGAGTCCGGTAGGGCAGATTTATTTTTTCTCGCTCAAGAGCACCAATCCCAATTACGACGTAATGGAGCTCAAGTCGATTGAGGACTGGGTGGTCGAGAAGAACCTGAAGTCGGTGCCCAACGTGGTGGACGTGGCCAGCTTTGGCGGGCCGACGCGCGAGTATCAGGTGAAGATCGACCCGGCGAAGCTGATTTCGTATGGACTCAGCCTGGCCCAGGTGGAGCAGCAGCTGGTCAGCAACAACGCCAATGCAGGCGGCAGCTTTATCGAGGCCGGTCTGCAACAGATCAACGTGCGGGAAGTGGGCCTGGTCAAAAGCGTGGGTGACATTGAAAATACCGTGCTGATGACCAAAAGCGGCACGCCGCTGCGGGTAAAGGACATTGCCACCGTGGCACAGGGACCGAAGATCCGCCTGGGGCAGTTTGCCCGCGCCATTCACCGCGAAGATGGCAGGATCGTGGACAACGGAGACGTGGTTTCCGGCATTGTGCTGCTGCGCAAGGGCGCCGACGCGGACACCACGCTGCGCGACCTCCATGCCAAAGTGCAGGAGATGAATGAGCGCATTCTGCCGGCAGGAGTGAAGATTGTTCCGTCTATCGACCGCAGCGATCTGGTGAGCTTCACCACGCATACGGTGCTGCACAACCTGACGGAAGGCATCATCCTGGTCGTGATCGTGCTGTTTTTGTTTCTGGGCAACACGCGCGGCGCGCTGATTGTTGCTCTTACCATTCCTTTTTCACTGCTGTTTGCCGCGACCTGTCTGCGGCTGAAGGGGATTCCCGCCAATCTGCTTTCACTGGGGGCGCTCGATTTTGGCATGGTCGTGGATGGCACTGTGGTGATGGTGGAAAACATCATCCGCCACATGAGCCATCCGGAGCGCGAGCACCGGACGCCGCTCGAGCGCATACGCGACGCGGCGCACGAGGTACAGCGCCCGGTGTTTTACGCCATGGGCATCATCATTACCGCGTATCTGCCGATCTTCACGCTGCAGCGCGTGGAAGGCCGGCTCTTCCGGCCCATGGCCTGGACCGTGGCGTTTGCGCTGATCGGCGCACAGTTGTTTTCCATGCTGATTGCGCCGGTGCTGGCGGGCTTCTTCTTTCCCAAAGGCGCACGCGAGTGGCATAACCCGGTGGTCGATTTTCTGCGCCGGCACTATCGCACGGGCGTGAAGTGGGCGATTGAGCACCGTTACATTACTATCGGCGTGGTGGTGTTCGGGCTGCTGATGGCCGTGTATCTTACGCTTGGCGGAGTGATCGGTTCGGAGTTTCTGCCGCATCTGGATGAGGGCGCGCTGTGGGTGCGAGGCACGCTTGCGCCCAGCACCGGGCCGAGCGAGAGCGTAAGGGTGATGGACCAGGCGAGGGTGATTTTGTGCTCGTTTCCGGAAGCCTCGGTATGCACCAGCCAGACGGGCCGTCCCGACGATGGCACTGACGCTACCGGCTTTTTCAACACCGAATATTACGTGGGCCTGAAGCCGAAAGATGAGTGGCGTCCGGTGTTCCATGAAGACAAAGAGCGGCTGATCGCCGCCATGAGCCGCGAGCTCGAGAAGATTCCTGGAGTGTTCTGGGGATTCTCGCAGCCCATCGCGGACAACATGGAAGAGGCGGTCAGCGGCGTGAAAGGGCAGCTGGCCACCAAGATTTACGGCGACGATCTGGATGTGCTGGAGCAGAAGGCGGACGAGATTGCCAGCGTCCTGCGCCGGGTGAAGGGAATTGAAGACCTGGGCGTGTTGCGCGTGCTGGGCCAGCCGGACATAGAAGTCCAGGTGGACCGCCTGCAGGCGGCGCGCCACCAGATCAACGTGGCCGATGTGCAGGACGCGATCCAGACTGCCGTGGGCGGAAACGCGCTGACGCAGGTGCTCAAGGGCGAGCAGCGCTACGACCTGGTGCTGCGCTACCTTCCTCAGTATCGCAACACGCGGGAGGCGATTGAGAACATACGGCTGGTGGCGCCAACGGGCGAGCGCGTGGCGCTGGCGCAGCTTTGCAGTATTCAGGAGCGTGAAGGCGCGTCAGAGATTTATCGCGAGGGCAATCAGCGCTACGTGGCGGTGAAGTACAGCGTGCGCAATCGCGACCTGGGCGGTGCGGTGGAAGAGGCCATTGAAAAGGTAAATGCACAGGTAAAGCTGCCCCGGGGATACCACATCGACTGGGAAGGCGAGTATGAAAGCCAAAAGCGAGCGTCGGCGCGGCTGCTGATCATTGTGCCGCTGACCATCCTTTTGATTTTCATGATTCTCTACACCATGTTCCGCTCTTTCAAGTGGTCGCTGCTGATTCTGGCCAATGTGGCGCAGGCCCCACTGGGCGGGCTGCTGGCCATGATCATTACCGGCACGCATTTCAGCGTGTCGTCCGGCGTGGGCTTTCTGGCGCTGTTTGGCGTCTCGGTGCAGACCGGCGTGATCATGCTCGAGTACATCAACCAGCTGCGGGCGCGCGGACACTCGATTGAAGATTCCGCCATCGAGGGGGCGGTGCTGCGGCTGCGCCCCATCCTGATGACCATGCTGGTGGCCACGCTGGGCCTGCTGCCGGCGGCGCTCTCCCATGCCATTGGCTCGGATTCGCAGCGGCCTTTTGCCATTGTGATCGTGGGCGGTTTGATTTCCGCCATGGTGATCAGCGTCTTCCTGCTGCCGACACTCTATGTTTGGGTGGCGCGAGAGGGCGACAAACTGCCTGAGGCCGAACTTTCTTTTGAGGAAGGGGAGTAAGGCCGGTTGGCCGCTGATTTACTCAGACAGACGCTGATAAAAGGTGGGCGCACGGAATAACGCGGGAAAGTTTGGGGTTGTAAATAAGTAAGCAATCAATTCTAATTTTCTGGAGGCAACAACATGTTAGAAGGTCTGCTACAACCTATGCACTTGCTGGTGATTTTGTTTATCGCTTTGCTGTTCTTCGGTCCCTCGAAGCTGAGCGATCTGGGCAAAGGCCTGGGCGAAGGCATCCGCAACTTTAAGAGTGGCATGAAAGACGACAACCCAAAGCCACAGGAGCCGAAGGCGGGGACGGGTGAAGAGCCGAAGCCGTAAGACTCATGGTACACAGTACAGCGTGAATAAAGGCACAGCGACCTGGTTTTACGAGCGCCTGTGACAGGTACGCTTGCGCTCTGAAGCAGTTAGGCTTCACCATCGTTACGAACTTCGTGCTGGCTGGCTAAAACAGCGACTTGCCCTCGGCCATTTTCAGAGATATACCAAGAAAATGCGCCAGAGTGGGAGCGATATCGCGCATGTCGATCTCTCCCAGCTGTTTGCCTTCAGGAATTCCAGGCCCTGTCAGGAACAACGCAGAGCGCATTTCGGGCAGAGACGGTAGATATCCATGCATGCCCGTGATTGGTGTTTCGGCGACGAGAGGGCCATGCCAGTCACGGGCCAGCTTATACCCAGGCTGTAAACTTACGACAAACGACGCTGTAGAAAAGCCGCCAAGCTGATGAGCTTCCTGCCTGTCCAGCACTTTCGCGATACCATGCGCCGGGTCGGAAGCCAAACTGTTTAACAGGTCCTTCACTTTTTCGCGCACTTCCGCATTGGATGGGTCTCGCAGCACGATAGCGGCAGAGGCTCCTGCCGGCCATATAGTCGCATCCCACGAACTGACCTTGTCGCCTTTCGCATCGAACCTGATCAAGCCCGCGTCGCGGAATGCTCCCACCAGATTTACTTCATGATTGGTTTGTACAAAACCGTGATCGGATACTATGGCCACAATGGCCTGGCCTTTGAAAGTCTCCTGCGCTGCCTGAATCACTTTTCCCACGACAGCATCAATGCGCTCGAGGACGCTTCTGCTTTCTGGGCTGAAAGGTCCCGTAGCATGTTCAATCGTATCGAGCGCGGTGAAATAAGCCAGGGTCATATTTGGTTTCCGCTGCTGAATCAAGCATATGACGAATCGTCCACGATTCTCGTCGCCGTCAATGGCCTCATTTTCACCGTCAGCATAGGGCCCCAGTTCACTTTCGAGTGACGGCAGCAACCCAGGAGTTGCGAGTGCTCGCAGAAGCTTGCGGTCGTCTTCGGTGCCGGCCCGCCAAAGTTGCGGCAGATTATAGGTGATTCGGGCGCCAACCGTTACCGGCCAGTGGACGTTGGCTGTGGTCAACCCGGAATCAGTGGCGGCGTCCCACAAGGCGGGGACTTTGATGTCTTCCGCATACCAGTACCAGCCTTCGAAGTTCCGGTTGAATGGATCAAAAGTGGTGTTGGCCTCGATGCCATGGCGCTCGGGAGAGACGCCGGTCACCAGAGTCGTATGACTGGGATAGGTGACCGTCGGCAAAACACCATGGACACCACTGGCATAACTGCCCTGCTGTAACAAGCGGCGCAAATTGGGGATCTTCAGACCATAATGATCGGCTTCGAGGACAAAATCCGGCCGCAATCCGTCAATTGAGATCAGCACCACGGGATGCGAGGACTGCGGGGCCGCACAGGCTGCATGAATGAGTACAAAAAGAAGGAAAAAGAAAGAAATGTTTTTCATATAAATATCCGAGGGCAAACAGGATTGCACAGTGTGCCAATCCGGCGGCGATAGAGTATTTCGCCGCCGGACTGCATTATTCCTTAAAAAATAATTCGCACACTCATCTGGATATTTCTCGGCCCGGCTTCCTCACCAGACTGCACAGCGGTTACCTTGCCAAACGCCGGGTTCACTGCCGGGCTTCCCACCAGAGTATTGGGAACATCCGGATTGAAATGATTGAACAGGTTGGCGAAGGCAGCCTCGTATCTCAGCGCCACGCGCTCACTGAGCTGGAACTGCTTGCCTACAGTAGAAGAGAAAGTCACCGTACCCGGACCATGCAGAATTCCAACGCCGCAAGTCCCATTTCTGCCTATATTGTTACCCGGTATGGAAAAGGCAGCGGGATTGAAAAATTGCCCTGTGAGCGGGCCCGCGGCGTTCGGGTCAACTCCCGCAACGCAGTCAGGACGCTGGAAATTGCCAGCGCTGCGCTGGTTGGGGTTTGTGCCGGATGGATCTGTGCCGATAAAGGTAGGTGTAAGGAATGCGCCGGACTGCAGCAGCGTGATTCCGTTGACTCCCCATCCTCCAACTACACTGTTGAGCAGTCCGTTCGCATTGGGCAAAAAGTGCCTGCCGCGGCCAAAGGGCAAATCATAGAACAACGTATTCACAAAGCGGTGGCGGCGCGTGTAGATCACATTGCCGTAATCGGAGTTGATGTTGAAAATGTTCAGGGTGTTGGGGCCATTTTCACCACCGCTGCCCTGAGCGATCAGGCTGCTGGGGGCAGAACCCAGAGCGTTGGAGTTGTTGTAGGCCAATGTATAGGAGTTCTGGAAGCCAATCCCTTTTACTATGCGGCGTGACAATTCAAAGGCAACAGCTTCATACTTGGCGCTCGGTCCATTGTCGCGGGTAAGCACTTCGTTAAAGTTGGGAAACTTCAGGTTTTGCTGGCGCAGGGCCGGGGTTGCCGTGAGCGCTGCATACCCCACGGTGTTGGGCTGCACCTGGTTGAGATCAGGGCTATAGATCAGTTGCGTGGTGTGCGACCCGGTGTAAGTAATGCGGCCCGTTGTCTGCCATCCAAGATCCTGTTCCACCGAAAAACTCCATTCAATATTCCTTGGGTCTTTCAGATTGACGTTGTTGGCCCGGCGGTATCCCTGGCATGCCGGTGGGCATACAGGCAGTTGGCCTCCGCCGTTGGGGAATACGTTGGGAAATGACAGCGCTGCCTTTCCGCCCGAGATGTTCTGGGTGAAATTCTCAAAGTTACTGGTGGCCACACCCGCCAGTGAGTACAGCACTGATCCAAGTACCGGCACGGAGTAGACGCCGATGGCGCTGCGCACCACTGTCTTATTGCTGCTGGTTGGACGCCAGGAGAATCCGAATCTTGGTTCCCAATCACCGTAATAGGTGTTGCGCAGCGTGTGGGGCAGCCCCGCATTCTGGGCCAGCACAATGGGTGTGCTTCCAATCGAAGACTTGAAGAACGGTGAAACCAGGTTCAATCCGGTCTGGTCCTGCACAATCACGCGCCCGCCAGGAAAGTTGCGGTCAAACTGGGCCAGCTGATGGGTAGCGTCATCGAAGGGCGGGCGGATATCGTAGCGCAATCCGTAATTCACCGAGAGGCGTGAATTGACCTTCCACTCGTCCTGGGCAAACCACGAGTACTGACTGGAAAAGGGATTGGTATTGGGGCCGTTTTGCGCAAAATCAGTGTTGACAGGAATCCCCAGCAGGAAATCGGCAAAGGAGTTTCCGCTCAAAGCGCCAAAAGTATAGTCGCCAAACTCGTCGCCGCTGGTGAAGGTCAGGAAATCCTTAAATGAATACCGCCAGTATTCAAAACCAAATTTGAAAGTGTGTTTATGGCGGAGCCATGTGAAAGTATCGCTCACGTCCCAGGTATGGTTTTCAATGGTGCGAGGCCGTCCTTCGGCATTGGTGTCAATGAAGCCGGGAATCGAGATATCAGGAACACCACCGGATTTGGCCGCCGGCGGCAATCCGCTGAACCCGAAACTCTGCTCCAGAGAAGCCCCTTGTGCCGCCAGGGGGTAGGAAGTCACGAAGGTGGCAAATGACAATCCGCCGCGCAACTCATTCACCATGGTTGGGCTGATCACCCAATTGTAAGAGCCTGCCAGATTCCGCAATTGACTATTGTTGGCAAAAGACCCCAGCTGGGTGTTGTAGTTCGGATCGCCGTTATTGCCCAGCGTGTCTACGTTCTTAAAGGTGTAGCGGGCATACACTTTGTGGTTTTCATTGAAGATGTGGTCCACGCGTCCATCAAAGCCGTTTACCGTAAAGTTGCCGGGGACATTGGCCTGAAAATTGGGCGTAGCAACGTTGGTGTTGGCCGGATTATTGGGGGAAGCAAACAGAGCAGACAATATTTTTTGCGAAACCGGGTTGATCAACCCCGCCGCAGCCAGATTATTGTTGGGGATAATGGCCCCGTTCAGCGGGTTCTTCAGTTGTACGGCGGGCAGCAGGCTGGAAAAATCACCGTTGCGCCACGGGGTGGGTGGCAGTATTTCGTTCACCACGACCTGTTGCGGGCGACGAGTGCCTTCGTAATCGGCAAAGAAGAAAGTCTTGTCTTTGAACACCGGGCCGCCCACGTATCCACCGAAATCGTTGGCCACCAGCTTTGGTTTGACTGTGGCGAAGGGGTCTTTGGCATTCAAAGCAGCATTCTGGTGAAACCAGTAAACGCCGCCGTGCAAGGCGTTGGTCCCGCTCTTGCTCACCACGGTGATGTCACTGGGCTGGGCAAACTCGGCGTTGTTGTTGGCGGTATTCACCTTGAATTCGGCAATGGATTCAACGGAAGGGAACAGGTCTTTGTTGGGGCCGTTGAAACGCACATTCGTGGTGGATACTCCGTCAATCGAAAACGAAGTGAAGTAGGGCAAGCCGCCGGCCACGGAAATGTTGCCGTTGCGGTCTGGCTGTACACCCGCCGTCAGGTTGGCAACCCCGATGGGACTGGTATTGTTGGTGGCGCGAAAATTCAGCGCCAGCGAATCAATCTCATCGCCGGACCTTGAATCGGAAATCGTCAACTGGTCGCTCAGGCTGGGCTGGGCGGTGACTTCAATCTCCTGGGAAGCAGTACTGATCACCAGGCGGAAGTCCAGACGGGCGCTTTGCCGGGCCAAAAGAATAAAGTCCTGATGCGCGGTGCTCAGTGACTGCGCGCTTACTTCAATGGTGTACTGGCCGGCATTGACGTTCACGAAACGGAAGTTGCCGTCACCATCGCTCGATGTTGTGCTTTGATGCTTTGTCTCCTGGTTGGTCAGCTTAATGCTGGCCGCCTGCACCAATGCCCCGGTCTGGTCGGTGATAGTTCCGCTGATATCACCATAGGTTGACTGGGCGGGCAGAAGCGATGAGTGCATAAGAAGCAGTCCGAATAATAAAACCGCTACTCTGCGAAGAGTGGATCTAACCATTGCGTTTCTCCTGTGTGTGAAAAGACGACGACAGCTGGAATCCGCGATGGTATATAACTCAGGATGGGAAAGTGATGAACAACATGTGAAGATCTATTTAAAAAATATGCACTTCTTTAATAGTTTTTTAGCAATGCCTAGTCGCCCAAACGCAACGTGAGCTGAAAAAAGGCACGATCCTGACGCTGCGATTTCGCTGATTTTTCGCAGATGGATCCTGAAAGGCCGCCGCAGCAATTGCCAGACACAAGAACTTACGCTACCCAATCCTTAGCGATTAGTTCGGCCTGTTCCAGAACCGTGAATGTGGCCTTTTCCTGCTTATCGGGCGGATACCCGTACTTGCGCAGAATACGTTTCACCATGGTGCGCATTCTGGCCCGCACGCTTTCTTTCATAGTCCAGTCAATGGTGGCATTTTTGCGGACGGAATCGACCAGTTCCAGCGCAATCTGTTTCAGAGTTTCATCTCCAAGAACCTTGACCGCGCTGTCGTTCACTTCCAGCGCATCATAGAAGGCCAGCTCTTCCTCGCTTAGTTTGAGCTTTTCGCCACGACTCTGCGATTCACGCAGGTCCCTGGCCATGTTCACCAGCTCGGCGATGATCTCGGCGGTATCCAAAGAGCGGTTCTGGTATTTCTGAATACTCTTTTGCAGCATCTCGGAAAAGAGCCGTGACTGCACCAGGTTTTTCTTTGACTGCACTTTGATCTGATCGTTCAGCAGCTTGCGCAGGGCTTCAATGGCCAGGTTCTTCTGGGGCAGGCGGCGCACTTCTTCGAGGAACTCGTCGGAGAGAATCGAGATATCGGGCCGGCCCAATCCCGCAGCCGAAAAAATGTCGATCACTTCATCCGAAGCCACGGCACGGGAGACAATCTGGCGGATGGCAGAATCCAGCATCTCCGGGCTGCGCTCGTCTTCCGAAACAGTGCTCTTGATCAGCGTTCCGCGAACGGTTTGGAAAAAGCCGATCTCATCGCGGACGGCCATGGCTTTTTCATGCGGCACAGAGAGAGCAAAGGCGCGGGAGAGCGCCGCGACCGACGAGAGATAGCGCTGCTTGCCGTTTTCCTGGGTAATGATGAAGTCGGCGGCATCGTAAACGATTTGCAGGCGCTGGGCGGGCTTTGCCGTGAGATGTTTTGAGTAGTCAAAGCCGTGCAGCATGGACCTGGCCACGTCAAAGTGCTCCTGCATCTTGCGCACGGCGGCTTCCTGGTCCAGCGTGGGCTGGCCCTTGCCTCCGGCCTGAGTGTAATTGGCCATGGCTTTTTTGAGCTGATCGGCCAGGCCAAGGTAATCGACAATCAGACCGCCTTCTTTATCCTTGAATACGCGATTCACGCGGGCAATCGCCTGCATAAGGCCGTGGCCCTGCATGGGCTTATCCACGTACATGGTGTGCAGGCAAGGCACATCAAAGCCGGTAAGCCACATGTCGCGCACAATGACCAGTTTGAGCGAATCGTTTTCGTTCTTGAAGCGTTTGGCCAGCTCTTCCCTGCGCTTCTTGTTGCGGATGTGTGGCTGGAGTTTGGCGTCATCGGCGGCGGAGCCAGTCGTCACGATTTTGATCACGCCTTTGTCGTCATCGTCGTGGTGCCAGCCGGGGCGCAGCTTCACAATCTGCTCATACAATTCGGCGCAGATGCGGCGGCTCATGGCCACCACCATGGCTTTGCCCTGCATGGCATCAAAACGCTTTTCCACGTGATCGACCAGGTCCTGCGCTACCAGTGCTATACGCTTATCGGCGCCTACCATGGCTTCTAGGCGCGCCCATCGGGTTTTGAGCTTTTCTTTCTTATCTACCTCTTCGCCTTCGGTGACTTCTTCGAAATCGGAGTCGATCCTGGGGCGTTCGGCTTCTTTTAGTTCCAGTTTGGCAAGACGGCCTTCGTAGTAAATGCGGACGGTGACTTCGTCTTCGACCGCGCGTTGAATGTCGTAAACATCGATGTAGTCGCCAAAGACGGCGGGCGTGCTGCGGTCGTCGGTTTCAATGGGCGTGCCGGTGAAGCCGATGAATGAGGCATTCGGCAGCGCATCGCGCATGTGGCGGGCGAAGCCATCGATAAAGTCATACTGGCTGCGGTGGGCCTCATCGGCAATCACCACAATATTGCGGCGGTCGGAGAGTATGGGGTACTTCTGGCCTTTGCTCTCGGGAAAGAATTTTTGGATGGTAGTGAAGATCACGCCGCCGGAAGAGCGCCGCAACAGCGTTTCGAGGTCTTCCCGGTCGTCGGCTTGCTCGGGCGTTTGGCGCAGCACATGTTCGCAGCGGGAGAATGTGCCAAAGAGCTGGCCATCGAGGTCGATGCGGTCGGTGAGCACCACCAGAGTGGGGTTTTCCATCTTTGGGTGCTGGATCAGCTTACCGGCATAGAAAACCATGGACAAACTTTTGCCGCTGCCCTGCGTATGCCAAATCACGCCGGCGCGGCGGTCGCCGCGAATAGCCGAGGCCTTGACCGTGCTTTCCACGGCTTTGTTGACAGCGTGAAACTGGTGGTACCCAGCCATCTTTTTGTAGAACTGGCCGCCATCATCTTCAAAGACGATGAAGTTGCGGATGAGGTCGAGAAAACGCTCCTTCTCGAACATACCTTTGATCAGCGTCGGCAGCTCCAGAGCGTTCTTCGGGGCGATCTCTTTGCCGTCCACGGTGCGCCACGGAGCAAAGCGCTCCCAATCGGACGTGAGTGTTCCGGCCTTGGCGTGAATGCCATCGGAAACGACCATTACTTCGTTGTAAGGAAAAAGGCTGGAGATATCTTTCTTGTAAGTCTGGAGCTGGTTGAACGCGCCTTTGATGGTGGCGTTTTCGTCGGCAATGTTTTTGAGTTCAATGACGCCAAGAGGCAGGCCGTTGATAAAAATCAGAATATCCGGGCGGCGATTGTTGCGGCTTTCAATGATGGTGAACTGGTTGATGGCGGCCCAGTCGTTGTTGGCAGGCTCGTCAAAGTCGATCAGCTTGACCTGATCGTGCGCAGGTTCGTCGTCACGCTGATATGAGACCGTGACGCCTTCCACCAGCATCTGGTGAAAACGTCGGTTGTTCTTGGTGAGGCTGGCAGTCTCGGGATGAAGCACGCGGCGGATGGCTTCTTCGATGGCATCCTGCGGAATATGGGGATTGATGCGCGCCAGAGCTTCGCGCAGGTGCTTTACCAGAATGATGTCGCCATGGGTCTGGCGCTCGGCAAAGAGTTCTCCGGGGGCGATCTCCGGGCCATGGACGATCGCATAACCCAGCTCCTGGAACCATGTGAGCGCGGCATCTTCAACGGTCGATTCAACTACGCCTGTGTTCATTCGGTTCTTTCAAAAGTTTTGTATCAGGGCTCGGCTTTAGCCGTGCCGCCAATGTACCACGGTCATTGGGCTTTAGCCCCTGCACGCTTCAGCATTCTCAAATGCGCCGAACCCCAGGGATATTCTTCAGGAGTGCGCGCCAAGCCCTGCTTGACCGGGTTCTGATCAATGTAGTCCCGATGCGCCAAAAAACTGGCGCGGTCCTCTACCCGCACCTCGGAGAATCCCCGCTGCCAAATTTCACCGGTATACCCCAGTTCTTTCTTCAGCCGAAACGAGAATCCCCCTTTGATCAGTTGCATGGCCTTTTCAATGCTCATGGTGGCATCGAGGGTGATTAAGAAATGCGCGTGGTCCGGCATGATGACGAAGTCATGCAGCACGAACTTTTTCTCCATGACATAGGAACGCAGAACATCGATCAGCAGACTGGCGAATCGTTCGGATTGCAGTAATTGCCGCCCCATGCTCGTCCTGGTGCTTATGAAAAACGTGCGGTCGCCGCTAAGGATTTCTTTTACGTCCGAATTGCGGGAGGGAATCGCCATAGGCAGGGGCTGAAGCCCGGACCATTTTAATCATCCGTGCGGCACGGCTAAAGCCGTGCCCTGATACAAAGCTTCACTTCATAACAACTTTAGCGTTTAGAAACAATGCAATGTTGTAAAACCCTTCGCAGGTGATTCAGCAAAGAATTTCGCGTGTCTCAAAAAGTTTTGTATCAGGGCACGGCTTGAGCCGTGCCGCCAATGTATCACGTCATTGGGCTTTAGCCTCTGCACACTTCTTCCCCATGCTTACTTTGGTGCTTACGAAAAACGTGCGGTCACTGCTCAGGATTTCGTTTACGTCCGAATTGCGGGAGGGAATCGCCATATGCAGGGGCTGAAGCCCGGACCATTTTAATATCTGTGTGCAAACTGGCACATAGTTGACATTTTAGACCGGGCACATAGTTGACACTTTATAGGCTCGGGGTTGAGGGTTGTGGCTGTTGGTGGATGACAGCCGTAGCAGCCGTGGGCAGTGGGAATATGGGAATCTCCTGGGGGT
>DASSEH010000357.1:0-7826 GCA_035695325.1 Candidatus Angelobacter sp.
CCCCCAGGAGATTCCCATATTCCCACTGCCCACGGCTGCTACGGCTGTCATCCACCAACAGCCACAACCCTCAACCCCGAGCCTATAAAGTGTCAACTATGTGCCCGGTCTAAAATGTCAACTATGTGCCAGTTTGCACAAAGAGCAATAAAAATTGAGGGCTTCAGCCCCTGCAAGCTCTTTGCACGGCGTTGCTGCTGTTTTTAATCTTGTCTCCCCGCAGATTCTTCACCAGCCGCTCCAAAGTTTCCCGCTAACATGCCGTTTCTTCTCATCCGTGCAGAGCGTGTTTCAAAAACAGCCGTAATAGCGTGACCTAAAAGCCGGTTTATATCAGGGCATGAATTGATTCGTGCTGATAAACCGATTTGTATCAGGGCACGACTTCAGTCGTGCCGATAAAGCGCAACAATATCGCGGGCTTCAGCCCCTGCAAACTCTTTCCGTGCATGAAATCTGCGATGGAGCGTTCGTACATGTCAGGAGATGACGAATGAGAGACGATGCCGGAGCCAGCGCCATGAAATCCATTCTTCTGGTGTTCATGCTCTGTTTGGCTACCGCCACCTTGGCGCAGAAAAAGAACGAGGAACCACCAAAGCCGGCGCAATCGATCGCTGAACTTCGTCAACAGCTGGAAAAAATTCTTCAGGACACGCACACGCCCGGCCTGTCGGTCGCCATCGTGCACCGCGATGGTCCCGAATGGGTTGCCGGGCTTGGCACATCCAACGTGGCTGCGAACCAAACGGCTACTGACGAAACGTTGTTCCGCATCGGCTCCGTATCCAAGGGCTTTGTTTCGCTGTCGGTCCTCAAGCTGGTCAATGAGGGCAGGCTTTCGCTGAATGATTCGGTGCATAAACTCGTGCCCGAGATCTGGTTTGAGAACCGCTGGGAAGCCACTGACCCGGTCCGCGTGGTTGACCTGCTCGAACATACCACCGGCTGGGACGATATGCACCTGCGCGAATATGCCAAAAATGGAAAGGGCATGACCCTGCGTGAAGGGCTCGATTATGACCACCACTCGCGTACTTCACGCTGGCGGCCGGGAACGCGCATGGCATATTGCAACTCCGGGCCGTGGGTTGCCGCCTATATTGTCGAGAAGATCACCCATCAGAGCTTTGAGGATTACGTCACGCAGAATCTCTTCCTGCCGATTGGCATGAAGACGGCCACCTATTTCGAGCAGCCTTCCCCGCAGTTGGCGGCCCTCTATCATTTGGACGGCAAGACACCATATCCCTACTGGAACTTCATGGAGCGTCCTTCTGGCGCAATCAATGCGTCTGCCAAAGACATGGCCGCTTATGTGCAGTTTTATCTCAATCGGGGCGCGGTGAGCGGGAGGCAGGTCGTGCCGGACGTCTCCATCGACCGCATGGAAACGCCAACCCGTACCTGGCAAGCACAGGAAGGCCTGAAGGCCGGATATGGCTTGAGTAATTACACATTTGTCCACGATGGCTTCGTCTACCACGGGCACTCAGGAGGGAACCCCGGTGCAATAACCGAGATGGGGTATATGCCGGAATACGGCGTGGGCTACGCCTACACCATCAACGCTGCCAACAACGAGGCATTCACCGGGATCGGCCGCGCGGTCCGCGCATATATTACACGCGGATTCACCAGGTTGCCGGTCCCCGCCGCGGCCCAACTGCCTGCCGATGCCCAGCAGTACGCAGGTTGGTATGAGCCGGCTTCGTCGCGCAGCGAATGGACTGGTTTTCTCCGTCTTCTTGTGTTGCATCGGATCCATTTCGAGCGCGGCAATCTGGTGTTCTCAAATCTGTACGGGACGTTTCATGACACCTTCGTGCCGGTTGGCGGCGCGCAGTTCCGTTACCTTCCAGCGGAAGGACCAGCGCCGCCGATTGCGACCGCGGCGCTGCTTGCACCCAATGCCGAGGGACGGTTTGTCTGCCTCGGAACCGTAAACTTCTCTGATTCAGCAACGTGGAAGCGCGTTCCCACATGGTTCGCCATCGGTAAGCTCGTTCTTGCTGTCTGGTTCCTGCTTGCAGGCGTTTCCATCCTGCTCTATGCCCCGTTCTGGATCTTTGGTGGCCTCATGAGAAAGCGTCGCCGGCCGGCCGAACGCGCCATGCGTCTGTTGCCGCTGATCGCCGTGCTGAGCTTGATCGTAGCCCAAACCCTCTTTGTCCAGGCTGGCACCGACGCTATTGCGCGCCTGGGAAACCTGACCATTTGGTCCTTTGGCATCTTTCTTAGCACATTGATCTTTGGCGGGTCGTCTGTAGCCAGCGCCGTCGCCTTATGGCTGGCGCGGAAGCATGAGATACGCAGCCGCGTCCGTTGGTTCTCAATGGCCGTGACTTCCGCACTCCTGATCGCCACCGCGTACTTTGCTTATTGGGGAGTCATTGGCATCCACCCCTGGTTCTGACTGTGAACCTTCCCATTTGTGCAGAGGGAACCAAAAACAGCTGTAATGGCGATGACCGCAAAGCCGGTTTGTATCAGTGTACGAATTGATTCGTGTCGATAAAGGGGTTTTGTATTAGGACACGAATTGATTCATGTCGATAAAGAGGTTTGTATCAGGGCACGAATTGATTCGTGCCGATAAAGCGGTTTTGTATCAGAGCGTGAATTGATTCGTGTCGCAAAGCGGTTTGTATCAGGGCGCGAATTGATCGTGTCGATTAAACTGGTTTGTATCAGGGCACGACTTCAGTCGTGCCGATAAAGCGCAACAAAATTGCGGGCTTCAGCCCCTGCAAGCTGTTTTCATGGCGCTGCTGCTTTAGTCTCGTCGCCCTTCAGTCCCTTCAACAGCTTCTCGAACGATTGCCGGTACGCATCATGGTCTTTCCACTTACTAAAATCGGGGATGAAATATTCGCGGATCTCGCGGGCAGAGTCTTTACCCGTATCAGCGTCGAAACACTCCCACTCACGCAGCTCGTGGAAAGAAAGATCCAGCAGTATGGGAAACAATACGCGTCGTTTCTCATCAAGTTCACGTTTACGCGCTTTGGCAATCTCGGTTTTGACCCATTCGCTATGGATGCTGTTAGGCGAAAGAATAAGCAATAACTTTTCATGGATACGAATGGCGGCATCGATCTGCTCGTGTAACTTTTGCCCAGGCTGCATATCATGAGGGGCAAACCAGCAGCGCACTCCCCTGGCTTGCAGGCTGGAATAGAGAAGGTCTGCAAATGCCTGGTCCTTCGTCGAGTAGCTGATGAAACAGGAATAGTAGTCGAAACCAGTCCCTGTCAGAGAGTGCATGTATGTGATGAAGTTTTCCGGAACGCCGACGCCCCGCAAAAAGATTTCTGGGATGTTGCCTTCCGAAAGATAGATAGTATCGATGCCAATACAGGAGTGGGCACGATGTTTTAGGGTTTCAAGTCCCTTCACTGAGCTTAAATCAATATCGGCAAACGTCGTGTAGCCTGCCGTTGCCTCGCTGAGGTTGGCACCGCCAAGGTACACCATGCTGAGATTCGCCCCGCTAAGGTCTGCCTCGCTGAGGTCTGCCTCTTCGAGGTCCGCTCCGCTTAGGTTCGCCCCACTCAGGTTGGCCCTACTGAGGTTCGCCCCGCTAAGGTCCGCTCTGCTGAGGTTTGCCTCTTCGAGGTCCACATCTCTGAGGTCTGCCCCAATGAGGTCCACCTCGCTGAGGTTCGCGTTTCTGAGGTACGCCAAGTTGAGGTTCTCACCGTTGATATCGGTCTTGCTGAGATCCACCGATTTAAGGTCAGGACGAATATCCGTATTGTCTTCCCTCCACTGATTCCAGACGGTAACGCCCTGCTTCAAAATCTTGAGATGCTCTTTATTGGCCATAACCTGCCTTCCCAATCAATACGTGCAGGGATACTCCCGCAGCTTGTCGGTATTCAAATCGCGGACCTGAATTTGCATCCTACCTGGCCCATCCGGACGGGCTGCGTATTCTGTCCCACCCGCACTGTACAGGCTGGCCTCGCATGAATAATGGATCTCGCGTGGCGACGTCGTGGTGTTGTTGAACGATCCCAGCCGGGCTGTTCCCGTGGTCCTGATGCCGTTCGCGGTCACCAAGCGGCTGGCAGTGGTAGGCACTAGGGCCAAAGGCGATGCGTCGTTCACTGCGGCCCGTTTCTTCAGATCAAACGCCTGACCGGACGAAAGAAAATAATACGGCGACCCGTTGTGCGTTTTGCCATCGTGAATCACTGCCTGGCCGCCGACCACGAAAAACGAATCGCCATGCACCACAATGGCCGCGTCCTGGTTGATCCCTATACCCAAAAGCTCGGGATGGCTGGCAATCACCGGACCCAAATCCGCTTCACGGTGGCGCGTGTCCACGTGCTGGTCAATCGCCGAGCCGGGAAGCAGGCCGAAGCCCGTGGTGTATCCCGGGGCCATCATGATTCGGTTGTCGCCCTCCGGATTGAAGAGCGTTCCCGGCGCGCCGCGCACCAGAAACGATCCCTGAATGGTCGCGCCCGCCGACCCGCCGCCCACCACGCCCCCTCGTGCCAGCAGGGCCTTGATTTCCTTTTCCACCGCTGTACCCAGATAAGCGTCCACCAGCCGCCACTGCCGGCCGCCATCGATCCACACGCCGGTGGCATGGCGCAGCGGCTCAATGAACTCCTTGGAATTGGCCCGCGCCCGGTCGCGGGTATGCAGCATGGTCACCGAGCGCACCCCAAACGCCTGGGCAAAATAGCGGCGCATCTGCGCCAAATCAAGCTGATCGTCACCCTCGGCGGTAGGTATCACCACGATCTCCGCGTTGGGTCCGCCGGCCAAAGCCACAAAACGGTCCTTCACCTCGCTGGTGAGTTGCCCACCGCCCTGAATCACCAGCCAGCCCCTGGCCGGCCCGATCGTGGATGAGTGGTCATAGTCCGATCCCGCCAGTACGGACGCGGGCAGCAGTGCGCATACAGCCAAAACTAAAAAGCGATGCATGAGCATCATGTTTCTTGAATCCTCTCGGCAAAACACAGGCCAAAATTGTACTCGAAGGCTGAATGAATTTTTTTGGCTCGCGAACTTTGAAGTTTTTCCCGGCGAGGTTGCAGGCGGATATCAGCCGCGCACCAGCCTCGCACCAGCCTCGCTTCAATATCCGTGGCTGATGATCCTCTGCGCACGCGATGACGTTGGCAAGGCCGCTCCAGGTGTGCGAAACTGACAAAGTGGCAGTTGCCCTCTCGGCGCGACCCGCGCAAGAGACCGGGGCCTGTAGCTCAACGGTTAGAGCAGCAGACTCATAATCTGTTGGTTGTAGGTTCGAATCCTACCGGGCCCACCAAACTGATCGGCGCAAACCCAAATTCATTCGGCGTAGAGACGTGGCACTGCCACGTCTCAAACTGCGCAGTGCAAAAGCTGCCTGTTTTCATAACGTTCCTGCATTGCCACTTTTTGTCATTGACAAGCTTCCCCCATTCCGTGGTATCACGCACTTGCACTCTTCGCTGAAGGGAAGAGCGCAGCCAGGAGCGGCACTGGCGGCAACAAGTAGTTTGGCCTGCAACCTGTACAGGGTTGGCTTTTCCTGGGCCCTCCGGCTTCATTTCCCTGTACGCCTGCACAGGCTACGTGTGCCAATTTTCTTCATTCAGAGGCATAAAGACATTTAAACTGGTACAAGACGTATGAGCCTACGGTTTGACGAAACCAAAGCGACGCAGGCAGCGGCCTTTTTTCTTAAACTGCGCGGCGGGCGCATGAGCTATCTCAAGTTGATCAAGCTCCTGTATCTTGCCGATCGCGCGGCCCTGCTGCGCTGGGGCATTCCAATCACCACCGATCGCTATGTTTCCATGGACCATGGTCCCGTGGTCAGCCAAATTTACAATTTGCTCCTGGAAGACAGGCCCAAACCGGTATGGGCGGAATACATTTCTCCGCCGAGCGAATATGAAGTCCAGCTTCAAAAAGAGGCCCCCACCGACCGTTTGTCCCGTGCCGAAGAACGCCTGATGCAGGAAATCTTCGCCCAATACGGAAATATGGGCCGCTGGCAACTGGTGGACTATGTTCACACGCTGGCAGAGTGGCAAAACCCTCATGGCAGCTCCATCCCCATCAGCATCAGAAGCATTCTCAAAGCCGGCGGCGAGGATGACGACGAGATTCGGGCAACCATTAAGGAATTAAATGCCATGGGCGCCGCCGAAGAGAGCCTCTCTGTCCTCTAATGCTGAGCGAAGGCGATACCTTTCTTACCGCGGACGACGACGAAGAACTCCATCTCTGGATCGTGATTACCTCCCCGGCTGAAGGCGAAGTGGTTACAGTAAGCGTAACTACCAGACGCAAAAAGTCCGAGTCCCTGGTTCTGCTGAAACAAGGTGATCACCCGTTCATTGTTCATGATTCTGTCGTGGCTTACAGTTACGCCCGAATTCGCGCTGTCGATGATATTGAAACTGCATTCCTGAATGGCACTGCCAAAAGGCGTGAGCCGGTATCCCAGGAACTCCTGGCAAGAATCAAAACTGGTCTCGTCGATTCTGACTTTACGCCCAACGGCGTGCGGCACTATTTCAAATCAGTCACGGAAAAAACTGATCAATAATCACGCGGCAGAACGTTGATCGTCACCTGCCTCCATTCAAAACTTCAATTCCACTCCCACCCGCTCTCCAGCGGGTTTTCTATTGAGGCCTTCCATGTCCAAACAACGCATCTCCAAAGAGCAAATCCTCGAAAAAATCCGCCAGTGTGCCCAGCATCTGGGCCGAAATCCCCGTCAGGCCGACCTGTATCGTCTGGCCGGCGTCACGGAGTACAAGATCAACCGCTATTTCGGCACCTTTACCAGCTCGTTGCGCGAAGCCGGCCTCGCTCCCCACGGCAGTGGCTACGCTGCTCCCACCTCCGAGCTACTGCTCGCCTGGGCTGCCGTGGTGCGTGAGCTGGGCCGCGTGCCCTCCCTCGCCGAATACGGCAGCGGACGCACCTTCAGCCGCCATCCCTTCATTACCCGCTTTGAAAAGTGGTGCAATGTGCCCCGGGTCTTCCGCCAGTACGTTCACAAACAGGGAATTCAATCCGACTGGCTCGACGTGCTCAAACTGGTCAGCCAGTATTACCGCTCCAAATCGGGTATTGGCCGCAAATTTAAGCTGCGTGAAAAAAACGCGCGTTCGGCTGCCAGGGGTGTGGGGGTACGCAATGAAGCCGCGCGGAGTGAAGCCGTACGGAATCAAGCCTCATGCCATGAAGCCGCACGCAATCCAGCCGTTCGCAACGAAGCCGCAGGCAGCGAAGCCGCTCGCGGCCAGGCCACCTCGCTCGTTTCTCCGACTGCCGATCAGGGCTGGAACAGGCGTCGCGTCCGCAAAGGCCGGGCCGTCTATGGCGCTCCGCTGATGGTGCCCGGCATGGCCCATGAACCTACGAATGAGTCCGGCGTAGTCTTTGTCTTTGGCCTGATGGCCCGCAGCCTGGGGATCGTGGTCCAGCGGATACAGCCTGAATTCCCCGACTGTGAGGCCCTACTTCAGGTGGATCGCGGACGCTGGCAGAGCGTACGCATTGAATTTGAGTTTGCCAGCCGCAATTTTCTCCATCACGGGCATTCAGCCAAAGACTGCGACCTCATCGTCTGCTGGGTCCACAACTGGCCCGATTGCCCGCGCAATCTCGAGGTCATTGAGCTGCGGAAAATCATAAGCAGCGTGTAGCATGGATGCGCTAGACCATTTCTAGTAACGATAGGGATAATAATGTAAGCGGGAATCAGGGTGGAGTGGGATAGGATGGTTGTGCTCTGGAAGTTTTCCTGCAACCCGACGATGGCCCGAGCGTATTCCGACGATTTGCGCCGCAAGATA
>DASSEH010000358.1:0-1272 GCA_035695325.1 Candidatus Angelobacter sp.
TGATTCTACATCGGGATGATACCCGATGCAGTTGAAGTCCGGCTGAGCCGGAAGGATCGTGCCGAGCTTGAAGCCCGGCTTCGGGCACCGACGACGGCGCAACGCGACGTATTGCGGGCGCGGATTGTTCTGCTGGCCGCGCAAGGGCGCTCGACGCGCTCGGTGGCTGACGAGCTTGAGACGATGCCGCGGACGGTCAGCTTGTGGCGCGGCCGCTATGCCCGGGAGGGCCTGGCGGGCTTGGAAGAGCGGCCTCGCCCTGGGCCGAAGCCGAAGTACAGCGAGGCGACCGGGAGACGGATCCTGGCGGTGCTGGACCAACCGGCGCCGGCGGGATTTGCCCGGTGGACGGCGCCTTTGATCGCCGTTGAGCTGAAGGACGTGCATGAGCAGTACATCTGGCGTTTCCTGCGCGCCCAGAAGATCGACCTGGATGGGCGCAAATCGTGGTGTGAGAGCGATGATCCGGCGTTTGCCGCCAAAGCCGCCGATGTCGTGGGCCTCTATATGGCGCCGCCCCGGAACGCGGTTGTTATCTGCGTCGATGAAAAGCCGTCGATCCAGGCCCTTGAACGGGCGCAGGGATATTTGAAGCTTGCCAGCGGCCGCGCGCTGAACGGCCGCAGCCATGACTATAAGCGCCACGGCACCACAACCCTCTTTGCCGCTCTTGAGGTCGCCACGGGCAAGATCATGGCGGCGCACAAGAACCGGCGGCGGCGCATCGAGTTCCTGGCCTTCATGAACGATATCGTTGCTGCCTATTCTGACACCGCTATCCATGTCATCCTCGACAACCTCAGCACCCACAAGCCCAAGCAGGATCGCTGGCTTGCCCGTAATCCGAACGTGCGGTTCCACTTCACGCCGACGCGGGCCTCTTGGCTCAATCAAGTCGAGGTTTGGTTCTCGATTCTCGAAGGCCGATCTCTCCACGGAGCCTCGTTCAACTCGGTTAAAGAACTTCGCCAGCACATCGATGCCTTCATCGCCGCCTACAACGACAACTCCACGCCATTTGTGTGGACCAAACGCAAGGTCCGCCAACGGCGCTTCAAAAACCGCCGTATCAGTCAATTGTGAGTCCGGGTACTAGCGGTCTTCGAGCTGTCGGCGGCCGCCGAGGATGGACCATGACGCCGGCCCGCCTGTGGGCCGAAGCTGGACTGTAGCGGAAACAGAAGTCTTATTCAATACAAAAAATCCAAACTTAAGACGAAGACGGGTTGTTTGCCGCGTCGACCGCGCCTGGCCAGTCTTCAATCTGGGCTC
>DASSEH010000359.1:0-245297 GCA_035695325.1 Candidatus Angelobacter sp.
GGAGTTTCTGGACACTCTTCCCCGAACAGGTACCGGCAAGGTATTGAAAAAAGAACTGCGCAAAAAGTACTGGGCGGGGCAGGAGAGTATCCGTCCGGAAGCAGTGGGTTCAGGAAAACCCTGAGCGTTCATTCTTCGCCAAAGTTCGTTCTGCACGCAAAGCATTGCTGCTGTAGTGTTCCGTACCCGCTTCGCGGGATTCGGGAGTGAGAAAAACTCCGTTTCGAGGTGTCAGAAAAAAAATGATTGAGTCTCTGGACAGTTTGCGGCAGAACGTAGGGCAGGAAATCGGCGTAAGCGACTGGTTTGTGGTTTCTCAGGAGCGCATACAACAATTCGCCGACGCCACTCTGGACCACCAGTGGATACATGTGGACCGCGAACGCGCCCGACGCGAGTCACCCTTCCAGGACACCATTGCTCATGGTTTTCTCACCCTCTCACTGGTGCCGCATTTTGTTCCCCAGGTGCTGGCCATGCGCAACAGTGTGCGCATGGGAGTCAACTATGGCCTAAACCATGTGCGCTTTGTGTCTCCGGTGATCGCCGATTCAAAAATCCGCGCGCGCTTTGTTTTACAGTCCCTCAAAGACGTTTCGGCGATCTGCGTGGAGGCGGTCTTTGTGGTCACCATAGAAGCAGAGAATTCCGCCAAACCGCGCTGCGTGGCGGAATGGGTGGTGCGGTATTACACGTAGAAGTTTTTTGCTTCGTTCGTCGCACCTGCGTTTTACGCAGGTGCGATACGGCATCTGCATTCAGTTCATGAAGTCAGATCGTGTTGTTTTCCGCTGCTACCAATGAAGCATGAAAGAGCGCTTTGGCCGCCTCGCCCAGCGAGGCAAACCGCTGGTCTTTGGTCAGGCCGTGATGATAGCGATAGTAAATCTGCTGAATGATGACCGCTGTTTTGAACAGCGCGAAAGCGTAGTAGAAAGCGATTTGTGAAACGTCGCGCCCGGTTTTTTCAGCATAACGGCGCGCGAGTTCGGCGCGCTTCAGGCTGCCCGGTATCGCTGTTGGTCCCCAGCGGAGCGCCTGCAGGAACGGAGGATCGTCCGCATCCACCCAGTACGCCATCGCCGTCCCTAAATCCGTAAGCGGATCGCCAAGGGTGCACATCTCCCAGTCGAGCACAGCACGGAGCTTCGCGAAGTCGCCGGGATCGAGCACCATATTGTCGTACTTGTAATCATTGTGGACAAGGGTAGCGCCGCTCTGCCGCGGCATGTGCTCCCTGAGCCAGGAAGCAATACGGCCCACCTCGGGAAGATCGTGGGTTTTTGAGCCATCGTACCGTTCGATCCAGCCCTTTACCTGACGTTCGACATATCCCTGAGGTTTTCCCAGCTCGTTCAGCCCCACGGCGGCGTAGTCGACGCCGTGAAGCGCGGCCAGATGATCTATAAAACTCTCGCTCATGCGCCGCGCCGTGTCCGGCGAAATTTCGAGGCCCTCTGGCAGCTGGCGGCGAAGAATTACCCCGTGCACGCGCTCCATCAGGTAGAACGGCGCGCCCAGAACGGACTCGTCCGAGCAGTGCAGCAATGGACGGGGCGAGGGAAAAGACGTGTGCAGCTTTGACAGAACGTGATATTCGCGTCCCATGTCGTGCGCGCTCTTTACTTTGCTGCCAAACGGCGGACGGCGGAGCACCATTTCACGGCTGCCGAGGCTTACCGAATACGTTAGGTTCGAGTGTCCGCTGGGAAACTGACTAACCACGAGCGGTCCGTGCTCTTCCGGGAGGTTTGTTCTAAGGAAAGATTCGAGCCGCGAAATATCCAGTTCTTCTCCCTGGCGCACGGCGGAGGCATGGTCCTGAAAGTCATGGTCTTGAAAACCCTGCTGGGTCCGAAAATTCATAGTGGCGTCACCGGTAAGTTATGAATTCCGCGTCCGTCAAATGCGGCACAGCATTGTAAGCACTCAGGGTAAAGCGGTCGTGGGAAAAAAGGAACTCGCTCCACGAAGCGTTCCGCACCATCCACGCGGTTTTCAGGGTTGCTTCGCTGGAAAGATCCAGTGCCCGCTGCATGGCAACGCCGACCGGGCCTCCGGAGCTGAAGACAGCCACGCGCTGATTGCCGTTATGCGCAGTGATCCTGTCGAGTCCGCGGTAAACCCGGCGGCAAAAGTCGGGCCAGGGTTCGATCTCCGGAACCAGCAGGTTACCGGCTGCCCACTGCGCGATTACCACTTCAAACAGACGCTGAAAGGTGCGAAATTTTTCTTCGCGGGTGGTGCAGTCCAGGAAATTCTGGTGCATGGTGCGGATGCGGCAGTCAGTTTCCAAAAGCCCCGGCAGCCCCTGGTTCATCACTGCCTCGGCGGGAAACTCATCGAATTCCGGCAGGGTGCTTATCTCCCAGGATGCGCCCGCGGCTTCGCGGGCGATTCTGGCTGTTCCCATTTGTCGAACTTTGGTGCCCGAATACACATGGTCAAAATCCATGCGGTGGCGCGCCCAGTATTCCCCCAGCATGCGGGCCTGGGCTTCGCCTTTGGGGGAAAGCTTGTCATAATCGGGTTCGAGAAACGAGGCTTGTCCGTGCCTGACTAAAAAAAGGCTGCTCATGATGTCCATGGAAACCGAACGCCGAGGATATCATGCGCGGGGCCGATTATGTTCCTGTAAACGGCCCCAGCCTACTCAGGTTTTTTGGCCGCCGGTTCGCTGGAGGCTGCTGCCACTGCCGGAATCTTGAGAGTGGCGTTGGTCGTGCCGGTCAGGCCGGTGCGATTGTCGCGCACTCCGATCCTCAACATGTAATCTCCTGGAGGAAGATCGAAGGTCTGTGAGCAGGGAAGCCAGCTTTGCAGGACTTTTTGGTAAATATCGGGTTTCAGGGACGCGGTAATACCGTTGACATCGGTCTTAATCGTTTGCCCTTTGGGGGTGTAGACTTCGGTGGCGCAATCCACGGAAGCGTGCTCCAGTCCATCGTCCTGATGCTCAAAGCTGATGGCATGCGGATCAATGGCATAGTTGATGAGCACATGGTTCTTTGTTTTCTCCGAGGGAGGCTGTACCTGTGCCCGGAACAGCAGCGCCGTGGAGGCCGGAAAGTTCACATCCAGCGCATTGCCCAGATCACTGGCGCGCCGTTTGTCATCAAGTTTGGCGTAGCTCTGAGGATCAAGCGCAAAGTAGCCCAGGCGGTAACGTAATTTCACGCCGGAACGGGTGGTCTTCAGATTGATTTTGCGGAATTTGCTGACCCACTCTTTGTTGTCAGGAGAATAAGTCAGCGTGTAATACGTAGAGCCGTCCTGCATGCTTTTAAGAAAAGCATCGTTCAGCTCATTTCGGTTGTAGTACGCCTTGCCGCCTGTGCGGGTGGCCAGATCTTCCATGGTGGCGTGGGCGTTCAGCAGTTCATCGGAAGTGCGGTTCAGTTCGCTGGTGGCGCCTGCCTGGCCTCTGAAGCCGCCTCCAGACAAAGTGCGCCCCAAAGTTTCTCCGGTGCTGGCGGTATTGCCCAGGTCGGAATAAATGCTGTTGCCCACAAGGCCGCGCGGATCTACTGTATAGATGGCAATCTGAGCATCCGTAAGGAGGCTTGCGGTCCTGGCCATTGTCGAAGTGTAATCCTGTGTGGTGACCGAGCTTCGCGGATCAGTGGATGTGCCTCCGCCGGGAGCGGTTTCAGGGAGTATCTGGAGGGGGAAACTTTCCGATACCCAAATCAGGTTCTTTCTTCCGGGATATCCGGAAAGCATACGGGCCAGAGAGTTCAGTACCTGCAGGCTCAAAGAGACCCGCTGATCGGTCTGGAAAGACTGGCTGTCCTGCTGAAACTGGAGGATGCTCTGTAACATTTGCGGCGGCAACACGTCAAAGGCGGCTGATGAAGCAAATGGAGCCTCGGCGCCAGCCGAATCCACCAGGTGAGAGGGGCTGTGCTTCCATGACTCAATGGCCGCTTTCATCTGTGTCGAATCGGTAGTGAAATCCTGGAGCAGGCGCAGTTTCGTACCCATCAAATAAACTGCTACCGGCTGGCCCTGCGGAATTTTTTCGAGGAATTTGATCATTTCCTCGCGTGCATATACCTGATTGGCCAGCCTGGTATTCAGGCCATCAAGAAGAATGATATTCAGTGCCCCGCTGGTGCTATAGCGAGGTACGTTGGTAAAAAAGCCGGGAGGAAGCTTTGCCGGGGTTGCGGGCACTGGCTCCGTTCCGCCTGCGGCAGGTTGCTGGAAGGAAAAAGAGCGTATCTTCTGCTCTTTGCCGTCTTCGAACAGCGAGAGTTCCTCAGGTTTCAGGTCCGTGACCGGCGCTCCTTTGCGGTCCAGAGCCACTACGTCTACCACCACCAGCCGGGTTGTGACCTTCAGCACGGTTGAAGTAGTCTTCGGCTTTGCTTCCGCAGACGTGCCGGCAGCGGATTGCGCCGCGGGCTGTGATGAGGAAGTATCCTGGGCTGAACTCGGAGTCTGCTGAGCATAAATCGGCATTACCAGCGCGAATAAAGAAAATGTGATGTGAATCAAGCGGGTTCGGAGAAAAGTGCTCATGAATTACTCCTGTACCTGAAAATGTGTGGTCTGGGAACGTAGTTTATGGTAGCAGTTTTGCTTTGGGGAGCAAGCAGAAACCAGCGGATTAAACGGAAACAAACAGAAACTAACACAAACTAACGGTTGCCGATTGCCCTGGACTGGCATATAACATGGGGGCATGTCCGCCCATGCCAAATTGCTGCAGGAATTTCGGGAGCTTGCCCGCATTGCTCCGAATACGGAAAAACTGATGCAGCGTATTTCAGACCGGCTGCATGCCGAATTTACGCGCTATAACTGGGTCGGCTTTTATCTGGTGGACGAGGCCAATCCGCGCCTTCTTGTCCTCGGCCCCCATACCGGAAGTTTTACTCCGCATGAACTTATCCCCTTTGAGCAGGGACTGTGCGGAGCCGCAGCCACCAGCGGAAAAACCGTAATCGTGCACAATGTGGCGGAAGACCGGCGCTACCTTTCCGGGTCGGGAATCGTTAAGTCGGAGATTGTGGTTCCCATCTTCGCCAGCGGCAAACTATCCTGCGAACTCGATGTGGAGAGCTACTTCACGGAAAGTTTTCGTGCAGACGAAGAAAGCAGATTCGTGGAAGCCTGCGCGCAGATTGTCGCCGACTATCTGCACAGAACTCCCGTGGTTTTGGAAAGCAAGGAGCAACAAGGCAAGGGAAAGAGGCCTGGTTCCTAAGGCGTATTGGGTAGGTGGATCTCGGTGCCGTTTTCTTCATTCACCTGCTTTGTGGCGGGCAGGTCCAAATCGGAAAGCGGAATTTTGCGCGCAGCCCGGCTGCTGAGTACCCACAAAGTCTGGCCCACAATGGCGTAGTTTTCCACTGACATCTTTTTGCCGTCACGAAATACCAGGGTGGTATTCGTGGTGGGTTCCGTCGCGGTCTCGCTGGAGCGTGGCAGCAGAGGATGTCTTCCCTGAACCGCCTGCCCTTCAGCAACCTGAGGCCGGGCCTGCTCACTTCTGAGTTCCTCGACTTCTCCGGAAAGCCGTCCGACTTCATACGCCAACTGGTTGTCATTACCGCTCTGGTCCACAACCGTCTGCTGTGGTGGCGGCGGTGGATTGTTGTAACCGGAGTTGTAGCCTGAATAGTCGTAACCAAAAGGATAGCTGGCGCCAAAGGGAGCATAACCCCATACGAAGCTGTCACCGAACAGGAAGTTGCTGCAGGAAAATCCGCCATAGAAGTTGCCATAAATGCATCCGCCGGAAAACAGAAAGGGATCGGCGAAGCGGTGGTGGAAACGGTCGAACCCGCGATCAAAACCCCTGCCAAATCTGCGATCAAATCCACGGTCAAACCTGCGATCAAAACCATTACTGGCAAATCGCCGGGAAGAAAAACCGCTGCGGTTTTGTGAGGCAAAGCTGCTGGAATGAAACCCTGAGACTCCTGGTCCGGAATGCGCAACTGCAGGCCGGGAGAAACCAGAATGCCCGCCGGAAAAGCCGGACGAAGAGTGCCCTGAACCGCCGCGTGCCTGTGCCTGACTACCCTGAGGAAGAACCAGCAGAGCCGCGAACGCCGCCATCGAAAGGAGCCATCGCATACAACAATTGTACTGCCGCCGGAAAGTCGTGGGGGAAAAATATAAATGCCGCATTTACAAGCATCTGCGCCGGAACCAGGAATTCACTATAATGGCGGGCGCTATGACGAGACTAAAACCAGGACTTCTGTGTATCGTGCTTCTGATGCTGGCTTCCGTAGCTCCGGCAGAGCAGAGTAAGACGGATTCTCTTCCGGCGAACAGTGTATTTCCCATGCAGGAAGGCTTTGTCGATGCCCATGGTGTGCTGATTTACTACAAGATTGTCGGCCGCGGCCAGCCGCTGATGATCGTGCATGGCGGCCCGGGCGCTTCCCATGACTATCTTCTCCCGCATCTGCTTCCTCTGGCGCGTACCCATAAATTGATCTTCATCGATGAGCGCGGCTCGGGGCGCTCGCAAAGGCTGGAAGACTCGAGCCAATACACCGTCGAAAATATGGTGGAGGATGTTGAGGACGTCCGGCAGGCGCTGGGACTTGGCCGGATCAGTCTGATGGGGCACTCCTACGGCGGCGTTCTGGCCCAGGCTTACGCCCTGAAATATCAGAAGAACCTTACGCATCTGATTCTAGGCAGCACCTTTCACAGCACTACCGCCATCAATGAAATTCTGGCCAGGATCAAACAGAACATGCCGGCGGATGAGCGTGAGAAATTAGAGGCGCTTGAAAAGGCCGGCCTGTTCGGCAAAGGCAAGGACTGGGAGAAGGGGCGCTATCCGGATGACTATGCCCGGCTGGCCTGGGGCGATGGGTATTTTCCTTTCCTGTATCAGCGCCGCCCGGATGCGAATTACGACCCCATGTCCGGCAATACCAGCACGGCGTGGGAGCTGTACCGCGAAATGTGGGGATCGCATGGCGAGTTCGTGATTGATGGCAATCTGAAATCGGTGGAGTACACCGACCGGCTTTCCACCATCCACGTGCCTACACTGGTCATCTGCGGAGACCACGACGAGTCCGATCCTTCGCTTTCGCGCACCATGCACGAAAAGATCGCGGGATCGAAACTGGTGATTGTGCCCCAGTCCGGACACATGGTGTTTGTAGACCAGCCCACGATCTATCTCAAAGCGCTTGAAGACTTTCTTCAGGGGCGGCAGAAGTAGTTCTTTGTGCGGACTTTCCTGTGCGGATCATGTCCGCCGCCTTTTCCGCGATCATGATGGTGGGAGCATTCGTGTTCCCGCCAGTCAGCACTGGCATGATGGAGGCATCCACCACGCGCAGGCCGTCCAGCCCTCGGACCCTCAGTTCGGGATCGACCACCGACTCGGAATCGCTGCCCATCCGGCAGGTTCCCACCGGATGGTAGAGGGTCTCGGCCATTTGCGCGACGTATTTGCGCAGGGCAGAGTCGTCTTTCACCTCGGAACCGGGAGACAGTTCGCGTCCGCGATACCGGGCAAAGGCCGGCGAGGCCGCCAGGGTGCGGGCGAGTTTGATTCCTTCCGCCAGGACTTCCACATCTTTGGGATCGGAAAGATAGTTGGCCTGAATGGAGGGCGCGTCCAGCGGATTCTGCGACTGCAGCCGGATCGAGCCCCGGCTTCCCGGACGCAGAAGGGTCGGCCCGAAGGTGAAGGCGTGTCCATTAAAAGTTTGAAAGCCGTGCTCGACGAAGTATCCCGGAGCGAAGTGGTATTGCAGATCCGGCGCCGGTGAGCCGGACATCACCTTGAGAAAAGCCCCGGCTTCGGCCACATTCGAGGTCAGAGGGCCATTCTTTCCCCAGATATAACGCAGGAGACTGGGCAGGCCCTCAGCTTTGGCCAAAGTGATGGGCTGAGTGCATTCGTAAGCTACGGGCAGGGCCAGATGATCCTGCAGGTTGGAACCAACACCGGGCAGATCATGCCGGACAGGAATGCCGATTTGCCGCAGATGATCCGCCGGGCCGATGCCCGAAAGCAGCAGCAATTGCGGGGAGCCAATGGCGCCTCCACAAAGAATGACCTCCCGTTCGGCCCGTACCTCGACCGTGCTTGCTCCCTGCAACACCCGCACACCGGTGGCGCGCGTGCTTTCGAAGATTATGCTGGCGGCGTGCACGCCGGTCTGCACTTTGAGATTGGGGCGGCGCATGGCCGGGCGGAGAAAGGCATCGGCCGCGCTCCAGCGGGCGCCGTTCCACTGAGTTACCTGATAAAAGCCGAACCCGTCCTGGGATTCCCCGTTGAAGTCCGGGTTTCGGACAAACCCGCATTGCTGGCCCGCTTCGACCATGGCCTGAGAGAGGGGATTGATGCAACGGAGGTCGCTGACGTGCAACGGCCCGCCTGCGCCATGAAAGGCCGATTCGCCGCGCGCCTGGTCTTCCGACTTTTTGAAGTAGGGCAGGACATCGTTGTAGCTCCACCCCGGGTTTCCCAGGTCGCGCCACTGGTCGTAGTCATGGCGGTGGCCCCGGATATAGATCATGGCGTTCAGGGAGCTGCTGCCACCCAGCACCTTGCCCCGGGGCCAGTAAAGCTTGCGGTTTTGCAGATGGGGCTCTTCCTGGGTGTAATACGCCCAGTCGCAGGGGCCGCGGAACAGCTTGCCGAACGCCGCAGGGATGCGGATTTCTCGTTGCTTGTCTGGTCCGCCTGCTTCCAGCAGCAGGACTTGGATAGACGGATCCTCGGTGAGCCGGTTGGCCAGTACGCATCCGGCCGACCCAGCGCCTACGATGACATAGTCGTACATGTCGCGGTACCCCCGCCGTTTTGGCGTCCCTGAGTTTACTAAAAGTCGTACGCGTTGGGGCAGGCGTTTACGGTTTACCTGCTTTTTTCCCGGATGATCGGCTGGCTGCCGCGAACAGCATGTCCCTGGCTTTGCTTTTGGTTTGAAGCTTCCAGTGGCGAAAAAGCTCGGGATAAGACTCCGTAATGTAGTCCTGAGGGGGGATTTCCAACTGCCGGGCCATGCGGTCGATCCAGCGGGGCGGCCCTTCGATCTCGCAAAAGTTGCCGATCGGCGTCTCATCCACCACCACATGGCCGGTATCGTCACCCCATTCGGTGCGGAACTTCTCGTAACTGAAGACTGGCCGAAAGCCAACCGCCTCCACAATCTGTTCGAGCGCCTTGCCGTCAGTGACCTGGGTTTCAATTTCCCGCCGCTTCTTGTGCCGGCCAGTCTTGCCCTTGTCTTTATAGGTAAGGGTCCATTTGGGGCCGTACTGGCGGAGCCGGAGGATGGATCCCCGGCGGCGCAGGGCCTCGTCGGGAAAATCGTACAGGGTGTTTCGTTCGTGGGTACGCCGGGTGACCAGCTTCAGGCCAGCGGCCCGGAGCCTGCGATTCAAGTCGCTCAGACTGGCGATGCGGCTTTTAATCTCGACTTCATGATTGACCATACAGGGAGCAGTATAGCCAGCCTTACGGTACATGAACCAACGTGTACTCAGTTGCACCATTCCCAGTGCGACGAGGAGAGCAGATTAAGGCGCAACCCGTAGTCAGAGTCCAGGAATCTAACAGTTCATTCGCGTCGGTCAGGGGTAGCGAAGGAGACCGTTTTTCTACCATAGCCGTGGCAAAAAGGCAACAAATTTCCGCTAATTATTTTCACGGGTAATTGCGGTTTTCTCCTTCTTTTTCATATAATTGCAAGGTTGCAGTTCGCAAGCAACGGGACCCCAATCCTTAGCTGTAACACAAGGAGTTTGCATGAACCGAGCAATGACCATTTCACTGGCGACTACGGTATTGGCCGTGGGTATGGTGGCGGCCCCAGTTCACAGTCCTCAGGTAAAACCCCAGGTGAAGCGGCCCTATCAGGTGGGCCATGCCTCCTGGTATGGCAAGCAGTTTCATGGCCGGGCCACGGCCAGCGGCGAGAATTTCGATATGTTTGACCTTACAGCCGCCCACAAGCAGCTCCCACTGGGGACGTGGGTGAAGGTCACGAACCTGAGAAATGGCAAATGGATCGTGGTCAGGATCAATGACCGGGGGCCCTACGTGGGTGACCGTATCCTCGACCTGAGCTACAGCGCCGGGCGCATGCTCAAGATGCGGGACGTGGAGAAGGTCCGTCTGGACCTGATTGAACCGGAGACGGTGTCCGATCTCCAGGGCGCCCAGCCGCAGTAGCCGGCCGTTCTTTACCTGATTCTGTTGGAAAATCCGGGCTTGGGGCGCGTGACACTTGCTGCCAGGGCAATCTAAAATTGGCGGCAGAGGTTCAGCCAATGCGTTTCCTCACGCCTTTTTTGCTCACGGCTTTCACTGCCACGCTGGCCCAGACAGGCCAGCCACCGGCAGCCGCTCCAGCTCCCGCACCGGCTTCGGCCGCGGAAGCCGTTCAGCCGTCACCTGCAGTGGCAGTTCCGCAGGCGGCCACTTCCCAGACCTCCCCGTCAGCCGCCAAACAGATTACCGTTCCGGTGGGCACCGAGGTTTTGCTCCAGCTCAAGAGCGTGATCGACACCAAAAGCTCCAAAGTGGGCGATGGCGTTTACTGCCAGACGACTTTTCCCGTAGTGGCGGACAACACGGTGGTGATTCCTGCCGGCGCCTATGTGAAGGGTGAAATCTCAAGACTGCAGCGGGCGGGGCGAATCCACGGGCGCGCCGAGGTGCTGTTTCACTTCACCACCATCATCTTTCCCAACGGATACACCGTGGAGCTTCCGGGGACCCTCCACGGCGATGCGGGCACCAGCAAAGCCAAAGTTGCCGATGACGAGGGCACGGTGCGCAGCGATGGCCACGACAAACTCAAAAAACTGCCTGACGCGGTGGGGAAAGGCGCTACCTATGGCACGGTGGGCGGTGTGATTGCCAGCGGAAATTTGACCGGGTTACGCGTGGGCGGGGGAATTGGAGCAGCCATTGGTCTCGCTTCCGTGCTGGCGACGCGCGGGCCGGACGTTCGCATTGAACCCGGAGCCACCCTCAACATGGTGCTGCAGCGTCCGCTGATCATGGACGTGAATTCCGGCGCCGCACCCGGCGAGGCCGGTGTGTCGCCGCGTCCTACCGGCAGTAATCGGCTGCCCGTTCCATCTCCCAATCAGATTCCCAAATAGGGACTGAAGACAAGACTGATGTTGTTTAGCCACTGCATCCAGCGAACAATATAAGAAACCCAACAGCTATTAGTGAGTAATATTAAAAATCACACATCTTACAAGGTTTAATATCTTCAGCGCGAAACTCTACTGAATACCATATCCCCGTTTCTGGATTATTACCTAAGTAATTAGCCATCAATACGTTCCATAGATTAAAACTGGCAGCCGGAATGCACCTGTAAATAATGCGAGACCTCAGCGTTAGGTGAAATCTCAAAACAAGTTGTTTCCAACCAGGAGAGGATAGATGTCAAGGAAGATACTGTTTTCCGCGGTACTGCTCACATTTTTATTTGCTATAGCAGGATTTGCGCAAAATACTGCCAGTATTCAGGGTACGGTCACTGATTCGACCGGCGCTGCCATCAAAGGCGCCAGAGTTACCGTAAAGAGTGTGTCCCAGGGAATTGAACGGACCACCGAAACCAGTGACACGGGCAGCTATCAGGTTCCGGCGCTTCCGCCTGGTGCTTATACCGTGGAAATCCAGGGTGGAGGGTTCCAGACGCAGCAGGCCACCAATGTGGTTGTTGCTGTGAGCCAAAACGCCGTACAGAATTTCGGTCTCAGGCCCGCAACCGCGAGCGAGGTTGTGAGTGTGGAAGCAACCACACCCGTGATTGAGACCACGACCATGACCGTGGGGCAGACGATTGATCAGCGCACGGTGCAGGACATTCCGCTGAACGGCCGCCACTTCGTGGACCTGGCCCTGCTTGTCCCGGGAACGGTGACTCCGCCGCAAAATGGCTTTCTTACGGCGCCCTTGCGCGGCCAGGGTTCTTTTGCCTTCAACAGCGCGGGTGGACGCGAAGACGCCGTGAACTTCATGATCAACGGCATCAACCTGAATGACATGGTGCAAAACCAGGTCACCTTCCAGCCGACGATCAACACCGTCTCTGAATTCAAGATTGACAACTCAACCTACAGCGCGGAATACGGGCGCAACTCGGGTTCCATCGTAAACATTGGCACTCGCTCCGGCACCAACCAGTATCACGGAGAGTTTTACGACTATCTCCGCAATAACTTTTTTGACGCCCGCAACGCATTCAACCGGCTGAACCAGCCGCAGGCGCCGTTCAAGCGCAATCAGTATGGAGCAGACTTCGGCGGCCCGATTTACAAGGACAAGACCTTCTTTTTCCTCAGCTATGAGGGGGTAAAGCAGCGCCAGGGGCTGAGTTTGGCGAGCGATGTTTTCCAAACGTCAGATTTGAATAAGATTCAGGCCAGCCCGAACGCAACAGTCAGGGCTTTGGCCGGGCTGGTTCCGGGGGCAAACGGCACGCTCAACGGAGCGCCGGCTTTCTTTAGCTCGCCTTCCGCGCCTGTGGATATTGATCAGGGCACGGCGGACATCAGCCACAATTTCAGCAATGCCGATACGCTTCACGGCTACTACGTATATCAGAATGATTTTCGTGGCGAACCAGGAATGGGGACCGATATCTCCGGGTTTGGCGATACGCGTCATGGACACCGGCAGGTACTTACGATCAATGAAACCCATGTTTTTTCGCCCAACGTGGTCAATGAACTACGCGTCGGAGCCAACCGCATCCTGATTACGTTTCAGCCCCAGAATGCCACTAACCCCACGGCGGTTGGGTTAGCTGGTGCTTTGGGCCCCAACCTGCAGTTTTTACCGCGTGTCAGCATTCTGGACCTTGGGCTTCTGTACGGCTCTGAAAGAGCCTTCCCGCAGGGCCGCGGCGACACTACCGCTGTTATCGGGGACACGCTCAGCTACATTCACGGACGCCATTCCTTCAAATTTGGCGGTGAGTTCCGCGATTTTCGCAACGACAACTTCAATTCCGACCCAGGGCAGATCACTTTCAATACGACAGCTCACTTCATTGCGGGCACTCCTGATTCTTCCGCAAACACAGTGGGTAATGTTGCTAACCGCATCAATGAAAACGCTCTGGATTTCTTCGCCCAGGACAGCTGGAAGCTCAAGCCTTACCTGACCGTGGAGCTTGGATTGCGCTATGCCTGGAATATGACGCCCAGCGAGGCGGACGGGCGATTTGTAAACTTCACGCCCGGCGGCACGAGCGGCAGCGTTTTGGCGCCGGTATCCGGCCCCTACGCGCAAAACGACAAGAATTTTCAGCCGCGCGTGGGCTTCTCCTGGGACGTCTTTCACAACAGCAAGACAGTGCTGCGCGGTGGATACGCTTTTCAGGTGGACCAGCCCATTACCGGGTTTGTTACCGGCCTGACTGCGAATCCGCCATTTGCCTTGCCGATTAACATCACGACCACTACTCCTTTTAGTGGCCTGAATGCGTTATTCACCGGAACCCCCAAGTCGGTCTCGCCCACAGTGCTTGATCCGAATTTCAAAAATGCCGATGTCCAGTCGTATAACCTGAACATTCAGCAGGAAATCGACAAAAATACCTCGCTGATGGTGGGATATTTCGGCAATAAGGGCACGCATCTGGAGATTGAGGAAAACATCAATCAGTTCCGCACTCTGGGATCGTCAGCTTCGAGGCCCTTCCAGTCCTTGTCGGCGAATAGCCCAATCCTGCCGGGAGAGGCGCTGGGCAACACACTTACCGACCGCCTGAGCGGCGCCAACTCCACATACAATGCGCTTTGGATTACCGCCAACCGGCGCTTGTCGCACGGAGTGCAGTTCAATGCTTCTTACACGTGGTCGCACTCGATTGACGACGTTTCCCGCAACAACAACGGACTCATCATTGAAGACAGCACCAATCTGGCCAGCGGCCGGGGCAGTTCGGATTTTGACGTCCGCCACCGCTTCGTAGTCAACGCGATTTACGACCTGCCTTTCAAGGGCAATCGCTTCAAGAGCGGATGGGAAATTGCTCCCATTGTCAGCCTGCAGAGCGGAAACCCCTTTACCGTAACCATTGCCACGGCCAACTCGAATGGAATTACCGGTGTAGGCAATATCTATGCAAACTTGATTGGTTCGGTTAACGTAACCAATAATCCGTTTGGGCAGTGGATCACCACGGCAGGCTTTGCTGACCCAACCAAGCAAACAGGCTTTGGAAATTCCGGGCGCAACAGTTTCACCGGTCCCGGCTTTGCCAATGCCGACATGGCGATCATCAAGAACACCAAAATCACGGAGAGACTCAATGTGCAGTTTGTTGCCAATGTGTTTGATCTCCTGAATCACCCGAACTATGGGCAGCCGAATGGCGTACTGTCGAGCCTTACTTCAACAACCTTTGGCACCATCAACAGCACCCGCTTCCCTACGGGAGATTCGGGTTCGTCACGCCAGATGCAGTTTGCGGTCAAGCTGCAGTTTTAAGTCGCAGGCAGTTACTGCTTTCAGGCGCACCGGATTTGCTTCCGGTGCGCTTTTTATTTGTGCGCCCGCACACGCTGGAAACGATGTGATGTGAAACCAGCGCTGGGCTGGTCGAAGCATTCGACTGATAGACTGGTGCAGCATGGCGCTATTCGGTAAAAAGAAGGATGCTCCCGCGCCGGCGGCTGACCCAAAAGTGGCAGCGCCGGTGAAGACTTTGGATCTGCGTGACAATCCAGACTACATCCGTGTTTATGACCAGTTTGGCCGAGAGCTTTTCATCGAGAAAGAAAGGTGGCGCAAAGACGTCCTGCCGGGGAATCTTAAGTCCGCCTGGAACCATCCCGACCAGCTTTATTCGGTAATTGTCAACGCACTCAACGACGGATTCCTTGCGGATATACTGCATGCCGCCGAGCATCTGTATCGTACCGATCCGCTTCCGGCGCGTGGTGCATGTGTTTACGGAATAGCATTGATGAAAAGCAATCGTCTGCAGGAAGCAGAAGACATTTTCCAGAATTACCTGCGACAACATGGTGAGGATGGTTCCGTATTAACAAACCTGGCAAAAGTTTATTCGGCCCAAAAGCTGGAACAAAAAGCCGAGGATATCCTGTGGCATGCGCTCGAAGTTGATCCCAACCAGGACAATGGCCTCGGTTGGTATGCGGTGCTCCATCGTGAGCGCAACGGCGAGCAGGGCTGGCTGGACGCACTGCGCCGCGTGGCTGCACTCCCGACGAGTTGGCGAGCACAGATCTGGCTTGCGCGGGAGGCCCTCAAGCGGCGGGAGTTGAAAGATGCGCTTGAGCTTTATCGCGAGAGTTTATCGCGGGCAGGAGCAGACGTTCCGGCTGAGTTGTTGATGCAAATGAGCGGTGACCTCGGTCAATACGGCCACCTCCCGGAAGCAGTGCAACTAACAGAGCCACATTTCAAGGCACAGACGCATGGCTTGCGTGTGGGTAACAACCTGATTAAAGCCCATTTGGACCTTGGCGAGATCAACCTCGCTGATCGGATTCTGAATGATCTTTATGCACTGAAGCGGCCGGACTGGCGGGAAACTCTCTCCTTTTGGGATACCGAAATTGCGAAGGCGCGGGTTAAAGCTACTCCTGTCGATCAGGGGAAGCAGCTGGCAGCAGCTCTGTTATGTATCGAAGGACCGATATGGCTCAAGCATGATTCTCCCGCAGCAGAGCTATTCGCGCCTACGGCGCCAGCTTCCCTCAGTATTTGTTTCCTTGGAAGCACTGCTGAATTGCAAACATCCGGAGAAGTAGAGTGCCAAATAACGGATGCTCCAGGCCGTTTGAGCCGCGCATTACCTCTGTTTCTGGCAGAACAGGCCGCCTTCAGCACCGGCGCTGGTGTCCAGACGCTGGTCCCCTGGATTGTCGAGAAACCCGGTGGATTCGTTCTGAGTGGGAAGCCCTGGAGCGATGACGAGGCCGCCCAATATGCTCGACAAGCGCAGACCAGGAGTGACTATGTGGTCGTCAGTCACCTTAAGGCGCAAGTAGAGCCGTGGTCGGCAGAACTGCGTGTGCTCAGAACGGAAGATGGAAAATTGATTGGCAGTCTCGCGGCGTCCTTCCCAAGTGCAAGACCCGAAGAAGTGGTCCCTGCGCTTGCTGGCGGGTTAATATCGCTGCTTGTGCGCGAAGCCCAGATCGCAACGCAGTCGCCTCCTGTCCTCTATCGGATTCCGCCTAACGCGCATTTCGGCAGTTATCTTGTCCGCCTGGAACAGCTCCTCGCCATCCGTACTGCCGCGATGGATGAAACAGGCCCCGATTTTCTGAACGGAGAGCGTGCGATCATTGAAGGCAATCTCGAACTGTGCGTTACTTTTCCAGAGAGTGCCGTCACACGAATTTTATTGGTGCAGACGGTGCTGGCAATGAAGAAGGTGCGCCCCGAGGTCATTGCTGAATTCAAGGAAAAACTCCAATTGCTGGAACGGACGAAGCCTCTGCCTCAACCAGCGACCCTCATATTGCAGAAGATGTTCGAAGAAGTAATCAGGGACTAGCTGCAGATATCTCAGAAACGATACAGGCACGATAATCTATAGTTAAGGCGCTATTTCCAGCAAATTGCTGATCGTCCTGAGCAGTGCGGGCATGTCGCCTTCGGGCACAATGGCGTCCACGCCGGAAAGAGTCTCTTCCGCGGTGATGCCTCCGCTGACCACCAGTACCACGCAGATATTCGCCCGGACCAGCTTGAGCGATTTTGCCACCGACCAGCTTTCAGCGACGTCAATGTGCTCCTGGTCCAGAATTACCGCATCCACGGAGTTGCCAACCGTCAGGGCCACGGCGTGGTCCGCGGTGAAGCTCATGATGAGGTGATAGCCTGCCGTTTTTAATGCTTTTGCCGTGCCGTTTTGCCGGCGGTCGGCCAAAAGCAATATGGTTCGCGAGCTTCTCATTCTCGGAGGCGGCCTTAAGGATCGAGTCCGCCAGCACCTTTTTGCTGCATTGAATCGCGACCCGGATTGATGGGCAAGCCATGAAGAGGCGAGGTGTACTGGAAAAACACAGAATCGCGTCTTTTTGACAAACCTTAAAAAGCATTCGATGCAGGTCCAGTTTTAGCGGATGTCTGAAGGATTCAGTGTGGCCTTATTTTTATGTGTCCGTGGATGGCTATGGCTATGAATGCCTGGCTTTCGCTTGGCCGGGCATGGAAATTCCGCTACACTGCTGGTGCAAAATGCCGCATATACCCAATCTGATTCACTGGGCGATTCCAGGCTTTATTCTGCTGCTGGTAATCGAGGCAATTGTGGATGCGTTCCTGCGGCGCGATCTCTACCAGCTTCCCGACACGGCCGCCAGCCTGGCCATGGGCACGGGTAATGTTCTGATCGGCCTGGTCGCCAAAGGGATGGTGCTGAGCATCTTTACCGTGGTCCATCACTGGGCGATCTTCAGGATCGGCTACCAGTGGTGGGCGTGGGCGCTGCTCTTTTTTGCTGACGATTTTTCTTATTACTGGTTCCACCGCATCAGCCACGAGTGCCGGTTTTTCTGGGCGTCGCATGTGGTCCACCACTCGTCACAGCACTACAATCTGGGAACGGCGCTGCGCCAGACCTGGACTGGCACGGTGATGTCATGGATCTTCTGGCTGTGGCTGCCCCTGCTGGGCTTTCCGCCGCTGATGGTCCTCACCATGCAGGCGGTGAGCCTGCTCTACCAGTTCTGGATCCATACCGAACTGGTCCGCAATCTGGGGCCGCTGGAAATGGTGATGAACACGCCGTCGCATCATCGCGTGCACCATGGCTCGAACCAGCGCTACCTCGACCGCAACCACGCCGGCATTCTGATCATATGGGACCGCATGTTTGGCACCTTTGAGCCAGAAGAGGAAAAGGTGGTTTACGGCCTGACAAAAAACATCGGCAGCTACAACCCGATGCGCATTGCCTTTCATGAATGGATCGACATACTGCACGACCTGCGAGATGCGTCCACCTGGAGACTGAAACTGCGCTCCGTGTTCGGACGGCCCGGCTGGAAAGAAGAACAGGCCGAATCGAACAAGTCGATGGCCTGATTCTCAATTCGCGAAGACTTACCTCAGGACCGCCCGGTCACGGTCAGCCTTTTCACAATTTCTTCCACCACGGCATCCGCGCGCGCCGCGATCTGTTTGGGCGTCTGGTCCTGGATGGGGTGGGGAACATACACAGCATCAAAACCGGCCCGTCCCAGAGCGCCGGCCTGAATGCGGGCCGGTGAGACGAATTCGGTGGTCGCCACGGGAACAGCGGGTATGCCCATATTTTCGAGGTGAATGGTATCGTGCAAACTGCACGTGGTGCAGGACCCTCAATCGGCCAGTGCTTCAATCACCGCGTCCATGGAGCGCAGCTGCTCGATGACCGGCGGCGGCGCCACTTTCGCGAAGGTAGGCTTGCGCGCGCGGACCACCTCGGCCACGCCATAGCGTTCGCGCAGAATCTGCTCCATGCGGTCGAGAAAGAGATTGCCGCCCGGCTTGCTGATATCGAGCAGGCCGATCTTTTTTCCGGAAAGCGAATGCAGGCGGGCCGGCGGCGGTGCGGCATGGGGATTGCTTTCATTTCCAGGGTGAATCAGAGTAACGGACATAAATCGCTCTCCTTTATTTGTCAGGTATGGGGTAAGTCACCATCTGGCTGCCGGTGGAGCCGGTGGACCAGCTTCCGAGTACGGCGGAAAATTTTCCCGCAGTGCCTCCGGCAACGAAAATCTGGATCGATTCGGGCGAGTGGAATTTTTGATAACACGGCTCGCCCTGAATTGTGATCTCGCGGTACGTGGGAACGAGCTGCGTGCCTTCGCCGTTGTCGGCGCTGGCATAGTGGCGCACGGGAATGCCGGTGTTCTCGAAAAGAAACTGGCGGACCTGCTGTTTGCTGAAGCCGTCGCGATGGATGGTCTTCACATGCTCGGGACACAGGACCACGATGGCTTCATGCCGTCCGCACATGCGGTAACTCCATACCGTGGCCAAAGCGTGGCCAATCGCGCGCAACACCGTATCGGCATTTTGTGCCGTATGCTCGCTCACGCCGCGCGGCGGCTCGGCGGAAAACAAGGTGAGCGCGCTTTGGTCGCGGCGGAACCCGCGCTCCACGTGCAGCGGCTCCCAGGGGCTTTCTTCTTCGTTCTCGGCGATGCAAAACGAAAACTTTCCGGAATTGCCCAGTGCCGACATATCGATGCCGTCTGGCCTGGCTCCGCCCAGATTGAGCAGCAGCAGTTGCAGCGCGCGGCCCAGCGTGCTGTTGGCCCGGGCCACATTGCTGAAGACATTTTGTTTTGACCAGAAGCCCAGTTCCTGGCGCACCGGCCCGTTGATCATGATGAGTGGCGCGGCAAAATGCGTGGTGGCCTGGACGCCGTGCGCGTTGTAGCGCTCGTCACATACGGCGCGCACCAGCGGCACCAGGACGCGCATCATCTCCGGCTGGCAGCCGGCCATCACCGCATTGGCGGCGATCTTTTCCACGGTGGCTTCGCCATAGCAGGGCGGAATGCGTCCGACCACGCTCTCCGGCGCCAGTGGACACGCCTGCAGCATGGCGGCTACGCGCTCCGCTGTCGGCGGAACAACGGGAAGCCCATCACCAAACTGGCGGAAGCAAAACTCGACTGCATCCTCGGCGTCCGACACGGTGATCCGGCTGGCAGGTTCGGCGATGCGACGCAGCAAGGGCGCCGCCTGCTGAGTGTCAGCACCGGAAGCGCCGTTGCCAGATTCGGTTTGCGGCTCCAGATGGCGGGAGCCACAGCCAGGCTTCCACGCCGGAGCGCCATCGCCGGCGGGCGCAATCGGCGCTTGTCCCAGAGACGACGCCAGCTCGTTGAGCGCCTGCTTGTCGAAGCCAACCAGCGTGCGCTCTACTTTGCCCGCTGTATCCAGCAAATACGCTGTGGGTACGGATTGCGGGTCCCACGTCCTCGATAGCGTGAGTTTGTGGTCGAGCTGTACGGGATAGCGAATTCCCATCTGCTGGACAAAATTGTGCGTGGCCTTTTCGTCGTCCTGCGAGATGCCGATGATCTGCACGGAATCGCCAGCCAGCGCATTCAGGTACGGCAGCGCGAGCTGGCAGGTGGGGCAGTCAGTTTCGAAGAAGACCAGCAGCGCCTTTTTGCCTGGCTGATAGCCAGGAACCATGGGGGCCTGAACTTGCATGAAGTAAAGGATAAAGGGAAACGGCGAAAGGTTACAGCCGGCAGCAGGAAAATCTCGAGGGCTCAAACTTTCTTTCAAAAAGTAAAAAAGCGCACCAGGCAATCGGTGCGCTTTATGGATATGAGCAAAAAAGTTATTTGGCTGATTTAGTTGCCAAATCCGAACTCTCGGGTTTCTCGGTCTTGTAACGGACCAGGTTCAGGAACGTGGGCGTGACCTCGAAGGACATCTTGTCGCGGATCGAGAGAATCTGGCCGGGCTTGCTCTTTTGCAGTTCGATGTGGTCATCCCAGGGGTCGAGCTTGATGCGGCTGCCCAGCGGCAGGGCCGGGATCTGGCTTATATTGCGGACTTCCAGCTGCGGCGCCGTCTGCTCTACCTGCGGCATCCGCTGTACCAGATTGCCTTTGGCCAGTGCGGTGCCGTAATGCGTGTTCAGCAGGGAGGGCAGGTTTTTGGAGTGCTCTTCGAGCGAGCGCAGAAAAAGTCCGGCCTGGGCAAGCTTGTCTTTGTAAGGCGAGTTCTGCAGATACTCCAGACCCTTTTGGTCGGCGGCAAGTTCATCCGCGTCCGTCTGGGCCAGCTTGAATTTGCGGAAGATGGCTTCGTCGGTGAAGATCATGCGGTCACTGAAGGCGTACTGGGTGTTCACGCGATGACCCAGTTCGATGTTGCCGAGTTCATGGGCCAGCACCAGAGCAAGCGAAGATTCGTCCGGCAGAACGTCGAGCAGCCCGCGGCTCACCACAATGGTATGGCCAATGGTGAACGACTCAAGCGGCGCGGTCAGCAGAACGCGGCAGCGTACTTCCGGCTCGTTACTCAGATTGTTGGTGATCTCCAGATTGTTGATCACGGTCTGCATCACTTTGGAGACTTCGCCCTCCGGAGCCAGAATGCCGGCGCGCACCATGCGGTCAAGCACGTTGTCTTCGGCTTCGCGCTCCCACATGTGCTGGCTCTGTACCGGAACCGCTTCGTTGGCGCCGGCGCCGCTCGAATCGGCAATGTCCTTGCTGGTCGATTCCACCTGCATGGTGGTGAATTCGCTGCTGGAGCCCGAGCGCTTGATGTCATAGCCCCAGAGGCGCGTCTGGGCTTTCATGGTCAGCTTTTTGAGGCGCCCTAAATTCTGGTTGGTCTCTTCAGTGTAGATGTAGGCAGGCAGCCACAGGTCCGGCTGCATGTTCATGCGCCAGCTGTCGAAATGGAAATAGAACTGGGTACCGTGACTGGGCTCGAAGGTGCCATTGAGCCGGACAATGTTGTAGTCCTGGTCTTCAACCCAGATGCGGCCCACAAAGTGCGGCCCCTTCACGTGAGGGCGCGGAACCACTTCAAACACCAGCGTGCGGACTTCGCCCAAAAACTGCTGGCGCAGCGGCTTGAGCTCATAGTTCTGCTCGTTGAAGTCGTCCAGATAGACCATCTCCATAAAGCCCTGCGGCAGGTACTTTATGGTGAAAAAGCTGCCGAAGTGGGGAAGCATTTTGGCGAAGAAGCCCCGCTTCTTTTTTTCCGCCTCCTGCTTGTCGTCAAAGGAGATATTGGTCACTCCCTTTTCGCCGAGGACCATCCGGCCGAGAAAGTACTTATCTTCCTGCGGCACCAGTCCAAGGTCCTGATCGGTTTGCAGCGTCTGAATGTAGGTTTCCACCAGCGGAGCAAATTTGTGCATGCTCTCGACCAGCTTTGCTTCCCGGGCGAAAATGCGGGCCGTGGCCGGATCAACAGGCGCTGCCGGAACGGCGACTTTGGCGCTCGCGCGGTCTGAATCTTTGGCAAAGGCAGCGAGTGCGAAGGTCAGCGTCGCAAAAAGCGCCAGATTTTTTAGTGCAAAACGCATTTACATCCTCCAGGAAGGCAATTACTTTATTCGGCCAGTTCGAAAACAATATGAACAATGGCGGTGGAATCCAGCGGCTGTCCATCGCGCAGTGCCGGCTTGAACCTGATCTGCGCGGCGGCGCGCTGTGCGGCTTCATCGAGTCCATGTCCAAGGCCGCGGACCACGCGCATGTCTTCCAGGCGTCCGGCGGCGGAGAAGGTGACCTGCATCAAAACCTCACCCTCTACGTGCAGCTTGCGTGCTTCGTCGGTGTAAACAGGGCGGGGCTTGAACAGGATTTCCACCGGCTTGATATCACCCTTGGTATCCTGCCTGGTTTTGGAGGCAACCGGGGTCACGCTGACTTGCTGAAATCCAGCCTGCGCTACCTGCTGGCCTTTGCGTCCGCCATGATCGCCCTGGCCTGGTCCGGCGACGCCGTCACCGAATCCGGAACTGGCCACCGTACCTTTTGCGCCTTTTGTGCCGCCCGTGCCGTTACCCTGGCCTTGTCCGGCAGGCAGGTCAAATGATCCCAGCGCGGCGGCATGAAGCTGGCCTTTATCCGAAGTGCCCTTTACGCCCTGAGGATCGCCGAAGCCGCCGGTTTGGACCGTTTGTGCTGGCTGTTTGAGTGTGACGGGCGCCGAGCTGCCGCCGGCAAAACTATCGGTCACAATTCGTTTGGGGATCACCGGCTTCACTTCAGCCACCACGGGGAGGTCTTTCTTTACCTGAACAACGGGCGGAAGGACGTCTTTAACAATTTCTTCTTTGATCTTCGGCGTCACCGGAGTTTTGGGCTGCACCAGCACGGGCGTTGGCGCCAGCCTGGCCATTACCTGCGGGGAAGGCGGCTTGATTTTTTTATGTACGGGAGCCGGTCCCACATCGGGCGCGATGAGCGGAGTTACGCGCGACTCCTTCACGAACTCAACTTTGGCTGAGCTAAACAGCCCGAGCTTCAGCAGCGCGAGCACAAGTACCCCGTGCAGAACGGCGCTGGTTACAAATCTGTCCTTACTAATGCGAGGCTTGATTTCGCAATCACGAAACAGCAGGAGATCGCGGCTGTTATCGCGGCGTGGCCGGTTTTCGCTATTCGCATTTGTATTCATCGGTCCCTTTATCAGTGATCGGAGACATGTTCCGGCCCGATCTGCTCATTACACCCTGAAGCAGCAGCAGATTGCAATTGGTAAGAACCCCAAAAAGCAATACATTCTGTGCAAAAATGACGAAAAATATCCGGAGTTTATCCAGGTACGCAGGTGAGCTTACCATGCCACAGGCACGGCAAATCGTTACCTTGGGGTAATGTGCGGGCAAACTTTGGCGTCACAATCGTTACGACTTCCGACGGCCCGGCCTGAAACAGCCCTTTAACAAAGAAGCCCCGCATTGCTGCGGGGCTGAAAGGTATTTTAGAGAGAGGAACCAGGCTTAGAAGCCGCCCATTCCGTGACCGCCGCCGCCGGGGACCGCGGGTTCCTTTTTATCTTCAGGAATCTCCGAGACCAGGGCTTCAGTCGTGAGCATGAGCGCCGCGATGGAGCCGGCGTTCTGCAGGGCAGTGCGGGTGACCTTCGTGGGATCGATGACGCCGGCCTTGACCAGGTCTTCGAACTTGTCGGTCTGGGCGTTGTAGCCGAAGTTCGCGTCCTTCGACTCGCGGATCTTGCCCACCACAATCGCGCCCTCTTCGCCGCAGTTGGCGACGATCTGGCGCAGCGGCTCTTCCAGTGCGCGGCGAACAATCTCCGCACCCGTGGCTTCATCGCCCTTGACTTTGAGTTCGTCCAGAGCAGCCGTGCAGCGGACCAGAGCCACACCGCCGCCGGGTACGATACCTTCTTCCACGGCAGCGCGGGTGGCGTGCATGGCGTCTTCCACGCGGGCTTTCTTTTCCTTCATTTCGGTTTCGGTCGCGGCGCCAACCTTGATCACCGCAACGCCGCCGACGAGTTTCGCCAGCCGCTCCTGCAGTTTTTCGCGGTCATAGTCGCTGGTGGTCTTTTCGACCTGGCTGCGAATTTCCTTCACGCGGCCTTCGATCTCGGCGCCCTTGCCTTTGCCTTCGACAATGGTGGTGTTGTCCTTGTCGATGGTGATCTTCTTGGCGCGGCCGAGGTCGGAAACCTGGACGTTTTCGAGCTTAATGCCCAGATCTTCGGTGATGGCCTTGCCGCCGGTCAGAATGGCAATGTCCTGCAGCATGGCTTTGCGGCGGTCGCCGAAGCCCGGGGCCTTCACGGCAGCCACGTTCAGCGTGCCACGCAGCTTGTTCACCACGAGGGTGGCCAGTGCTTCGCCTTCCACGTCCTCGGCGATGATCAGCAGCGGCTTGCCGGATTTCGCGATCTGCTCCAGAAGAGGCAGCAGGTCTTTCATGGTGCTGATCTTCTTTTCGTAGATGAGGATGAAGCAATCGTCGAGCACTGCTTCCATGCGCTCCGGATCGGTGACGAAGTAAGGCGAGAGGTAGCCGCGGTCAAACTGCATGCCCTCGACCACTTCCAGCTGGGTTTCCATGGTCTTGGATTCTTCCACGGTGATCACGCCGTCTTTGCCGACCTTCTTCATGGCTTCGGCAATGATGCGGCCAATGGTCTCATCATTGTTGGCGGAAATGGTGCCCACCTGGGCGATCATCTCGCCGGTGACCGGCTTGGAGAATGAATCCAGATAGCCCTTGGTGCGGTCGCCGTTCTTGTCGATGGTGCCGCAGATAGAAGTGATGGCCTTCTCGATACCGCGCTTCAGCGCCATGGGGTTCGCGCCGGCGGCAACCGTCTTCACGCCTTCGCGGAAGATGGCCTGGGCCAGAACGGTGGCAGTGGTGGTGCCGTCGCCGGCCACGTCGCTGGTCTTGCTGGCGACTTCGCGCACCATCTGTGCGCCCATGTTTTCGAGCGTGTCCTTCAGCTCGATTTCCTTGGCCACGGTCACACCGTCTTTGGTGATGGTGGGCGAGCCGAACTTCTTTTCAATGACGACGTTGCGGCCCTTGGGGCCCAGCGTGACTTTCACTGCATTGGCCAGGGTATTGACGCCGCGCAGAATGGCCTGACGCGACTCCTCCCCGTGAACAATTTGCTTTGCCATAACTCTGTCTCCTTCAAAATATGTCGCGATGTACGCGAATGGTTCGTTTGGTTGAATCTTGTGGTGGCGGCAGCTCGGCAGCCTAGGGCTTTTGGCCTTTGGCTTTTAGCTGTTGGCCAAACCAGCAACGCAGCTTTTCTGGCTAATGGCCAAGAGCCAATAGCTAAAAGCCTGTCTTACCGCTTTCCCGCGCCAGCCAGTTCTTTCGTCGCGTGCTTTTCCGTGTGCTTGCCGCCGCTCAGGATTCCAAGAATCTCTTCTTCGCGCACGATCAGCAGCTCTTCGCCATCGATTTTGATTTCCGTTCCGGCATATTTGCCAAAGAGAACGTGGTCGCCATCTTTCACTGCCAGGGGAATGGTCTGGCCTTTTTCAAACTTTCCGGTTCCAACCGCGATGACAATGCCTTCCTGGGGTTTTTCCTTGGCGCTGTCGGGGATAATGATGCCGCCGCGAACGGTGTCCGCCTCTTCTACCCGGCGAATCAGAACACGGTCATGCAGAGGTGTAAACTTCTGTGACATTTTTCGATACTCCTTTCAAGCTGTTAAAAAAATTGGGATTACTGCTGGACTGCGTGAGTCGGGAAAGAGCTGCTAGCACTCTTTCCTTTCGAGTGCCAATTATAGACAGTGGTGGATTTGCTTGTCAATACTTGAGTGATTCTCGCTCAGATGTTGGTTGAGTTGGTTACACTAAGCTGTTCGATTTGGGTGGCGGATAAACGGCTTGCAGATAAGGATATAAGGAGTGATCTAACAGAGCAAAATTAGAGCGCAGCCCGCTGGCGAACCTCGCCCAACACGGAGATAAGCTGCGTTACATGCTCGGGTGGGAATACACCTTCCACGCCGTTGGGGCTAAAGTCGGTAAACGGGGATTCGTATAACTGCGAGGGGTCGAGCCAGCCGCTTTGCGTGAGATAGTCAGTTACGCGATTCATGAACTGGATTTGCGTGGCATTCAGAGTTTTTCCGCTGAGAAACACATCCATGGCGCGTTTCGCTGCCTCGCGATCAAGGCCAACGATGCGGCGTACAAATAAGCCAAGTCCGCCATCGGTTTTTACCTGCCTTATGTCTTTTTCGGTGCCCGTGCCTGCTTTGACCAGCATTTTTTCCAGCACGTCCAGATCAGCTTTGCTGAGCGGTTCATTCCAGCGCAGCTTGTGAATCACCGGATCGTCAGCATGTGCTTTCAGGAATTGCTCGGTCTTGTCGCGGAATCGCTCCGCATCGTGGCTGCTGCCGATGCCAGGCAGCTCGACCTCGGTCGCTTCACCCATGAAATCCTGAAAATCGGTATAGATCGTCGGGCGCTTCGCTTTATCAATGAACTTTACCAGGCTGCGCAATTTCCGGCGGACGTTTTCCAGCATTGGCGCGGTCACGTCCTGCCAGAATTCGTCCGTGGTCACTTCGATAATCAGTTCCAGTTCCGCCCTTACCATGGGAATGCTGGCCTTTTCTTCCAGCGCCCCGGCAATCTCGCGGACTTCGGCCATCCATTTGGGAAACTGACGGTCATGCCGCAGTAGTCCCAGCTGCAGGCGCAGCATCAGCAGATCAAACTGTTTGGCCTCCTGGTCGTCATCCACAAGTTCTGAAGGCAGACCGGCAACTTCCTCGGTCAGCTCGCCGCGCTGTTCCAGGCTTAGTTCGTGCCACGCCGCCGCGTCCCGGTATTTCTCCACCAGCCGCCGCTTCGTGCGCACGATGAAGTTATCTACATTCATCTGCTCCACTTCCTGGCGCAGCCGCTCCGCTACCTCGCCACGCAGCTCCGGCTCTTTGTGGCCGAGTTTGTCCAGTTCGGCAATCAGCTCCACGCGGCTGGTAAATAGCTTTTTGCTCAGCGACTCGCCCAGGGCCCCGGAAGTCGTCTCGGGATTCTGGCTGAAGAATTCGAGGTTCCCGCAATAATCGAAGATGTAGAAAAACTTCTTGTCGCGCCCAGGCCCGAACAGATCGGGACGCAGTCGTGTTCCGCGACCGACCATCTGCCAGAATTTGGTTTTGGAGCGAACCATTTTGAAGAAGACCAGGTTCACGACTTCGGGTATATCAATGCCGGTATCGAGCATGTCCACTGATATGGCGATGTGCGGTGCTTTGGACGCAATGGAAAAATCATCAATGAGCGATTGCGTATATTCCACCTGAAAATCGATCACGCGCGCGAACTTGCTCAGTAAGTGCGGGTAGTTGGCATCGAAGCGGTCAGCAATGAACTGGGCGTGGTTATGGTTTTTGGCGAAAATGATGGTTTTGCCCAAACGGTCACCGCCAGCTACTTTCTGGCCGCGTTCCATCAGGTGCTGCAAAACCTTGTCTACAGTGTCTTTGTTGAATAGCCAGCGATTCAGAGCTTCAGGCTCCACAACGCCGGGTACGGTTCCGTCCTCGTCCCATTCGATGGCGTCCCAGCGCTCTCTTTCTTCGTCGCTGAGCTGGTCGTACTTGATGCCCTCACGCTGAAATCTCAGAGGCACAGAGACTGACTTAGGCGGCACCAGAAAGCCATCTTTTACGGCTTCTTCGAGGCCGTAAGCATCGGTGGGGACGCCGGCCTCAAGATCAAATAAATCGTAGGTGTTGCGGTCCACTTCGTCTTTGGGCGTTGCGGTCAGGCCGACAAGGAATGAATCGAAGTATTCAAAGATGGCGCGGTATTTTTGATAAACCGAGCGATGGGCTTCGTCGATGATGACCAGGTCGAAATGGCCGACGCTGAAGGTGCGCTTGTCGTCTTTGCTCTCATCGATCAGGCGGAGCATGGTGGGATACGTCGAGACCAGAACCCTGGCGTCGGCGATCAACTCGGGCTGCTGCAAGGCACTCACGGCTGGAACGGAAGGCAGATGTTTGGTGAAGGCGGCTTTCGTCTGGTTGACGAGCGCGATGCGGTCGGCGAGAAACAGGACGCGCTTCACCCAGTTGCACTTCATCATCAGCTCGCACAGGGCGATGACGGTGCGGGTCTTGCCCGCGCCGGTGGCCATCACCACCAGAGCCTTGCGTTCGTGGTCTTTTTCGAAAGCTTCGCCGATGCGGCGAATGGCGCGCTTCTGATAAAAGCGTTCGACGATTTCTTCGTTGATGGAAGCCGCGGCCAGCGAGGTGCGCGTGGTGCGGCGCTGGATCATGCGCTCCAGTTCGTCTTTTTTGTAAAAGCCCTGCACGGCCCGCGGCGGATAGTTCATATCGTCCCAGAGCCAGTGCTCGTAGCCGTTGCTGTAAAAGATGACCGGGCGCTGGCCGAACTGTTTTTCCAGGCAATCGGCATAAAGCTCGGCCTGGCGCTGGCCCACGCGGGCATCGCGTTTGGTGCGCTTGGCTTCCACTAGTCCCAGCGGCTTGCCGTCATCTCCCCAGAGGACGTAATCGACATAGCCCGTGTCTTTGCTGTTGGGCATGCCGCTCACGGCATATTCGCGGTCTTCTTTTTTGTCGAGCGGCCAGCCGGCTTCTTTCAACAGCAGGTCGATGAAGTAATCGCGGGTTTCGGCCTCGGAATAGTTGTGCTGGTCGGGTGTGGCCTCGTTCTGCTTCCTGATCTCCGCAATCTCGGCCCTCAGCCGTGATAGTTCAGCGTCGAGGGCTTCTTTTCCGGAAAGCAGTTCGGTGAGCCGGGTGTCTTTTTCGGCCAGTTGCGTTTCGAGTTGCTGAAGCTGAGCGAGAGTTTGCGGCGGGACGGGTGAGGTCCGGGGCAGGAGCAGGGGATCGAAGGTCAGCCCGTCCGGCGGCCTGGACGCCTTAGCGTACGTGCGCGCCAGCCAAAAGCAGATGTGGAAAAGCTCGCCCACGGCGACCATGGAGTCGCGCTGCTGCAAGGGCTTGTGGCTGTGCGCGGCCAGATTGCCGAGGTCTTTGATCAGTTTGGCTTTGACGAAGATTTTTTGGCCAACGGCGGTTTTGAAGGTGGGCTCGTGGATGAGCGCGCTGAGATTGTCCTGATAAGGCAGCTTGAGAGCAGGGTCGCTTTTGTAGAGCCATTCGAGAACCGACTCCAGCGCGCGGCGAGCGTAGAAGCAGGCAGTCCGCGGATCAGGCATAACCTGGGCTTCGGCCTTTTGCGCGTCGGCAAAAAGCTGCGGCCATTCGGTTTGTAAGAAAGCGAAGTTACTCATCTACGGTATTTCCAGGTAAACCCGCCAACGCCGTGTTATTCCGTGCGCTTCAGTCTCAATCGAGGATGCGCATCCGGCTCCGTCGCCCAGCCTGGATCTTCCTGCCACTCCAGGCTCAGGTCTCTCCAATCATGATTTTCCGCGAGAATCAGATTCAGTTTCTTTTCCCTCCGCCAGCCCTTGATTTCTTTTTCCCGCGTCAGCGCGTTCGCCACCTGGGAGTACTCCTCAAAGTAAACCAGCATGTCGAAATTGTAGCGAGAAGTGAACCCCTCGATTAACTTATGCCGGTGCTGCAGTACGCGTTTCGCCAGGTTGCTGGTAATTCCCGTGTAGAGACGGCGCGATTTATTGGACATAATGTAAACAAAATATCGCTTCATGCACTGTTCCAGCACGTGTCATTCCGAAGCGCGTTTTTTGCGCGAGGAATCTGCTGCCGCAGCCGCCTGTGTTCTCTTACGTGACAGGCAAGCGTGCTCGGCCAATGGCGCACGACGCAGCAAGTATCGTTGCCCCCCCACCCGCGGAGCCGATTCCTCGCGCAACCCCGGCGCTTCGGAATGACACTTTGCTTTGAGTAAAATGGTATTCCGAGTTGACGATTTTATCGCTGCAACTCCTCTTTGAAGGCGTGGCGCTGGAGACGGTCATTTCACAACTCTCCTCTGAAGGCGCGGTGCTGGAGTGAAGCGAAAAGCTCGTTTATCTCTGCCAGCGAGGAGAGGTGCGCAGTTTTTATTTTCTCCACTATGACTAGTCTGTGAACGAATTCGACCTGTAATGCAAGTGGCGGAACTGGTATCGACATCGCTGCTAATTTCTCTCCTGTGAGGTGCGCAATGGTTGCAGAAGTTACATGGTCACTGAGTCTACCTCGCTGAGCAAAAAACCAGAGTAGCCAATTTAGGTATTCTGGCTTGGCGAGTTCACTGCGCGGACGGGCGCAGTGAAGAGCCTTCTGGTAGTAACACTCGGCGATCTCGCCGTTCCAAATAGCGGCGCGGCCAGGTTCGCCTCCTTCGCAGATTAGTAGATCGCCGTTACGAAGCCGAAATAACTGACGAGCATTATCGTCGAAATCCATTTCAAAAATGTCGGAAAGATCAAACCGAAACCATTGGACATTAGCATTCCGTAGATATGGTCGTTGATGTTTTCCAGTTTGCTGTTTTTGATCAAGCATCTTACCAAGGCGCGTATGGCAGACGTCAGCGAAATTAAGTGTAGGCCATCCTCTTGGATTTATTGTGGGGTCGCCGAACAGTTCGATGAATATGGCTTGTGTGAGTGTGTCAATTTGAGCGAGCGCGGCGCGGCGCTTGGCCTGTAACTGTTCGGCTTGGTCTAGAATCGCCGCAATCCGCCGCTGCTCAGTCAAAGGCGGGACGCGAATCGAAATCGCGGTAAGGCTCTGACGAGTAATCTGCGGTTGCGCTGTTCCACTTATAGCTCTTGAGAGGCCAACTCGGCGTAGCGCATAGACCAAGTACTCACGGCTAACTATCGATTCCTGCAAATCATCCAGTGCCATAGCATTGCCGGTTACGTAAGATTTCGGTTCGGATACGTTGATCGTTCCGCACGTTGCTCCTCGGCACGTTATCAAAACAGTTGGCTTCTCATGATTGAATTCGGTGTAACAACCAATTTTTCCGTTGGCTCCATACACGGGATAGCCCTTATCCACAAAAGCAGTCTGTGGAATGGTTGGCCACTGAGTAGGCCTACAGATCTCATGTAGCGCGACTATCGGCCAGGGTGAAGATATCTGGCTCATCCTAGCATTTTCTCCAACTCATTAATTCCCTGCTGTATCTCTGCTTCAAGCCCGCCTAGCTCAGTCAGTATCTCGTTGGGCGATCGATATGCAAACTCTGGATGCACAATCTCCTTATATCGATTGAGGCTTAGATCATAGCCCTGTGTGGCAATGTCTGCTTTGGCTACACAGAAGCTCTGCGCAGTGCGCAGACGCTTGCGCTCGGCGCCATCACGCTGTTTCCAACGCGCAAGAATATCCGGTAAGTTGTTCTTGGCGTGCTCCTCTGATGTAAGCACTGCTTGCGGTATAGGCCCGAACTTCTCCTCAGGTATAAGCAGATTGCGCTTGTCATCAAGTGAGCGACCATCCGCCTCAACGTCATAAAACCAAACATAATCCGTTCCGCCCGAATTGGTCTTGGTGAACAGGAGAATAGCCGTGGAAACTCCGGCGTAAGGCTTGAACACGCCGCCAGGCAGTGAAATCACGGCATCGAGCTTCTGGTCTTCCACCAGCATTCTGCGGATGGCTTTGTGGGCATTGCTTGAACCAAACAGCACACCCTCTGGAACGATGACAGCAGCGCGTCCGCCGGGCTTCAACAACCGCATAAATAACGCAAGGAAAAGCAGTTCGGTCTTCTTGGTCTTGACCACCTGCTGCAAATCTTTGGCCACGCTTTCAAAGTCGAGCGAGCCGGCAAAGGGCGGATTGGCCATGACCAGGGTGTACTTTTCTTCTTCACCGGCGTGGTCCTGGGATAAGGAATCGCGGTACACCACGTCAGGGTTTTCCACGCCGTGCAGCAGCATGTTCATGCTGCCGATACGCAGCATGGTGTTGTCAAAATCGAAGCCGTGAAACAGATGGTGGTTGAAGTGCTCCCACTGTTTTTTGTTACTGAGCATGGCTTTGTGGTGCTCCCGCAGATATTCGCCGACGGCGACTAGAAAGCCGCAAGTGCCGCAGGCGGGATCGCAGACCACGTCACTGGGCTTAGGTTCAACCATTTCCACCATGAGCTGGATGATGTGGCGGGGCGTGCGGAACTGGCCGTTTTGCCCGGCGCTGGCGATTTTGGCCAGCATGTATTCGTAGAGGTCGCCCTTGGTGTCCCGGTCTTCCATGGGGACCTTGTCAATCAGGTCCACGACTTTGGCCAGAAGCGCCGGGGTGGGGATGGTGAAGCGGGCGTCCTTCATGTGGCGGGTGTACGTGGTATCCGCGCCGCCGAGAGTGCGGAGCCAGGGAAAGACATGCTGGTCGACGATCCTGTACATGGTTGCGGGATCGCCCAGATTTTTGAACTTTGACCAGCGGTAGTCCTCATAGGACATTCCGCGCTCGTCTTTGCCTTCGGGGAAGAAACGCCGGTCGAGCGACTTCTTTTTGAGCGTTTGGGCCTTGCGTTCTTCCACGGTGTGCAGATCGTCGAGGCGGCGGAGGAAGAGAAGATAGGTAATCTGCTCGATCACTTCCAGCGGATTGGAGATGCCGCCCGACCAGAAAGCGTTCCAGATTTGATCAATTTGACTGCGAATTTCACCAGTAAGCATAAGAAGACGTCGGGAAAGTCCAAATACTACTAAGGATGGGGGTGTTAGGGGAAGGGTATCCGGGCAGCGGCTGACAAAATGCATTCATTATATGAGCTCCGATTCCAAAATCAGCTCCAAAACCCCAAACCCCGAGGCACACAGCCGAGGGCGGCTGTGCCACACGAGCCTATAAGGTGTCGGCTGGGTGTTTATCGTCGGAGGACATTTTTAAAGTGGCTGGACATGACAAATTATGTCATTGCAAAACGCCGTCGATTGGTGGTACCACGCAAGAGCATTTTCCGAGGAAGATGTGTTGTGTGGGGTCTTTGATAAAAGAAAGCTAGCAAAAGAAGCCATTAGCCGTTGGCCATTAGCTTTTGGCTCTTGAGAATGCCCTGCTGTCATGGCTTATGGGGCCAAACCGAGAGCCAAATGGCTGGGTGGGGCTTGGGCCACCCAAGGGCCGAAATGGGCTAACTCCTTTTGTTTTCAATGAAAGTGTGGAAAACAGGGGAGGGGGGTACCCATGGCATATGGGTACAGACCGGGGGCATACCTGACAGAACGAACCGGGTAGCTACACCAGCGAAACCAAAAGACCATTGCGACCGTAGGCTGGCACAACTAAAAATGCCAGGCCCGATCGCGCAATTCAAATCCGGTTACAGAGAGCCGAGGCCCAACTTGGCGAAGCATGAGGTCGGCGGTTTGCAGGGCGCCTTCTACCCAGAGCCCTGGGCGTCTGAATAGGCCTCTCCACAGATGTACAGAGAACGTTCATTGAAGGGCTTTACGATGCAGGTTACGGGCCGCCGCGCCGCAGTGAATATCCCGTCTGTGGCGGTCACCTTTCTTTCCGTCGCGCATCCAAAGCACAGCCCGAATAAAGAGACTTTTGGATTTGGCTTATGATGGGGGTTCAAACCACGGAATGACGGCGAATATATTCACCATGCCGGATGTTCCTGCAACGCTGCAAAGCAGCGGGAGTGTGGCCACGAACCGACCAGCCGAGAAAGTTTCGCCACAGGAAACGGAGCTGATCCGCCGAATTCTGGCGGGCGAGAAAGAGCTTTATTACGAGCTGATTGCTCCTTACGAGCGGCCAGTATATCTGAGCGCCTTTGCCATTCTGCGCAATGAGGCTGATGCCGAGGATTGCGCGCAGGACGCGTTTCTTAAGGCCTTCCGCTACCTTGGCGATTTTCGTGGAGAGAGCAAGTTCGGCAGCTGGCTGGTGCGGATTGTGCTGAACGAAGCGAAGATGAAGCTGCGCAAGCTGCGTCCGGCGCTTTATGAATCCCTGGACGAGCCCGCCGGCAGCCAGGATGAGAGCGAGTACATCCCCCAGACGTTAGGGGACTGGCGCGAAATTCCTTCCGAGACGCTGGAGCGAAAGGAAGTGCGGGAGGTCCTGGTGGAGGCGGTACAGAAGCTGTCGGTCATCTACCGCGAAGTTTTTGTGCTGCGTGACATACAGGGTATGGATGTGGCCACCACGGCGCAGACATTGAAGGTAAGCGAGGCGGTAGTCAAAACGCGTTTGCTGCGGGCGCGGCTGCAAATGCGGGATTTGGTGGCTCCGCGCATCAACGGCAGCAATGTGCTCAGTCGGCAGCCGTTTAAAAAAGGGAAAAACCCATGGCGATGAACTGCAGGGATTTATGGCGCGAGGTGTCGAATTATATCGACGATACCATCTCGGCTGAGGCGCGGGCGGAGATGGAACTTCATTTGTCCCAGTGCCGGCACTGCACCGCTCTGATTGACGGCGTTCACAACGTAATCGTGCTGGTGGCCGACGGACGCACTTTCGCCCTGCCCACTGGGTTCAGCAGCAGGCTGAAAGAGCGTCTCAAGCGGGAGCTGTAAGAAAGAACAGACAGATTTACCGCACATGGTGAGTTCTCACCCAGAAAGCCCCAGGCTTAGTCAGCAGGCTGGCCGTCTTTGAAAACGGGCTATAAAGACAGTTTCTTCAGAAGTTCGGACGGATGCACCGGTTTGGGCAGCAGGTCAAATTCGTGGCCATGATCGCGTGCTTGATTCAGCAGGTCCATGGACGCTCCCTGCCCGGAGAAGAGGAGAATCCGGGCTTCCGGGCAGAGTTCCCGGATGGCGAGAACGGTTTCCACGCCGTTCAGGCCGGGCATGATTACATCAGAGATTACGACGTCCGGAAGCTGGCTGCGCGCGGTATCGATTGCGGCTTGCCCGTCGTAACAAGCCACGGCATCGTAACCGTATCCGGTGAGAATCTCGGTAAGGCTGTCCGCGATGCTGGCTTCATCGTCGATCACCAAAATGCGTTTTGAATTTCCTGTAAGTTTCCCGGCTTCACTTCGCGGCTCCGCGGCGCCTTGTAATAGAGAGAGGTTATTTTCGGTCAGAAAGGCGGGTAAACAGGCAGTGTAAGTCAAGGTCAATGGAATCGTCATATCAGGCAACGCGGTCAGCACATTTAGCGGGTACTTCCGATGGCAGGTAGATGCTCATGACTGTGCCGGAGCGTTCGCTGTCTCTGCTGCGAAAGCGGATGTGTCCGCCTTTCTTTTCGAGCAGGTCTTTGGTGATCCAAAGACCGAGGCCGGTGCCCACATCCTGTTTAGTGGTGAAAAACGGAGCAAAAACTTTGTTGCGGTCTTCACGCGCGATGCCGGCGCCGGCATCGGCCACCGTAATGCGAATTCCAGGCCGGTCCGACCTGAAATCGCGCGAGGCGCGGGCATGCACGATGATTCTCCCGGTCTTTGCGGAAGCGTCAATGGCGTTGGCAATCAAATTCGAGATGATCTGCTTCAGTTCGCCCTGCGCTGTGCAGATGGTTAGATCGGGTTCGATGCGCCGTTCCATCTTCAGGTCCTTGTACCTGACTTTGCGTTCGTAGATGGCCAGAACATCTTCCACCACGCCCGAGACCGGCATCAGCACCGGATGAGAGTTGTCGCGATAGAAGCCCAGGGTTTGCTGCGCCAGGTGGACAACGCGCCCCAGTTCGCGGTCTGCATCCACCAGGTAACGCATGATCCTGGGGGGAAGGTCGCTTTGCTGTTTGGCCAGATGAATGAAATTGATGACCGCCTGCAGCGGATTGTTGATCTCATGCGCGACCGTGGCGGCAAGGCGTCCGGCGGAGGCCAGCATTTCGCTGGTATGCAGCGCCGCTTCCAGCTTTTTTTGCTGGGTGATGTCGCGGGCAATCTTCGCTGCGCCAATGATCTGCCCATCCTCGTCCTTCACCGGGGATACAGTCAGGGAAACATGGATGCGGTCTCCGCGCTTATTGATGCGCACAGTCTGGAAGTGGTCGACTCTCCTGCCCTCCCGTATTTTTCCGAGGAGGGCGGATTCATCCGCCTGCAATTCCGGGGGAATAATAACAGCAACGGGCAACTCCAGGATTTCCTCCAGTGTGTAACCAAAAATGCGTTCCGCGCCCCGGTTCCAGCTGGTGATGTTGCCGTTGAGGTCCATGCTGAAAATGGCGTCCTCGGAGGATTCGACGATGGCCGCCAGCCGGCGCGCGGTCTGCTCAGTTTCTTTTTGCGGTGTAATGTTACGGGCGATCTTGGCGGCGCCAGTGATATTTCCATGCAGGTCCCTGATCGGGGAGACAGTAAGAGAAATTCGGATCCGGCTTCCGTTCTTGTGGAGGCGGACCGTTTGAAAATGGTCGACTCTTTCGCCCGCCCGGATTTTGGCCAGGATCATCAGTTCATCCCCCTGCAACTCGGGAGGAATAATGGTTGTAATCGGACGGCCAGTCATTTCCTCGGCGGTGTAGCCAAAAATGCGCTCCGCGCTCTTGTTCCAGCTGGTGACAATGCCGTTCAGGTCCTTGCTGATGATGGCATCGTCAGAAGATTCAACAATGGCGGCCAGGTGAAATTCGGCATCGCCGTTATAAGCAGAGAGTGAAGAAATTTCGGCTGGCAGGGGCAGCTCCTCGTTCAGGGGTGGGATTTGTGTCGTGCTGTTCCGCAAATTACCAGGCGCCAGACTCTTTCGCCCTCCCACACGATGATCACGCAACTTATTCATACAAAGCTTGCTTGCAGTTGCCTGGATAGCCACAAATGGAAAGAAATCGGCTATCTGTCTTTCGATGTGGATTTTTTGAGCCTGGATGCCGTCCGTGGCAAAGTTTAGGCCAAATTCCTGGAGTCTGTGCGGTTTTAAGGGGGCGCAACGTAAGGATTCCCCAATTGGGCCCCCCAGGTCTTTCTGCACAAAAGAGATGCAGGTGTTTTTACATCAATGTGTGATTCAGCATGCGATGAAAATAAATCTCGGTGGCTGCCATGGCCAGAGTCAGGAGCGAGAGGCAGAGCACAAAGCCGATGCGTAAACGCTCACGCCGGGTAAGGGGGCGTTTGCGCCAGGAAGCTGCGGGAGACTGGCGCAGCCGGCGTGCGTTCCATAGAAGAAACAGATTGAAAGCCGCTCCAGCGATGGCCAGCAAAAGCATGGGAATGCGAAAAATGTCACGATGGAAAAAACCGGACCAGCCCGCAATCACCGCCGAAGAGGCGCCCAGGACGATTCCCGCACGGGCGGCTGCGACGGAAAAGAAACACACGGCCTGCAGCACCGCTATCACCAGCGCCGCCCAGCTTCTGCCCAAAGAGGGCTGGCCCGTGGCAGATTCAGTCTGGCTAAGTTCAGCAGGTCGCGGAGTGGCCTCAGACACGACATTCATGGCATTTCTCCAACAAATCGTCAGTTCCCATATTACCTCGTTCCAGTGTAACTTTTAAGCTTGGCCGGGAATCTATTAAAACAGGAAACTCAAGTCCAGGCGGAGGCCGACTGTGCTGATCAAGAAACCGAGTGACATACCTTCTTCCGAGATTACATCGAAATCCACGTTTTTAAGCCGTCGCCAGTTTATCGCCGGTGCGGCCCTAACGGGAGCGGCAGTCGCCTCGGGCCTCTATATGCGGCGCAGCGGATGGCATCTGGAAGAGACCGCCTCGGCCGGGGCGAAAATCGCTGGCATTGTGAAGAGCCAGTACAGCACCACGGAAAAGCCGAATTCGTTTCAGGACATTACCAATTACAACAACTATTACGAATTCAGCACCGACAAATACGAACCTGCCAAACTGGCGGGCAATTTCCGTATGCGCCCCTGGACCGTATCCATTGAAGGTCTGGTGCAGAAGCCGAAAAAGCTGGATATCGACACCATTCTGAAACTGGCGCCGCAGGAAGAGCGTATTTACCGCCATCGCTGCGTGGAAGGCTGGTCCATGGTGATTCCGTGGGTGGGCTTCCCGCTGAGTGCTCTGATCAAGCAGGTCGAGCCTTTGGGCAAGGCAAAGTTTGTAGCCTTTGAGACTGTTTATGCCCCCGATCAAATGCCCAACCAGCACAGCAGCGTTTTGCCCTGGCCCTATGTGGAAGGCCTGCGCATGGATGAAGCCATGCATCCGCTCACCATTCTGGCGACTGGACTCTACGACGAAGTCCTGCCCAGCGTGGATGGCGGGCCTTTGCGGCTGGTAGTGCCATGGAAGTACGGATACAAAAACATCAAGGCCATCGTCAAAATCAAATTCGTCGAAAGCATGCCGCCCACGACCTGGAGCATCCAGTGGCCGCAGGCTTATCCTTTCTATTCCAACGTAAGCCCCATTGAGGACCATGCGCTGCGCAGCCAGACGTATGAACGCCGCATCGGCGAATTCCAGAAACGTCCCACGCTGTTGCTCAACGGATACGCCGACCAGGTAGCGGGCCTGTATTCGGGGATGGATCTGCACAGGAATTTTTGATGCGCCCTCCCGCGGAAAAACTGATTCGTGCGCTGAAAGTGGCGGTCTTTTTGCTCTGTCTGGCGCCGGCCGCCCGTCTCGTTTGGAAGGGTTTTCACAACGACCTGGGCGCCAATCCCATTGATGTGATCACCCGCGCTACCGGCCATTGGACGCTGATTTTTCTGCTGGTCACTCTGGGAATCACCCCGCTGCGCAAAATTCTGCGGATGCCGTGGCTGATTCGCTTTCGCCGCATGGTGGGGCTGTTTGCTTTCACCTACGGCTCTCTGCATTTGATGACGTGGCTATGGCTCGACAAATTCTTTGATCCGCACGAGATGTGGACGGACATCATCAAGCGGCGCTTCATCACCGCCGGACTAACCGCCTGGTTGCTCATGCTGCCGCTGGCGCTGACCTCCACCAAAGGTTGGATTCGCCGCATGGGCGGGAAACGCTGGCAGCTGCTGCATCGTCTTATATATGTGAGCGCGGCTGCGGGCGTGTTTCACTTCATTTGGCTGGTAAAGGCCGATCTGCGCCGGCCGCTTACCTATGGCGCGATTCTGAGCGTGCTGTTGTTTTTCCGGATTTTTAACTGGCTTGCCGGTAAAATGGTTTCCAAGCCCTCAGCCAGGGCCGTGGGCGATTTGTCATAAAAAACAGCCGCTCGTTAACATTACATTTTCTTAATCCTTTGGCGCTAAAATCGAACGCAGGAGGTAACTGCGTAATGTCCAGCGTAACTATCGAAGAACTTGTCGCAAAACTGCGATGTTGTAGTGAAGACCAGTTTGACTCCACGGAACACATTCGTGGTCTGCTCGCTGCTTTTCCCGTAAATCCTGAATCCATTTCCCGCTATTTGATCTGGGACCATCAGCACTACACCCGCAATCTGATTGATAAGACTCCGCTCTATGAGCTGCTGGCCATCTGCTGGGAGCCAGGGCAGGCGAGCTCCGTACATAATCATCACGACCAAATGTGCTGGATGGCCGCGCCCATCGGCCGGTTACATGTGCAAAATTACCGCGTTCTGCGCGCGGACATACAGGCCGGCACATGCGATCTTGAACCCTCTGACGTAGTGGAGATCAGCCCTTTGTCACCCACGGCGGTGGATCCGCTGGCTCCGGTGCACAAGGTGTACAACCCGTCGGAGTTTGCCGAGCGCGCCGTAAGCCTGCATGTGTATTCGCGGCCCTATGACCGCTGTTTGGTTTACTCGCAGGAGCAGCACAAGTGCGGCGAGATCCATCTGAATTACACTTCTGAATACGGAGTGCCCAGCCGGCCCGTGGCGGCAGGCAGTCATTCCATCAGCGACTAAGAAAACGGCACGCAAAACAGATGAACTATAAGCGAATTCAGATAGGTGTTGCGGGATTACTCGTTCTGGCTTTGCTGCGCCTGGGGTGGATCTATCACCAGCGAAGCCAGCCCGTCCCGGCCCCAAAGCAGCAGGTAGCGTACTCCAGCAATCTGGACGACTACGTGGTCCCGCACAAGCTCTATTCCTGGGACCTGAAATCGGCAAAGAAAGATTTGGCCGGCAAAACCGTCTGGGTGTCCGCGGGAAACGCTCTGCCTTATTACCGTTACGCTGGCCAGGCCAGTTTGCAGGCGAAAACGGGTTTGCTCGCGCCTCTCGAAAAACTTGAGGTTCGTGACGTGGTGCTGCAGCGGGCCCCGGCTGCGCTGCATCCTGGCCAGATTGTGGTGGTGAAGTATGAAGTCCTGGCCGTCTTTCATCGGCCAGGAGATTCGGGCGAGTATGCTTTTTCCATTGGGACCGCAGTGGGCGATAGTTATAACTTCACTGTGAACCAGGAGATATTCATCGACGATCCCCACGATCTGTATAAACACTGGCCCGCCGAGGTCTGGACTGCCATCGATCACCACGAAGTGAAAAACGGCATGAGCGAGATTCAGGCCGGTTTCGCTTTAGGGATAACCGCCAATATCACTTCCGGCGATTACGGTAATCGCACCATCGAATATGCCAATGCCGGCAAGCCAGTGGCCGTGACCTTTGCCAATAACAAAGCAGTGCAGATCGTGCCCGGACGGGCGCTGTAGCCTCGATCATGGCCCCGCCGATTGTGCTCTCGATAGCCGGGTATGATCCATCTTCCGGCGCCGGGATCACCGCCGACATCAAAACGATTGCCGCCCACGGCTGTTACGGCCTGACCTGTATAACAGCGCTAACCGTGCAATCCACTCTCGGCGTCCGTCGTGTGGTTCCCATGAGCGGAAAAATCATCACCGCGACGCTCAAAGAGCTGGCCGGCGATTGTCACATCGACGCAGTCAAGATTGGCATGTTAGGTTCGGCGGAAGCCGCCAGGGCCGTGGCTGCTTTTTTAAAAGTGCGGCGATTGAAAGCAGTCGTTCTCGATCCGGTATTGATCTCTTCTTCCGGAGCGCGTCTGCTCACGCGCGAAGGCGTCCAGATACTGAAAACCCAGTTACTGAAACTGGCCAGTGTCATCACGCCCAATATTGATGAAGCCGCCGCGCTTTCCGGCATACCAATACACACAACAGACGACATGCACGCTGCCGCGTTGCGTCTGCACCAGTTCGGTGTGCCCAACGTAATTATCACTGGCGGGCATCTGAATCCGCCTGTCGACTTTCTCAGCATGGATTCCGGCGCGCAGACAAAGCTGTTTACCGGAAAAAAAATCTCCACCAGTTCCACGCACGGCACCGGCTGCGCCTTCTCTTCGGCTCTGGCCTGCAATCTCGCACAAGGCCTGGATATGGCCAGCGCCACGAAATCGGCAAAAGAATATGTGCGAGCGGCGCTCAAATCCGCGCCAAAGATCGGGAAGGGAAAAGGGCCGGTGGGAACGGTATTCCGCCGTGTGTAGGCGTATCGTCTACGGCTGGTTGTTTGGCTTGTCCACCACCGTTTTGTTGTCGCGCGTTCTGAGTGCGGGAGTGCCGCTGGTACGGCGTTTCGCTGCGGCATCGGCGGTCACGCGGGATTCCACCAGAGCATCGCTCTGCTCCGCCACCTCGCCCACGGGACGCCCCTCCACCTCCGGACGCGTGGCCATTGCCACCTTCAGGCTGGCATGGCGCGCCTTTTTGGCTTCTTCGTAGTACATTTGCGCCGTCTCGCGGTCGCCTTCCAACTCCGCAAGGTAGCCCATATTGTTGATGGTGAAAGAATTGGATGGATCCAGCTTGTAGGCCTGCTGGAAGTCTTCCCGCGCCGCTTTGCGCTCATTGCGATTCATTGCCGAGACGCCGCGCAGGTTCAGTCGCGACACCCGCGCATCCACGTCCTCTGATTTCTCCATCTCGCGGCGTACTTTGTCCGCGTTCCGCGCCGCCACCTCGCTGATGGGCCGGCCGCGCCAGTCTTTGTTCAGCGCCACCACCACCTTGTCCTGTGAGCCGCTCCTGGCTGCATCGTTGTAATAGCGCAGCGCCTGTTCCAGTTCACCCTCTTTTTCGCGGGCAAAGGCCAGATTGTTGAGGGTGAATGGATTTTTGGGATCCATCCTGAGCGCCTGCTGCAGGATCACATCGGCTTCCGGCGCACGATCTTTGGCCAGCATGGAGATGGCCTCACCGTTCATCTCGTTGATTTTGAGCGGCCCCTCCTGCGTGCGCCCGGCGATTTCAGACACCTTTTTCCCCTGCGCGGTGTCTTCGGTGGATCGATCCACCACGGCCTCTGACGTACCAGCCTGGGCCTGGTCGTAATAGCGATGTGCGCGGTCGACCTCGCCCTCCAGTTCCGCCACGTAGCCCAGATTGTTCAGCGTAAACGGATCATTGGGATCGATGAGATAAGCCTTGTAAAACAATCTTTTGGCTTTGTCGATATTGTGCTTTTTGAGCGCCTGTACGCCATCGCGATTGAGCTGCTGCACCGGCGTGTACTTGCTTTTTTTCGGCAGAGGCAGATGCAGCTCCTGAGAGCGCGCCGGCAAGGCAGAAGCACAAAACAGGAAGAACAGCAGGGACGCGAATACAAAGGACAATCGAAATGAAAGACGCCGCATGAAGGTCACCCTTACCCCGGCAGACGCACTGGCAGTAGCTCTGCTTTTTGCTTGGATGTCAGCCGGCGTTCGCGGGTTGGGCTTTTGTGCGCAAAGCAGAGATCCTGCCTCTGCCATCTGAGTTTCTGCTGCACGCATCCAACCCGTGGAGAGTATTGGCCATTTCTATGCAGCGCTTCCTGTTGGCAACATTCATCATTGTTTTTGCGCCTTTCCTGTGGCCGCAGTCGAATCAGCAGCCCACCGCTGGCCAGACCGCGGCCGCTCCCGGCAGCCCCCCGGCTGTGCCGCTTCCCGAATCGTCGTCATCAGCACAGCCAAAGACCGAGATACTCGACAGCTCCGCTACCGGCGGCGCTCTGACCACCGATGGTCATGATCCTGTACTCGATCCGCCTCCGCTTCCCGAGGGCATAACCACTCTGGCTGGTGGCGTGATTACTGGCGTGGATCGTGTCCGCAATCACATGACGATCAAAGTTTTCGGCGGCGGCAAATGGACGGTCGCCTTTGACGAGCGTACGCACATCTTTCGCAACGGCGCCGAGACTACCTGGGCGGCGCTAAAAAAAGGCGAGCGCGTTTATGTGGACACCATGCTTGATTCCGACCACCACAATATTCTTGCCAGAAATATCCGCGTCGGCGTCCCCGAACTTCCCGCCGATGCCGAGGGCCAGGTCGTTGACGTCGATGCCCGTCGCGGGACGCTCGCGCTGCGCGACCGCATTAATTCATCCACCGTGCACTTTGCCATCGACAAGGATACGAGAATTGTTCAGGGCGGCCATCCCGGCGGGTTGCAGGATGTCCAGCAGGGATCGCTTGTTCATGTAAGCTTTGCCCCCAGGAGCGCTAACCGCGGGCTGGCGCGCGAAATCGCCATCATTGCCACGCCCGGCTCGGCCTTCACCTTTTTGGGAAAGGTTACTTATCTGGATATGCATCGCGGTCTGCTCGCCATCCAGAATGCAGCCGATGAGCGGAATTACGAAATTCACTTTGTGCCCTCGCAAATCGGAGATGCACGGAAACTCGCAGTCGGCGCGCAGGTAAAAATCGTGGCCCTGTTTGAAGCGACGCAGTACAGGGCGCAGGCGGTCACGCTCACCCAACCCGCGAACGGGCCGGAAGAGAAGTAAATATAGAGCTTCGTGCAGAAGCACTCTGCTGCTCAGTAGTCAGCCAGCATCACCCGCAGTCAAACGGATGGCTGAATGCTGATTGCTGACTGCTCTTTCCCGCCAATTTTGCTACCATTTCGCTATGCCAGTAGAAACCGAAGCTCAAACCACGTTTCTCCCTCCCTTAAAAGCCCCTCGCGGCAATGAGCTCTCCTGCAAAGGCTGGCCGCAGGAAGCGGCCATGCGCATGCTCATGAACAATCTGGATGAAGAAGTAGCCGAGCGTCCGCGAGATTTGGTGGTTTATGGCGGCACCGGCAAGGCCGCGCGTAATCAGCCGTGCCTTGACGCCATTATCCGGTCGCTGAAGTCGCTCGAAAACGATGAGACTCTTCTGGTCCAGTCAGGCAAGCCAGTGGGAATTTTCCGCACCCATGAATACGCGCCCCGCGTGCTGATTGCCAACTCCAATCTGGTGGGGCACTGGTCCAACTGGGAAAAGTTCAACGAACTGGAGCGCGCCGGCCTCATGATGTACGGCCAGATGACCGCCGGTTCGTGGATTTACATCGGCTCGCAGGGCATCGTACAGGGAACGTTTGAGACTTTTGCCTCTGCGGCGGAAAAGCATTTTGGCGGCGATCTCGCCGGCAAGCTGATTGTGAGCGGCGGCATGGGCGGAATGGGTGGCGCTCAGCCCCTCGCCGCCACCATGGCCGGCGCTTGTTTTCTCGGTATCGATGTGGACGCCGAGCGCATCAAGAAGCGGCTGAAGACGGGTTATTGCGATTTCATGGTCAATAACCTCGACGAAGCGCTGCGCATTTTGAAGAACGCAGTCCGCAAAAAAGAGGCAGTCTCGGTTGGCCTGGTCGGCAACTGTGCCGACGTGATACCCGAGCTGGCCGAGCGCGGCGTGCTGCCCGACATTGTTACCGACCAGACTTCGGCGCACGATCCTCTGAACGGTTATGTCCCAAATGGAATGACTCTGCAGCAGGCGCTGGAGCTGCGCCGCAGCGATCCTCAGACTTATCTGGAGCGCTCGCTCGATTCCATGGCCCGCCACGTAGAGGGCATGCTGCGTCTGCAGCAAATGGGCAGTGTGACCTTTGATTACGGCAACAATATAAGGACGTTTGCCTTCCAGCGCGGCGTGAAGAATGCCTACGATTTTCCCGGTTTTGTTCCGGAATACATCCGCCCGCTGTTTTGCGAAGGCCGGGGACCATTTCGCTGGGTGGCGCTCTCCGGTGAACCCTCGGACATCGCCATCACAGACGATCTGGTGCTGGAGATGTTCCCGCAAAATCGCATCCTCGACCGCTGGATCAAACTGGCGCGCAAGCGCATACGCTTCCAGGGACTACCGGCCCGCATTTGCTGGCTCGGCTATGGCGAACGCGCCGAGTTCGGACTGGCGATGAACGACCTGGTGAAAAAAGGCAAGCTCAAAGCTCCCATTGTGATCGGGCGCGATCATCTGGACTGCGGCTCCGTGGCCTCGCCCTACCGCGAAACCGAAAGCATGAAGGACGGCAGTGACGTGGTCGCCGACTGGCCGATTTTGAACGCTCTGCTGAACACCGCCAGCGGCGCCAGCTGGGTCTCGGTACACAATGGCGGCGGCGTGGGGATTGGCTACTCCCTCCACGCCGGACAGGTAACCGTGGCCGACGGTACTGACGCCATGGCCCGCCGCATCGAGCGCGTGCTCACCAATGATCCTGGCATTGGCGTGGTTCGCCACGTGGATGCCGGGTATGACGAGGCCCTTACATTTGCCGAACGCAAAGCGGTGAAAGCGCCGCTGGTTCGATAAAACACTTTGCCATCCTCACGCCCATCGCCTTACCTTTTGCTGGCCAACATCGGCCAGCTTCTCACTCTTGCCGGTGATCCCGGTCCGCGTCGCGGGCCTGCGCTGCAGCAAATCGGTCTTATTCAGGACGCCGCTGTCCTCTGCGGCGGAGGCCGGATCATTGCCGCCGGAACCCAGGCGGAGGTCATTCGCCATCCTTGGTTCAAAAAGAACCAGCGCAAACTGCGGGAGATTGATTGCGGCGGGAAAGTAGTACTCCCCGGCTGGATCGATTCGCACACCCATCCGGTCTTTATGGAGCCGCGCCTGGTGGATTTTTCCAAGCGCATTGCCGGTGCAGGCTATGAAGAGATCGCCGCCAGCGGCGGCGGAATTCGTTCGAGCGTTGCCGGCGTCCGCCAGGCTTTACAATCGCAGTTGGCGCAGAAGGCTGGCGCTGCCTTCGACGCCATGCTGCGGCAGGGAACCACCACGGTGGAAGCCAAGTCCGGCTATGGACTCACCACGGAAGACGAAATCAAATCGCTGGCTGCGCTTCAGGAGGCGGCATCACGCTGGCCGGGGACAGTCGTTCCCACGCTGCTGGCGGCCCATGTCGTGCCTGCGGAGTTTGCAGGCAAGAGCGATCAGTACGTCGAAAAGGTCTGTGCGGAAATCGTGCCGCTTGCGGCCAGCCGTAAACTGGCTGCTTTTGTGGACGTCTTCTGCGAGCGCGGCGCGTTCACCCTGGAGCAGTCGGAAAAGATTTTTGCCGCGGCGCGCAGCCATGCTCTCGGAGTGCGCGCTCACGTCGGACAATTCACCGCTTCCCAGCTCGCCCCGCTGCTGCACCACCGGCCCGCCTCGCTCGACCACATGGACTGCATCCATCCTGAAGACCTGGCGCTGCTGGCGCAGGGCGATACCGTAGTCACGCTGCTTCCCGGAGCCAGTTATTTTCTTGGCCATCGGGATTTCCCCGATGCCCGCCGACTCATTGATTCCGGCGTGCCGGTCGCGCTGGCCACCGATTTCAATCCCGGCACCTCGCCCACGCCCAGCATGGCCTTCGTCGTCTCTCTGGCCTGCACCCACATGAAGATGACGCCAGAAGAAGCCATTGCCGCGAGTACCATCAACGCCGCTTGCGCTCTTCAGCTTCAGGAGCGCAAGGGAAGCATTGAAGCGGGAAAAGACGCCGATCTCGCAGTTTTCGACGTCAAGGACTACCGAGAAATAGCTTATTGGTTCGCCTGGGACCGCTGTGTAGGCGTAATTGCCGGGGGTGAGGCACTGATGCGAGACATGCGATAATCGGCTTTCTATGCTTCCACGCAGTACAACACGCTCTCTGGCAGCTGGTTTTTTTCTGTTATGCATGGCACTTGCCTGCGGTGCGCAGCAGCAACCCGGCAGCACGCCCCAGCCCGCGCCGCCTCCCCAGAACGAACCACAACCCAAACAGGAACCACAGCCGCAGCAGGAATCACAACCGAAACAGGAGCTACCAACTCCGTCTCCGGCCACCAGTACGGAAATTGTGATAACCGCCGTGGGCGATGTGATGCTGGGCAGCACGTTTCCTGACGCCACTGGCGGCGACCTTCCGCCCCATGATGGCGCCGATGTCCTGCATGAGGTCACGCCGCTGCTGGAGCGTGGCGATGTAGTCTTTGGCAATCTGGAAGGGCCGCTGATGGATAGCGGTGAGTCGCGCAAATGCAAGGGCAAGCGCGAAGGGACTTGCTATGCCTTCCGCGTCCCCACGCGTTACAGCAAACACCTCAAAGCCGCGGGCTTCACCGTAATGGGTCTGGCCAACAATCATGCCCTTGATTTTGGCCCCGAAGGGCGCGTCAGTTCACGGCACGCGCTCGAAGAGCAGGGCATTGCCCACTCCGGCGATATCGGTGACATTGCGCATCTGGATGCAAAGGGCAAGCGAGTTGCGGTCATCTCCTTTGCCACATATCCCGGTGCATATAACTTTCTCGATCTCGAGGACGCACTGGCAACGATCACTGCTGCCAGCAAAGAAGCGGATATGGTCATCGTTACCTTCCATGGCGGTGCGGAAGGTGTGACTCATCAGCATGTTCCTCAGGGTGAGGAAGAATTTTTGGGTGAGAATCGAGGCGATCTGCGCCGTTTTACTCACGCCGCCATTGATGCTGGAGCGCAGCTTTTGCTCGGCAGTGGTCCGCACGTGGTGCGCGGAATGGAAATCTACAAAGGCCGGCTTATTGCTTACTCTCTGGGAAACTTCGCCACCTATGGTTCATTCAATATGAGCGGAGAAACAGGTCTTTCCACCATTCTGGAAGCGCACCTGGGAGCGGACGGAACGTTTTTGGGCGGCTGCGCTTATCCGTTGAAGCAGGAAAAGCCGGGTGGGCCAAAGCTTGATCCAGCCATGCACATTCTGCCCGTCCTGCGTTCGCTTTCGCAGACTGACTTTGGCGCCAGCGCCATTCAGGTTGGCCCGCACGGCGAGCTTATGTCGCCAACCGGTATATCACCTGCTGTTACCTGCGATCTGCCGAAAACAGACGATCAAAAACCGGCGGAAACCGGTCCGGTAGAAATAAATAAAGAAAAGAAGTAAGCCAGGAAGAATCAAGGAGTGAGACGTGGCCGAAGCCACGTCTCTACGTGTCCCGTTGTTATTTAATGGTCCCCGCTCCCGCCGTAGCGCAGATACCGTCATGGTCGCTGCTGTCACCGGATACACCAATCGCGCCGACGATCTTGCCATCCTGTATGAGGGGAATTCCACCCTCAACCGGCACGGCGCCCTCGATTCCGAGAATGCGCAGTCCCGCGCCGCCAGCGGCCAGTGCGTCCTGGAATGCCTTGGTGGGGCGCTTGAATCTTGCTGCGGAGCGCGCCTTGGAGATAGAGACATCGGCGCTGCCGAGCTGGGTGTTGTCCATTTTTTCGTAATAAATAAGGGTGCCGTTGGGATCAACCACTGACACGGCCATGGTCCAGTTGTTTTTGCGCGCCTCGGCCAAAGCGGCAGCTGCGGCTTTTTTTGCATTCTCTACGCTAATGGGTGGACCGTAAGGATTGGACATCTGGGCTCCTGAGCTGATCGCGCACAGCGCGAGGATAGTTACAAACAAAAATCGTACGATACTGGGTTTCAAGTGGTTTCCTTTCTCAAAACAACGGAAACGCAGTCTAAGGGGCGCTCGGAAAGGCTGTCAAGCCATTCCATTTCATTCGAGTTTCTGCGGACGCACTGTTCATCCTGCACAAGGTGAGGTCTTTGGCCTAAGTCGGTTCTGCACGGTGAGGCAGAAGAAATTACATTCTTTACGCATCTTCACGTCTGAGTGCCTTATTTTTCAGTTAGTTAACAGTTGGCTTCCGAGCTGCAATCAACGATTCGCGAGTGGCAGGGAATCTGCCCGGAGGCAAAAAGTATGAAGTCCCCAGTAGTTCGTACCGCAATTTTGGCGTCTTTGATTACGGCGCTCGTAGTTTCGGCCATTGCGTGGTTTGCGGTTCCGCATCCGCCCGCGCAGGCGGATCAAACTATGTCCCAGCCGGCCAACTCGTCGGCTTCAGCCAGTGACGCAGTGCAGCCATCGGCTTCACAACCTGCTTTGGTGCGCCGTTCGCGTGCGGTTGCCGGCGAGAGCAGCACGGCGACGACCAGCAGCGCGTCTGCGTCCAGTGAGCCGGTAGTGCGTCGCCATCGCTCCACCGAAAAATCGGTGGCAATTGTGGCCGGATCATCGGGAGTTGGCGCGGCGATTGGCGCGTTGGCCGGTGGTGGCAAGGGAGCCGGAATTGGCGCACTGGCAGGCGGTGCGGCAGGGTTCGTTTACGACCGTATGACCGTCAACAAGTGAGTTTTTTACATCCGTGCGCAAAAGCCTCAGCTCAGTCTGAGGCTTTTGTTTTTGTGGCCTTTTATAATCTGGATCGTCTAAACCATTTGGGCTCGGCGGTAATATCTGCATTCTTCGTTCCTGTTGCGAGTGATTGAGATACTTGCAGATAGAAATCTGTGGGATTAGCGCTTCGGGCGAAGAATGATAATTCCTGCGCAAAACGCCCAGGTGCTTTTGATTGGGCAATGACATAGGATGTATGCAATCTTAAGCCCCTTATTTTTTGAGGAGAAGCATGGCTTTTTTAAGACGGATACTTTTAATCTCACTGGTTCTGCTGCCGATACTGGCGCTGGCACAGCGCTTGCCTCAGGATGTTGTTCCTGAACACTACAGTCTGACATTTACGCCGGATCTCCAAAAAGCCACATTCGCCGGCGAGGCCGCCATTCAGGTGAAGATCGTGAATCCTGTGCATGCCATCACCCTGAATTCCGCCGAACTGGAGTTTCAGAGCGCCACGATTGAGCAGGGCGGCAATGTGCAGGAAGCCAAAGTCAGCTTTGACGCTCCCAAAGATCAGGCCACTCTCACTGCATCTGCCCAGCTCATGCCCGGTCCGGCAAATATCCGCATCAGATTCACCGGGATTTTGAATGACAAGCTGCGAGGCTTCTATCTTGCAAAAACCAAACTCAGGAACTACGCCACCACGCAGTTTGAGTCCACCGATGCGCGCCGTGCCTTTCCTTCATTTGATGAACCCGCGTTCAAGTCTACCTTCGATATCACGCTGATCGTGGACAAGGGCGATACCGCCATCTCCAATGGCCGTATCGTCGCCGATACTCCGGGGCCCAGCGCGGACAAACACACCCTGAAGTTCTCGACCACGGCAAAAATGTCCACGTATCTAGTTGCAATGGCGGTGGGTGATTTTACGTGCAATGAAGGTGAGGCCGATGGCATACCGATTCGCGTCTGCGGCACTCCGGACAAAAAGCCTTTGGGGACGGTGGCCGTTCGTTATGCCGAGGAAATTCTGAAGTTTTACAACCAGTACTACGGCATTAAATATCCCTTCGCCAAACTCGATATTGTTGGTGTGCCTGATTTTGAAGCCGGCGCCATGGAGAATACCGGGGCCATTTTTTACCGTGAATCTTTGTTGTTTATTGACGATCAGCATTCATCGGTCAATTCTCATCAGGCGGTGTTTGAGGTGCTGGCCCATGAAATGGCGCACCAGTGGTTTGGCGATCTCGTCACCATGAAATGGTGGGACAACCTCTGGCTGAACGAAGGTTTTGCCACCTGGATGGCGCTCAAGCCCTCGCAGACCCTGCATCCGGAATGGAATGCCGCGCTGGACGGTGTGCGCGCCACCAATGGCGCCATGGCCCTCGATTCGCTCCGGAGCACACATCCCATCCGCGCCCAGGCAGAGACTCCGGACGAAATCAACGAGCTGTTTGACGGCATCTCGTACGAGAAAGGCGCGGCAGTGCTGCGCATGGTGGAAGCCTACGTTACGCCGGATGTATTCCGGCGTGGCGTGAATGCCTATTTGCGAAAGTTCGCATACTCCAATGCCGCGGCTGAGGATTTTTGGCAGGAGATTACGGTGGCTTCAGGCCGCCGGGTGGACCAGATCATGCCAGGCTTTATATCACAGCCGGGAGTCCCTCTGGTCAGCGTGAAGTCATCCTGCGTTGCGCCGCAGGTAGCAGCGCCGGCGCGTCACAGACGCCGCGCGAAGATCGGCAAGCCGCAGCCCAAGACCGAAGTCACTCTCACGCAGACCCGGTTTTTTTCTGAGCCGGGAGCGGCAGGCAGCAAGGCTGAAGACTGGGTCATCCCTGTGTGTATCAAGGCCAGTGATGCCAAACCTTTCTGCCAGTTGCTGAGCCGGCAGCAGCAGGTCATTCCCATGGCCGGCTGTTCCTCCTGGGTTTTTGCCAATAGCGGCGCGGCAGGTTATTACCGCACGCGTTATGAAGGAGATGTGCTGCAGAAGGTGGACGCCGCAGCCATGTCGCAGCTCAACACCGCGGAGCGGATCTCTCTCGTCGCGGACCAGTCGGCCCTGATGCGCGCGGGACAGCTGAGTGCGGGCAATTATCTGGATTTGATTACGGCTTTGAATCAGGACGCGGAAAATAGTGTGGTCGGTACGTACAGTGGCTATCTGGGTTCGATCTATAGCTATCTTCTTATGAACGCAGACAAAGATGTGTTTCGCGCCTGGGTGCGCGTCAACTTTCGCCCCATGCTGGCAAAGATTGGCTGGGCGCCCGCTCCAGGAGAAGCCGATGATGTTCATAACCTGCGCAGTAGTCTGATTGGCATTCTGGGCGGCCTCGGTGAAGATCCGGAAACCATTCAGAAAGCGACTGCTCTGGCAAAGAAATATCTGGAGCAGCCGGATTCTGTGGACCCCAGCATCGCCCCAACCGTTCTTGCAGTCGCTGCAAGATACGGTGATTCCGCTCTGTTTCAGCAGTATCTGGCGGCCATGCGGCGCAGAACTGTGCAGGAACAGTTTTACAACGTGGCGGGCGCCCTGGCTTCATTTCACGATCCGCAACTGGTGCAGCAGTGGCTGGAGATCATCGTCTCACCTGAAATCAGAAACCAGGATGCTGCAGGGTTTATTGCTGACCTGATCGGCAATCCGGGAACGAACCGCGTGGCATGGGAGTGGGTGAAAGCGCACTGGCCGCAGGTGCAAGCCCAGCTCACCCAGTCCAGCGGCGGATCGGTTGTAGGCGCAACCCGATCGTTCTGCGATGCCGGTTCGCGTGATGACGTTCAGAAGTTCTTCACCGAGCACAAGGTAGCATCGTCGGAGCGCACGCTGCGGCAGGCCATGGAGCGCATCGATTCCTGCATCAGCTATCGCAGCCAGCAGCAAAGCAGTCTGAGCGCCTGGCTGCAGCAGCACTCTGCAGGGGCCGCCAGCGGAGGAGCGCGTTAGCGCAGTTCGTAGCGAATCACAACATCCTGCCAGCGTGGTTTGGCTTCCCGCCTCGCCTCGCTGGCACAGGCCTCACACCGGACCACGAGCTGCTGCTCGGAAATCCACTGCAAAGTGACGGGGGCCGATTGTGCGTCCAGATCCACCAGAAATACTTCACCCTCTTTGCTTCGGCCGGAGAAGTAGCCTGTCTGAATCGGTTCGTCTGCTTTGTGCAGGTTTACATGGGTTTGAAAGGGAGAATTCTCGCCGCACCGGCGCTCCATCACCGTCGCATTCCAGCGCCCGCCAGGACTAATTTGCTCCGCAACGACCTTCTCCGAGCAGGGTGGTCGCAAATGAACATAGATTGTGGTGAGTACGGCAAACATCAGCAGCATCACTGCTGCAAATGCCAGCGAACCCTGAATCATCTTTTTCGCGAATGGGTCCATGTTATTGAAAATCCGGGTTATTGAAGGCTGGATTGGCTTTTCTCTGCCCGCGTCAAAATGTGACGCCAAAGCTCGACCTTTCCCGCGCCGGTTTTAGCGGAATAGGGCAGAATGGAGTCGATCTCGTGTTCCCGGGCCAGCATCCCGAGCGTGTTCCGCAGTTTATTGCCGGAAAGCTTGTCAGTCTTGGTGGCGACCACCAGAAACTCGCGGCCCATGCTGCGGAAAAAATCGGTCAGCTGCCGGTCAGATGCCTGCGGAGGAACATTGGCATCAATCAGAATGATAGCCAACTGCAAAGCCGCGCGCTCTGTAATGTAGGGCTCAATGAATTTGGGCCATTCTGAAGAAATCTCACGCGAGATTTTGGCGTATCCATATCCTGGCAGGTCCACCAGCAGCAGTTTCGGAGCTGGCTGCGTGGGTTTATCGTAAATGCCGATGAAATTGATGGTTTGTGTGCGCCCCGGCGTGGAACTGACGTGCGCGATTTTTTGTCCCAGCAGGGAATTGATCAGGCTGGACTTGCCCACGTTGGACCGGCCCAGAAAAGCAAACTCCGGCGGCCCCTCGCGAGGGAAAAGACTGGTATCTCCTGCGGCAATGATGAATTTAGCGATTTGAGGCTTCATGAAACAACAAGGTCGTGCCGTGGCTGAACGAATGTGACGAGGGAAGCTGCACTATCTTTTTCTGGGCCGGATTGCCTGCCACTGCTCTTCCGTCATACTGTCGCCATACTGATTAAAGGAACCAGCGCCCTTAAGTAATGCACCGCCGTCCATCACAATGAATTCGCCGTTAATGTAACCGGCATGGTCGCTGATAAGGAAGGCTGCCAGATTGGCCAGCTCTTCATGCGTGCCAAAACGTCCTACCGGACTGTGCTTGCTCGCCTGCTCTTCCAGTTCTTTCAGGGGCAGGAGCCGCGAAAAAGCGCCTTCCGTGGGAATGGCTCCGGGACCGATGGCATTGAAACGGATGCCGCGATTGCCCCACTCCACGGCCAGGCTGCGAGTCATGGCCAGCACCCCCGCTTTGGCCGTGGCAGAGGGGACGACATACCCTGAGCCCAGTTCGGCATAGGTTGTCGAAATATTCAGCACGTTTGCTTTGTGGCCTTCCTTGAGCCAGCGTTTTCCGCAGGCCATGGTGGCGTGAATGGTACCCATGAGCACAATGCCGATCACAGCTTCAAAAGCGCCGGTCGAAAGCTCTTCCGTCCGGGCGATAAAGTTGCCCGCGGCATTGTTCACCAGAACGTCAATGGGGCCATCCTGCCAGAAGTGTTCGATCATCGCTTCCACGCGCGCGGCATCGCGCACGTCACACACGAAGGTTTTGACTGTCCCGCCGGTTGCCTTCTGCAGTTCGGCCGCGGCTTCCTCCAGCACCTGTTCGCGGCGCCCGCAGATACAGAGCGAAGCGCCCAGTTCCAGAAAGCGCTTGCCCATGCTTTTTCCCAGACCGGTTGCCCCGCCGGTGATGAGGATTCGTTTTCCTGCCAGCAAATTGTTCTGGAACATAAGCTCAATATCCTACACGTCAGGCACGGCAGAGGCCAAATACCGCGTTTCGGCCAGTCAGGACCGGACTGCCGCCAGGGGAAGTCCGCGCTCGTCCGCCCATTGCTCCCACTGCTCAGCGGAGCGCGTGCGGAAAATACGCTCCAGTTCTTCGCGGCTCAAGGTTGTCAGGCCCAGTTCACTACGCAGTTTTTCCACAAATTGTGGTTCCAGCGCGGCAAGCGCGATCCAGCCATTCTTTGCCTGATAAAAGGAATACAGCGGATTTCCCCCGCCCAGCATGCCTCCTGGTACGGTGAGCCCTGCCCTCCGTGGTTCGGCAAGGTCGCGGGCGCATTCGTGCAGCGAGACCCATCCGCAGCCCGGCTCTCCTTTGCGGGAAAAGTTCAGGAGCAGCGCCAGCGACAGGCTGACGGCGCGTTCGGCCCCTGCCAGGTCTGCATATAAAGATGGCGGCAGCTGCGGCGGCGAGAGCAGTCCGGCATCCGCCAGATAGGTGAGATCATGCCCGGTGCGCTCTTCGTGCGGATGAGGATATCCGATGATTCCGGTAAAACAAAGCCGCTTGTGGCGCGCATGCAGGTTCTTCCAGTCAAGCTTTAAACGCGCCAGCGCCGAGGGGCGAAATGACGCCAGCAGAAGGTCGGCATCGTCAAGAATTGCTTCCAGATTGCGGCGGCCTGCTTCCGACTTAAGGTCAAGGACGCGTACGCTTTGTCCGGTACACAACTCCTTGTACCAGTGTGCTGCAAATTTTTGCAGAGGATCGCCGTACGGAGGCTCGACTTTTATGACGCTCGCACCCATGCGCGCCAAACGTGAAGCCGCTATAGGTGACGGTGCATTCAGCCCAATGTTTACGATTTTTACGCCTTGCAGCAAAATTTCTTGAGTCTCCCGAGAAAGATATGAAGACGGCAATTTAAAACTCAAAACCAACCGCTGGCTGTCATTATCTGGATTTATTGCTAATTGCAATATCGGCGGCAATATTCATCGAAATTTTTAATTAATAAATACAAATAAATACTTGCAAACTCTTTGTAATCCACATGTTGTATGTGGTAATGTTTTTCTGAATTTCCACCGAAAACAGGTTATTGTAACCAAACTTTAACAAACTCTTCATATAGCAGAAACAAAAAGCGTCTAGGCTTTCACGTTAAGCTATGATTTGCCTTGAATCCAGGCAAAACACCAAAGGGTTTGTTTTTTAACGAGCACGAAAAACTACCAGGGGAGATCCAGGTTTGTCAACCAAAGTCCGATACAGGGGAGAGAAAGCGATGTCAACAGTAATGCGTATGATGCAGCGTTGCCTAATTGTGACGCTGATGATCTGCTTATTTGGCGCAATAGCCTTTGCGCAGTCCACGACCGATGGAGCTATCGGCGGGACGATTTTTGATGGCACCGGAGCCGTAGTAGGCGGCGCCACCATTACGGTGCATAACAATGGCACCAATGCCGAACAGACGATTACCGCCGACAATTCCGGCAGCTACCGCGTGGCCAGCCTGCAGCCTGGCAGCTATACCGTCACCATCAAAGCCGGCAGCGGTCTTGCGCCCTACAAGGCGGAGAACGTGGTCGTGCAGGTGGGCAGCGTTACCGATATTTCGCCCCGTCTGAATGTCGGCAGCGCCACCGAGACCGTGGAAGTAAGCGCCGAAGCTCCACAGATCAACTCCACTTCACCCGACTTTGCACCCACTCTGGACCAGACTGCTATTTCCAATCTGCCGATCAACGGCGGGCGCTGGTCGAATTTTGCTCTTTTGACCCCTGGAGTCGTCAGCAACAGCGCCGGTTTTGGTCTGATCAGCTTTCGCGGCATCAGTGTGCTCCTGAACAACAACACAGTGGATGGCGCTGATAACAATCAGGCCTTTTTCTCCGAAGAGCGTGGACGTACCCGTATTGGCTATTCCACACCGAAAGCCGCCGTGCAGGAATTTCAGGTCAACACCTCGAATTATTCGGCTGAATACGGTCGTTCCGCCGGTGGCGTGATTAACACTGTTACCAAGAGCGGTACCAATGATATCCACGGCGAAGCCTACTTCTACGATCGTGACAATGTTTGGGGCGCGGCCAACGCGTTTACCGCGCTTGCTGTGCCGAACGGTACAGGTGGCTTCAATTCCGTCAATTTCAAGCCGACAGACTGGCGCAAAATGGCTGGGTTTGGAATCGGTGGTCCGGCGATTAAAGACAAATTGTTCTGGTTCGTTGCCTATGACTGGTTCCACCGGAACTTCCCTGGAACCGGAGTAGCGCAAAACCCCAGCGCATTTTTCGCCCCGGCCACGGCTGCTCAAATCGGGCAGTTAGCTACAAACCTTGGGGTTACAAACGCCCAGGCTACCAACATCTATAATCAGGATCTTGCCGCGCTGAGCACTACTCTTGGTCCAGTACCCCGAATTGGTGCTCAGAACATTGTGTACCCCAAGCTGGACTGGATCATCGATTCCAAAAATCATGCCTCGTTCAGCTTTAACCGTATGCGCTGGAGTTCACCCGCCGGCATTCAGACCCAGGCCACCAATACTCTGGGAACTGCCAGCTTTGGCGATGACTTTGTAAAGAACACCTGGGGCGTAGCCAAACTCGACAGCTTCATTACCTCGAATCTGGCCAACCAGGTCCGTTTCCAGTATGGGCGCGATTTTGAGTTTGAGTTTGCTCAGCAGCCCACTACTTACGAAAAAAACAATTTCGTGACACCTGCGGGCTATACCAACCCGCTGGGACTGCCGCCCTCGGTTGCGATCACCAACGGCGCAGGCAGCGGATTTACCCTGGGCGTTCCCACATTCCTGCAGCGTCCGGCCTTCCCGGATGAGACCCGTCTGCAGGTAGCCGACACCATGACGTGGACGCATGGCAAGCACACCATTAAATACGGTGTTGACTACAGCCATGTGAATGATCTTTCGCAGAACCTGCGCACCCAGTTTGGCAGCTTCAGCTACAACAACAACAACAAGAGCCTGGTGGATTATTTCACCGATCTTAACAAGCCGAATGGCTGCGCCGGAAAGCCCTGCTACAGCAACTACAGCCAGTCCTTTGGTCCGCTTGGTTTTGAATTCGCGACTCAGGACTACGCATTCTTTGTGCAGGACGACTACAAGATCCACCCGCGCCTCACACTGTCGCTGGGCGCCCGCTATGAATATGAGCAGCTGCCGAAGGCGTTTCCCGCTCTGGTGAATCCTTTGTTTCCTCAGACGGGCAAACTGCCCGGTGATAAGAACAACATTGGTCCCCGTGTAGGCTTTGCGTGGGGCGCCACCAGTGATGGCAAAACCGTTGTCCGCGGCGGCTGGGGCCTCTACTACGGACGCATCATCAATTCCACCGTCTTCAGCGCACTTACAAGTACAGGCACGGCTGGTGCGCAGTCGAATTTCTTCTTTAATAGCCCCTCTACCGTACTGGGTGGCGTGGCGGCTCCGGTATTCCCGCGGATCATCAACCCGGCGACCCCGCCGGCACTCAATCTGGGTGGAGCCAATATTGTGTACTTTGCTCCTAACTTCCAGAACCCGCAAATCCATCAGGCGGACCTTACCATCGAGCACGAAATGGGATGGGGAACGGTTGTGTCTGCCAGCTATCTGGGAAGCTTTGGCCATGAGCTGCCTGGCTTTATTGACACCAATATCTGCACCGGAGTTGGCGTGTCCGTAGGCAATATCGCCGCTCCTAACTGCCAGCAGGGGCCGAGCACCGTCACCTATCAGGTCATCAATGGCGGCCCGTTGAGTACGCCCACTTACACCACAACACTGTTCAGGAAAGCCAGCGCAGCTCAGCTCCGTCCTAACAGTGCTTTTGGCTCCACAACGGAAATCTTCAGTGGTATCAACAGCACTTACAATGCTCTGGTTCTGCAACTCAATCACCGCCTGAGCCACAACATTCAGTTCAATGCCAACTACACACGTTCGCACGCCGTGGACTTTGGCCAAAACCAGAGTACAGGCAACGATTTGAACGACGTTCTGAATCCCGCGAATTTTGCGGCGGAGAAAGGGAACTCACAGTACGATGTTCCAAACCGCTTCGTGCTGAATGCGGTCATCACCTCGCCCTGGAAGCACAGTGGTTTGCTGAAGTGGGTGGCGGATGACTGGCAAATGTCACCGATTTACCAGATTCAGAGCGGCCTGCCCTTTACTCTGGGAGTCAGCGGTAATGCGCCGGGTGGTCTGAGCAACGGCATCAATGGTTCTAACGGACCGAACCGTATCGACGTCCTCGGTCAAAACACCTTCCGTGCCCCCACGCTCTGGATTACCGACCTCCGTTTGTCCAAGCGTTTCAATCTGACGGAGCGCTATAAGCTCGAAGTGACCGGTGACTTCTTCAATCTCGCCAACAAGCAGAATGTCACCTCCGTTAACAACACTGGCTATACCGTTGTGACCAACGGTATACCAGGCTGCACTGCGGCGGCCCCGTGTCTGGATTTCCTGAATCCTACCTCGGGAGCGGCACTGTTCAACACGGTTACCAACTCCAACAGCAACTTCCAGTACACGCCCCGGCAGATCCAGATCGGTGCGCGTATCCAGTTCTAGTAAGCAGGAAGTTTCAAAACCAACGCGGCAGTTTCGGCTGCCGCGTTTTTTTGTATAAATAAATCTGGAGGAGTGGAAATGTTCAGACGATTGAGATGGCCTGTATTTTTCTGTGCGCTGGTGTTCTCCTGTTTTGGGCAAACGAAGGAGCAGCCCCATTCCTCATTCCAGCCCGAACCCCTGCCCACCGGCATGAGCATCACGCCCACGGCTGCGTCCGGCGCTGCTTTTCAGTCTCTCAATCCTGACCTGCCCGACCTTCCACAGTTCACCGCCGATCACCCGGTTTCGACCGTTGTTAGTCCCGATGGCAACACTATGCTGGTCCTCACCAGCGGCTTTAATCGCAACAACGATGCCAAAGGCAAGCAGGTACCGGCGCTCTCCAACGAATATGTTTTTGTTTACGACATCAGCCACAAAACGCCGCAGAAGAAACAGGTGCTTCAGGTAGCGAATACATTTGCAGGGATTGCGTGGAACCCCAATGGGCAGGAGTTTTATGTCTCCGGCGGAGTGAATGACAACATCCATGTTTTTGAAAACAAATCCGGCCAATGGACTGAGAGCGCGCAGCCGATAGCGCTGGCTCATGGTGAAGGCCTGGGGCTGAAAGTTCATCCCACGGTGGCTGGACTGGCGGTAAACGCGAGTGGCAACCGCCTGCTGGCGGTCAATTACCAGAACGATTCGGTTTCCCTGGTTGATCTTGCGTCACGGAAAAAGATCGGTGAACTCGATCTGCGACCCGGCCAAAACGATCCTAAACAGCATGGTGTTCCTGGCGGTGAGTTTCCTTTTTGGACGGTGTTTAAGGGGGATGACCGGGCTTATGTTTCGAGTGTGCGCGACCGCGAAATCGTGGTCCTTAGTCTGGCCCCCACACCCACGATAGCGGGTCGCATCAAACTCAAAGGCCAGCCCAATAAACTCCTGCTCAACAAGGCGCAGACACTGCTTTTCGTGGCGGAAGACAACAGTGATTCAGTCAGCATCATCAATACGGCTCATGACCACGTTGTGGCCGCCATCAGGACCACCGCTCCTGACAGCATTTTCCCCAATAAGGGCTCTTTCAAAGGCAGCAATCCCAACAGCCTTGCACTTTCTCCGGACGAGCACACGCTTTATGTAACCAACGGCGACACGAATTCGGTCGCCGTGATTCATCTCGATAAAGACCCTGATGACAGCAAAGTTGAAGGGCTCATTCCCACCGGCTGGTATCCGGATTCCGTCAGCGTGAGCGCTGATGGCTCCATGCTCTATGTAGCCAATGCAAAATCGAACGCCGGTCCAAATCCCAAAGGGTGCCGCAATTCGCTGTCTGGCGATGTGGCTGCCTGCAGTGCGGCCAACCAGTACATTCTGCAACTGGTCAAGGGAGGGCTTCTCACCCTGCCTGTTCCCGGAAAAGATGAACTGCATCGGCTCACGGAACTGGTAGCAGAAAACAATCATTTTTCCGCCCAGAAACAGATGGCGCCGACTGATCCGGTCTTTGCCTTTCTGCGCAGCAAAATCAAGCACGTGATTTACATTGTGAAAGAAAATCGGACCTACGATCAGGTCCTCGGCGATCTGGAGAAAGGCAACGGAGACCCGTCCATCACACTTTTTAAAGAGCCAATTGCGCCCAATCATCACAATCTGGCGCGGCAGTTTGTGACCCTGGACAACTTTTATGACAGCGGCGAAGTCAGTGGCACTGGCTGGAACTGGTCAACCACGGCCCGCGCCACCGACAACGTGGAGAAAACTATTGTCGTGCACTACGCAGGGCGGGGATTTACCTACGATTATGAAGGCGAAAACCGTGGCATCAATCTGGGTGCGGGTACGCAGCAGGAAAGAGAACGTCTCGATCCTCGGTTCAAAGGGCTGAAGGACGGCGCTGACCAGTTGCCGGGCACAGCCGATGTTGCAGGTCCCGATGGTCCGGAAGATGCCATCGGCGCGGGATACCTCTGGGACTCGGCGCTGCGTGCCGGGCTTAGCATCCGCAATTATGGATTCTTTCTGACCGAGTCTTCTTCGGAGACTCCGCTTTCTCGTCACCCCGCGGATGAAAAGACAGTGGTCTCCTTCGTGGACAATCCACGCCTGCAGGGGCTTACAGACGTGTATTATCGCGGATTCGATCAGCGCATTGCCGACTACTGGCGTTTAAAGGAATGGGAGCGCGAGTTTGACGATTATGAAAAGAACGGAAATCTTCCCGGTCTTTCGCTGGTGCGTCTGTCTCATGATCACTTCGGAAGTTTTGGAAGCGCTATCGATGGCGTGAACACGGTGGAAACCGAGATGGCGGACAATGATTATTCTTTGGGGCTGCTGGTGGAAAAAGTGGCCCACAGCCGGTACGCCGCCGATACGCTGATCTTTGTGATTGAAGATGATGCTCAGGGCGGTCCCGACCACGTGGACGCGCATCGCAGTCTGGCTTTTATCGTGGGGCCGTATGTGAAACAAGGAGCGGTCATATCGGACCGCTTCAATACTGTTTCTTTTCTGCGCACTATTGAAGAAGTTCTGGGCATGAAGCCCATGGGACTGAATGATTCCGTTCAGCCGCCCATGGCTCCGGTGTTTTCCAAAACGCAAACCTCCTGGAACTTCACCGCGCGCATACCGGAGGCCCTGAGAGCAACACAGCTTCCGCTTCCGGCCAGAGCACAGGGCAGTGATGCTGCTCCCTTTAGTTCGGCGCACGATGCCGCCTGGTGGGCGGCCCAGACCCAGGGATTTGATTTCAGCAAGGAAGACCGTCTCGACTCCGAGGCATTCAACCAGGTGCTGTGGAAAGGTCTTATGGGAGACAAGCCGTATCCGTGGGAAAGAGATGGCCTTGATCTCAGCAAACATCGCAATCAGCTGTTGAAGAAATCTGATTAAACGCACAGAAGTAAACCGGAAGATATTTGCTATTCTGGCCATGAATGCCGGAAACGCACAACGGAGCGCTGGAGCAGCTCATTCAATCCGGGCTTTTCCGGGAGCGTGAGCGGGCCCGGTACAATCTGGATCGCATTGCGGCGCGTCTACCTGCAGATCTTTGTGCGGCTTTGCCGCCGCTGCTGGCGGAATCGCCCGATCCTGATCAGGCCCTCAACCTTCTCGAACGGCTCGTCAGTCTGCACGATGATGAGCTTCTTGCCGTGTTCACCCGGCACAAGCCCCTGCTGCATTACATCGTCGCTATTTTTGGCTACAGCTACTGGCTGGGCGAAGCGCTGATTCACAATGCGGAGATTATCCATTCGCTGCGCCGAGAGAAGAACCTCGAGCGTTCCCTGGCGCGTGAGGACTTCCGCGAGAACTTCAGCCGCTTTCGTTCGCGCTCCATGGAGACCGACGTTGCGCTTCTGCTGGCTCGATTTCGCAAGCGCGAGTATGTGCGCATCACATTGCGCGATGTTCTGGGCATTGCCACACTGGCGGAAACCACGGCGGAGATATCGGCTCTTTCTGACGTACTGATTGAAGAAGCCCTGCGGGAAGCCGAGTCACGGATGCAAAAGCGTTACGGGCCGCCACAATATCAGGACACAAACGGCCGCCTCACGAATGCCGGCTTTAGTGTTCTTTCGCTGGGCAAGCTGGGCGGCAACGAGCTGAATTACAGCTCTGATGTTGACCTGCTCTATCTTTATGCCGATACGGAGAGTTCCGCGCTTTCGCTGCGGGAATACTTTGTGCGTCAGGCGCAGCTTCTCACGGAAATTCTTTCCGGCGTCACTCATGAAGGGCCGGTTTTCCGCATCGATCTGCGTTTGCGTCCGCAGGGAAGTGAAGGTGAGCCGGCTGTGGGACTCAAGGCAGCACTCAACTACTACGCCCATGTGGCGCATGACTGGGAACGGCAGGCCCTGATCAAAGTACGGCATTCCGCCGGCGATCTCGAACTGGCGCGGGAGTTCATCCGCGGCGTCCAGCCGTTTATCTACACGGAAGAGGTCAATTTTGAAGCTTTGGAAACCGCTATCAACACACGCAGCAAAATCGGTGCACACCGGCGGCGCAGGGCCGCTGTAAGGCGCGAGCCGGACACCCTGAACCTCAAGCTGGACCGCGGCGGCATTCGCGATATCGAGTTTCTGGTCCAGTGTTTGCAGCGCGTTTATGGCGGGGCGGAAACATGGCTGCGCTCTGGTGGGACTTTATTTTCCCTGCAAAAGCTGCACGATAAAGGGCACATCAGCAGCCAGGATTTCCACGAGCTTACGGTAGCTTATGAATTTCTGCGCCGGGTTGAGCATCGGCTGCAGATGCAGCGGGGCCAGCAGTTGCACCAGCTGCCATCCAGTTCCGATGAGATGCAGGTCCTGTGCCGTGCTGTCGGCCAGGCTGCTGATGCCGGCGTTCAAAATCTCTCTGATGGAGAGGCTTTTCCTGGTCACCTGAAGTCGCGAATGGCGTCCGTGGCGCGAATCTATGATTGCGTGATTCACAGCCAGAAAGAAAAGAGCAAATCTGAGCCATCTCCTCTCACTCCGTCGCCAGCCGTTGCTCTCCAGGAGCTGTCGTTTAATCAGTTGCTGCAGCGCATAAGTCAGGATTCACCTGTCCTTGAAAAAATTGTCTCAAGTTCCGGGCCTGGCCTGCACGCAAGAAGAAGCCTGCATCGCTTTCTCAGCTCGGCCATCACCAGCCCGGAACGGTATTCCGCGTTGCTGGAAAACCCGCAGGCGGTTAAGCAGGCAGTGGTGCTGTTTGAGACCAGCGAATATTTAACGGATCTGCTGGTGCGCCATCCGGATGCAATCCGCGTTTTGAATCGGGTTCCGGACTCCGCAACCCGGGTTTTGCCGGACACTTATACGCCGGACCCATTTGCTGGCCTTTCCGCTCCGGATGGAGCCGAGGTGCTGGCCGAGTTGCGGCAGATTTATCGGACCAGCATCTTTGCAAGCGCAGCGCAGGACGTGCTTGCCGTGCGTTCAGTGTATGAATCACTGCTGGAGACCACACTCATCTCCGATGCGGTCATTGCCTGCGCATTAAAGATCACTGGAGGCCAGCAGGCCCTGGCCGTGTTTGCCCTGGGCAGGCTGGGAACCTGCGAATTTGATATTAGCTCCGATGCCGATCTGTTATTTGTCCGCGCTCCGGGAATTGAAGAAGACGATGCTCGCGCCCAGGCGGAAAAGCTGGTTCACGCTCTTTCCGCGTATACCAAAGAAGGCACGGTCTTCGCCGTGGATCCGCGCCTGAGACCGCATGGCGGCCAGGGCGAACTGGTGGTCACGCCCGCGCAGCTGGCAAAGTATCTGGCTGAGGAGGCACAGCCCTGGGAGGCACTTACCTATACCAAGCTGCGCTTTATCGCGGGACGGGAAGATATTGCCGCGGAAGTGCTGCCGCTTAGTCGCGAGCGTATTACACAATTAGCGTCCGGCAAAACGTTCATCAGAGCGGTGGCTGAGATGCGAACAAAGGTTGAAAAGTCCAATCGCCATGCGCGCAGCTTCAAGCTCGCGGCGGGAGGGTTCTACGATATCGATTTTCTTGCATCTCTGCTCATGCTGAAGCACGCGAAGTTCGCGCCAGGCAATACCGATTCGCGTCTTGCGCATCTGAGTGATGCCGAAGTGCTGCAACCGCAGGCCTTTGCGGTCCTGCGCCATGCCGCCTTGCTGTACCGCACCACGGACCACGTGGTTCGCCTGGTAACCGGCCGGGCGCGCGCCGAAGTGCCATCGGCCGAACATGCCCGCAAGGCAACAGAGGAGCTGGTCGGCAAAATACTGGGAAGAGCGCAGACCCAGGGACTGCATGACGAATTACGCCAGACCGCGTGCGAGGTACGAAAAATCTTCAGCCGGTATTTCGAAGAGCACGATTGCGCCCTGCCTCAGGGGATGGTACCGTAAAAGGTTTCCATTATTCTGCTGTTTTTAATCTGTGGAGGAATTCATGCCATCGTCCCATTACAACGGCCATGCACTGCCCAAAGAGGGAAGCCAAATCACCTTTCTGGATGGCAAGCTGCACATTCCTGACAATCCCATCATTCCTTACATTGAAGGCGATGGCACGGGTCGCGACATATGGGCGGCCTCGGTGCGCGTCTTTGACGCTGCCGTGGAGCGCGCCTATAGCGGGAAGCGCAAAATTCACTGGTTCGAGGTCTATGCCGGAGAGAAGGCCTGGACGCAATTTGAGAACTGGCTGCCCGACCAGACGGTGGATGCAATCCGGGATTTGCACATCGCCATCAAAGGGCCGCTGACCACGCCCGTGGGCGGCGGTATCCGCTCCCTGAACGTAACTCTGCGGCAGGTGCTTGACCTTTATGGCTGCATTCGCCCGGTTCGCTATTACCAGGGAGTGCCTTCGCCGGTGAAGCACCCCGAGCAGCTCAATGTGGTGATCTTCCGCGAGAACACGGAAGACGTCTATGCCGGCATTGAGTGGAAGCAAGGCACTCCGGAAGTAAAGAAAGTAATCGACTTCATCAATAATCAGATGCTCGTCGGAACCAAAAAGCGGATTCGCGAGGATTCCGGAATTGGCATCAAGCCGATTTCCATCACTGGTACCAAGCGGCTGGTGCGCATGGCCATCCAGTATGCCATCAAGAATAATCGGCGGTCGGTCACGCTGGTGCACAAAGGCAATATTCAGAAATTTACCGAGGGAGCATTCCGCGAGTGGGGCTATGAAGTGGCGCGCGAAGAATTCCGCGACCAGGTGGTTACGGAGCGGGAAAGCTGGATTCTCGATAACTTCGACAACAATCCCAAACTGAACAACGAGCAAAACGCCCTGATGATCGAGCCCGGTCTTCAGTTTGCGTCCGAAGGTTTCAAGCGCGAGATTTACGACGAAGTAAAGCTCTGCCTCGATTCGATCTACCGCACGCACGGCAAGGGCGCGTGGAAAAAGAAGATCATGATTAATGATCGTATCGCCGATTCCATTTTCCAGCAGGTAATCATCCGTCCGGCGGAGTATGACATTCTGGCCACGCCTAACCTGAATGGCGATTACATTTCCGATGCCTGTGCGGCACAGGTCGGCGGACTGGGCATTGCTCCCGGGGCCAACGTCGGCGACCGGCACGCAATTTTCGAAGCCACGCACGGTACAGCGCCCAAGTATGCCGACAAGGACGTCATCAATCCTGGCTCGGTAATTCTCTCCGGCGTCATGATGCTCGACTACATGGGATGGAGCGAGGCGGCGCGGCTGATTGAAAACGCAATGGAAGCCACGATCCTGCAAAAGCTGGTTACGTACGACTTTGAGCGGCTCCTGCCGGGCGCGACCAAGGTAAAAACCAGCGAGTTTGCCGGACACATCATTGCCAGCATGGCGGCCCAAAGCAAGAGCGCCGTGCGATAAGAATCAACAAGATATCTCTTATTCTGAAAGGATTACATGCGCAAAAAGATAACTATTGTGGGAGCAGGAAACGTTGGGGCCACGGCGGCCCATTGGGTTGCTTCCAAGGAACTGGGAAATGTAGTGCTCATTGACGTTCTGGAGGGAATCCCCCAGGGCAAAGGTCTGGATCTGCTTGAGGCCATGCCGGTGGAGAAGCGCGATTCGTTCGTGCTTGGCACCAACGATTACGCGGACACGGCGAATTCCGACATTGTGGTCATTACCGCCGGCATCGCCCGCAAACCGGGAATGAGCCGCGACGACCTGCTGAATACGAACTTCAAAATCATGCAGGACGTGATTGCCAAAGTCGTGGCCAACTCTCCCAACTGCATTCTGATCGTGGTCTCCAACCCGCTCGATGCCATGGCCCAGGCCGCATTCAAGCTGAGCAAATTCTCCCGCAATCGCGTAATCGGCATGGCGGGCGTGCTGGATTCAGCCCGCTTCCGCACCTTTATCGCGCAGGAGCTGAATGTGAGCGTGGAGAACGTCACGGCCTTTGTGCTTGGCGGACATGGTGACACCATGGTGCCTCTGCCGCGCTATTCAACGGTGGCTGGCATTCCCATCACCGAGCTGATCCCCAAAGACCGGCTGGATGCGATCGTGCAGCGCACGCGCGATGGCGGCGCCGAGATTGTGAAATATCTCAAGACCGGCAGCGCCTACTACGCGCCTTCCGCAGCGGCCACGGAGATGGTGGAAGCCATTCTCAGGGACAAGAAAAAGATCCTGCCCTGCGCCGTGTATCTCGAAGGCGAGTACGGCATCAACGGACTCTTTGTAGGCGTGCCTTGCAAGCTGGGCTCCAATGGCATGGAGCAGATTATCCAGATCAAGCTAACCAGCGAAGAGCAGGCTGCACTGCAGAAGAGCGCGGATTCAGTAGCTGAACTGGTCAAAGTAATCGGCTGCTAACCTGAACTGCATGCAATAAAAAACCCGCCGCAAGGCGGGTTTTTTTATGATGATTTATTTTTTCAGTCTAAAAGAAACCTGCTGCAACTGTTCCTGCTGCCGCAGTCTCGTCTGTCCAGGTACATCCGGACGTTGTGCATGATATTGCATTTACGTGTCCGCCTGGCGTGATGAAATGAGAGACAACAGTTCCGTTCGTTAATACTACGGTGGTCAGTGGACTCTCAATAGCAGCCGCGGGTGCTCCCGAGGCCGTAGTTTCGTCCTTCCAGACGTCTGAAAATCCGTTGCCGGTTGTGAGTGAAATTACATGTCCGTTTGGAATCAGGAAGTGCACGAGAGGGCCGCTGTTGGTCCAGACACCAGTTAAAGGACTTCCAATGGCGGCAGCCGGAGCACTGGCATCTCCGCTGGGGTCGTCCCATGTACATCCCGATGCCGTGCACCAGTTACTCCACACCTGTCCATTAAAGGCAAAGAAGTAGGATGTGGGCACTCCACTGGGAGACAATACGGTGACCAGCGGGCTTCCTGGCGCCGCCCCTGCCGAACCCGCGGCCGCGGTTATGTCTGCCCATGTGTCTGAAAACCCATTTCCAGTGGTCAGTGAAATCACATGGCCATTGGGATTGAGGAAGTACACAACAGGGCCATTAGTAGTCCAAACCGCGCTCAAAGGGCTTCCTGGAGCGGCAGCGGGAGCGTTGGCATCTCCACTGGGATCATCCCATGTACAACTCGATTGGCTGGTGCACCAGACGGTCCATACCTGCCCACCGGGAGTCAGAAAATAAGTAAAGGGTGTTCCACCGGGCGAAACAAGAGTTGCCAGAGGGCTTCCTGTTACCGCAGCCACGGTACCTGCTTTGTTAGTTTCGTCAAGCGTGAAATTGCCCATGATCGAATTTACGTGTCCGTCCGGAGTAAGGAAGTGCACCAAATCTCCGCTGGAAGTCCATACATAGCTCAGCGAGCTTCCGGTCACAGCCGCGAGCGCTCCGGAATTTCCGCTCGGATCGTCCCATGAGCACCCTGACGTGGCGCACCAGCTGGTCCATATTTGCCCACCTGGCGTGATGTAGTGCGTGAAGGCAGTCGCGCCAGGGGCCACGGTAGCCAGTGAACTCGGACGTGTAAGAGCAATAGTCAGGGGCAGGCTAACCTCGGCCCGCCAGACTTGCTGGATCGGCTCAGCTCCGGGGTCGTCTTCTCCTATTCCATTACTATTCTGGTGAGGGGCGAACCCAATCATCATCCAGACAAGGCATCCATCGGCATGTCCGGTAATGCCCGTATTGCCCAGCGGAAGGTTGCAGACCTGGTTTTGGCTGGTTGCATAGTCAAAGAAGCCCTGCAGCAAAGATGCCTGGCTTTCCACATTGCTCAATGAGGTATTGGCATATATTCCGGGTACCAGAGCTATTTGCTGGCCGGGGTAAGCCCGGTTGGCGATGAGCCAGTCATAATAGGGCTGCACACACGATGCAGGTTCCTGCGGAACAAGGCACGATGTGGTTCCGGGGAAAGGCACCTCGTATTTATCCATGGAGATCACATCAATGAATGGACCGTTTAGAATTCCCATGGGGTTGCTCGTGGGGCAAGTCGTGTCTCGCATCCACTGGACTTCAGGTTCACTGTAATTCACCCAAAAGCGTGTTTTAGGCGACTTTTGCCGCAGCGCTTGGGCCAGCGACTGCAATTGCCCGTAGATTTGCTGTATTTGACTATAACGGCTGTCATGGCAGGGATTGGTCCATGGGGTAGAAGTCGCAAGGTCAAAAGGCTCATCCACCAATAAGGCGACAATCCCGCTGTAGTCATAGTTCTTACCATGAGAATCAGCCTGTGGCAGGTTGTATTGGCCGGAGGAGGAGGGTATCAAGTGCATAATAGACAAGCCCGCTGGCTGAGCGTCATTACCACTGCGAGTAGCCAGATCGCTCCCCACCAGCATAAATGCCACATCTTCATCGGCTGGTCCCACATTGAAATCACCAAATGTGGACATCGCAAAATTGCGGCTGCCGAAGGCGTTCATAGTTGCCGGCGCTGAGGGGATATATGTCGGACCAGCGAAATGAGGAGACCTGGTAGTGCTGACGGAAAGTGGATACTGTGTCGAAGGCCCATGGGCTTTGGATATCAAGCGGAGCGATCCGCCATTTATGCCAGAAAAGAGATCCGATACCGGAGCGGCAATCACCCATGGCGAGTTCTTGTTAATGTTGTTGGCTAAATTCTGGATGTAGTCATACGCGGTTCCGCCACCATTGCACTGATAAATGGCTGATTCCGTCTCGCTGTTATTGATCGTGATAGAGATTGTGCCGGAATTCAGGATCTCACCAAAGTTGGGATCGTTGAATACACAGTTATTTTGAGAAATACTAAAAGTAATGATAGCTACGGAGGGCAGAGTGGGAATACTGCTTTGCCCACAGGCTACGCCAACAGCAAAGTAGAACATTGCTGCCAGAATACCTGTTGTACAAAGGTTGATTTTTTTTAATATTTGAAAATACCGAATCAAGCGTGGCGATGAAACATGCATATGAATAACGGCCTCCATGAAGAACGGCAGTACATATTCCACAGATTGTGATGATCTTGTACTCAGATTATGCAATAAACTTTCTGCCGTGTAAAACTACTCGAAACTGAACCTTATCCCATGTCTTTGATAGGTGGAGTTTGCATCAGGCTTTCGTCCGGTTCTACCCAGTGCTTCATGATTTCTTCCATTACCGTCTGCAGGATCAGAGGTACGTCCCACCTGGAGACAATCACCACGCGGGCTTCGAGATACAGCGATGAGGAAGACTCTGCTTCCAGTTCGCGCTGCAGACCGGCTGGAGTGGCGGCAACGTACTGAACCGTCCAGGAATGGTCGTCTTCCGGATTTTGGATGGTAATAAAGAAGTCGTCGCAAAAGGCCCGCGGATCCGGCGGCCCCTGCACCAGATCAATTTTGCCGAAGTAATAATTGAGGATTCTGGGGCGATTATATCCGCCATTAGACTGCTGCTGGACTGGCGGCAACTCAATCGGAAAGGGAAGATCAGCTCCCGTAAGCGCGGGTGTACGGCGGGCTGGCGACACAGAATCTGCAGGATCATCCGGCGGGTCTGGCCGCGCAGTATCGGCAATGGAACTTTCTCCCATTGCCGATAGCTTGCGCCCTGCCAGAAGCAGCAGGAGAAAGGCTCCGATAAAAACGACGATCTTAGTTAGTTCCAAGCCGTTAGTTCCAACCCGGTTCCCCGAGATCAGGCCACGCGTTCAATGGTCACTGATTCCAGCACCACATCTTTTGCCGGCTTGTCCTGGCGATTGCGGGGCACGCTGACGATTTTTCCCACCACATCCTGGCCCTCGACTACTTCGCCGAAGATGGTGTGGTTGCCGGTTAACCAGGGAGTGGCAGCCACAGTAATAAAGAACTGGGAGCCGTTGGTATTCGGCCCGGCGTTGGCCATGGCCAGCTTGCCGGCCTTATCGAACTTGTGAGGAGAGCCTTTGGTTTCGTCCTGAAACTTGTAGCCGGGGCCGCCCATGCCGGTGCCGCTGGGGTCGCCACCCTGGACCATAAAGTCGGGAATCACGCGGTGGAAAATGGTTCCACTGTAGAGTGGGCCGGAGCCGCCCTTGCCGCTCACGCCGTCTTTCCATTCACGTTTACCTTCGGCAAGGTCGATGAAGTTTTTCGTGGTAATGGGCGCTTCGGCTTCAAAGAGCCGGCAAACGATCTTGCCTTCGGAAGTATTGAAAGTTGCGTACGTACCAGCCTGTCGGGCCATTAGTTTCCTTTCTTCGGTGAGGTTTTCGGTTTTGCGCCGGAAGCCGGTGCGGCTTTTTTAGGGGCGCTGATGGGATTGATGGATTTACCGGCAACAAAGATCTCAACACGTTCAATCTTAACTGGATTCACCGGGCGGCTGTTCGCACCGGCGCAGGGTGTCCCAGCCGTGCAGGGCTTGCTGGCAATTTGTTTTACCAGTGTAACCGCGGCATCATCACACTGGCCAAAGATGGTGTAGCCACTGCCCTGGGGCACATGCCCCCATGGCCTCTGGCAGCCGCCCTCGGTCAAACACGGATCCAGGCTGGGCCGCGTGGTTTCCGTGATAAAAAACTGCGAGCCGTTGGTGTTGGGACCGTGATTGGCCATCGCCAGCCGTCCCGGCTTGTCAAAGACCAGGTCGGGCAGCAGCTCATCTTCAAATTGAAAGCCAATGTCGCCCGATCCACTTCCAGTTGGGTCGCCACCCTGGATCATAAAGCCGGGAATCGTGCGGTGGAAGATCACGCCATCGTACAAAGGCTTGTTGTGCTGTATCTGATGGCTTGCCGGATCGGCCCAGTCTTTTTTTCCGGTTGCAAGGTCGACAAAATTGGCCACCGTCTTAGGTGTTTTGTCTGGAAACAGTTCACACTTCATATCACCATCGGTGGTGTGAAGTATGGCTGAAGTCGGCTTTACCGCACTCTTAGAGGTCTTAGGAGCTGCCTTCTTTGCGGCGGGCGCAGTGGCCGGTTTTGGCTGCTGGGGTGTCTGGCTGCCGGCGGCAATGGAAAGGGCCAGCAGAACAACAGTGGACCGAATGAGCATGTAATCTCCCATGAAACGCAAGAAACTATTAGAAATGGAAAACTGTAAGGATGTAAAGCGGCTTAGGCAGAAACCAGGAAGAAACCGGTGCTGAGGCGCCATGATTCTTCGCGTGGCTGTTATGGTCCAGCCACGCGATTGGTGGGTTTGTGGTCAGTGCTGGCTGACTTAATTCATCGAAAGCTGGGTGGCCTGCAGCCGGGTTTCGCGCCATTCCGCATAGCGCTCTGAGACCATGACGTGGAAGCAGTATGTGTGGTGCTCTTCCGCGGCCTCAACCAATCCAAGATCGCGCAGGTTCTTTAAATAGTCCACAATAAACTGATGCTGTGCTCTGGTAAGACCGCGCCGGGCCAGATCGACGGTGATACCTGCCAGGTGAGACGAAGCTATGTCACCGGATTCGGGAGCGGCATTGCGGTTCTTCCAGCGGAGCTTGTACTGCTGTTCCATGGTCCGTACGGCTGAGTTTACCTGCAGGGGAGTGTGAAATTCGCTGTAATACGCCTCGCTCAAATCCACCAGAAACTGGTTCGTCCAGGGCCGGCAATAACGCTTGTTGGGAAGAACCACCGGGCTAATGCGCAGGGCGCTGGTCTCGCGGACCGGCACGAGTTCCTGTGTGCGCTCCAGTTCTTCCAGCTGCGAGTCGTCGGCAATGCGAGGAAGCTGCAGGCGATCAATCTCTTCGTTCTGGCGAAGCATAGACCCGGCGGAGCCGCGGAGAACCGGATTCCATACTACGTGACGATGATAGGTTTTTGTATGCCGGTATTTGGTGTAGCGCTTTGCGGCAAACGCAGGCGTGGCCGCAAACAGCAGCGCAAAGCAAAAACCGGAGATGGCAGAGACGCGAATGCTGGCTCCCATTTTGGTTCATACCTCTCAGAATGCAGCAACAATCGTTTAGATGGCGCATTCTAAACCAGTGCTGCCGAGAATCATACTAAGAGATTTTTCCGAAAGCAGCAAAAATTGCGCTTCCCAGGCAACCCTCAGTTCTCCACCTTCAGTAACCACACGAGTGGCGCCGTTCGTAAGCTATTCGCCAGAGCTGCCTCGCGGCAAGGGGCCAATTCATTTGGATAAAGATGCTGATAGCTTGAGATCGAAAGTGAACACGGGCCCGATTCACAACGAGAACCCGCCAATTTCCTCTGATGTTCCGGTCAGGTCCTCGTTGGCCAATGCGCGGCAAACGAAGCACGACTGGCAGCTCCGTTTGACCATATATGGTGATGACATGCCCCAGACGGGGACACTGTACCACCCGCTTCGTTCAGTTCAAGCCGCCTTCGCGTGCGACGGCCGAGAGTAGTTCTTGACCGCCTTTTCAATCCCGGGCGTGGCCTTCCTGAGATCATCAAGATTCATCGCGGGATGGAATTCAACATGGGCATTAAAGGCAAGAAACCACGGCTCGGCCAGCGCGGGAATTTGTGAAGTGTCTTTCACGTCGAGAAAGATGAACCCGGTACGCTTCCCATTGTCTTCGGCAAAATATGCCGCTTCGGGTTTGACCTCGGCGAGAATGGATTCAACGGTTTTGCTGAGACTGCCGTCGGAAACAGCCGTATTACCCGTTTCAACCGGAATGGATACCTTGAGCAAGCAACGCATAAAATACCTCCGTTAGCGAAAGTTTGGCCGCGCAGCTACTCACGATCAGCTGAATTGTGGCCGGTTGGTACGATGCGGGAAAGAGCGGAGATGATTCTCCAGAAGATGAGCTTGCGGCTGAACCTGCCGGCAGGGGCGAATCAATGATCCGCATCTTTAGTTGCTTTTCTGCTCTGTATGGTGTCTAAAATCCTTAGCCGAAACTTCAGGACATATAAAAAGGGGCAGAAATGATCAGAAAACTGCTTTTCGCAGTCATTACGTTGTGCGCCATGGCCGCCCTCGCCGCGGAGCCATCCACGGAGAAGCTGCCCGTGCGCCGCGTGGTGCTTTACAAAAACGGAATTGGATACTTCGAGCATACCGGCACCGTGACCGGGAATCAGGAGCTGCGAATCGACTTCACCAGCGCGCAGCTGGATGACGTCTTGAAGTCGCTGACCGTGCTGGATCTGAGCGGAGGAAAGGTCTCGGGGGTGGGTTACAACTCGGTGGCGCCCATTTCCGAGCAGATGAAGTCGCTGCGCCTGCCACTCGCGGACTCCACGTCGCTTACTGATTTTCTTTCCGCGCTGCGTGGCTCCAAAGTGCAGGTCCGCAATGGCGCGACGCTGGTTTCAGGCCGGCTTTTGAGTGTGCAGGAAAAAACCATCAGAAAAGGGCCGGAAGGCTCTCCCGATGAGACGAAGCTGCTGGAAATCGCGGTAATCAGTGATGCCGGCGAAGTGCGCACGTTCCCGCTGACTCCCGCATTGAGCATACGTGTGGCTGACCGCGATCTGAGCGAAGAAATCTCCAAGTATCTGAACCTGATGAGCTCCGCGCGCAACCAGGACCTGCGGCAGATGAGCATCGCCACCTCGGGCAGCGGCGAGCGCAAGATCTTCGTCAGTTACATCAGTGAAGTGCCGGTATGGAAAAGCACCTACCGCATCCTGCTGCCCAGCAAGCCGGGAGCGAAGCCCCTGCTGCAGGGCTGGGCGATTGTGGACAATACCGTGGGCGAGGACTGGAAAGATGTGGAACTCTCGCTGGTGGCAGGGGCGCCGCAGTCATTTGTGCAGCAGCTTTCCCAGCCCTTTTATACTCGCCGCCCCGTGGTGCCATTGCCAGAGACAGCGATGCTGACGCCGCAAACTCATGAAAGCGCTATGGCTGAGAATATACCGCCCCCACCGCCGCCGCCTCCTCCGTCGGCGCCATCCTCTGGCATCGGATCTGGATTTGGTGGGGGGCGAGCGAGTGGAGTTATTGGCGGCGTGATAGCTCAGAAAGCAAAAGCAGCTCCTGGTGTTTACGCGTACGACAGCATTGGGGCATTACGCTCCGAGCCTTTGGAAGAGGCTGCTGCCCACGAAGTTGCCGGGGCCACCAGCCAGGATCTGGGGGACCTGTTTGAATACGACCTGAAGGAAAAAGTCACCATCCTCAAGAACCATTCGGCGCTGGTGCCGATCATCAGCTCGCAGATTGATGCGGAAAAAGTCACTCTGTGGAACACGTCCGCCGGGCGCGCACTGCGTGCCCTTTGGGTGAAGAACACCAGCGGGCTCACGCTCGACAGTGGGACCTTCAACATCATCGAGCATGACGCGTTTGCCGGCGAGGGGCTGGTCGATTCTCTCAAGCCCGATGAGAAGCGACTGCTTTCTTATGCAGTGGACCAGGGCGTCCGCGTGCAGCACACGGACAAAGCGGAATTCAGGCCAGTGACGCGCGTCAGGATCGTCCGCGGCGTTCTGTACCAGACGCGGGAGCAGCAGGACCATCAGATATACACCGTGCGCAATGCCAACAGTGAGCCGCGCGACGTAATTATCGAACATCCGGTGCGTGCAGGGTGGAAGCTGACCAGCGATACGCAGCCGGAAGAGACATCGGCTTCTTTCTACCGTTTCCGCGTCAAGGTAATGCCCAACCAGATGGCCACGCTGAAGGTGGACGAGACTGAGCCCATTCAAAACAACATCTCACTCTCGAACATAACCGATGATCAGATCAAAGTGCTGGTGAGTGCAACTTCTCTTAAACCCGAGACCATTCAGGCGCTGGAAAAAATCGTCCAGCAGAAAAATGAGATTGCGGTGCTGGACCGCCAGATTCAGGACCATCAGAAGCAGATTGCCAGCATCAACGAGGACCAGGCCCGCCTGCGCGAGAATATGAAGGCATTGAAGGGCAGCGCCGAGGAGAAAGCGCTGCTGCAGCGTTACACCAAAGAACTCAACGACCAGGAAGACAAGTTGCAGGCTGCGCGAAGTGATGTGGCGACACTGGAGCAGCAGCGCACCAAGGCCCAGGAGAAACTCGACACCATGCTGCAGGAGATGACGCTCGACGAGAGGACCTAAAAGCGTGATAGCTGGCGCCCATTGCCAGCCATTCGTTTTTAACGGGTAGGTTTCATTCGAAAATAGAGCAGCGAAATAATGGCTGCCAGAATGAATGAGATCACGGCAAAGCGAAACGCTTTACCCGGTTCCACGCCCAGCTCCTGATGGCTCACAAACAGGCCGTAAAGTATGGCGCACACCGCCAACCCCACGGCCACGCTGATACCCAGGCACTTCAGAAGCATGGAACTGTTCTTGTTCATGGCGTTGCCCTTCTCCCGCGTGGGCTGAAGAGCAGATGAAGGTTTCTGCTCACTTCAGGCCCATCTTATAGCAGAATATTACCTATGCCCGAAGAAATTGACTCCAGAAGGCCGCTGAAGACACGGAGTAGAGACTGGGCCAAATCGCTGGCAGGGTTTCTGGTTCGCCGGCGAGTGTCGCCCAACGTAATTTCCGTGGCCAGCATTTTTTTTGCCGCCATCGCCGGAGCGGCGTTTTACTTCGCATCTCCGGACGATCCGCTGCAGTATGCGCAGATGCTGGTGATAGCCGCGCTTGGCATTCAGGGGCGCCTGCTTTGCAACATGCTGGACGGCATGGTGGCAGTGGAGGGCGGACGGCAGACAAAGTCCGGTGAGGTCTTCAACGATCTGCCGGATCGGATCTCCGATATCATCATCCTGGTCCAGGCCGGATATACGGTGCATACTTTTCCGCTGGGCAGGGAACTCGGCTGGATAGCGGCGCTGCTGGCCGTTCTTACGGCTTATGTCCGCATGATGGGCGGGGCCGCGGGCCTGAAGCAGAGTTTCATGGGACCGATGGCCAAGCAGCATCGCATGGCGGTGCTTACGGCTGCCTGCGTGCTCTCGCTGTTTGAAAGCCCGAAGCTTGCTTCTGGCACCTTGCTGTGGGTGGCTTTGATCGTAATTGCGCTGGGTTCTTTGGTGACCATTGTGCGGCGGACGATTAATATTGTGCGCGGCCTGGAAGCGCGGTGAGCAGCCAGTTTCTCGCCAGGCTCATTGCCGCCAGCGCCCGACTGCTGGCTGGGCCAACCGTGCGCTGGATTGGCTTGCAGCCGGGACGGCGACAGCGTGTTTACTTTGCTAATCACACCAGCCATCTTGATTTTGTCGTGCTGTGGTCGGTGCTTCCCCATGAAATGCGGCGCCGCACCCGGCCCGTGGCCGCGCAGGACTACTGGAGCACGGGGCTGCGGCGGAGGATTGCCGTCGGCGTATTTCATGCGGTGCTGGTGGAGCGTGGCGCGAAGAGCGCGCCCCAGTCATCCGGCAGCACGGGCCATCTCGATGCTGCACGCCGCACGCTGGAGCAACTGGTTGAGGCCCTGGACAAGCGCTATTCTCTGATTATCTTTCCCGAGGGCACGCGCGGCTCCGGAGAAGGCGTGGCTGCATTCAAGAGCGGAATTTACTATCTTTGGCGTCAGCGGCCAGACGTAGAGTTTATTCCCGTCCATCTTTCCAACTTAAACCGCATTCTTCCCAAAGGCGAGATACTGCCCGTGCCGGTGATCAGCCATGTGGTGTTCGGCCCGCCGTTGCAACCGGAAGCAAACGAAAGCAAAGAATCCTTTTTGGCCAAAGCGCACCGCGCGTTGGAAGAACTGGGGCGCTCATGAATTTTCACGCTGACCATCAGATGCTGCGCATCGCTGGCGGGGTATTTGCCGGATTACTTGTGGCCAGCATTGCCGGTTCGATCCTCAAGCGCACCGTAAAGTCGGAACACGGGCAAGCCACCGTGGACAATATGAATGCACGGGTGCGCTCGTGGTGGATCATGATCGTTATTTTTGCTTTCTCGTTCATGGTCGGGCCGGGCGGCTCCATGGTGCTGTTTGCGTTGATCTCGCTGCTGGCCCTGCGCGAATACGTCAGCCTGATTGGCAGCGTCCGCGCCGATCATCGCACGCTCTTCTGGTCGTTTTTTGTTTTTACTCCGATACAGTACTGGTTCTGGTACACGGGCTGGTATGGCCTGGCTGTGATTCTGATTCCGGTGTACGCATTCTTGTTTGTGCCCACGCGTCTGGTGTTCGCGCATGACACCACAGGATTTCTTGATCGCGCGGCACGAATCCACTGGGGACTGATGGTCTGCGTCTATTGCATCAGCTACGCCCCCGCGCTGCTCACGCTCAATATCGAGGGATATCCAAAGCAGGATGCAAAGCTGCTGCTGTTTCTGGTGATCGTGGTCCAGATGAGTGATGTATTGCAGTACATATGGGGCAAGTTGCTGGGCAAAAGAAAAATCGCCCCCGCCATCTCACCCAACAAAACATGGGAAGGTTTTCTGGGTGGCGTGGCCAGCGCCTGTGCGCTGGGAACTGGCCTGTGGTGGATGACTCCATTCACTCCGCTGCAGGCGCTGGGAATGTCACTGGCCATTACCTTGATGGGCTTTGCCGGAGGGCTCACCATGTCCGCGATTAAGCGGGACCGGGGCGTCAAGGATTTTGGCGAGATGATCGAGGGGCACGGCGGCATCCTCGACCGCATGGATTCAATCTGCTTTTCCGCGCCGTTGTTTTTTCATTTGACGCGATGGTTCTTTGTGGCGCCGCATCCAGTGATTAAGTGGTAGGAAAATGGCGCTGCCCAGCCGAGGGTGGCTGGGCAGCAGGATTCGTTCTCATTAGCTCCGGAAGAAATCTTTCACTGCCTGTTTCACTACTTCGCGTCCGGTATCGGCAATCGCTTTGGTCAGGGGAATGTCTTTGGGGCAGACTTCCACGCAGTTTTGGGCGAAGCCGCACTCCTGAATGCCGCCGTCTCCCATAAGGGCCTGCAGGCGCTCGTGCTTGAGCGCCTTGCCCGTGGGGTTCTGATTGAAAAGCCGCGCCTGGGCAATGGTGGCCGCGCCTACGAAGCCGGTGGATTCATTGAACTGCGGACAGGCCTCCATGCAGCAGCAACAGGAGATGCAGCGCGAGAGAGGATACGCCTCTTCCTGCTCCTGGGGGTAAATGCGTGGTCCGGGGCCAAGGTCATAGGTGCCGTCGATCGGCACCCAGGCTTTTACGGCCTTCAGGTTTTCGAAAATCACGCTGCGGTCCACGGAAAGATCGCGCACGACCGGAAATTTTTTGAATGGCTCAATGCGGATGGGCTGTTCCAGCTTGTCCACCAGCGCCGAGCAGGCCATGCGGGCCTTGCCATTGATGAGCATGGCGCAGGAGCCGCAAACCTCTTCGAGGCAATTGGAGTCGTAGGCGATGGGCGTGGTCGGCTTGCCGTCACGCGTGACTGGGGTGGCGGCAATCTCCATCATGGCGGAGATCACGTTCATGCCGGACTTCCAGGTCAGTTCAAATTCTTCCCAGTGCGCCTGCGCATCCGGACTGGCCTGGCGTTTAATTTTGAGGATTACCGTTTTAGCCATGGTTATTTTGCCTGCCGTGCTACCTGATATTTAAGAATCGACATGATTGCGTTCACCAGCGTAATGGCCGCCATGGCCCAGAAAAACCAGGCATGACGCGTGAAGGCGGCATAAAACAGTATGCCGCTGATCATAAAAAACGCGAACGCCGTGTTCTTGTAAAAGCCTGGTGAGCCCATATTGTTCCTTCTCAGGCGAAGCCGGGCATTCCGGCTCCCCCTGAGTAAAAATCCAAAAAACTATGTTGCCATGTCATACCGCCGGGGCCTTGGAGGCAACAGCGATGTATCCACCGGCTCGAATTCAAAGCGCGGCTCATCGGCATCGGCGGCAAAACAGGCCTTGGTGGTCTTGAGCCAGTTCTTGTCATCACGATCCGGGAAATCCGGCTTGTAATGCGCGCCACGCGATTCATCACGCAGGGCCGCGCCCTGGGCGATCACACGCGAGAGCTGCAGCATGTTGTAAAGCTGGCGGGTGAAGGCGAAGGACGTGTTGGCCCACATGCTCTTGTCACTCAGATTGATGTGGCTAAAGCGCTCCAGCAGTTGCACCAGCCGGGCGTCTGTTTCCTTCAAATTCTTGTTGTAGCGGATGACGGTGCAGTCTTTGGTCATCAGCTCGCCCAATTCGCGCCAGATACGGAAAGGATTTTCACTGCCGCTGGAACTCATGAGCCGGGCATTGATCTCATCCTGGCGCTTCTTTTCAGAATCAAAGGCCGTGCTGGAGACGTCCCCCGTGGCTTTGCGGGCGTTCTTGGCATACTCCATGGCCTTCGGTCCGGCGACAAAGCCGCCAAAGATGCAGGAGACCAGCGAGTTTGCTCCCAGCCGGTTTGCGCCGTGGTAGTTGTATTCGCACTCGCCGGCAGCGTAGATGCCGTTGATGTTGGTGGCCTGGTTGTAATCCACCCACAGACCGCCCATGGTGTAATGCATGCCAGGGAAGATCTTCATGGGAACTTCGCGGGGATCGTCGCCGACAAACTTTTCGTAAATTTCGAGAATGCCTTCCAGTTTGCGGTTGAGCGTTTCGCGGTCGATGTGCGTGAGGTCGAGATAAACCATGGGCTGGCCGTCAATGCCCAAACCATGCTCATACACAACTTTGTGAATGGCGCGGGTCGCCACATCGCGCGGCACGAGATTGCCGTATTTCGGATACCACTCTTCGAGGAAATACCAGCGCTCGTTCGCGGGAATGCTCTTCCAGTCGCGCTTGTCGCCGGGCTTTTTCGGCACCCAGACGCGTCCGCCCTCGCCACGGGCCGACTCTGACATCAGTCGCAGCTTGTCCTCACCGGGAATGGAGGTGGGATGCACCTGAATGAATTCGCCGTTGGCGTAATAGCAGCCCTGCTGATACAGCGCCGACTGCGCCGATCCGGTGCAGACCACGGAGTTGGTGGACTTGCCAAAGATGGCGCCCACGCCGCCGGTGGCCATGATGATGGCGTCGGCAGGGAAGGTGCGTACTTCCATGGTGCGCAGGTCCATGGCGCATATGCCGCGGCACGTCTGCGTGTTGTCGAGAACGGCGCTCAGGAACTCCCAGTGCTCGTACTTGGTGACTTTGCCTTCGGCTTCGTAGCGCCGCACCTGTTCATCCAGAGCGTAGAGAAGCTGCTGCCCAGTGGTGGCGCCGGCAAAGGCGGTGCGATGGTAGAGGGTGCCGCCAAAGCGGCGGAAATCGAGCAGCCCTTCCGGCGTGCGGTTAAAAGTGACGCCCATGCGGTCCAGCAGATCAATGATCGCGGGAGCCGCCTCGCACATGGCTTTTACCGGAGGCTGATTGGCCAGGAAGTCGCCACCGTAAATGCTGTCATCAAAGTGCTTCCAGGTGGTATCGCCCTCGCCTTTGAGGTTCTTGGCCGCGTTGATGCCGCCCTGCGCGCAGACTGAGTGCGAGCGTTTGACGGGAACAATAGAGAACAAATCAACATGCCCGCCGGCTTCCGCGATCTTAATGACCGCCGCCAGCCCGGCCAGCCCGCCACCTACTACGATGATTTTTGGATTCGTTGCCATAAGGATATTTTCAAATCTTTAACCACAGAGGACAGGAAGGACCACAGAGGAATTTCTTTTTGTGTCCTCTGGGATCAACTTCCTCGACCGTGATTACATTTTCAACTTTCCGCTCTCCACCGGTTGCTCCTGCTGGGGTGGAAGATCTTCTGGTGTATTGCGCCACTGGTCTCGGAAAAAAGCCTGGATTGTTAGCAGCCCCACGGCGATAAAGGTCGCTGCAATCGCCAGGCAAACAAAGCCGAAGGCCCTGCGCGATTTGTCGCTTACCGTGATGCCCCATTTTGCGGCGAACAGATACAAGCCATAAGCGAAATGCCAGGATGCCGCCGTGATGCCCACAATGTAAAACGCCAGCGCCCAGGGATTCTGCAGCTCAGCCTGGACTTTACCAAACGCGGCGCCCGAGTGCGTGAGCAAATGAGTGCCGGTGAAGCGCATGGTCCACGTATGCCAGAGTATATAAGCGAAGGCGATTGCGCCCGTCCAGCGCTGAGCGGCATACATGAAATTGCCTGCCCAGGGATAATCGGAGGCGTTCGACTGCCCGCGGAACCAGATGTAAAAGCCGTAGAGCGAGTGGTAGAGCAGCGGAAGGTAAATTCCAACCGTCTCCAGTACAGGCACGAACGGCAGGCTGGTTAAGAATTTCACCTGGGCTGCGTATGCGTGTGGACCGTTGGTGGCGAAGGCGTTGGAAACAAAGTGCTCAATGAGAAATACGCCTACGGGAATAATCCCGCTCAGTGAATGCAGGCGGCGCCAAAAAAACGATTGCCCCTGGCCGGCCCGCAGGGGAGGCACTCCGCGCTTGATTGTGGTGGCAGTTGTCGCCATGAACCTGGTATGTTCTCCTCGCTTAAAATCTGTATGCACAGGGAAACCCTTCATTATGGAGTGCATTTGCGAAGAGGTCAAACCAAAAGTTGCGCGGCTTCATGATTCAGATCAATTTCGGGGAAATAGAAAGCAGGTGAATCAAAATGGATATTGCCGCGACGTTTGCTCTGCCGGATTTGCATGGGATGTGGTGATAGAGTGTTTTTCGTGATTTGAGCGCTGTGGTTTCGCTGAATAATACTGGGGTAAGGGAGAGTCATATTTATATGCGCACATACTGGCTGTATGCAGTTCTTTTAGCTCTGCTGGGAATCATGGTTGGGTGCGAACCCATTACAGGTACTGCTAATTCAAATCCGGGCGGAACGGCGGTTACCGTGACCTTTGCCGGGGGCACGCCCCTGGTTGCGGCTACGCAGACTGGAACGGGGAATTTCACCGCCGCGACAGTTACGGGAGGCAAATTGTCGCTGACGGTTCCGCAGGGGACAACGAAGTATGCCATCGCCTGGGTTTGCCCTGGCGTGGCTGGGTTGGGAAATACCGTAAACAGTGAGTTCGTCATTGAGGCCACAACGCAGGATCCCACTTCTTTCACAACAAGCTGCCTCGGACCGCCAGCCACCAGTACCGCTACCGGAAGCGCAAATGCCACACTGATCGTCGGCGCCACGGACATAAGAATCGCAGGCAATCAGGGACTGGGTGGCAATGTGGGCAGCAGCAACGGAAATTTCAGTGTATCCATGCCTAACGGGACCAATGATGTTGCCACAGTGGCCGTGAACGGAACCAGTACTGCTCTTGGCGTCCATATGGTGCGCGGGCAAACCGTGCCCGGCGCCATTGATAGTGGCACTACAATCGTGTTTGCGCCAGAAGATGCGACCGTAACGCAGACGCTTGCGGTGACCGGCATTCCTGCCGGCTTCGTCTCTCCGCCGGCAGCATCGGTGCAGTACCGCACGGCGAACGGGACATCGTTTCTGCTGGAAAACAATTCCGCCACGCAATATCCGGCGGTTCCCGCGGCCCAGACGCAGACTGGCGACTTTTACGTTTATCAGTCCAATACTACTGACACGGCCACACATACCTCATCGGTTGGAATTACGCAAAGCACCACAACCGGAGGCGGCCCGGCCAGCATAGCGCTGCCGGCGCCGTGGTCGTTCGCCGGTCCAGCGGCAGCAAAGTTTCCCACGTTTACTTTTAACTACACCGGCTTCAATGGGTTGGCTGCCGTGGCACAGCAGGCAGAGATCGAATGGGCGCCCACGGCAACCACGCTGACCACGATTACGGTGACGGCCACGACCAACTTTCAGAATGGAACGAATACCATCACGATTCCCGATTTAACCACGCTCTCCGGGTTCTTTGCCCCGGCGGCAACCGGGACAAGCATTACCTGGGTGGGGGACATATTCGGCGGAACGGCGCAGGAGTTTACGTTCTTTCCCAACATCCCCGCGAACGGGACGGTTTCCTTTGTACAGAACCGAGGGAGTTTTACGCAGCCGTAGTACAGTCATTGTTTGCGAAGATTTTTGGAGGGACGCTGTTGTTGTCTTCGCTATTTTTTTGCTATATTGCATCCATCGCCACAACCGAAGATCACGGTTGTGGCGTCTTTATTTTATGAAGGACGCGATATTTCATGAAGGTCGCAATCCAGGGAGAGCGCGGGGCATTTAGCCATCAGGCGGCAAAGCAGCTTTTGCCAAAGGCGAGTATCGCGGCCTGCCAGACATCGGTGCAGGTATTTGATGCGCTCGATACCGGCGCCGTCAGTTATGCCGTAATTCCGGTGGAGAATACGCTGGCCGGGCCGGTGGGCGAGCATCTCGATTTGCTGCTGGAGAGAGATGTTTTTGTGCAGCGAGAGTTTCGCCTCAGGATCGAGCATTGTTTGATTGCAGCGCCGGGAAGGGAGATCGGAAACATTCGCGAGGTGATTTCGCATCCGGTGGCGCTGGACCAGTGCCGCAATTTTTTCCGCAAACACAAAAAGATCCATCCGCTTGCGTTCTATGACACGGCCGGCGCGGTGAAGCAGGTGATCGAGAACAAGCTGAACGATGTTGCGGCCATTGCTGGCGGCCAGGCGGCGGAAGAATATGGCGCCACAGTGCTTCTGCGCGGCTTAGAGGACAACAAGCAGAATTTTACCCGGTTTTTTTTGATCGGAAAGACGAAGAAAATAGTCTCCGGGGCCGATAAAACCTCTGTGGTCTTCTCACTGAAGAATGAGGCCGGGATTTTGTTCAAGGCGCTCAGCGTGTTTGCGCTGCGTGACCTGGATCTGTGCAAGATTGAGTCGCGTCCCGTGCGGGGAAGGCCCTGGGAATACGTTTTTTTCGTGGATCTGTTGCGGGGAGACGATCAGGTGATGCGCAATGCTTTGCGGCATCTGGAAGAGATTGCCGGCCTGGTGAAGGTGTTGGGAGTATATCCGCAGGCACAGTGAAGGGCTATGGATCAATAAACCGTGAGAGATGATGGGCAAAATGTGCCACGAAAGGGACTAAACGACTGTTTATCGTTAGCTTTGCATCTTTCATGGTTATATAGTCATCAATATGAGCGACTTATTATCAAGGAATGACCATTATGGCGTCTGAAACGCGTAATTCAGTCGTATCTGCAACTGCGACCTCCGGGGATCAACCTATTCCTGTCCTGCCTGTGCGGGATACGGTGCTGTTTCCCCATGCTGTCCTGCCACTTACTGTCGGACGGGAGAGTTCCATCCAGCTCATTAATTCCCTGGGGGAGGAAAAAACCATCCTCGTGGTGGCCCAGCGTGAAGCTCGGGTGGATACTCCCCAGCCTTCCGACCTCTACAGTATTGGTACGCTCGCGACCGTTCACAAGGTTGTGAAGATGCCCAACCAGAGCCTGTTTGTGTTTACCGAGGGCCTGGAACGGTCCAAACTTAAGGAGTTCACGCAGCTCACGCCCTTTCTGCGAGCGCACGTGGAGTCTCTGCCGGATATGGAGCCGGAGCAGTCGCCGGAGATCGAGGCCCTGCAGCGCAATGTGCTTACCCTGTTCCAGCAGATCGTAGCCGGATCGCCCACGCTCTCCGACGAACTGCAGACCGTGGCCATCAACATCGACGAGCCAGGCAGGCTGGTGGATTTTATTGCCTCGTCCCTGCCGTTCCTTTCGACCAAAGACAAACAGGAGATCCTCGAAACTGATGACGTGGAGCGCAGACTGCAGGTGATTAACCGTCACCTGGCCAAGGAGCTTGAGGTCCAGCAGCTGCGCACGAAGATTCAGACCGAGGTGCAGGACCAGGTCCAGCAGTCGCAGCGGGAATACTACCTGCGCGAGCAGATGAAGGCCATCCAAAAAGAGCTGGGCGAGCAGGACGAAGCCCAGCGGGACGTGGAAGAGCTGCGGCAGAAGATCGAAGCTGCCGGTATGCCCGAAGAGGTGAAGAAGGAAGCCACCAAAGAACTCAACCGCCTGGCGCGTATGTCGCCGATGGCCGCGGATTACTCCGTTACGCGAAACTACATCGAGTGGCTGGCTGTGCTGCCCTGGGCCAAATCGAGCGGCGTGGAAGTGGACATCAACAAAGCGCACGAGGTACTGGATGCCGACCACTACGATCTCAAGAAAGTAAAAGACCGCATTCTCGACTATCTCTCCGTGCGGCGGCTCAAGCCCAGCATGAAGGGACCAATCCTCTGTTTTGTGGGCCCTCCGGGTGTGGGTAAAACCTCTCTGGGACGCAGTATTGCCAGGGCGCTTGACCGCAAGTTCGTCCGGCTCTCACTGGGCGGCGTACACGATGAAGCCGAGATTCGCGGCCATCGCCGTACCTATATTGGCGCGCTTCCTGGACAGATTATTCAGGGCATCCGGCGTGCCGAGACCAATGATCCGGTCTTTGTTCTGGACGAAGTGGACAAACTCGGCCGCGACTTCCGTGGCGATCCCTCATCGGCGCTGCTAGAGACGCTCGATCCCGAGCAGAACTCCACGTTCCGCGACAACTATCTCGATGTGCCTTTTGATCTCTCGAAAGTCCTGTTTATCTGCACGGCGAACATGCTGGACACGATTCCGGAGCCGTTGCGCGACCGCATGGAGATCATTGAACTGCAGGGTTATACCGAAGATGACAAGGTGCATATCGCCAGCCGGTATCTGATTCCCAAGCAGATTGAAGAGAACGGGCTGAAGCCGGAGCAAATTGAAATTCCGGAAGAGGCCGTGCGCTTCGTCAGCCGGCACTATACGCGGGAGGCGGGAGTCCGCAATCTGGAGCGCAACATCGGCACGCTGTGCCGCAAACAGGCGCGCCGCATTGCGGAAGGTAAAAATGACAAGCTCATCGTCACTCCGCAGGTGATTCAGGAGTTCCTTGGCGGCATCAAGATTCGCATTGATACGGAAATTGCCGAGCGGACCAAACGCGCTGGCGTAGCGGTGGGGCTGGCATGGACCCCGGCCGGCGGTGACATCCTGTTTATTGAAGCCAACAAAATGAAGGGCAAGGGCGGCTTCACCATGACGGGACAGATCGGCCAGGTCATGCAGGAATCCATGCAGGCCGCACTGACCTGGGTGCGTTCGAATGCAACACGGCTGAGGATCAGTGAAGAATTCTTCAAGGACCATGACATCCATATACACGTGCCCGCGGGTGCAATTCCCAAAGATGGCCCCTCGGCTGGCGTGACCATGGCTACGGCACTGGTTTCACTACTGACGGATTGTCCGGTGCGTCCGCTGACCGGGATGACGGGTGAGATCACGCTTAGCGGCAATGTGCTGCCCATTGGCGGCGTGAAAGAGAAGTTTCTGGCGGCCAAACGGGCCGGTGTCAAGGACGTTGTTTTTCCCGCGGACAATCGTATGAACGTGGAGGAAGACCTGACTCCCGAGCAGATTGAGGGCGTCAACTTTCACTACGTGACTACGATCGAAGAGGTGCTCGAAATTGCGCTGCCCACGTCGCGCCAGCAAGAGCGGCAGGACGCAGAGACCAGGGAACGAGTGTTGACCAACGTCTAACGGCAGTAAAATTGCCTGGCAAGAGCCGGATGCAGATCATCCGGCTCTTTCTTTGCGAAGAACTCTGACAAGTCATCATTACCAGGTTTCGTTATTTCAATCAGGCTCCGCACGTACTTCTTTTGTATTCTATTAAGAGCGATGCGCATTCGAATTCTCTTTTTTGGACAGCTAACGGACATCGTCGGCCGGCGCGAGGAGATGATGGAGCTTGCTTCCGGCGCCCGATTGTCCGATGTACTGAGCGGCTACGGCGCGCGGTTTCCCCAATTCAAAGCGCTGGCGGCATCACTGGCATGCTCCGTGAATCAGGAGTATGCGCAAGGCTCGGCTGTTCTCGAGGACGGCGATGAAGTCGGCCTGCTTCCGCCGGTTAGCGGAGGCAGCGGACTGTTGTTTGAGTCTCCGCATTGTGCCATTGTTCAGGAGCGCATTGATTCGTCACAGATAGCGGAAAGTCTTAAAGCGCCGGAAGATGGAGCGGTGGTGCTTTTTGAAGGCATTGTCCGTAATCATACCCGTGGCCGGCGCACCTTGTATCTGGACTATGAGGCGTATAGCCCCATGGCGATCAATGAGATGGAGAAATTGTGTAAAACTGCCCTTCAGCAGTTTGCGGTGCGCGATCTCCGCCTGGTACACAGGCTGGGCAGACTGGAAATTGGCGAGACCAGTGTGCTGATTGTCGTGGCTTCCGCGCATCGCGGTGCTGCTTTTGAGGCATGTCGCTGGCTGATTGATACTTTGAAAAAGACCGTACCAATCTGGAAGAAAGAGTATTTTGAGGATGGGGCTGTCTGGGCTGATGGCGAACCGTTTCCAGAGGAAATTCGCTCGTCCAACTAACCTTATATGCCGCAATTGCATCTAAATATTCCAGAATACCCGCGGCATAAATGAATATGCGAGTTCAACCCTGGGTGGGGCGTCACTGTATGGTGCTGTGTCTGCTGGCATTGCTGGCCAATGCCGCGCATTCGCAGACGCACGCAACAACAAACCACGTTGCTGACGCCACGGTCCAAAGCACTGCGAGCAGCGACGACCCGAACACGTTCCGTGTCAATGTGCGGCTGGTGAATGTCTTTACTACCGTCACCGATTCTCACGGCGCGACAATCTACGATCTTACGAAAGACGATTTCCGGGTATTTGAAGACGGCGTGCCGCAGACGATCAGCGTATTTGAAAGGCAATCGGAGCTGCCGCTCAGCGTGGTGCTCGGCATCGATACCAGCGAGAGCACGCGCAAAGACCTGAAACTGGAAATGGCGTCAGCCAAAAAATTCATTCGCTCCATCGTGCGCCCGCTGGACCGTTTGAGCATTTTTCAGATTTCGGAAAACACCGATCAGCTCACTGGATTTTCTTCTGACGTGAAGTATCTGGAGCGCGGCATCGACAATCTCCATGCCGGAGCAGGTACGTCCCTCTATGACGCTATTTTCCTGGGCTCCGAGGCGCTGCTGACGAAAAAGGGCCGGAAGGTGATCGTCCTGATTACCGATGGCGGGGACACCACCAGCCAGACCGATTATGCCAATGCACTGCGCCGGGCGCAGGAGGCGGAAGCGATCATCTACAGCATCATCATTGTTCCGGTAGCAGCGGATGCCGGACGCAACCTCGGCGGCGAACATGCTTTGATCCAGCTTTCCAGAGACACTGGCGGAAAATACTACTATGCGGAAAGCATCAGCCAGCTCGATCAGGCATTTCAGCAGGTGAGTGATGAACTGCGCACGCAATATCTGATTGCTTACTATCCCAGCCGGCGCTTTTCTGATTCATCTTTCCGGCATATTCAGATCGAGCTGGCCAGCCATGCCCCCCCGGCGGCCACATGGCAGGTGCGTCATCGGGCGGGATACTTTACCGCGCCTGTACACTGAGGTCAGCATAGCCATCCGCTATGCGAGTGTTAGCTGCTCAACAGGATTGATTTCCGGCACAGATTTGCTATTGTGTTTAACTCATGAAATGCCCGTTCCGCCTCAGCAATCCCCCTGGTTGTGCGCTGACGGACTTTCATTTAGGCTGCTGCTGACTGTACCAGTTTGCCGCAATTTCATCAGGAGATTTTGTTCCGAGCGCAAGCTCAGAAGCCAATTCCACTATGTCTGCATTTAAATCCGCAATTCTCATTGCCTGCCTGCTCAGTGTACTTTCCGCCCATGCCGCGGACACCGTTACTGGCTCTGTTCGCAACCAAACCACCGGAAAACCGGCCGAAGGCGATGATGTGATCCTGCTGCGGCTGGGACAGGGCATGCAGGAAGAAGCCCATACCAAAACGGACGCCCAGGGTGCGTTTACGCTCAGCATAAGCTCGCCCAAAGACGTACATATAGTCCGCGTTATGCATCAGGGTGTTACTTACGATGAGAATGTCCTCGGGGCCGCGCCTCTGCAAATGCAGGTCTTTGATTCCGTGCCCAAAATCCCCGGCGTGGCTGGAAGCATGGGCATTGTTCAGATTCAAAGCAAGGGCGAAGATCTGAATGTAATGGAAATGTACGCCATCCGGAATGAATCCACTCCTCCCGTGACCCAGGGGCAGCAGCGTGGTTACGAGGTTTCGCTTCCGGAAGATGCGGGCGTTGATTTTGTCCAAGCGAAGACGCCGAAGGGAATCTGGGTAAATATCAAGCCGGTTGCGCGAAAAGGGAAGAAAGGGCAGTACAGTATCAATTTCCCGCTGCGGCCAGGCGAAACGTTGTTCAAGATCGCTTATCATCTTCCCAACAAGGGGCCCAGAACTTTTCATGTGCGGCTGGATTATCCCATTCAGAGGCTCGCGGTAACGCTTCCCCCGTCCATGTCTTTCAAAGCGTTGCGTCCGGGAACTTTCAGAACTCCGGTTACGGTAAACGGGATGCAACTGGAGGCTACAGTTGCCGAGCCGGTGGTCGGCGCCGTGCCTGCCTTTGAAGTGTCTGGCCACGGTGTTGTGGCGGCGCTTCCGTCGCCAGCGCCGGCGCCAACGGCTTCGGCGCCCCATGTTTCCGCCCCGCCTGCGCAAGCACGCAGTTCTGCAACCGCCGCGGCTGCCATGCCGCAGACGGCACATGATATTTCCGCAGGGAATCTCTGGCTTATCCTCGGCGCGACCGTTGTACTTCTTGCTGGCGGAATATACGCTGCCTGGCAATTTTCCCGCAAGCGCGCTTTCGCTGCAGCCGGTTCGGCGGCTTCCCAGCCAATGTCCATGATCGATATGCTCAAAGACGAGCTGTTTCAGCTGGAAAGTGACCGTCTCCGAGGTGCGATTTCAGCCGAAGAATACGAGTCCACGAAAAAGGCTTTAAATCAGACACTGGAGCGCTCTCTGGCAAGAACAGCGGAGAACCAAAAATAAAAAACAGAAATGAAACCGGCAATTAAGGACCGTAACAGATGTTGCGGTCACAGGTTTGCGGTCACAAAAAGAGAAGGCAGGGCTTTCCAGAGAGAAGGAGCCAGCTCATCCCTGGCGCCCTGCCGGTTCTCTGTTAATTAGTGACGCATAGCCCCCAATCGTTACACTATTTTTTCAAATTTTTTTTGAAACAGGGACCTGGCCCTGCGATTCATCTTCCGCACGGGGCTTCCACAGCCTGGTACTGGACGCCGATTGTTTTTTATTCTCTCCGGACCCATTCTGTCCCGGCCAGAGCCGGAAGAAGAACGTGGCGCCTTCATCGGGAACGGCCCTGGCCCAAATGCAGCCTCCGTGTTTATGAATGATGCGCTCGGCAATCGCCAGCCCAACGCCGGTGCCTTCAAACTCATCCTGCCCATGCAGCCTCTGAAAAGGCGCAAACAGCCGGCTGGCATAGCGCATGTCAAAGCCCACGCCGTTGTCGCGAACAAACAAAACCTTGTCGCCATTTTCTTCGCACTGGCCAATCGAGATCACCGCGGCGCTGCGAGTAGAGGTGAATTTGATTGCGTTGGAGATCAGGTTCCAGAGCACCTGTGTCACCAGAGCGCGATCGCATTTTATTTCCGGCAGGGGTGAAATCTCCCATGTGATGGTGCGTCCGCCCAGTTCGCTTTGCAGGCCGGCAATGACCTGTTCGGCAACCTCGTTCAGGTTGGTGCGTTGCAGGTGCAGCCCCTGCTCTCCCAGACGCGAGAACCGCAGCAGATCTTCGATCAGCCGCTGCGTGCGGGCTACGGCATTCTGGATTCTCTCGAGATATTCGCGGCCCGTGGGACTAAGCTGCTTCTCGCATTCTTCCGTCAGCAGGTCGGAAAATCCGGCGATATGCCGCAGCGGAGCACGAACGTCGTGCGAAATGGAGTAGCTGAAGGATTCAAGCTCGCGGTTTCTCGCTTCCAGATCCAGGACGCGCGAGCGCAGGTCTGAATTGAGTTTTCTGATTTCTTCCTGCGCGAGCTTGCGCTCCGTGATATCGCGTATAAAGGCGTTGAACCGATCGCCGCTGTCACTGCGTGCGCGGGAGATGGAAACCTCAATCGAGAATTCACGCCCGTTCCGGTGCAGCGCTCGCAGTTCGAGAGGTCTGCTGTCCAGCTCCTGAAGGGCCGGGCTGGAGGCCAAATGTTCCAGGTATTGCAGGTATTGCTCGCGATAACGCGGGGGAACAATGGCTGTGTGCAGCGGCAGGCCGGCCACTTCCGCTTTGGGCCAGCCAAAAAGCGTTTCCGCCCGAGGGTTCCACTCACTGATTCGATCAGTTCGGTCCACGGAGATGAAGGCATCGGTTGCCGAAGTAATGATCTGGCGTACTCGGGTTTCACTTTCGCGCATGCGCCGGTACAGAGAAGCGCCGATGCTTCCCAGGCCCACGGCTACAACCAGTATGGCCAGGCCCACCAGGGCCAGAGGCCGCTCGAAATTCCATATGACTTTGTCCAGTTCGGCTGCGGGAATGCGAATCAACAGCCCCCATCCGAAGGAGAGTGGATGCAGCGTGACCAGAACCCGGCTTTTTTTGCGCAGAGTCCACTCGGTGAGGCTTTTTCGGGCCATGAGTCGCTGCACGTCTTCGTCAGCAGCGGCAATGCGTGCAGCCGCACGCATCGGATCGCCGTTTTTGAAGATGATGATGCCGTTTTGATCCAGAAGCGTGACCCATTTTGTAACCGATTCAGGTATACCTTCCAAAAAAGATGCAATCTGGCGGAAGGTATAACCGGCAGCTAAAATGCTCGTGCGTCCCTGTGTCCGAATGGGAATCGCCAGAGTCAAAGCTACTGCATCAGGATCGTCCGGGACCGGCGTTATGGTAGTGGCGTAAACACCGCCATGCCGAAGCACGGCGTTGGACCACTCCGGCGTCATACGGGGAGCAGCCTTTTCAGGATCGGCCACGATGGCGGCTCCGTTAGCGTCATAGATCGCCAGCAGGGCCGCTTCAGCACGCAGTTCCTGCACATCATGCAGTCTGGCCGCCGCCGTGTGCCGGTCATCTCGCGCCACGGCGTCGATGATCGCCGGATTGGCCGCCAATGTTCTGACCAGGGCCGCTTGTCTGGCCAGCCGCCGTTCCAGTATCAATGCGGTCTGGTCGCCTGCCTTGCTGCTTTGCTGAGCCAGATCGCGTACCTGAGTGGTTCTGATTATCCGGTCGGCTGTAGATAAAAACAGCAAAAGAGGAATAGCAGATCCCAGTACCAGCACCGTGTACAGGCGTCCGCGGCTGGCAGAAATCCAGTCCAGAACGAAGTTCGCTTTGGAACCAATTTTAGACATTAGTACCCTGGGCTATGCAAAGCTGCTGACTATTGCGATGTATATACACCATTTGGCAGCAATATGCACAAGCATTTATCGGCAAAAATGCGATGGTGCTTGAGTTCGCACAGCTTAAAGAATTCCAATGTCAGTAGTGATGAGCGTCAGCCGGGAAATCCGCGTACTCGCCGGCCGGCAAGTACATCGCGAATGGCGACCAGCAGGTCGCCCGGCGAGTTGCTCAAAATAAAATCCGCGCCGGGAATCTCCGGCGAGTGATGGCACATTTCCAGAATGGGAAGCCCGCGGAAACGTGTATTGATGGCGTGGGCGATTCGGCGCTTTTCATCTCCGGCAAAATCGTGGCCCACCACCGCCAGATCGAACTTCTGTTGTTCGTGCAGCGCATGGATCTGGGGAAGCCGCTGGATAGATTCAACCGCGTGTCCGTCACTTTCCAGCAGCAGCTGCCTGGTGGAGAGAAGAATGTCTGAAGGAGAAATACACAGAATTCTCGGCATTAGCTTAAGGCGCCCTCGCAAAAGGTGGTTTCACTGTTGAGCGCGCGCAGGCATTCCATATTGCCAGTGGCCATTTTCCCGGCAGGAGGAGATGCCTTAACAGCGGCAAAAGTTGGCCAGTGCCGAGCTATACGTCTAATTCTTTTTTCATTTCGCATCGCAGTGCAATTTGGAGTTATAGTAACAAACCATGAGTCCAGCGAGAGAAGCTGCTCCAGGTTTATGGAATGAAGGCACATCCCAACTCCAGCAAAAAGTTTGTTCCGGGAGAGCTGGTTCCGCAGAGCGGCATTTATCGGGTCACTCACGATACGCACCGGTTGATGCATGAAGCCACTCTGCTCAAAACCGACCGATTTCCTGTCTGTAAGCAGTGCGGGCATCTGGTCCGCTTTGAGCTGCTCCGGCCGGTAAAAAATCTGCGAATTCTTTCCGGTTATCATGCCATCCTTGAGGATTATCCTGATCCTGAAACGCTGATCGTAATCTAAGCTGCTGCTTTCGGCATAGCGCTGCGCTCTGATACACAGTCAATCTCCAGTGGGCCATGCCACGGCTTTTAACTTGTTCCAAAATGTGTTCTGCTGTGATCTGGTCATTGTATGCTCCAAGCGAGTGAAATTCGCCAGGAATTTCGGCCCATGCTGCGGCTGGCCGTTCCGCTTGCCCTTTCTGAAGTGGGATGGATATCCATGGGCTTTGTGGACACGGTCATGGTCGGCCGCCTGCCCTACAGTGCGACCGCCATTGGGGCCGTAAGTCTCGGAACCACGCTTTTCTACACCATCGCCCTGTTTGGCAGCAGTATCATGCTCGGCCTCGATACCATTGTTGCGCAGGCCTTTGGCGCGGGAAAGCTCGAAGAGTGCCATCGCGCGCTGTGGAATGCCCTCTACTTTTCGCTGGTCCTTTCCCCTCTGCTGATGCTTTGTGTCCTGAGCTGGCTTCCGCTGCTGGGGCATTTTGGACTGGAAGCCGCACTGGTGGAGCACACAATTCCGTTCATCAGGACCCTTATCTGGAGCACACTGCCTCTGGTGCTTTATTTTGTGCTGCGCCGGTATTTGCAGGCCATGGGTCTGGTCCGTCCAGTGGTGTTTGCGCTTATTTCCGCCAATCTTATCAACCTGCTCGGCAACTGGACGTTCGTTTACGGGCACTTAGGATTTCCAGCTCTGGGCGTGGCCGGCAGCGGATGGGCCACCTGCGGAGCGCGAATCTACATGGTTCTGGTGCTGGCCATCGCGGTGGTCTATTACAACCGCAAAAATCACAGCGGATTGTGGCAATCCTCGCGCCGCCTGGATCTTAGCCGTATACGCGTGCTGCTGCGGCTTGGACTTCCCGCCGCCTCACAAATGCTGCTCGAAATCGGCGGCTTTACCATGGCTACGTTTCTCATCGGCAAACTTGGCTCGCTTCAACTCGCTGGACACCAAATCGCGCTCAACGTGGCCAGTCTCACTTACATGGTTCCTCTGGGCATTGGCTCCGCCGCGGCTATCCGTGTTGGCCACAGCATTGGCGCGCGCGACTTCCGTGCAGCGGCCCGCGCCGGATGGGTGGCAATTCTGCTGGGTGCGGCCTTCATGTCCTGCTGCGGGCTGCTCTTGTTTCTTTTCGCCCCTTACATTGCCCGCATCTATTCGCCTCAGCCTGCGGTAGTTTATGCCGGGGCGCGCCTGCTGCTGGTGGCTGCTGTTTTTCAATTGTTCGACGGTTTACAGGTTGTGGCCACCGGGGCCCTTCGCGGCGCTGGAAATACGCGCACGCCTATGCTCGCCAATTTGGTTGGTTACTGGATCATCGGCTTGCCCCTCGGTGCACTACTCTGTTTTCGTCTGAATATGGGTGCGACTGGTATGTGGATCGGCCTTTGCCTTGCCCTGGTCATAGTGGGCACAGTGTTGCTCGCCGTCTGGCGCGGGGCTGTACGAGCCATGGTCCCAGCAGGAATTGCTTCTCATCAGGTTACTGTGGTGCAGTGAGCTGCAACCATTTCAGGGTTCCAGCTATGCTTCAACTTTCCCGCGGAACATTCTGTAAGTAAAAATGAAATAGCCGATTGCTAGCGTCATGCCCAGGCCCCAGACAATAAGGCCAACGGAGAGCGAATACCATCCCGTTGCCGCGTTATAAACAGTGATATTCAGGTAAGGCTCGGTGGTGGAAGTGAGCAGGTTGGGGTATACACCAGCGGCTGCGCCCACCAGCATGACCACCAGATAGGCACTGGACGAGAGGAAAGCGGCTTTGTCATTGCCTTTGCGGCGAAAAGCCATCATAGCCCCCAGACTGATTGCCACCACTACAGGAACCACAAACAGAGCGGGGAAGCGCCGATAATTGACCAGCAATTCGGGACGAATGGAAAGCGTAGCCCACAGGCTGAGCAGCGTAACCGCCAGAAGGACAGGCCAGAGCAAGGACGCCATGCGGCGAGCACGGATGTTCAGTTCGCCGCTTGTCTTTAAAGCTACGTAATTTGCCCCGTGAACGGTAAGCGCCACCAGAGCCACTACTCCCGAGATCACCGTGTACCAGTCGAGAATTCCCGGCTCCGGCCCCACGCGCCAGTTCGTCCACAGGGGCAGAAAGAAGTACCCATCCTGCTCGAGCGGCACGCCGCGAATCACGTTGCCCAGTGCCGCACCGTAGAAGATCGTGAGCAGCAGACTGGAGAGAGCAAAGCAGCCATCGAAGAAACTGCGCCATACCGGCGAATCGATATGATTGCGCAGCTCGATTCCGATTCCGCGCAGGATCAGCAGCCAGAGCACGATCATCAGGGGCAGATAAAAACCACTGAAGCCCGCAGCATAGAGCCAGGGAAAGGCGAAATACAAGGTGCCACCACCGGCCAGCAGCCAGACTTCATTACCGTCCCACACCGGGCCAATGGTGCGAAGCACGGTCCGGCGCTCCTGCTCCGTCCGGGCTATGAACAGGTGGAGCACGCCAGCGCCAAGATCAAAGCCATCCAGCACCACATATCCGGCAATCATGATTGCAACCAGCCAGAACCAGATGAAGAGCATCGTTGACTCCTTTAGTAAGCAGCCGTTGTGACCGAGGCGTTGTCAGCGTGTCCTGGGCCGTGCGCTATTTCGTGATACATCAGAAACAGGAAGAGAATCGCCAGCACCGCGTAGATTCCCATGAAGCCAAGCAGGGTAAACAGGCCGTTGCCGGCGTGGACGTGCTTTGAATATCCGTCAGCGGTGCGCATGATGCCGTAAACCAGCCACGGCTGCCGGCCTGCCTCGGCGGTCATCCATCCGGCGGTATTGGCAATGTAGGGGAATGGCAGGCACAGCAGTAAAATCCACAGCATCCAGCGGGATTGATAAAGCTTTCCGCGCCACAGCAGGAATGCCGCAACTACCATGACCAGAACAAAGATTGTCCCCAGTCCGGCCATGATGTGGTAGCTGTAATAAAGCAGAGGAATGTTGGTGGGCCATACGTCTTTGGGAAACTCATTCAGGCCCTTTACTTCGGCCGTGGTTGTGCCATAAATCAAAAAACTCAGGACCTTGTTTACGACCACAGGATTGTCAATTCGCTCATGCTCTTCGTCCGGCTGACCGAGAATTACGATAGGCGCTCCGGTTTCGCTTTTGAACAGCCCTTCCATTGCTGCCGTGGTCACCGGCTGATAACGGGCCATGTAACGCCCATGAAGATCGCCGGTAGGGAAGACCTGGAGAAGGCAGAAAATCACTCCGCCAATCACGCCCACGCGAAGAAACATGCGTCCGTATTCCTGAAATTTTTCTTCCAGCAGGTAATATGCGCCTGCGGCGGAAACCACAAACACGGCGGTAATCATTGCGCCGCTCATATTGTGGGCGTACTGCAGCAGCGCCCAGGGATTCAGCAGCATACCCCAAAAGCTGCTGACCTGAAATCCGCCATCGCTCATGCGAGTGTAAGCCACTGGATGCTGCATCCATGCATCGGTGACGATGATGAAGAAACCCGAGAGCCACGAACCGGCAAACACTAAAAATCCCGACCACCAGTGAGCGCGAGGGCTAAGCCGCTTTTCGCCATAAAGAAATAAACCGAGAAAGGCCGATTCCAGAAAAAAAGCAAATACGCCTTCCATCACCAAAGGCTGGCCAATCACGCCTCCGGTAAGCCGAGCGAAGTGCGACCAATTGGTGCCGAACTGAAACTCCATGGGAATTCCGGTCACTACGCCCATGAGAAAGTTCACGCCGAAGATCCTCGCCCAGAAACGTGCTGCCTCATTCCATTTTTCGTTTCCCGTGCGGAGTGCCAGAGTCTTCATCACCACCAGCAAGGGCGCGAGGTCCATGGTGAGCTGCGGAAACAGATAATGAAAGGTGACGGTGAAGGCAAAGTGGAGCCGGTGGATGAAAAGCGTGCTCTCCAATGCTGGTCTCCTTAGGGCAATGCCTGGTAAATGAGCAGACCTAAATAATAATTTTGGAAAACCCGTGGTTCCGGAAGTGCGTACCGCTGTAACTAAGTGATCCGCAGTTCAGCTTCAGGTCGGGACTCAGTTTGATCGTTGGCATTTTCGCAAATTTGGCGACAAAAGTGGAGACAAAAGAAAGTGGCAAGCAGGGTTGCCTTCCTGCACAAAAGCTCGCGTTTGGTTACACTCAATCATAATTTTAAAGATGGCCAGCATTTTAATCATCGAAGACGAGCCGCGCATGCGCCGATTGCTGGAGATCAGTCTCGGCGAAGACGGCCACGTCACTCAGGCCGTGGAGGATGCCGAGACCGGCTTAAAGTTTTTGCGCAAGGAAATGGCCGATCTGGTAATCACCGACCTCAAGCTTCCCGGCATGAGCGGTCTTGAGTTTCTGCAGGAAGCCCGCCGCGTGAACGCATCTTTACCGGTGATTGTGATGACCGCATATGGCTCGGTTGAAACCGCGGTAGAAGCCATGAAAGCTGGAGCCAGCGACTATGTGCTCAAGCCCTTCACCATGGCCGAAATGAAGCTGGTGGTGCGCAAAGAGCTGGACGTACAGAAAGTGCGCGAGGAAAACCGCAGTCTGAAAGAAGCTCTGGGAAAGCGCTATCAGTATCAAAACATCATCGCTCGCAGCCCAAAAATGCAGGAGGTGCTGGCCCTGGTGGAGCGCGTGGCCCCCACCAACTCCACTGTGCTGCTGGGCGGCGAAAGCGGTGTGGGTAAAGACCTGATCGCGCGTGCCATTCATCAGAACTCGCGTCGCGCTTCCGGCCCCTTTATCAAGATCAACAGCACGGCCATTCCGGACACGCTTTTTGAGAGCGAACTGTTTGGCTACGAGAAGGGCGCCTTTACCGGCGCTTTGGCCAGCAAGCCGGGCAAGTTTGAACTGGCGGACAAGGGCACGCTTTTTCTCGACGAAATTGGCGATGTCCCGGCCCCAATCCAGGTAAAGCTGCTGAGGGTGCTGCAGGAGCGCGAATTTGAGCGCCTGGGCGGGACGAAAACGCTGAAAGTCGATGTACGTTTGATCGCTGCTACCAATCGTGACCTGCGCGCCGCGCTGGAGCAGGGGACTTTTCGTGAGGATCTCTACTATCGCCTCAATGTGGTTCCCATTGATATTCCTCCGCTGCGCGAGCACAAGGACGATATCCCCGAACTGGCCAGTTACTTTCTGGTCCGCTTTGCCCGGGAAAACGAAAAGGAAGTTACCACCATCACCCCGGCTGCCATGAAGATGCTCATGGACTACCACTGGCCAGGCAATGTGCGTCAACTCGAAAACACAATCGAGCGCGCCGTTGCATTAGCCGCCAGGCCGGTGCTCGACGTGGGGGATTTTTATCTTGACTCCGCGAATCAAAAAAACAGTACCTCGGCGGAGGCTTCGTTTTTGCCGGAAGGCATGACGCTGGAGCAGTGGGAAGACGAGATGATCCGCGAGGCGCTGCGTCGTGCGGGCGGCAACAAGAGCCAGGCTGCGCGCTTGCTGGGACTTTCGCGCAATGCTTTGCGCTATCGCCTGGCCAGGCTGGGAGTGGCAGACGAAGAGTAAGGTTCCCCCGGCAGCCTGGCGCCTGTGGCCCAAATCCACCGGCACTGGTGGCTGAAAAGCACCACTTAACCCGACTTTACATGTCTATGTCTTTAAATTATTGAAAACAAAGGGATGTTTTCGTCGACTTTTGGCAGGCGACGTGCCAGTACTTAAGGGCAGATGAAGTCATTTTCTACAGCAGGGAAGGCCCTTATGAAAACGAAAGCATTCGTCCTTCGTTTTATTTCCATTCTGACTTTAGCAGTGATCGCGCTGGCGGTATCGGCTGTGGCCCAGGACGAACCTGCGCCGCCTCCACCGCCAGAGCAGGTCAGTGAGCCGTCCACCGCTCCGGTGAATGTTGACCAGGACCGGGGTAATCCGGCAAAAAATCCAGGTGCGCAGCCCACGGTAGCTCGACTCAGCCTGATTCATGGCGAGGTCTCTATGCAGCGCGGAGATTCGGGTGACTGGTCTTCGGTCACGCTGAACTCGCCGCTGGTGCGCGGTGATCAGGTCGCAACCGGAGACCGCTCGCACACGGAGCTTCAGCTGGATTATGCCAATATCGTCCGGCTGTCTTCGCGCGCTCAGGTCAAGATTGCCGATCTCACGCGCTCGCACATTCAGATACAGGTCGCGCAGGGATATACCAACTACTCCATGCTGAAGGGCAGCGAGGCCAGCGTGGAAATCGATACGCCCAACGTCACGGTGCGGCCGCTGCGGCATGGCCGATACCGGGTGCAGGTGAATTCAGATAGTGAGACCGATGTGATTGTCCGCGATGGCGAGGCGGAAATCACCACGTCGCAGGGCAGCACCGTGGTAAGGGAAGGCCAGCTCATCACCATTCGTGGTGAGGGCAATCCGGAATACAAAGTTGTGAATGCCCCTCCCAAAGATGACTGGGACCGCTTCAACAGTGATCGCGACCACGTCATCCGTGATGCCGAAAGCTGGCGTCGCGCCAACCGGTATTACACCGGCGCACAGGACCTGGATGCCTATGGCCGCTGGGTCAGTGCTCCAGGCTACGGTAACGTATGGCAGCCTTACGGAGTTGGTCCTGACTGGGCCCCGTATCAGACAGGCCGCTGGGTTTGGAACCCTTATTATGGCTGGACCTGGGTTTCCTATGAACCCTGGGGATGGGCGCCTTATCACTATGGCCGCTGGTTCCTCTATGGCGGCTCATGGTCCTGGTGGCCAGGCCCGGTATATGCCTCGTATCGTCCGGTGTGGGCTCCGGCATTTGTCTCCTTTTTTGGCTTTGGACACCGTGTGGGCTTCGGCTTCAGCTCTTTCGGCTGGCTCCCGGTGGGACCGTACGATCCGTTCTTCCCCTGGTATGGCCCGGGCTTCTATAGCTACAACGCCATCAGTTTTAACTTCTTCTTTGGCGACAGACATCGCTTCTTTGACCACGATGGTTTTCGTCATGATGGTTTCCGTCACGATGGCTTCCGCCATGATGGTTTTGGCCGCGATGGCTTCATCGGTCCACTGGCCAGGGGCAACCGGCCGTTTGGTTCCAACATTCGCCTGGCAGAAACCAACGCTCGCGTGCGTGCGGGAATCACTACGGTAGGGGCCGCGGACTTTGGACACGGGAGCATCGGAGTGAATCATGGAGGAATTGACGCAGCTTCGTTCCATCAGGGGCAGGTGATGACCGGCAACCTGCCGGTGGTGCCGACGCGGGAAAGCCTCCATGCAGCCAGCGGAAATGGGGCTGCTGCTGTGCAGGGCAGAGACAGCACCCACTTCTTTACCCGTAACCAGCCGCCTGCCGGACCGGTGGCATTTCATCAACAGGCCGCGCAGGTACAGCAGGTAGTGCAAACCCATGCGCCGGAAATGCTCCGGAGCAATGCCTCGGTGCAGAGCCAATCCAGAGCAGGCACGCCGCAATCCGGTCAGTTGGGACGGACAGAGTCTCCGGCGAATCCCGCCGGGCATTCGATAAGCCCTGCGGCGGAGAATGTGCGCCAAACGGCAAGTGCTGCAAGACCAGAGGGACAGAACCAGGGATCGTCCTCTGGCAATGGCTGGCACCGGTTTGGTGGAGACCGTCCGGCGCAGTCCGCTTCTCCAGCTAATGCCGCAGGTGGCGCGGGCGGCGGACATCAGCCGGGAAGCTCGTCTCCGGCCAACCCAGCCCATGAAAGCCCGGCGCAGAGTCATCAGCCTGCGAATAATGGCAATGGTGGTAATCAGGGCAATGGCTGGCACACATTTGAGCGTGGGCCGGGCGCGGACCGTCCGGCGAATGCCGGGAGCAAGCCTCCACTGGAGCTAAGCAAGCCTATTGTGACTCCGCGAAACTCGGGTGGAGGGCCATCGGCAGGCTCCGGTAGTTTTGGCGGCGCCAGAGATACGTCGTCTGGTCGCAGCTCCTCGCCTGCGAACGGAGGCGGCCCCAGATACTCACCGCCATCCGGCGGCGGCCGCTCCAACGGTGGTGGCCATAGCGGTGGTGGTGGCGGACGCTCCAACGGTGGTGGCCACAGTGGTGGCGGGTCTTCATCGCATGGATCCAGTGGCGGCCACGGTGGCGGCGGAGGTGGTGGCCACAGTGGTGGCGGCCACGGCAGGTAATCAACGGCTACAACAAATTCCCGAAGTGCAGACTGAGGGTGAAGTCGAAAGAGCGGTGGATGCCAATCCGCCGCTCTTTTGTTCTTACCGTTCTACCAGACACCTTTATCGCTGCCAGTGATCCTAAAGGCTACGGCTGCCGCCGAAGCCAGCGGTGGCAGCAGGCTCAGGCGCAGAGCTGCCGGGACGTTACCATGAAAGGCCGCTTCCCGGAGCTGGCGCATATAAAGTTTGGCCGCGCAGGGGATGATGGGAATCCGCAGAAAGCGCGCACTGGTATAAATCTTATTTGCGCCTACGGAGGCATTGGCCCGGACTTCATACGGAAGCTGCAATCCGGTTGGGCGGTATTGCTGCACGTATTCCGAGACAATATTGAGAAAACTGGCCACCCCGGGCCAGATTCCCGCCTGCAGAGCACCGGCCTGAAGTTCGGTAAAATTGAGCCGGCCCGATTCCAGCAGGTTGGCAGTGTTCACAATATCGCAAACGCGAAAATAAAAGTGCCGGTACATGCGCTGCAGCGTGGCGGCATATACGCGCTCTTCTGGCGCCGGAACGAAAAATTCATGCTCATGGGCCTGCATGGTGGTCCGCCGGCGAATAAAACGCCGGGCCAGCTCGATGTGTTCTCCCGTCTGCCCCAGTCGCCCACTGTGCACCTCGATGGATTCGCGCAGGCCGGGAAGCACAAAATTCCATTTGTTGGCCAGGCGGTCGCCCCAGCTTTGCGGCTCTGTCCGGGCATGAAATTTGTTGCGAAACACATCAATAATTGCTCTGCGGTCGCCCGTCGAAAGCAGGTCGAGATCATTGCCCAGGTCGGGCCAGTGGTCGAGTGTCTTCATCACCAGCACCGGACACCCGCTGGCCTCGAGTTCGTCACAGACCTGTTGCAGATACTCGAGAGCGCAGTTAATCCGCAACCGTTCCTGCATCAGAACGTCCACGGCCCATGCCTGTATTTCCGGATGGCCGCAGTTTCCGGCAACGCGATTGATCACTTCAAAAGCCCGGATGGTTACATGGTTGGAATCCGCCAGATCGGTAAAATCTTTTTTCTGTTGATCAGTCAGCCGGGCAAGCCGGGGAAAAACTTCAGTCGCGGCCAGAGGGCGGAGCGTTAGACGGGAAAGGGCGTCAATGTATTGTGCTTCACCCTGAATTGCAGTTGCCATGAAGGGTCCCCAGGAAGAGTGCTGTCGTTCGGATAAGATGAGAGTGCCTCGCCTGGAGTTGGCGCACAACTATCCGGCTGTTTTGTATGATGTGAAGTTCTGAAAAGTTTGACCGGACAAGTCATGCGTTTGGGGAACCACCCGGCGCAGCCATAACCCATGAAACCTTACAACGACCTTAGAGAATGGATTGCCGCACTTGAGAGTGCAGGAGAGCTCAAGCGCATTCGTGCCGAAGTTGACCCCGTCCTTGAAATTGCGGAGATTACCGACCGCGTATCAAAAGGCGCCGTTAAAAAATATGGACGCCCCGGCGGTCCGGCTCTGCTTTTTGAGAATGTCAAGGGGGCCAACGGCGTCCCCGTACTAATCAACCAGTTCGGCAGCGAACGCCGCATGCAGATGGCCCTGGGCGTGGAGCAGTTGGATGAAATTGCCGGGCGCATCCGGCAGTTACTCAACCTGAAATCGCCTGAAGGCTTTCTGGAAAAGCTGAAGATGCTGCCCATGCTGGCGGATATGGGCAAGTTCTTCCCAAAAATCGTTCCGACCGGGCCGTGCAAAGAGGTCATCAAAAAGAAAGACTTCTCTCTGCTCGATTTACCCGTGCTTCAGTGCTGGCCCCAGGATGCCGGACGCTTCATCACGCTGCCGTGCGTGATCACCCGCGACCCCAAAACCGGGAAGCGCAACATGGGCATGTACCGAATGCAGATTTATGACGCCACCACCGCCGGTATGCACTGGCAGCGGCAGAAGGTGGCGGCGGAGCACTATCGCGACCACCTGAGAACGGCGGCGGGAGCACAGGCCCAGGAGCGCACGCGCTCGAATGTGGACATCATGGCCCGTTCAGCCGGGGGCTCCGTGCTGGCCCAGGGCGAGCGCCCCAGCGGGACTATGGAAGTCGCTGTAGCCATCGGCACCGATCCCGCGCTTACGTTTTCCGCCATTGTTCCCGCGCCGCCGGAGGTGGAAGAGTTCATCATCGCCGGCTTCCTGCGGCAGAGTCCGGTAGAGCTGGTCAAGTGCGAGACCGTGGACCTGGAAGTACCGGCGTCGGCGGAGATCGTTCTCGAAGGCTACGTAAAGCTGGACGAGCTGCGGACCGAAGGCCCATTCGGCGACCATACCGGCTTTTACTCGCTGGAAGATGAGTATCCGGTGTTTCACGTCACCTGCATCACTCACCGCAAGAATCCGGTTTACTCGACCACGATTGTCGGCAAGCCGCCCATGGAAGACGCCTGGATGGGCAAAGCGGTGGAGCGCATCTTCCTGCCTCTGATGAAGCTCACCCTGCCGGAGATTGTGGACGTGAACCTGCCGGTGGAGGGTGTCTTTCACAACCTGATGATCGTCTCCATCCGCAAGTCGTACCCTGGCCACGCGCGCAAAGTGATGAATGGCATATGGTCCCTGGGACAGGCCATGTTTACCAAGTGCATCGTGGTGGTGGATGAGGACGTGAATGTACAGGACGTGGGCGAGGTAGTGCTGAAGGTCTTCAACAATATTGATCCCGAGCGCGATATACAGTTCACCCTGGGCCCGGTGGATTCTCTGGACCACGCCTCGCGCCTGCCCAATTTCGGCTCCAAGATGGGCATTGACGCCACGCGCAAGTGGGCGGCGGAGGGTTTTACCCGCCCCTGGCCGGATGACATCGTAATGGACGAAAAGACCAAAGCCCTGGTGGACAGGAAATGGAAGGAGCTGGGAATTGAGTAATCCTTTTACCGCAATCGCCACGGACCTGGGGAGAACGGTGGCCCAGGCCAAACCGCTGCTCACTCAACTGACCAACGCCGAGACCACGGGCCGTCCCAGTCCAAGAAAGTGGGCGAAAAAGGAGATTCTGGGCCATCTGCTGGATTCGGCTGCCAACAACCATCAGCGCTTTCTGCGCGCGGCGCTGGCGGGCAGCCTGACCTTCCCCAATTACGAACAGGAAGAACTGGTAAAGCTGCAGCGCTTCCGCGAAATGGACTGGAACTTCCTGGTGGATACCTGGACCAATTACAACCGCCTGCTGGCCCATATCCTCTCCGTGCTTCCGGCCAAAGCGGGCGCGGCCAAATGCAAAATCGGCAAAAACAAGCCGGCAACGCTGGCCTGGATTGCCGAAGATTACGTGGCCCATTTGAAGCACCACCTGAATCAGATCGTGGGCGAAGAGTTTGAAACCAGCTATGAATTTAAGCCCTGAGGCAGTGTGATGCATGCGATACCGCGCAATACGAAACAACGATCTCTGCTCAAATTAGTTGGCCAGTCTGGATTTGATCAGACGGAAGCCCTCATTCATTTGTTTGTTGGCGGCTCTGAACTCCACGGCGCCAAGGTGGGCAAAACCGATGATACCGATATTTATGGTGTGTACATCGAAAGCCCAGAGCGGGCTTTGGGGCTGACTTCCCATCCGCATTTTGTATGGTCTACATCCGGTTCCGAGCGGCGTAATGGGCCGGACGACATTGATGTCACGCTGTATTCCCTGCGCAAATGGGCGGACATGTCCGCGAAAGGCAACGCCACGGCATTGCATTTTCTTTTTGCCGATCCTGAGGAAGTGACGCCGCAGACCTGGCGGAGAATTCAGAAACATAAAGCAGTGTTTCTTTCGCGGGCCTCTGCCCGGCAGTTTCTGGGGTTTGCCGACTCTCAGTTCAAGCGACTGACTGGCGAGAAGGGAAGCGGGAAAAAAGGCCAGCGCCCCGAGTACATTGGAAAATATGGGTATGACACCAAAGCGGCCATGCACGGATTGCGTCTGCTGTATGAATGTATGGAGCTGATGAAGACCGGACACATAACATTGCCGAGGCCGGAAAAAGATTTGCTGATTGAAGTCCGGAGCGGTGAATGGACGTTCGAAAAAGTCCTTCGCCAGGCCCAGCGGCTGTTCAGGGAGGTAGAAGAAGCGGTCACGCTTTCACCCCTGCCGGAGAAAGTTGATCGCCAGGAAATTTCGAAGCTGGTGGCGCAGATACATCTGGATTTTTGGCAGAGTTAGGGAAGGACTCTTTGGTTGTGGCTTGTCCTTTTGCATACGGTAGTTGGTTTTCTTGCAACTTTTGTTACTTCACATGAAGGCCGTTTTACCGTTGAGTTAAGGCAGTTTTCTTAAGGAGTCTGAATGTGGGTGGCCTCGTTCTGGACGTTGTGATTGCTTACTTTATCAAGCTCATACTGCGTTTGCGGCGAGGGTGGGGAAGCAGCAAATGGAAGCTGGTGAAGGCCAGAGTTGACTCCTCACGGATCGAGGATGACTGGGTATCGACGGTGGAGGTTGCGTACACTTATGACTTTGACGGTCATATCTACAGTGGAATCGACAGCAATCCATTCCTCAGCGACAGATTCGCAAAAGAACGAGTCGAACTCTTCCAGCCCGGACAAATGGCGATGGTGAGGGTGAACCAACTCCAGCCACAAAGATCGTTTCTGAAGCGATCTGATCAGTAGCGGTTCATCCATCATGTTCTATAGTCCCGTAATGGTCTATTGGCCAGCACGTCATCAATTTCAGGAAGGCAGTACTTGTTCTGACGGATTACACAAGAAGCTGATGGTGCAATGGAAGCCTCTCCTGCCCGCGTTTATACTGCTCCGATGAAATTCCTGCACATTTTTGCGTCCACAGTCCTGCTTGTTCTGCCGCTTGCCGCTCAAAGCGCCCCCAGCAAGGCCCTTCCAGCCACGCCTGCCTCTACGCACCAGATGATTCTTCCCAGCCATGGCAACATGCTTCTTGGGGTGTTCTATCTCGCCGCTGGAGCAGAGCCGCATCCGACGGCAATCATCCTGCACGGATTCCCTGGCTTTGAGCAGAACCTTGATCTGGCGCAAACTCTGCGCGCCCACGGCTGGAATGTGCTCGCCATGCATTACCGCGGTTCCTGGGGAGTCAAGGGCGACTTTTCCTTCGCGCATGCCGCTGAAGACGCCGATACGGAAGTCCGCTACGTCCTCGACCCGGCCAATGCGCAGAAGTACCGCATCGACACGCATCGTGTTATCGTCATCGGCCACAGTATGGGCGGATACATGGCTGCTTCCGCCGCCGCGCACAATCCGCAGGTCGCCGCCGCCGTGCTGATTTCCGCATGGAACATCGGCTCCGAATACGAGTCAAGGCGACACTCCAGCTCCGAGGCTGCGACGATTGCGGACGAGGCGAAATCGCTGGAGGAGGACAGCAACCTCATGCCACTCGCTGGCACGAGCGGAGAATCGCTTGCCCGCGAGATCTACAAGAACCAGAAGACGCTGAACTTCATCCAACTCGCGCCCGCCGTTGCGCCGCGTCCTGTCCTGGTGATTACCGCCAACGACGGACTCGCGCCTGCCGATCACGCCCTCGCCGAAGCCCTCCGCAAAGCCGGAGATATTCACGTTACAGAGCAGCACTGGGATACGGACCACAGCTACTCTGACAGGCGCATGGATTTGGCCAACGCAGTTTTGGAGTGGACACAGAGCAGCCTGCCGCGTTAAACATGCGACTCCAGCGCTTTTTGTGGCCTTGGACAAGCGGTTGGGCTGTGTTGCCCGCTCGTCCGCGACGGGCTACCCTTACATAGTGCGATAAGTGATGGATTGCCGACCAACCGAGAACTGAACCGCGTCCCCGGTTAAGGATCCGGGCTTCGGATCACATCGGCTCGAAACCGTCTTGTTAATCGGGGAGCTGAGAGCAGTTATGACCCTCGTCATGCAGCGAACTCCGGTAGACGTTTATGCCAGGCTCCGACTAGAAATCGGTGGACAGGCTGAGTTCTTTCCAGGCTCTCGCTTCTTCTAATCGTGCAAGGTCGTTCCTCTCCGCCCCGTTATACGCATCGCTGCCGAGCAACAGTCGCAACGGAGGTTTCTGTTCCTGCGTCAGCCGAACGATCGCTTGAGCCGCCTTCTTCGGGTCTCCGGGCTGCTTACCGTTATAGGCGCGCTGAAACCTGGCCGTTGCTCCAACAGTCGAGTCGTGTTCGGGATGCCCTTCGCTCAGCTTGGTGGAACTGCCGGCGAAGTCCGTGCGGAAGCCACCCGGCTCGATGATCGTGACCTTGATGCCTAGCGGTGCCACTTCGCGCGACAAAACTTCGGAGAAACCTTCTACGCCCCATTTCGCCGCTGAATAAGGCCCGCGCCCTGGGGGGCCGATCCTTCCGCCCATCGAGGAAAACTGAACGAAATGGCCCGCCTTCCTTTCGCGAAAGTGCGGGAGAGCTGCCTTCGTCACGATGATTGTCCCGAAGAGATTGGTTTCTATCTGTGCGCGGAAATCGGACATCGGCGTATCTTCGACGGACGAGAGATTGCCATATCCTGCATTGTTGATAACAACGTCCAGCGAGCCAAACGCATCGATTGCCGTCTTCACCGCACCGGCAGCCGACGACTCGTCGGTCACGTCCAGCTCGAAGAGCTTCACCTGGTCACCGTAGCGCTCCGATAGCTCACGCAGTGACTCAATGTCGCGAGCTGTCGCCAACACCTTATTGCCCGCCAAAAGGCCCGCTTCGACAATTGCGCGACCCAGACCGCGAGAACTACCTGTGACTAGCCATACTTGCGCCATTCAATCCTCCTATTTGCGGAGTCCGAGCTACTTCGAGACCGCACGTGCTGCCGGAAATACTGTACAGCAATATACGATAGCGCGTCCTGCCGAATGACGGGCAACCCGGACAAATCCTGTTATGGAAGTGTTGCCGATAACCGCGAATTGATCGGATTGATCAATTCGTTGGTGTTAATCGCGAATGATCCGAGAAACTTATTGCTTGCACTCAACCTCTCATATTCCCCTGGCGTCCAGGGCGCGTGCTCGTGGTACGATTCACCGCATGACGTTCCCCGCTCCTGTTCCGGAGATCCCCGCAGCCAACGTCGACAAAGCCGCTGCTTACTATGTCAACACGCTGGGCTTTACCTTCGATTGGGGGGACGACAAGGGCGGCATTGCCGGCATCTCAAGGGGGAAGTGCAGACTGTTTATCACCAACCAATCCTTCCGAGAATCCTGCGGCAATAGAGGCCCTGTCCTTTTCTGGCTCAATCTCAATAGCAAGGCTGAGGTAGACGAACTCTTTGCACAGTGGAAGGTCGCACACGCGAAGATCGTTTCCGAACCCGAGGACAAACTGTGGAAGCTGCGCGAGTTTATGGCCGCCGATCTTGATGGCAACCTCATTCGTGTCTTCTATGATTTCCGGAACGACGACCACTAAACGATCGTCATGCATTCTGGAGATTGTGAGTGCAATAGCGATGTTACATCACCGTGCTCCACTCAGTATGCAGGAACGGACAGATTGACTCTCAGGGCGCCTCACCCGTTATACTGGAATTTATGTCGATTCTCAGCGATATCGCCGGCATTGCCAAGGGAATGTCTGTCACCTTCATGGAGATGTTCAAGCCCACGATTGTGGAGGACTATCCGAACAAGAAACTGCCCAACAAGGGCGCGGTTTTTCAGGAGCGGTTCCGCGGGCTGCACGTGCTGCAGCGCGACGAGAACGGTCTGGAGAAGTGCGTTGCCTGTTTTCTGTGCGCCGCCGCCTGCCCTTCCAACTGCATTTATATTGAAGCGGCGGAGAACACGGCGGAAAACCGCATCAGCGGGGCCGAGCGTTACGCCAAGGTTTATAACATCGATTACAACCGCTGCATCTTCTGCGGTTACTGCGTGGAAGCCTGCCCCACGGACGCCATTACCCACGGGCACGGCTTTGAACTTGCGACTTTTAACGCCAGCAACCTGGTGTATCGCAAGGAAGCGCTGCTGGCGCCCATGCCGGAAAAGCAGCCCGCCAGCCGCTAACGCGTATAAAAACTTTGCCCGTCCGGTTCAGGGTTTCTGAGTCGGACGGAGCACCACTTCACTCACAAAAGACCTGGGTTCCTGGGTCACCAGCATCTCGACTACGTGGGCCACGTCTTCCCCGTGCAGCATTTTTTCCGTGTTCTTGCCGGCATGGGGTGAAAACCTGGTATGCACCGAGCCAGGGCATACCACCGTCACGCGAATGTTGCGGCTCCGCAATTCCTCGGCCACGGAATAAGAAAGCCCGTTCAAGCCCCATTTGGAGGCAGCATAGGCCGCGCCATTGGGCAGCGGGTTTTTGCTGGCGATGGAAGAGATGTTGATGATGTCGCCGCCATGCTCCAGCATCAAGGGGACGAAGGCGCGGATGGTGTAGAACACGCCGCGCAGATTGGTGTTGAAGATGGCGTCCCAGGTTTCGATGGGCGTTTCGTGCAGTGGAGCGGAAAAACTGCCAATGCCCGCGTTGTTGACCAGGATATCGAGCCGTCCGAAGGTCTGGGAGACGCGGCTGGCCAGCGCGGCCACGGAGTTCCAGTCCGTAATATCGCAGGTATAGGCTTCGCACTGCCCTCCGGCGGAGCGGATTTGAGCGGCGGTTTCCTCCAGAGGCCCCGACACGCGGCCGCAGATAATGGTGCTGGCGCCCAGACGGGCCAGCGTGGTGGCAATGGCCGCTCCTATGCCCCGGCCTCCGCCGGTGATCAAAGCAGTTTTTCCGGAAAGAACGTTACTGGCCATGCAGGCTTCTCCCATGGATTTGGATTTGTACGCCATTCCTTCGCTCACACCACTTAGACTTCTGGTTTTGTCAGGCCACGGCCCGACCTGTGCGGCTAACAAAAATCAGGTACATCGCATCTGATTTTGTCAGGTGTCTGCAATTCTACGACGCAACCTGCCTTTCGCGAGACGGAGACGGGGCTTGACTGCTTTCGTCCTCGGAAGCGGCTTGTCAGCTCGATGAGTATGCAAATTTATCCTCTCGGCATTCGTACTGGCAGGAGCCAGAACGAAGGAGAAACATCATGAACAGATTTCCAGCAGCCCTGGTATTGGCGCTGGCTGTGGCCAGTTCTGCGCCGGGAAGCGCACTCCATTCGCAAACCACCCAGCAGCAACAGCCTTCGCCAGGCACAACTCCGGCAACACAGCAACCGGCGCAGACATCGCCTTCCGGCTCCAATGCCGCAGATCAGCCGACCAACCAAAAGGTGATCAAGGACCCGAACGAATACAACGCCTACATCGCGGCCCTGAACACACAGGACCCCGCGCAGCGTGCGGCGGCCATGGAGGCTTTTGGGGCGAAGTATCCGCAAAGCATTGTGCTGATGGATTCTCTGGAGCAGGCCATGGCCGCTTATCAACTGGCAGGCAATCAGGCCAAAGTCGAAGAGATCGCCAAGCGGGTGCTGTCCATTGATCCTAATAACGTGCGCGCACTGGCAATCGTCACCGCCATTGATCGCGGACTGGCCACCAATGGCAATGCGGCGGCGCTCCAGGAAGCATGTACCGACGCGCAAAAAGGGGCGCAGGCGCTGGGAGCGTGGCAGAGGCCCAGGGAGATGTCCGAGGTTGATTTTGAAAAGCTGCGCAACCAGATGGCCGATATTTTTTATGGCGCTTCAGGGTTCTGCGCCCTTCAGGCCAGGGATTACGCCACGGCACGGTCGTCTTATCAGAAAGCCGTCCAGCTTGATCCGGCCAACTGGCAGGATATGTATCAGCTGGCCATTGCCAGCCTGGAGATGAAGCCGCTGGATGCCACCGGCTTCTGGTATGGGGCCAAAGCCATTCATCTTGCCGAGGCCCAGCACAATACCCCCGCCGTGCAGTCCATGACTCCGTACTTCACCGCGAGATACAAAAACTTTCACGGCGGGCCTGACGGATGGGACCAGATCGTGGCCAGCTCCGCCACTGAACCCGCGCCTCCCCAGGGGTTTACGGTGAAGGCGGCGCCGACGGCGCAGGAGCTGGCCTGCAAGGCGGTGGAGGAGAATGATCCTGCTCAGCTTTCATTCGCTGACTGGGAGTTTATCCTGCAGTATCGTGATGCCTCGCCCTGCAACAAGCAGGCCGCCGATAAGGTATGGGCGGCGATACAGGAAAAAGAGAAAAACGGAGAGGCCAAACTCAAAATTCCGGTCAAGGTGATTAGCGCGAGCCGGGACAGTATCGAAGCGGCGGTGACCGATGACAATCAAAAAGCCAACAAGGCCGATATACGAATCCAGATGGCAAAACCGCTGGTGAAGCCGCCCGCCGCCGGAACGACAACGGAGATCATTGGCGTGATCTCGGACTATCAGCCCAGCCCGTTCCTGTTCACCATGAAACAGGGCGAGCTGCCGGCGGCAAAGCCTGCCGTACCTCGCCGCGTACGGCGCAAAGGCAAATAAATCACGCGGACGTTCAGGCCCCTGTTGCCACAGACACCGTGTTCGGGAACATTTTGCTTCCCAACGGTGTCTTTTCTTCAATCGTTGAAATGAACAAGAGTAATAGCACTAACGCGCTTCAAAGCTGACGGAAACTCCTTTATAATTCCTTCCTCTCACGGTAGGGAGAGAACGAGGCCCGCTTTAAGGCTTGCATGCGCGGTTAGGGCCATTTACATATTTCAGCTCAGGTCGAAGGAGAATTCATGAGGAAAGTGCTTGTCACGATTGTGCTCGCGCTAACGGCAAGTCTGGTAATGGGGCAGGGTACGAGCCCGAACCAAAAGATTATCAAGGATCCCACCGAATACGACGCTTACATCAAGGCGCTCAATACGCAGGACCCCACAGCCAAAGCCGCGGCCATGGAAGCTTTCGTAAAACAGTATCCGCAGAGCATTGTTCTTGCGGACGCTCTGGACCAGGCCATGGCGGCTTATCAGGCAGCGGGGAGCCAGGCCAAAGTCGTGGAAACGGCGAAGCACAGTCTGGCTCTGAATCCCAATAATGTGCGTGCACTGGCGATTGTTACAGCCATTGACCGTCAGCTAGCCATCGGTGGTGGCGCCGCGGGAGCAGCAGCTCTGCAGGAAGGCTGTGCCAGCGCGCAGACAGGATTGCAGCAGTTGTCAGGCTGGCAGAAGCCGGAAGGCACGTCCGACGATGATTTCAAGAAGCTGACCACTCAGATTTCGGACATTTTTAACGGAGCGGCCGGGTTCTGCGCTTTGCAGAGCAAGGATTATTCCAAGGCACAGTCCTATTATGAGCAGGCCTTTGCCATTGATCCCACCAACCTGCAGGATGTTTATCAGTTAGCGATCTCGTATCTGGAAGTGAATCCCATTGATCTCAAGGGTCTGTGGTATGCGGCCAAGGCCATTAACGTGGCCGGGAACAATGCGGCCGCTGTAAACGGTATTTCCGCTTACGCCAAATCCAAATACAGGAAATACCACGGCAGTAATGATGGCTGGGACCAGCTGGTTGCCGCGGCTGCCACGCAATCCGCTCCGCCCGCCGACATGACGGCACTGGTCACTCCGAAACCGACCGATTGTGACATTGCCGCCGATACCGTCGCAAAATATGATCCGGCCGCGCTTTCCTTTAGCGACTGGGAGTTCGTTCTCTCCCAGCGCGACTGTGCCGCCAAAGGCAAGGATGCCGCCGATAAGGTCTGGCAGACGATACAGGACAAGCAGAAGGGCGGCGAAGCCAAGCTGCGCATCCCCGAAACCAAGGTGATTGCCTCGACCAAAGACAGCCTGGATGTGGCCATCACGGACGATAACAAGACCGCCAACAAAGCCGATCTGCACGTGGTCATGGACAAGCCGGTCCTTCATCCGCCGGCGCCGGGTTCCAGCACCGACGTGATTGGAGTGATTACCGCCTACACGCCCAGCCCATTTCTCTTCACCATGGAAAAGGGCGAGTTGCCGGAAGCCGAGAAAACCAAAACTCCGGTACACCATCCAGCGGCGCGGAAAAAAGCAGCGCAGTAATTTTAGAAGCAGCGTTATTCAGGGCAGCCCGAGTGGCTGCCCTTTTTTATTCTCCCAGCATGATGCGCTGGATGGAGTGCGCGCGGCCGGTGGCTTCGTCGCATTCGATGACCACACCGCAAAGACGGGGATCGTTTTTGGCGGCCTCAAACCTGCCAGGCATACCGGTGAGGAAGCGATGGAGCACCTGCTCTTTTTGCACGCCAATCACACTGTCAAAAGGGCCGGACATGCCTACGTCGGTCTGGTACGCAGTGCCCTGGGGCAGCACGCGATTGTCCGCCGTCGGTACATGAGTATGCGTGCCCAGCACCGCGGTCACCCGTCCATCCAGATACCAGCCCAGGGCGATCTTCTCTGACGTGGCCTCGGCGTGCATGTCCACGACAATCACCTTGCTGGTGATTTGCTTGAGCAGTTCATCGGCTTTGCGAAAAGGATCGTCTGTCTGCTGCATAAAGACGCGGCCCTGCAGGTTGATCACGGCATAGCTCTGCCCTTTTTTGGTGACACCCTGATAATGTCCCGTTCCCGGTGAGCCTGCCACATAATTCGCTGGACGCAGCACGCGCCGGGCCTGCGCGTTGGGATCTCCATTCACGGAGTTGAAGTAGTCGATAATCTCGCGCTTGTCCCAGACGTGATTGCCTGTTGTGAGAACGTCACAGCCCAGCGCAAACAGATCGTCGGCAATCGCCGGAGTCAGACCAAAGCCGCCGGCGGCATTTTCAGCGTTAGCAATGAGCAGATCGACTTTGTGCGTTTCGACCAGATGCGCGAGGTGATCGTGGACGATTTTGCGTCCCGGACTGCCAAAAATGTCGCCAATAAAGAGAATTTGCATAGGACCCTGAAATTCGATACTAACATTCTGGTCCTCAGTGCAGAAGCTCCACTGTATTCACAAACTGATAATCCGCCGAGACTCCGAAATGCACATTGCTGGCGCGCTTCGAGTGCACCATCACATTGTCGAAATACCAAAAATCGATATAAGGAAGGTCGCGGGCGACAATTCGCTGGACTTCACCATAGAGCTGCTTTCGTTTTTCCTGGTCCACTGTCTTTCGGCCTGCATCGATGAGCCTGTCCACCTCTGGATTCGAGTAGAAGCCACGGTTGGCGCGCTTTGGCGGAAAGCTGGCGGAGTGGAAGACGTATTCAAATATGTCCGGGTCCTGATTGGTGTAGCCAATCCAGCGCAGTGAGTAGAGCTGAAAGGCGCCTTTCTGAATGTCAGAGTACAAAGTGGCAAATTCAAAGCTGCGGATATCGAGCGCGACTCCGATTTTTTGAAATTCCTGCTGTAGCACCGCCGCCAGCAGCCGCGAAGTTTCCTCCGTGGAAGTCTTCATGGTGAGATGAAAACGGATTCCATCTTTGCCTCGCGCATAACCGGCTGCATCCAGAATCGCATTGGCTTTGGCCGGATCATACGGATAATGCTCCACGTCTCCGTTGTAAGCCCAGTGCTCAGGCGGCAGCAGACTGTCAGCCAGCCGGCCGGCGCCGCCAAAAAGATACTGGAGAATCAGCCCTCGATCTATGGCATGGGCCAGAGCATGGCGCACGCGAACATCCCCGAGAATGGGATCACGCAGGTTGAAGGTGAGGTACGAAAGGCTGGTGCCCGGATGGCGCTCCACCTGCAGATTGTGGTCCTGCGAGAGAGCGCGCACCATGTCCGCGGGCAGGGAATTGATGGAAGCCAGATCGGCACTGCCTTTGCGCAACTCCAGCGCGCGCGTGGTGGTGTCGGGGACAATGGCAAAGCGAACACCGCCCACGTGCGCATGTTCGCCCCAATAGTTATCGTTGCGTTGCAAAACAACTTCGCTGTCTGGCGCAAGCCGGACAAAGCGAAACGGCCCGGAGCCCACCGGCTTGTCACTCAGCTCTTTGCCCGCGCCATAAGGCACAATGCCGAAAGCTCCTTCGCTCAGGTTCCACAGCATTGGCGCGTATGGCTCCGTGAGATGAATAACGACGGTGAAGTCGTCGGGAGCATCAACGCGATTCAGCAGTTTGTACGTGCTGGCCTTGAGGCTGATAACCGTATGGTTCAGCATGGAATCCAAAGTCCATTTGACGTCGCGCGCGGTGAGCGGACGGCCATCATGAAAACGCATGTCATGGCGAAGATGGAAGATGTAAGTTTGCGGGTCGGGAATGTCCCACGATGCCGCCGCAGCCGGACGCAGATTGAAGTGCTCATCCTTGCGCACCAGCGAGTCAAAGAGCAACTCGTCGATGAGCTCCGACTGCGCGTCCGTGCCCACGCGGGGATCAAGATTCGCCGGTGTGTTCTCGATGATGACCACCAGGGTATTGGGATCGGCAGGCTTGTTGCAGGAAAGGCAGAACAGGAGCAGCAGTATCCCCAGTCCCGAACAAAGTGAGGGAACCCTATGATTACGAAGATTTTTAGGCATGAACGCATGCTCAGCATGTTTCGTGGTCATAGGGATTCCTTGCTCCGCTCGGGACAGAGTGAAATCTTCCCCAAAATCGCCGGACGGGCCGCGCCGGTGGCGGAAGGAATATTCGCTGGCTGTTTATGCCACGTCTGGTAAGCCAGCAGAGCAAAGGCCACCGCTTCTTTGGCCTGGCTGGGGATACCAAAGTCATCACAGTGTTGCAGCTTCAGGCTCAGCCCGGCCGTCTCTTCGCTGAGCATGCGCACCAGCGCTTTGTTGCTGGTTCCACCGCCGGAGACGATGTAATCCCGATATTTGCCTTTGGGCAAAACGAATTTCTCGAGCGCCAGGGCAATGGAGCGGGCGGTTAGAGCAGTGGCTGTTGCCATGAGATCTTCTTTGGCGATGCGTCCGCAATCGCGCAAAAGTTTTTTTACGTAAGCCTGGCCAAATTCTTCCCGTCCGGCTGTCTTCGGCGGTGGATCGTTAAAAAAAGAATTTTTGAGCCACTTTTCCAATAATGGTTTGCGTACACGCCCGCGTTCTGCGATCTCTCCATCCCGGTCGTAGCTTACGCTGAACAGCTCCTGCGCTAGCTGGTCCATCACCATGTTTCCCGGGCCGGTATCGAACGCGAGCACCGCTTCAGGCTTGGCATTCGCGGGGATGGCCGTAAGATTGGCGATGCCACCCAGATTTTGCACGATCCTTCCCAGGCGGCGATGGCGGAAGACCACGTAATCCAAAAAGGGTACCAGCGGCGCGCCTTTGCCGCCGACGGCCATATCCGCCGGGCGAAAATCAGACACCACGGGGACCTGCAGTTTCGCCGCAATCACCGAGGCTTCGCCGGTTTGCCATGTGCAGGCAATTTCGCGTCCCAGATACTTCGCCGGAACGCCCTGATGATAGATCGTCTGTCCATGGCAGCCGATGAGTTGCAGCTTTGCTGTTCCGGTATGGCGTTGAGCTGCCAGCACGGCTTCCGCATACAGTTCGCCAAGAAGAAAATTCAGGCGGGCGAGATCGGCCACGCGCATATTTACGGCGCTCATGGCTTTCAGTACCGCATTGCGCACCGCCGTGGGATATTCAAAATGCTCATGTCCCAGCAGTTCAAAGCGCAGATCGAAGCCCCGGCCCATGATGCGGACCATGGCCACGTCAATTCCATCGGCTGAAGTCCCGCTCATGACTCCGGCGACAATCACTCGCCACCGCCCTCAATCACCTGCGCAAAATTGGTCATGATTTTACGTAGTGTCTTCACTACTTTTTCTTTGGGACGCGCGGGGAAGCTGCGCAGCCCAGCGGAACGCTTCTTTACCGCCAGCACTTGCGCCGTGGCCAGAGAAATCTGCGTGGCAAAGCGGCGGTCGCGCTCTGCTTCCCGCAGCACCGCATCGTAACTTCGCCAAACCAGTTCGGCGTTATGGCAAACCAGAAACATGTCCGCGCCCGCGCGCAGCGTTCCCACCGCAACCTCTTCAATGGAGCCCGCCGCCAGCACTCCGCCCATTTCCAGATCGTCCGAAATGATCAGGCCTTTGTAGCCGATCTTTTTGCGCAGAATCTCCTGCATCCATTTGCGGGAGAGGGAAGCGGGCAAATTGTCTTTCGTCACTTCAGGGTAAGCGGCGTGCGCCACCATCACGAAGGGAAGCTGGCGATGCAGCGCCCGATAAGGTTCGAGGTCCTGCGCCAGCATCTGTCGAAGTGATTTGGCCACCACGGGCAGGTCTTTGTGGCTGTCGAGGCTGGCTTCGCCCAGTCCCGGAAAGTGCTTGCCGCAGCCCAGCACGCCAGCGGCTTTGAGTCCGCTCAGGAACTCACGCGCATAGCGCACCACGTCCGCTGGGTCCGGCGATACGGTGCGCGAGGTCAGCACCGGACGCGAGGGTTCAAGGCCGAGATCCAGCACCGGCGCGAAATCGGTGTTGAAGCCGAGAGCCCGCGCTTCCAGTCCGATGATGTTGCCGTGCATGCGGAAAAGTTTGCGATTGCCCGTTTGGAAGACGGTCTGCGCGGCAGGCGCGGGCGCAATCACATTCTTCAGCCGGTCCACGGTGCCGCCCTCCATGTCCACGCAAAGAAACATAGGAGTGCTGACGGCGGTCTGGCATTCGCGCAGCAGCTCCCACGTCTGCTCCGCATTTTGAATGTTGCGCGCAAATAAAATCACGCCACTGGGCTGGAGCGATGCCAGCATGGTCTTCAGCTTGCTGTCCATTGTTACGCCGTCGAACCCCAGTACCAGCAGTTGTCCAATCTGGCGGCGCAGATCCTGTGCGGTTGTGGTAGCCATGAAGTTTCGATTATACGGAGATGGCGGAAGAGTGAGGCGGATGAATAACCGATACAAATTCCAAATGCCTTCCACACGATTCACCATCTGGAAAATTGGTTGCCCGGTTGATAAATGAAAATATCGAAACGATCTCTTCACAGAACATTACGCTCTCTCGGGGAATACGAAATCGCTGATCTGGTTTGTGTTTTTGCATGTTGTTTATATGGAATCGTCAGGCAGCACGTCTGACGAACCACCATTCACGACTCCAACCCCCAGGAGGCCCCATGAACCAAAGAAATTTCCGGCTCTGCATCGTCTTTATTACCTTCCCCATCGCAGGGTCTGCTGATCGACAGGTTTTCGAACAGCCTTCCTGAACTCTTTAAACCGCAACTGAGAAATAACCAGAAAAAAGAAAGGAATCGAATTCATGTCATTCATCTCAAAGTCGTTCATGTCAAAGTCGCGTAAGATTTCCGCTCTGCTCGCAGCTGCTTTGTTCTGCCTGGTGCGGCTTGCGGCCCAGCAATCTCCGGTCAATCCCGTGATTGAATGGAACCGCACTCTGCTGACCATTGTCCGCACCGCGGGGGCGCAGCCGGCCACCATTCATCCCACGCGCAGCTTCGCCATTTTGCATGCCGCCATCTATGACGCTGTGAATGCTATCGACCAGACGCATAAATCGTATTTGGTTCATCTGGCGGGTGTATCGAAAAACGCTTCGCAGGACGCGGCGGCAGACGCAGCAGCCCACGAAGTACTCGTGAAACTGTATCCCGCATTCCAGACCACGCTCGATGCCCAACTGCAACAGGATCTGGCCCAAATTCCTGACGGCACGGAAAAAACTGACGGCGTCAATGTGGGGACCAGCGTAGCCGACCAAATCCTGGCCATTCGCAACAACGACGGCTCGTCGGTCCCGGGCCCGGTATTCGTCCCCGTCAATGTGCCGGGCACGTATCAGCTCACTCCCACCAACTTCAAACCGGCGCAGTTCACCGGCTGGTCGAAGGTGACTCCTTTTGGCCTGGAAGCAGCCAGTCAGTTTCGCCCCGGCCCGCCTCCGGCCCTGACCAGTGACCGTTACAGCGATGACTTCAATCAGCTCAAATCTCTGGGCATCCTGAACAGCACTACGGCCACCGCAGACCAGAAACTGCAGGGCAAGTTCTGGAATGGAAACATTCAAAACTACTGGAATGAAATTAGCCAGACGGCCGCCCTTGCCCACGGACTGACCACGGCCCAGAGTGCTCGCCTCTTCGCGCTGGTGAATTTCTCCGTGGCCGATACCGTAATCGCTTTTTACGACGCCAAATATGTGTACAACTTCTGGCGCCCGGGCACCGCGATTCGCGCTGCGAATCCGGCCACCAATCCGGACACGATTCCTGATCCAAACTGGCTGCCGGAAAACACCAACACCGCGCCCGATCCCTCGTATCCCGGCGCGCATGCTGCCATCAGCCATGCGGCTGCCACTATTCTCGATTCTTTCTTTGATACTGATCACTTTCAATTGACCGTTACCTCCGAGGTGTTGCCGGGTACGGTGCGCACATTTACCAGGTTCTCCGCTGCCGCGGATGAAGCTACCGCCAGCCGCATCTTTTCCGGCCAGCACTTCAACTTTGATCTGACTGCCGGAAAGCACCTGGGCAATCACGTGGCCGATTTCATCTTCGACAACCTGCTCACCCGTCGTCACGGAGACGACCGTGACGACCACTAAAGCAACCTAACCGAACCAACCTGCGGGTTTACAATGGCCGGCCTCATTCACGATGCTGAAGGGTGAGGCCGGCCAAAATGTTTCATACACACAGGTTGCTTGTATCACCCAGGCTTATGTAGCACAGCCTGGAGCCCCCATCACCGCGCCGATTTTGTGCGGGATGGGGTGAAGGCGCCTCCGGCTGTGTCCGGGCTTTTGTTTTGGATCCGTGTCCATCCGCGTAAATCCGAGGTAAGGATTGCATTTGGAATGCGACGATTTCATGGGCCAGTACCAGAGGCTCATATCGTGCGGTTAGACCAGGCTGGTCCATGCGCTCCCTTCAAAACTGCCTGGTACTCAATGGACATTTCCCTGCGATAATTTATAAGGATAAACAATGGACCCATCAGCGAAACTGGATTGGAACCGGTTTGGACGTGCGAATGCCGCGCGTCAATGGCGCAGGCAATCGGCTGCCATGGGCCACAGTGTTACAGAACTGATTGTGGAAGCAGCGGAAGTGGCGCCGGGCATGCGCATTCTCGATGTGGCGTGCGGAGCGGGAGAGCCCTCCATCTCACTTGGCATGCGGCTCAATGGAACCGGAGAAGTCATTGGCGTTGATATCGCGCCTGAGTCGCTCAGGATTGCCGAGGAGCGTGCTGCTGCCCAGCGGCTGAATCATGTTCGCTTTCAATATGCCGATGTCCACGAGTTGCCATTTCCGGACAACACATTCGATCGAATCACGTCACGTTTGGGTGTGATGTTTTTTGCCGACCTTCCGAAGGCCGCACACGAGATGCTTCGGGTGTTGCGACCCCAGGGGAAGATCGTGCTGCTTGCATGGGGCCCCATGGAACAACCCTATTTTGAAACGATGGTGGGAACGGTCCTGCAGGCTTTGCCCGGCACGAGCGTCCCGAATTCCGCGAAGAAGGTGTTTGCTTTCGCTAATACAGGCACGCTTACAAACGCTCTGCGTGATGCCGGGTTCAAAAGCGCGGACGAACAAACCCTGACAGTGCCCTGGACCTGGCCGGGAACTCCCGCAGATGCCTGGGCTTATTTTCAGGAGCTGGCGGTACCCTTTGCCCCGTTGCTGCAGTCTATTCCGCCGGAGCGCAGACCGGAAGTCGACGAAGCGGTATTACACGCGATTTCACAATATTACGACGGCAGCGAGATCAAATTCACGGCCATCGTGAATGTGGCGTCGGCCACGAAATAAATCAGGCCACGCAACAATTGGCGCGCAATATCGGATACCTGAGTACCAAAGAACGGAATGTTATGAACAAAATTGAACAGCCAGAGCCGTGGCTCCGGGCCACACTCACTCATGTTCCGGCAGTCCAGCGTGGGGTGCTGCACGCACTGGAGCTGGCCAGCGAAGATCTGGAGCGCTGGACGGAAGATCTTAGTGACGAAGAAATCAGCGCCCAGCCTGGTGGGCTTGCTCCCGTGGCATTTCACCTGCGCCATATATCGCGCAGCCTCGACCGGCTGCTGACCTATGCAGAGGGCGCGCAGCTATCCGGCGAACAAATCGCCGCGCTCAAGACGGAGCTTGAGCCACGCGCCACAAAGAAGGAGCTATGGGCAGAACTGATGGCGCAGCTGGGCAGGAGTAGCCAGCGGATCCGGGCATTTTCTCCGCAGGAGCTTGAGCACCCACGCCATGTAGGCAAAAAACAACTTCCCACAACCGTGGGCGGTCTGCTGGTCCACGTTGCCGATCACACCCAGAGGCACGTTGGCCAGGCAATCATCACGGCCAAAATCGTGATGGCAAATAGAAGCAGCCGGCCTAATGGAAACTGACTATTTCGCCGGAGTATTGGCAGGCTTGAATCAACACCAGCTGGTATTCCGGCACCCGCGGCAACCCGAGGCGTTCCTGCTCAGAACCGGACACGCAAGCAGTTCAACAGGCCTCCGGGCAGGTATCATGTTCGTTGTTGTCAGAGCGCTTATCTTTTTTGTTCAGCCCCTGGTTGCCGGAGGATCCATTTGGTTCAGTTGAAAGCACGTGACGGACGAAATCCGCGTGAGTTAGCAGATATGAGTACGGAGCTTCGTCTCGAAGACCGGGACTTCAAGGAGCGGTATGTAAGCACCTTATTTGACATTCTCGCCCCTGGGTACGACTCATTCACGCGACTTTTTTCTTTTGGCATGGATCGCCTCTGGAAGGCACGGCTGATACAGGAGGGTATTCGGCGAATTGGGGAGTTGCCATGGATTCTCGACATCGCATGCGGGACCGGCGATTTTGCGGCAGCGTTAGATGAGTGCACTGCGTCCCCTTTTATTCTTGGTTTGGACGCCAGCGTCGAAATGCTGCGAGAGGCAACAGGGCGTTTGCGGAACAGGGAAGAACGCGTGCGCTTTGCGGCCTGTAATATGCAGCATTTGTGCGTGCGTGATCACAGCGCAGACATGGTTAGCATTGGTTATGGGCTGCGCAACACTGTAGATCCTGGCGAGGCCCTGCGCGAGATTGCTCGAGTGCTCAAGCCTGGGGGGGTATTCATCAACCTTGATTTTTACCGGCCGGTGCGAAGAGCCTGGCGAGAATTATTTCTTTGGTATATGTGGCACGCTGGGCGATTTGCAGGCTGGTTGTGGCATAGAGAACCAATGGTGTATGGGTATCTGGCCCCATCGATTCGAATGTATTTGACGATTCCTGAGTTTGAAAGCGCACTTAAGTCTGCCGGCTTTCAAATTGAATGGCGCGACTCCCGCCTCGGTGGAGCAGTGGGACTTCACGTAGCCCGGCGAGTAGCAGATGCATAGTTTTCGTGTTTTCTCCATTTCACGCTGATCATTTGGGTTAAACCGTTCCTGGTTGTTCCGTTCTCTGGCGCAAATCGCCGGACAGGAATGCATGGATGTGTTTCTCACTGACTTGTTTCTGCCACGGCGAACTGGCCAACTCGCTTTCTTCGATCCAATTCATCCTGGTCCAGCCCTCGCTTTTTGATGCCCCCGGTTTTTTAGTGACTGGCATAAAGCGCGGGACGCACTTATAATCGGCTTATTCACTGGGCGGGAGTAACTCAGTGGTAGAGTCACGGCTTCCCAAGCCGTTGGTCGCGGGTTCGATCCCCGTCTCCCGCTCCAGAAAGTTTCGAATGAGGGAAACCAGCGGAAGACATAATTAGGGAATCCTCATTACTCAGGTAATTGTGCGCCAGACGATTTATTTGATTTTGTTCTGGTTTGGCCGATTAAATCAGCACGATAATGATGAGCGGAAGCCTCTCTCCATTTTGGCTTTCGCCTCGGGCGCAATTGACGCTGGAAAGGGAGGTCAATGTGTTAACGGCGCAACAGATCAATTCCAAATTTGAAAGCTTGAAGAGCACAGGATTTAACCCCATCTCTCTTTGGGAGCGGGTCGGTGGAGACATCGAGCTGCTTGGTGATCTGGTGGAGATTTTCGCGGAAGAGTGCCCCGGCATGATGGCGCGCATTGAACAGGCTGTCGCTTCGGGTAACGCTGCCGAGTTGCAGAAAACCAGCCACAAGTTCAAGGGGTCGGTACTGCAGTTTTCCGCCAGTGATGCGGCGGCCATCGCCGCCGATCTCGAAGAGATGGGAAGAACAAATTCTATGGGAAACGCCTCTCACGCCTTCGCGCGGCTGAAAGAACAGGTTATTTCGCTGAATGCCGCGCTGGGTTTGATGATGAGTCAGGCAAAGCCTGAATAGCTGTTGATCGAGAGGGGGGGCACATGGATCTGAATACGGAGATGGACCCTGCCGGTTCTCCGGCAATACCGGAGCCGCTCGCCCGGGCACGTGAGGCCAGTCTGCGCAACGTACTTCTGATTGAGGACAGCCGGGTGGATGCGCGCCTCGTGATCGGCATGCTTAGCTCCCAGGGTGAAGGATTGCAGTGCACGCACGTGGAAAAACTGGCGGACGCCATTGAGACTCTTCAGACGAAACACCAGGATGTGGTCCTTCTGGATCTGAATCTGCCGGACAGCTCCGGGTATGACACTTTTTTCAACATTTTTCGTGCCGTGCCCAAAGCTGCTGTGCTGGTCCTGAGTTCTTCGGAAGACGAAGAACTGGCGGTCCGCACCGTGCGCGAAGGGGCCCAGGATTATCTGGTGAAAGGCTCTTTTGACGCGCGGCTGCTGCTGCGGTCCATTCGTTACGCCTTTGAGCGCAGGCGGGCCGAAGAGGCAGTACGTCAGAGTGATGCGACCGTCCGCGCGGTTTTTGAAAGCTCACTCGATGGCATTCTGATTTCCGGTGAAAATGATATTTGCGAGGAAGCCAATTCGGCCGCGGCCATACTTTTCGGACTGTCCCGTGCGCGGCTGATTGGCAGAAACATCCACTCGTTTACTCCACCCGATTTTGAAGAGGCGTGGAAGCGCTTTCGCGAGTCAGGCAGTGACCACAGTCAGTTCTGGGTGCAGCGCGGAGATGGCAGCCGCCGCCTGGTGGAATGTTTTTTCAGCGCGCAGGTCCTTCCTGGGCGGAATCTTTGTATTCTGCGTGATATTACCGAGCAGGAAAGCCTGGAAGAGCAATTACGGCAGTCGCAAAAAATGGAAGCCGTAGGCCGCCTGGCCGGCGGCGTGGCCCATGATTTCAATAACATTCTGGGCATCATCAGCGGTTACGCCGAGCTTATCCAGATCAACTGCAAGGATGAAAGCGTGGTCTCCCGCACCGGCAAGATTCTTATCGCCACGGAAAAAGCCTCGTCGCTCACCCGGCAGCTTCTGGCGTTTGGGCGCAAACAGCTCATGTCGCCGCGGCTTCTGGATTTATCCACGGTGCTGACCGGAATCAGCAGCATGCTGCAGTGTCTGCTGGGGGCGGAGATACAGCTTGTCGTTCATGTTGGCGAGAGTTTGGGCCATGTGCGGGCCGATCAGAGTCAATTGGAGCAGGTCCTGTTGAATCTCGCCACCAACGCTCGCGACGCCATGCCTGAAGGCGGCGTGCTTACGATCCGTGTGGAGAATTGCGCCATGGAAGCCATACCGGAACTACCGGCCGGAGAATACGTAAGACTCTCGGTTACCGACACAGGTATGGGAATGGATGCGGAAATACAATCGCGCATTTTCGAGCCGTTTTTCACCACCAAAAAAGACCACTCCGGCCTGGGACTGGCCACGGTTTACGGCACGGTAAAGCAGAGCGGCGGCTACGTGACGCTGAATTCCGCGCCGAGCCAGGGGACCACTTTCAACGTATATCTTCCCATGGTGGCCGTGACGAAGCCTGACAGTGCCACGCCCGGCGCGGTTGCCACGCCGGTGAGCGGACAGGAAACGATTCTTCTGGTCGATGATGAAGACGCCCTGCGCGAGGCCGCGTCGGAGTATCTGGAAAGCTGCGGTTACAAAGTACTCAAAGCCTCCAACGGCAAGGACGCCATTGACATACTGGAAGCGTACCAGGGGCGCATCGACGCGGTGATTTCTGACGTGGTCATGCCCAAAGTGAATGGCCGCGCGCTGATGGACCATGTGCGCAGAGTGCGTCCGGACAGCGCCATGCTGGTGATCTCCGGGTATGCCGACGATGCCGTGGTGCGTAACGGAATTTTTCTGGAAACCGCGTCTTTTATGCAAAAACCGTTTACCCTGCAGGCCCTGAGTTCAAAAATCCGCGAACTGATCGCCCGCAAGTAGGGCGCTGGCGGCCATGTGATACAGTCGTCCCAGTTTGTATGACGGATGAGATACGCGGTACTCCTCGCTGGCTCGATCTGCTGTGGCTTCTCTTCCTGGCCGGTCTGGCGCTGCTTCCCCCCGTGCGGGAGCTGCACAAACTCCTGATCCTCGGTATCATCGGCGCCTTCCAGCTGGTGGAGGGCCGCATACTTCAGGCGTCACCCCGGCGGGCGCCTTACTATGTGGTGCTGGTCAAGATTGGCCTGGCCACTATCCTGATCAACCATACGCACGAACTTGCCATCAACAGCAGCTACTATCCTATTTTTTATCTGCCCATCATGACCGCGGCCATGTACTTTGGTCCGCTGGGGACCCTGCTCTGGACTCTGGCTTCCGCGGCGGCATACTGCTCTTATCTTCCCGCGGCCCTGGGAGAATTTGAGATGACCTCCGCCAGCACGGCGGAGCTGTCCATGCGCATTTTGTTCTTCTTCCTGGTCGGTATGATCGTAAATCGTTTTGTGATGGATTACCGCAATCAGGTGCGCCGTTACCAGGCGCTGACGGAAACGCTGAGCGAAGCGAATCGCGACCTGAAGCAGGCCCGGGCCGAGGCGCAGCGCGCGGAACGGCTGGCAGCTCTGGGACAACTCTCCGCTGGTCTGGCCCATGAGATACGCAATCCTCTGGGCGTGATTAAAGGCTCGGCGGAAATACTGAATCAAAAGCTTGCGGCTTCGGACGAACTGGCAAAAGAGCTTTCCGGATATATCTATACCGAGGTAAACCGGCTCAGCGCGCTGGTGAGCCGCTTTCTCGATTTCGCCCGTCCGCTTCATGTGGAGCCAATTCCTCAGGATGTGAGGGCGGTGATCGAGAAGTCGCTGAAGGCGGTGGCTGACCAGCGCGCGGACGTCAACGTCAAAATCAGTCAGGATTACGCTCCCCACCTGCCGCTGGTGATGGCGGACCCGGAACTTTGTGATCAGGCTTTTACCAATCTTCTGCTGAACGCATGCCAGGCAATGGGCGAGCAGGGCGGGGAGTTGCACATCAGAGTCCGGCCCGAGCATGAAGACAAAAAAATGGGCGTTGCGGTTGAAATCCAGGATTCCGGCCCCGGCGTTGCGCCGGAGATGAAGGAAGAAATCTTCAATCCGTTTGTGACTACGAAAAAAACCGGTGTGGGACTGGGACTGGCCATTGTTTCCAGAATTCTTGATGGTCACGGCGGCTCGGTGCGTGTGGTGGCCGCGCCGGAAAACGCAGGGGCCTGCTTTCGCGTTTGGCTGCCGGCCGCACAGCAATCGGCACACTGAGTTTTCTCAGTGGCTAGCTCTAAGAACAAACCTTACATTCGATCCGGTTTTTGCTGTTCGATTTAACCCGGTACATGGTGTCATCCGCTATGCCAATCATTTCGTCGGCCGAAACGGATGCCGACATAAATGTCACTACTCCAATGCTGCACGTAACCGGCGAGCCGAGGGGCCTGGTATTTTCGCGCAGCCGGTCATACATTTTTGCTATGGCGGAGGATGCAGCTTCTGCAGGTGTTTCCGGCAGGAGTAAGACGAATTCATCTCCGCCGAGGCGGGCCAAAAAATCGGTCGTGCGCAGGCTGTTTTTCATCGAGTCGGCCACGGTTTTGAGCAGGGCATCGCCGCCGATGTGACCGCGAGAGTCGTTGACTTGCTTGAAATCATCCATATCGATGTACACCATCGAGAGCGGACGGAAATGGCGCTGCATTCTCTGGCGTTCAAGATTTACCACTGCGGTGAAGGCGCGCCGGTTTAGAAGCCCGGTAAGCGGATCGCGCAGGGAGAGTTCCCGTTCACGCCGGTACAGTCTGCGGACTTCTGAAAAGATAAACACAAAGAAAGAGAACATCGCCAGGTTCATGGCAAAGTTCCACCAGAGAGCGCCTGCCGTGGTTCCGGAATGTGTGACCTCAAAAAACAGCAGGAGGGCCGCGGACGCAAGCGCCATGAGCCACCCCAGGAATGGGGCAATGAACCATGCGGCAAATGAAACAGGGACCAGAAACAGGACCGCAACATCGCGGATGGGAGGAGTGAAATAGCGCAGAGCAGTCACGGCCGAAAACTCAAGCACGCTGGCTGATATGAGAAAAGCACGGGACTGCCTGCCTAACCAGGCCGTAATGTTGATTTGCTTCAGCTTTGAAAAAGTAGTCAACTCTCAATCATAGCGGCTCTTACTTCGGTGTGAACTGGGAAAGGTCGTAGATCCCCAGTTGTTTTTCGATCATGGTGACCTGATCCACGGCGATATCAAAGCCGTCGCCACCAAATGTCTGGTGCTCGATGCGGTCGAAGTCCTCGCCCAGAGCGTCATACTCGTGCTTGCTAACAATGTCATGCAGGGCGGGAAAGAGCACGGTATCTTCGCGCGCTTCGTGCGGACGATACATGCGAATAAACCCGGCAAGCGCGACGCCGGTGGTCTGCAGGTCTCCGCCTTTCACCGAGGCCATAATCCGCTGGGTCAGTGTGCGCCCGGCTTTGTGCTGCTCCCGCAGCGTGCGGGTGAGATCAACCAGCTTGCCGGCTTTCTCGAAGCGCGGAAAAAGGTAATCCTCTTCCAGTTTCTCGTGGTAGTCTTCGATGAATTTCTGGATCAGCCCGGCGGCTTTGAGCAGCGGGTCGGTATCAAATTTCTGCTTCGCCTGGATACGGCGCAGGGACTCATCGTAAATCAGCAGAATGCGATTGAGCACGCCATGCTCGCGCATCAGATCTTCGTTGGTGGAAACATCGTCTTCTTTGGGCGCCTCGGTCTTCTCTTTTTGCTGAAGTCCCATGACCGGGAGCGCCAGAGTTGAGGTGATCAGGGCCGAGCCGCCGATAATAAATGCACGCCGTTCTGTAGCCATTATCATTGCCTTTCTGCGGTGGCATATAAGTGCATATGCACCAGAGCCAAACGTCAGCGCAGAAATAATATACTCTGCTGTCCGGGCTGGCATAGATGCAGGAACAGCAGTGCGGCCCCGGTCATGCTCCCGATTCCTTATACTTGTTTGGCTAAGCTGAGGAGGTTGTAAGCATTCATGAGACTTTCATCTGCTGCGAAATTGTTGCTTGCTTTGATTTGCGCTGGCAGCGCGACGATGATTTGGAGCCAGGCCAGTTCCGCGCCAGCTCCAGCGCCGCTCACGCTGACACTGCAGGATGCACTGGCTCGCGCCCGGGCCAACAGCGTCCAGTTTCAGGCTGCGCTCACCGACCAGGGTGTGGCCCATCAGGACAAGATACAGGCTTTTGCCGCGCTGCTCCCGAGCGTGGCTTACAACAATCAGGCAATCTATACACAGTCGAATGGGGCGCAGCCTGTCTTTATTGCCAACAATGCGCCGCACGAGTACGTGAGCCAGGCCAATGTGCATGAGTCGCTGGCGCTCTCCGGAGTATCCGACTTCCATCGGTCGCGCGCGCTTGAGGCCGTTACCCGGGCCAAAACTGAGATTGCCGCCCGGGGACTAGTGGTTACCGTGGTTCAGACGTATTACGGCTTGCTCGCGGCCCAGCGCAAGTATGCCAGCATGCAGGAGGCGGCAGCGGAAGCGCAGCGCTTCCTCGACCTCAGCCAAAAATTGGAAAATGGCGGGGAAGTCGCGCATTCCGATGTAATCAAGGCCCAGATTCAGGCCCAGCAGCGCCAGCGCGATCTTCGCGAAGCGCAGCTTACCATGCAGAAAAGCCGGCTGGATCTTGCCGTGCTGCTCTTTCCTGACTTTAATGAAAATTTCACGATTGTGGACGACGCTGATCTGGCGCCTCCGCTGCAGAGCTTTGATGAAGTGGCTCGCGCTGCCCAGGTGAAGAATCCGGACGTGCGGGCGTCATCGGCGGCTTTGCAGGCCGCGCGCTATGAACTTTTGTCGGCTCGCGCAGGTTATCTGCCCACGCTCACCGTGGATTATTTTTACGGAATTGATGCGGCCCGCTTCGCCACGCACGAAACGGTCCTCAATCCTCCTGGGCCTCCTGAGCTGGTCAACAATCTTGGCTACTCCGTTGCCGCAACCATAAGTGTGCCGGTATGGAACTGGGGAGCCACACACAGCAAGGCAGTCCAGGCGGACCTCAGGCGCAAACAGGCGGAGCGGGAACTCTCCTTTGCGCAGCGCAAGCTGCAGGCCGATATTCGCGGTGCTCACGCAGAAGCAGATGCTGCGCGCTCTGAGCTGGATACGCTCCGCAGCTCCGCCGAGCTGTCCGCTGAGAGCCTGAGACTTACCACCATCCGCTATCAGAGCGGCGAGGCGACCGTTCTTGAAGTGGTGGACGCGCAAAACACACTGACGCTGGCGCGCAATGCATACGACGATGGCGTGGTACGCTATCGGGTGTCTTTGGCGAACCTGCAGACCCTTACGGGTACAATGTAGTCCGAATTCTGCCTATGAAAATAAATACGGAAGCAAAGACAGGTCTTCGATGCGGTGTTGCCACGGCTGCGATTTTGCTCTTCTTTTTGGCTGGATGTAAGAGTGGTGAAGAGAAAGAAGCTAAGCCGGAAGTTTCCGTCCAGGCAGCAACGGCGCAGAAAGCCGATATTTCACGAATCGTGAATGCTGACGCGATTATTTTTCCCGTGGCGCAATCCGTGATCACGCCAAAAGTCAGCGCCCCGGTCAGCAAATTCTTTGTGGTCCGCGGCCAGCCAGTGCATAAAGGCCAGCTTCTGGCGGAGCTGGAAAACCGCGACCTCGCCGCTGCCGCAATGGACAACAAGGGAACTTACGAGCAGGCCGAGGCAACTTACCAGATCAGCAAAGGCGCCACGCTTCCAGAGGACGCAAAAAAAGCGGAACTGGATTTGCTCACAGCGCAGCAGTCCCTTGATGCCCAGCAGAAGTTGTATGACAGCCGGGAAATGCTCTTCAAACAGGGTGCTTTGCCGCGCAAGGACCTTGACCAGGCCCGGGTTGCGCTGGTCCAGGCGAAGAGCCAGTACGATACGGCGAAACAGCATCTGGAACACCTGAACGCTCTGGTGCGAGTGCAGTCGCTCAAAGCGGCAGGCGGGCAGCTCACTTCTGCGCACGGCAAGTTTCTGGGCGCCGAAGCCATGCTGAGTTATACGCAGATCCACAGCCCTATTGACGGAGTCGTTACCGACCGCCCGCTCTATCCTGGTGAAATGGCTTCGGCCACGGCCCCGCTGCTGACGGTGATGGATGTAAGCAGCGTAATCGCAAAAGCCCACATTCCGCAGTCTGATGCTCTTCTGTTGCGCAGCGGTGACAAGGCCACCATCGATGTGCCTGGATTGCAATCAGTAGCTGGAACGGTGTCGCTGGTGAGTCCGGCGCTCGATCCCAGCAGCACTACAGTGGAAGTCTGGATTCAGGCAAAAAATCCAAAACAGTTGCTGCGTCCGGGAACAACCGCGCGGATCTCAATCACGGCACAGACCGTCCACGATGCTCTCGTGGTCCCGGCCATTGCGTTGCTCAATGCCAGTGCCGGAAGCGCACAGGTGATGGTGATCGATTCCCAAAGCACGGCGCAGAGCCGCGATGTGAAGCTTGGCATTCAGACACCGGAACAGGCCCAGATTGTCGATGGCCTCAAGCCTGGCGAGCAGGTGGTGACGCAGGGGGCTTATGGCCTTCCCGATAAAACAAAAGTAAAAATAGAGAAACCCGGCGCTGCGGGCGGTGAAGGCAATGCCGATGCCGCAAAGGACGAAAAAGGGAGCAAGGACTAAGCAACCTATGTCGGGTGACCTGATGCTGAAAAATCGCACTGAATCGGCCGGCGAACGGAAGCACTGGGTCGCCCATCATTCGAAGTCGCTGATCTTTGTAATGATCATGATTGCGCTGGTGGGAGCATGGCTGGCCGTTACCATACCCGTATCCGTATTCCCCTCCACGGATTTTCCCCGCATCGTGATAGGCATTGATAGCGGTGTAATGCCCATTGATCAGATGATGGTCACCATTACCCGCCCCGTGGAACAGGCGGTCAACAGCGTTCAGGGGCTGCAATCCGTACGTTCGACGACCAGCCGTGGCTCAGCCGAGGTGGATCTGTACTTTGACTGGTCGGTGGACATGTTTCAGACTCTGCAGCGCGTGGACGCTGCGCTGGCCAGAGTCGAAACCGAGCTGCCGCCGGGGACCAAAGTAGAGACACACCGGCTTACCTTCGCCTCCTTTCCCATTCTGGGTTACAGCCTTATATCGGACAACGTGCCCCAAACGCAGTTATGGGAAATGGCGACCTACGACATTGCTCCGCGACTCAACCGCCTGAACGGAGTCGCGACCGTAATTGTGCAGGGCGGCCAGGAGCCTGAATTTCAAATCACACCCGATCCGGCAAAATTGCTGGAAGCCTCCGTTACGGTAACGGACATTCTGGACTCGGTGCGCAAAACCAACCTCGTCGACTCGCCCGGTCTGTTTAACCGCAACCACCAGCTGGTGCTGGGCCTGGTGAGCGGGCAGGTGCGCAGTCCGGAAGAGCTTTCGCGGATCGTCGTCAGGACCACGCCTGCAGGAATCCCGGTGCATATCGGCGATGTTGCCGGTGTCTCGCGAGCGGTGAAACCGATCTACACCATGGTGCGGGCAGACGGAAAACCGGCTGTACTGCTCAACATCAATCGCCAGCCAGACAGTAATACGGTCGCGGTTGCCAGTGAGGTGCATGACGAGGTTGATCACATTCGCGCCACGCTCCCTCCTGGAATACGGCTGGCCCCGTTTTATGACCAGTCGGGCATCGTTCAGGACTCGATCAAAAGCGTGCGTGACGCCATTCTTCTGGGTTTGATTTTGTCCGCTATCGTGGTGGTGGTCTTCCTGCGCGACTGGGGCAGCTCTCTGGTGGGCGCACTGGTGATTCCGCTCACGATTCTGATCACCTTTATCGTCCTCAAACTCCTGGGCCAGACGTTTAATCTGATGACGCTGGGCGGTCTGGCCGCGGCAGTCGGACTGGCGATTGACGATGCCATTGTGGTCATCGAAAACATTGTCCTGCATCGCGATGCCGGTGAAGGACGACTGGAAGCCATTGAGAGCGCGCTGCATGAGATCATGGCGCCCCTGATCGGTTCGACTCTCACGCCCATTGTCGTGTTCCTGCCGCTCATCTCCATCAGCGGCGTTCTGGGCACCTTCTTTCGCTCCCTGGCCGTGACCATGTGCGCCGCGCTGCTGGCTTCATTGTTGCTGGCGCTGGTGTGGACGCCTACGCTGAGCCTCTACTTCATTCGCCGCAAGCCAAATGCAGGGCCCTCTGTGCCTCCGCCGGCGGAAGACGAAAATGCAGAAGGTGAAAATCAGGAGATACGCAAACTAATGGCGGCGGAAGAAGTCTCAATGCAGGGCTTTTTTCGGCGCGTAGTTGATTTTTATGAGCGCTGGCTGCGGCGCGCTCTGGAGCATCCGTGGTGGCTTGCGGGCGCCAGTGTGGTGCTGATTGTGTTTTCCGTGATCAGCTACAAAACTCTGGGTTCGGAAGACCTGCCGGCCATGGACGAGGGCGGATTCATCGTTGACTATCTTACGCCCGCCGGAAGCTCTCTCGAAGAGACTGATCGAGTCGTCTCACACATCGAACGGATACTGCACAGCATTCCGGAAGTCGAAAGCACTTCACGCCGGACCGGCCTGCAACTCGGCCTTGCGGCTGTGACCGAGGCCAATCGCGGCGATCTTACCGTAAAGCTCAAGGCGAAGCGCGATCGTTCGGGAGAGGAAGTGATTGCCGACGCCCGTTCGCAGATTACCCAGCAGGAACCTGGAGTGGACGTCGAGTTTCCCCAGTTGCTGCAGGACATGATTGGCGACCTCACGGGCGAACCGGAAGACATTGTGGTGAAACTGTTTTCCGAAGATACAAAGCTGCTGGAGCAGATCGCACCTAAAGTCGCTGATGCAGTCGAAAATGCCGGTAAAGACAGTGCAGGGAAGAAGCACATCGTCGATCTGAAGAACGGAATTGAAAATACCATTAGCGGACCATCCACTGAGTTCAAGCTGGATCCATCAATGATGGCCCGCGCCGGAATGTCTGCCGAAGAAGTCTCCACAGACGCAACCGCCATGCTGCAGGGAGTCCCGGCAGGAACTCCGCTGATCGTGAACGGCCGGGCTTATACCATCCGCGTGCGCTTTCCCGAGCAGAACCGGGCTTCGTTTGAAAGTATGAACAGCACGCTGCTCGCCAGCACAAGCGGCAGAACAGTGACACTGGGGTCGCTGGCCCAGCTTGCTGAAGTACCGGGCCAGACCGAGATTCTGCGGGAAAACCTGCAGCGCGATGTGGTGGTTACTGCGCGCCTCGAAAGCATGACTCTGGGCGAAGGTATTCAGCGTGCGCAAAAGGCCGTTACCGGCCTGCATTTGCCCTCCTCGATTCGCGTGGTCTATGGCGGAAAATATGAGCAGCAGCAGAAGGATTATCACGATCTGTTCATTGTGCTGCTGCTGGCGATTGTTCTGGTCTTTACCGTCCTGCTGTTTGAATTCAGAAGCTTCTCTGCGCCGGTGGCGATCCTGACTTCGGCCCTGCTTTCGACTTCGGGTGTATTTCTGGCGCTGATGATCACCGGTTCGACCATCAATGTAGCGTCTTACATGGGCGTGATCATGGTGATTGGCATCGTGGCGAAAAACGGAATTTTACTGCTCGACGCCAATCAGAAATTCGCCTCTGCTGGTTTTGCTCCCGAAGAAGCCATGATTCAGGCTGGCCGCCGCCGTCTGCGCCCCATCTTTATGACCGCTTTGGCCACCATGGCCGGTATGGCCCCGCTGGCTCTGGGCATTGGAGCCGGAGCCGCCATGCTCAAGCCGCTGGCGATTGCGGTGATTGGCGGAGTGCTGATTTCCATGGTGCTGTCTCTGATTGTGACTCCGGCCGTATTTTTCTACATGACTGCCAAAAGGCAGATGCAATATTAAAAGGCACCGCAAAATAGCGAATATTGGATGCTATTTAGCATGTGCATAGCGGATATCCTCCGCAAATCCCCATTGTGTTCTGCTCACCTTTCGGTGTAGAGTGCTCAGTTGCATGATGCGCTTTACCTCCATCACGACCATTGCTGCCATGATCTGCTCATTGGTAGCGCCAGTCGTGCCCGGATCTTGTTTGGATGCCGGTAAATCTCCGTCTTGCCATCATGCAGTGGCAGAGCACAAGGCTGGAAGCCACAAATATGCCTGCCATGAGCATCAGGCACAGGAAGGCGAACCGGCGCCTGGCTCACCATCCTCGCCGTCCATTCAGAAGACAGCCAGCCAGCAGGAATGCCCCATGAGCTGCTGCTGTTGTGCTCCGGCCAGCGCGGGTGGAAAGTTCATGCTGGCCTCGGATGCAGGTTTTGCAGTAGCCCTATCCAGCAGCGGACTGGTCTACCTTCGCAATGTTGTTCTTGAACGCAGCGGTTTTTCTTCCCACACCGACCGCGGACCTCCCTTCATAACTCTAACAGCGCCAGCGTAAACGATTCGTGGACCTGCCTTGAGCAGGCAAGTCGGTTTTTCCTCGAATCTTGTTTGTAATTCGGACATAACTTCTTGATGTCCGCAAGTTGGGTCACTGTTATCTGCCAAATGGCTTTCTGCGGTTATGACCAGCAAGGAAGCAGTGCCCATTCCCGTGGGGGGATAAAGTTTTGCGAAACTTATTAGCAGTCATTCTGTTTCTGGCGCTTGCGCCACTGAGTTTTTGCGCTTCGTCGTTTGGAAATATAAAAGCCGTAGTTCACGATCCTCAGCATCGTCCGGTTGCAGGCGCTATGGTTACGCTGAGATCGGCTACATCCGACTGGTCCCAGACCAGCCAGACCAATCAGGATGGCGAAGTGGCGTTCCTGAGCATTCCCGTCGGCGATTACATCATGTCAGTGAATCAGCCGGGCTTTAGCATGGCGGAGCAGAATGTCACGGTGATTTCCGGTTCGTCTCCCAGCCTGCATTTTCAGTTGAAACTTGCACCCACCAACGAGACGGTCACCGTGACGGCGCAGTCGGAAACGGTGTCCGGTGAAACAGCCACCCCAACCACACTGATTACCCGGACGGACATTGCCCGCACGCCTGGAGCGGACCGCACCAACAGTCTGGCCATTATCACCGACTTTGTCCCTGGAGCCTGGGAGACACACGATCAGTTGCACGTTCGCGGGGGGCATCAGGTGAGCTGGCTGATTGACGGTGTGGAAATTCCCAACACCAATATTGCTTCGAACATCGGCCCGCAGTTCAATCCTGGAGATATTGATTATCTCGAAGTGCAGCGCGGCAGTTACGCCGCCGATGAGGGCGACCGCACTTATGGAATCTTCAACGTGGTTCCCCGGACCGGATTTGAGCGCAACAGCGAGGCGGAGCTGGTGGCCAGCGCGGGAAATTTTTACCAGAGTAACGACCAGCTCAATTTTGGCAGCCACACCGACCGCTTTGCCTATTACGCCAGCGTGAACGGCAATCGCAGCAATCTGGGCATTCAGACGCCGGTAGGGCAGGTGCTGCATGATGCGGAAAACGGTTATGGCGGTTTCGGGTCGGCGATCTTCAATGCCAGTCCCGCGCACCAGTTTCGTTTTGTCACCTCACTTCGCCGCGATTACTACCAGATTCCGGTCGCCCCTGGCGACCAGCTGGCCGATGGCCAGCATGAAACGGACGCGCTGGCCAGTTTTTCCTGGATATGGACACTGAATTCGAAGACCGTGCTGCTGGTAGCGCCGTTTTACCACTACAACGGTGTCAATTTAGATAGCAGCGCCAGTGATTTTCCTGTCAGCACCACGTCGCACCACGCATCGCGCTATGCCGGCGGACAGACGACGCTCACCGTGAGTCTGCCGAAGAACGAACTACAGGCCGGGTTCTTTGGCTTTGGCCAGCATGATAGTCAGCTCGTGGGCCTGAACTTCAACGATCTTTCGGCTGCAAACTTTGCCGAGAATGCCGCTGTCTCCGGCAGCCAGGAAGTTATCTTCCTGCAGGACAAGCTGAAACTTTCGCCATGGGTAACGCTGACTGGCGGTGTGCGCCAGACACACTTTTCCGGCTCGACCGTGGTGGAAAACGCCACCAGCCCGAGGGTGGGCATTTCCGTTCGCATACCCCGTATCAACGTGGTGCTGCGCGGATTTTATGGTGATTTTTATCAGGGGCCGCCTTTGGTCACTGCTTTGGGGCCGGCGCTGAATAACTTTATCGCTTCATCCAGCCTGGCTTTTATACCGCTGCATGGCGAGCGCGACGAGGAGCAGCAGTTCGGCATTACTGTTCCATTTCGCGGCTGGTCGCTGGATACGGACGAGTTCCGCACTCACGTCCGCAATTTCTTTGATCACAATCCCATTGGAAACTCCAATGCGTTTTTCCCCCTCACCATTGATGGCGCGCTCATTCGCGGATGGGAGCTTACCCTGCGCTCTCCGCGTATTCATCGGACAGGGCAGTTTCACCTGGCGTATTCCAATCAGATTGCCCAGGGTCGGGGAGCGATCAACGGCGGCCTGACCGACTTTCAGCCGCCTGCGGGCTTCTTCCTTCTGGATCACGACCAGAGAAATACGCTCAATGCCGGATTTGATGCCACGCTGCCGTGGCATACTTTTGCCTCCACCAATGTGTATTACGGCTCAGGGTTTCTCGATGGTGATTCGCCAGCGGAGAATCAAACTCATCTGCCCGGCCATACCACCATGGATATCAGCATGGGCAAATCATTTGGCGAGAACTTTTCTGTTTCCGCGACCGCGCTCAACGTGGCCAATCGCCATCTGCTGACTGACAACAGCCTGACCTTCGGCGGATTTCACTACAACAATCCGCGAGAGCTTTATGTTGAGGTCCGTTACAAATTTCATTACGGGAAAGACAAGCACTAACAGCGTGGCAATCTGGGGCACGCAGAAGGGAAGTATTCAGTGGGGCTTGTTGTCGGATTCCTGGTCGGTGATGGTCTTGCGAATCGCGGCTTCCGGGGCTGAGTCGCTGAACACGACCTGGTCATGCTGTATCTGCAGCCCCAGTTTGCGCCATAACTGGTCGAGATCCACGGGAGCGGGCTTATCGCGCATCTCGCGGTAAAGATCCATCAGCACGGTTGTGCCGGTGGCTTCATCGCCGAGGCGAAAAGCCTGCTCGATCTCCCAGTCTTCAGTGATGATTCCACCGCCATTCAGAATGCCCCGCAAGGCGTCCTGCAGGCCTTTGCGATTGCGCGTGCGCTCGTGAATGCGTACGTCGGCGACCAGGCAGAACATGGCCCCGCCCCAGTAGGTGCGTCCCCAGGTTGGTGTGCGGTCCAGTCCGTGATCGCCAGATTCCGGCTGCCCCTGTGGCATGTCATGAATGAATTCTTTCCACATCCGGGCCACGGAGATATTGCCCACGCGCGCCCGAGAGACCGGCTCGACGTAGGTTGAGATTCCTTCCTCGATCCAGTGATGACTGTCGGCCATGCTGGGGAAGGCCAGATGAATCATCTCGTGCGTGAGCATCCAGTCGTTTTTGAGTTCGGCTACGGTTGCATTCCTGCCCACGGCAATCAGAATCAGGCCACCATTCCAGGGATACGTGATGCCACGGTGGACAGAGTCGCCAGAATCGGAGCGAACGCGCAGCGTGAGATGCTTTACCGGAAAGTGGCCGTAGTAGCTGGAAACGGTGTTTGCGGCGGTGTTGATCCAGTCGAGCAGGTCCGCCTGGGACACGGTCAACTGCTCCTGGGGAAGGGTTAAGTCAATCACTCCACCGGGCACCGGCAGTTGCTGGCTTGCGGGTGTGTTCTGTGCGCTGCACGTAGACATGGCGAGCAACAGAGTGAGAAGCAGATATCCGCGCGTTCCGTGGGGCAGGAGTTTCAAGTCAGGCAAAGTGAGTATACCGCCTGCAACGGTCAGGCCGTCGCAGGCGATTTTTTCCGGCGAATATATGCGATCAACGCATCAATGGAAAACAGTCCCGGGCCAAAGCACAGAACCACCAGACAAGCGAAAAGGAAGGCGAAAGGCGCGGCCGCGACAAACTTGTCAGAATCGGAGATGACGGAAAAGAACGCCTGACGGTCAGCGACCAGGTAAGCCACGATCATATTGATGACCAGGGGCAGGGCGATCAGGCGCGCCGCCAGTCCAAGAACCAGCAGGATACCGCCGCCAGCCTCCACACATGACACGAAAGTGGCAATGAGCTTAGGGTGATTCACAAAGCCCATGTTGCTGAAATTCTCTGTGGCCTGGGCAAGGTTCGACAGTTTGCCCCATCCTGCCTGCCAGAACTGCCATCCCCAGTAAAGACGCACGGCCAGCAGAAAAGGAGACTGCAGGGCATTGACGACTTTTAAGTAAAGAGCATACAGACTGTCGATTATCTTCATAAAGAAGTCCACACTTGCCTTTTTGATTGCAGGATTTATTTACAGAACCAGCCCAGAGACGACCAGTTGGAGAACCATCCATGGATCTGCCCGGTAACGTGCTCAACTGACTGATTACTCCAGCTTACGGATTCTTCAATCGCGGCAGAGAGCGGTTTTCCCGCATGCAGTGCGCGCAGCAGCGCAAAGGAATCCGGCTCCATATTCTTGAAGTAGTTGGAATTGTCCTGCCGGTGGACTGCCAGATATGTTTTTTTCGGACGAGGAGAGCGGATTCGTTTGGCTGGAGCATGTATTTCGCGCTCCAGTACCACGTTGCTGGCAACGTCGCTTTCCTGCTCCTCCTGTTCGTGGACCTTCAGCAGCATATCGTCCACGGGATAATCCAGCTCCAGCAGGCGCAGGTAAGGTTGCAAATGGAAGACCGGGTCTTCGCCGAGGCGCTGCAGGTCCTCTTCGGTCATCAGAGGAAGTTCGGCGCTGTCAAACACTTCAATATCGGCCCACTCGAGGCGAACCATGTCCAAAGCCAGGCGCTGCTTTTTGCCGGCATACCGTGGGTTTAGCTCCAGCCAGTTTTCCAGGCGCGAGCCCAGATTGCGGAGCGTGAACGATTCTGAAGGACACTCGGTAAGATATGCCTCCATGGCTTTGTAGAAGGTCTTTTGACCCAGGATGGAGCAGAGTCCGGGGAAGTCTTCCGCGATGGCGGAAAGAAGGCGGAACCAGTACACCCGGTTGTAGATTTCCAGGCGCTCAAAGGACGTGAGGCGGTCATTCGGCTTAATGACCGATTCCACGATTTTCTTTACGGATTTTCCATCCGGAGTGCGCTTGCGCATCTCCTCAGAGGCGGTCAACGGCTGCTGGATTACGCCGAACACGATTTTCTGGAGCTCTTCCAGATTCATAGCCGTGAGTTACTCCGCGCGAATGTGTCTGCTGCCGGCTGGGAGCTTACGCTGGCGAGATCGGTTGCCGGTGTTTGCGCTGGCTGAAACTTCTTTGCCTTGAGCGCTTCGTTGTGGACTTCTTCAAACGAAGGAATATTGTCGTCCCATTCGAGCAGCGTGGCCGTGGGGCCAGCCAGTTCAATGGCCCGGGAATAGAGGCTCCACACCGGGTCGAGCACCGGATGATCGTGCGTGTCCAGAATATACTTTTCGAATTTCGAATGGCCGGCAATGTGGATCTGCGCGATGCGCTCAGCGGGAACGCTGTTGATGTAATCCAGCGGATCGAAATTGTGGTTCTGCGAGGAAACGTAGATATTGTTCACGTCGAGCAGGATTCCGCAATCGGCTTCTTCCACCACCTCATTGAGGAATTCCCACTCCGTCATCTCCGAGACGTGGTATTCGGCATAGCTGCTTACGTTTTCCACCGCGATGGGCACTTCCACGAAATCACGGACTTCGCGAATTTTCTGGGCCGTTCTTTTGGCGGCTTCAAAGGTGTAGGGCATGGGAAGCAGATCGTGGGAATAGCGGCCATCCACGCTGCCCCAGCAAAGATGGTCCGTAAGCCAGGGGGTTTTGGTGCGCTTCACCAGTGTCTTCAGGCGGCGAAGATGTTCGCGGTTCAGGGGCTCGGCGGAGCCAAAATACATGGAGACCCCATGCTGTACAACCCGGTATTGCTCCAGAATCTGGTCCAGCACCTGCAGCGGACGCCCGCCATCTATCATAAAATTTTCAGAGATGATTTCAAACCAGTCCACCACGGGTTTCTTCTCGAAGATGTGCTGGTAGTGCGGGATACGCAGTCCAATTCCCACACCATAATCCGAATATCCATTGAAGCGGTTTGCAGGCATAACAATCTCTCTAATTAGAAGCAGGAAAATGGAGGACCAGAGCTCGCCCCGGCCCTCCCTTGCCGGGAAAACCCGAGTTAGCTCTTGGGAGCCGGGTGCTTTGGATCGGTCGAGCAACCACCCTTGCCTTTGCAGGAGTTCTGGCCTTTGCAGCCGTTGTCGCCGGCCTTGCAGCCACCCTTGCCTTTGCAGGAGTTCTGGCCCTTGCAGGCATGCTTTTCTTTTTTGGCTTTGCTGGCTTTATCAGCTTTTTTGGTGTCTTTGGTGGTGTCCTGCGCCTTGGCAACAGTGGTACCGGCAACAAAACCTGACAGAGCTGCACCGATTACGAGTGCGCGCATTGATTTAGTCATTTTAAAAGTCTCCTTTTGTTTTTGTTACTGGCTGAGAGTTGATCGCGTATCGCCATAACTCTGTCTCAGCCTTAGTTCTGGGTTCGTTGGATTCGCGGGATTCAGATTGGTTACACCGAATCCTGCTGAAATCCCGGGCTTACCGGAATGCTGCTCCGGCGGGAGTTTTTACTGCATGTGGCGACAGTGGCGAACAAACGTGGAGATGGTACCACAACCTCCTCAGTGCAAACCACTTCTGGAATCCAGAGTGGTACATTGGGCGGACCCTGCGAGATGGTGTGTTTACCCTGTAAAACCACGCCTGCGGACTCATTTTTTTCTTTGCACCAGGAAATAGGCCAGGTCCCGAAGTGTATCGGCGCGTTTGCCAAAGGAATCAAGCGAGTTGCAGCCAGAGGTTATAAGGACGTCTGCCTGGTGAAGTGATTCTTCTATTCCAAACAGTGCGGGATATGTGGTTTTTTGGGCAGCGGTGTCCTTGCCGGCGGTTTTGCCCAGCTGTTCCGAGGACTGAGTAACGTCAAGAACGTCATCGACGATCTGGAAAGCCAGGCCAATGGCGCGTCCGAAGTCGCGCAGACGCTGAATCTCCGTGGCTGAGCCTCCGGCATACAAGCCGCCGGTAACCAGGCTGGCGGTGATCAGCGCGCCGGTCTTGGAGCGGTGGATATATTCCAGGGTTTCCGCATCGGGAGCCTGCTGTTCCGACTCCAGGTCCTTGACCTGTCCACCAATCATTCCATCTACGGTTCCGGTGCCGCGGGCAATTTCTTCAATGATCCTCACGCGGGCTTCCGCCGGACATTTCAGGCGGGCAAGCACTTCGTAAGCCTGGGTCTGCAAAGCGTCCCCGGCAAGGATGGCCAGGGCTTCGCCAAAAACCACATGGCAGGTCGGCTTGCCACGCCGGAGATCATCGTTATCCAGCGCGGGAAGATCGTCATGGATGAGCGAGTAGGTGTGCAGCATTTCGAGCGAGCTGCCCAGTTCTTCCACGCCCTCCGGAAGTTTGCCAGTGATCATGCGCGCCGCTTCCATACACAGAATCGGGCGCAGGCGCTTGCCCCCGGCAAACACACTGTGACGCATGGCTTGATGAATAGAGTCCGGTCGCTGAGTAGGCGAGGGCAGCAGCTTGTCCAGGGCGCGGTCAATGGTGTGCTGGCCCTGCTCGAGAATTTCTTTAAGCATGGATAAATGAGTATAACAATTCAAATACACCGGCTACCCGTGGTGTTCCTTTTCCCCCTGGGACGCCGGAGTGTTTCGGTTCGATTGTACAGCTTCTGCAATCATTCATACTTTTACGGCTTGCATGTGCCCACCATCGGGAATACATGCGGCACTGTTGGCCGAAATGCGACCGCGGTTCTCGTTAGCAACCGCTCCAGGTTTGCCACCTGAAATCGGGCAGCGGTCTCTTTGCATTACCCGAAAAATCTGGAAGTACATCGTTGAAGCTGCATCCATCTGCATTGATATCACAAAACGTCGAAGAGAATTTTAATGATTGTCGACGGTACGGGGCAGCGCCCGACAAAAAGTAAAGTCTTAGGGGGCAAATGCCGTTAAAGGTATTAGACGGGAATGCAACGGTCAGCTGGCTTTTCCCCAAGGTAAGGTGGACATACAGGACAATCCGGCAATTCCTGCTGCGCCGGAGGTAATTCAGGCCAACGAATCTGCAGGAGATTTATTGAAAACGTAATTAAATTGTGTGATCGAGTACTGCAAAATGCAAACACTCAACGTTCTTCTTGTTGAAGATAATCGGATGGTCAGAATGGCGGCCGAGCGCGTTTTGACCAAGGCCGGGCACAGCGTCAGGACGGCAGGGGACGGCGAAGAGGCCCTGCGCATGGTGAAGGATGGCCTTCCGGATGTAGTGCTGCTGGACCTGTTATTGCCGGTGCTGAGCGGAGAGGAAGTGCTGCGCCGCCTGAAGCAGAATCCAGCCACGGCCCACATTCCTGTAATCATCATGACTGCATTGTCACGAAAAAATGCGCCCAAACTGATGGCGGAAGGAGCGGACGGTTTCGTGGAAAAAGAGTATATAGTCAACGAAATCGGCAACCTGTTAGCTCTTTTACCGATAAAGCCCGAAGTCTGCGCCAGTGCCAGCGGCAGTCTTACTTACTAAGAGGCCAGCGCTGCATCGCCGGCGAGAAGCCTGCTGATACCATCACGCCCTTCCGCATTGACCTGGGTAAATTGGACGCCTGCCCGTTGTTGCTCATCCAGGCGGACGACCACGCCCCTGGCATTCACGGTTGCGCTCAGCGGCAGCAGGAACGACAATTTGACCTGTTCGCCGGAACCGAGTCCCGGAGCTTCGAGCAGGATTCCGCTTCGGCTCAGATTACAGCTTTTTCCGTTCCGAACCATGCCACGGATTTCACAGATCACATCGGTTTTGAGCGGAACGCGCGCGCAGCGCTCATGATGGTTGGTGATGGCCCCGCAGGCGGTCCTGAAAAGGCGCAGCAGGCGCTGCCGGTCGATCGGCTTTTCCAGAAAGAAAGTGGCTCCGGCGGCAAAGGCCTGTTGCATGGTTTGCCGCTCCTCACGCCCGGTTACAACAATGATGGGCACTTTCTTGTTGGCTCCTGATTCCCGAATGCGCCGCGTAAGCTGCAGCCCGTCGACCCTGGGCATCTGGATGTCGAGAAAGATCCCGTCAAATGCATCATTTTGGACCAGGGCAGCGGCATTTTCACTGTCGTTCACCGGCACAACCCGCACATCAGTGGAAGAAAGGACCTCGCTGATGAGTTCAAGACTGGCTGCATCATCCTCCACCACCAGTATCCTGAGCGCCATAAATTCCTCCGTTGAGCACTACCTTTCAGGCTCTTAGCCTGGCAATGCGATCATCTGGCCGTTTTTTGGGCGAACGTATAGTCGGTCAGGCGTTCTATTTCTTTTGCCAGTGCGAGAGCGTCCACCGGTTTCGATACGTAGCTGTCAAAGCCGGCCGCGATCATTCTGTCGCGGTCGTCCTTCATGGCGTAAGCGGTCAACGCGATGGCGGGAAGTCTCAAAAAACGAGGGTCTTTTTTCAGAATGCGGATCACGGCAAGTCCATCCATGCCGGGCATGTTTACGTCCAGCAGGACCAGGCTGGGAGAAAACTCCTCAATCTTCATGAGGGCCTGATGTCCGTTTTCCGCTTCGATAATTTCATACTCGGCTGCTCCCAGAATTTCTCGCAGCAGCTCCATATTGACCGGATTGTCTTCGGCAATCAGGATTCTTTTCATGCACTCTCCATAAGTCTGCTGGTTTTACCCTTACCAATGGATTTTTCAATCGCGGCAATCAGTTCCTGGTCCCAGGAATTGTCTTTCGAGAGCAAGGCCTGTGTCTGGCGGCTAAGAATGGCAAACTCTTCCTCGGTAAGACGCTTTGCGGTCAGCACAAAGATGGGAATGTCCTTCAGTGCGGCCTGCTTCCGGATGCGGAGAATCAGTTCCAGGCCGTCCATCTCCGGCATCAGTAAGTCCACGAATATGGCGCATACGTTCGATGTTTCCAGTATCTCCAGTGCGGTCCTGCCGCTGTTTGCCGTCAGGGTCTTGTAACCGGCCAAACGAAGCGTAACTTCCAGCAGTTCCAGGGCCTTTGGATCATCATCCACCACCAGCACCGGGGCATGGACCGCTCTTTGCTGCCGAGTATGTTTGTGAATGGCATTTGTAAGGTCTGACTTTTCGACCGGCTTTACAAGATAATCCGCGGCGCCCAGGGCAAACCCCATTCTTTGCTGATCGGCAATGGTGACAACTACAATCGGAATATCAGACGTCCGGTTCGTGCTTTTAAGATTCAGGAGTGCTTCAAAGCCGCTGGCGCCGGGCATCATGATGTCCAGGGTGATAGCGGCAGGCCGCAGATGCTTTGCTTTTTCGAGGGCCTCCTCGGCGGAACCTGCCGTGGCAATCCGGTATCCGGCCTGCTGCAGATAACTGGAAAGCAGTTCTCGCGATGAGGCGTCGTCATCCACAATAAGAATCAGCGGTTGTGCCTCCATTTCCGGTTGGGCCTCTGCTCTTTCCACGGAAAAAGAGTCAGCCGTATGTAGAGCAGCCTTGCCGGCCGGCAGGGTAAAACTGAACCGGGTCCCCTTGCCCACTTCACTTTCCAGCCAGATTCTCCCTCCCTGCTGCTCCACAAGACGACGAGTTATCGTTAGTCCCAGACCTGTGCCCTGGTGTTTGCCCTCACCTTCAAGCTGGCGAAACTCTTCAAAGATCAACTCCTGGTCTTCAGGCCGAATACCGGCCCCTGTATCAGTGACGGAAATGCGGAACATGTCTCCTTCCTGTGCGTATTCCACGGCAACATCTCCCTCGCGCGGCGTGAATTTCACTGCATTGCTGAGCAGGTTATAAAGAATCTGCCTGAACCGAACCCGGTCTGCATGAACGGAGCCTGCTGTTTCCAGGTTCTCCCGCAGCGTGATGGCCCTGGCCATGGCCAGGGGGCGAATGGTGGAAAGGACCTCGGAAAGGGCCTCCTGGAGATCAAAGTCCTGGCAGTGGATATCAAGCTGGCCAGCCTCGATTTTTGAAAGGTCCAGAATGTCATTGATGAGCTGGAGCAGATGAGCAGAGCCCTGTTTAATATGGCTGACAAAGCGCCGTTGCTTTTCATTTAACGGCCCGCCAATTTCGTCCGCGAGAAGTCCGGAGAAGCCCACAATGGCATTGAGAGGCGTGCGTAACTCATGGCTCATGCTGGCCAAAAATTTGCTCTTAAGTTGAGTGGCCCGCTCAACTTCGTGGTTGCGCGCCTCCAACTCCCGGTTCTGCACCTCAATCTGCTGCACGAATTGTCTGCTTTGGGTAACGTCGCGCGCGACGCAGTAAAAGGCCTTTTCCTCCGGCACTGCTATATCGTTCCAGAAAAGCCATTTGTAGGAGCCGCTTCCGGTCAAATAGCGGTTCTCAAACCCGAGAATGGTCCCTCCGTCTCTGACCCGCTGCTCTTCACTGGCCGTGGCCTGGCGATCGTCGGGGTGGATCAATTCAATTCGGGGCTTTGCCATCAGCTTCTCTTTACTGAATCCCAGCAATTTTTCTCCGGCGGGGTTCACATATTTGATGTATCCGTCAAAGCCAATCACCACAAACATATCGACGGAAAGATTGATAAACCGGTTACCCATTTCCAGCCGCCGGTACAGCGAACTCACAAAGACAGCCAGACCCGAGGCAAGCGCCAGAAATACTGCTCCCGGAATCCACACGCGGCGTTCCACGATCCACGCGCCTGTCTGCAGAATTTCCTTTGGCTGTTCCACCAAAATTTCCCAGCCATAGAGTCCAACAGGTCCATAGCTGACAAAATACTGGTGGTTGTCCTGATTGAAGATCCCGCTGCCAGTCTCACCATGCAGCACACGCCTGACCGCTTCAAGACCGCTGAAATCAACCAGGGAGGACATTACATCAATATTCGCCCGTGCTGATACATGCTCCCGCTGATCAACCATCACCGCTGCCTGTTTTTGGATTTGGTCTTCAGGATCGTGGCTTACGGAACAGGCAAAGAAACCGAGCGGCAGAATCATCAGTACCAGAACTGCCATAAAAAGCCGCAGACGGCTGCTGGAAATCCAGTTCACAATGCTTACAGTGATTTGCATTGTCTCTCCTTTTACCGTTATCTGTACGGTTCACTGCCCGGCGGCCACTGGATGACAATCGAACTCTCGGGTGCTGGTGACAAATTGCCTGAACTCACCAAAAATTTCCGGGTCCCACCAGCCTTTTTGGACTTCCTCCTGCATCGTCTTCAGGGCTTCACCGGGAGACAAGGCCCGCTTATAGGGCCTTGCGGTGGTCAAAGCGTCATATACATCCACGATCTGCAGAACGCGCGCGGCTACGGGAATATTGTGGCGGTAAAGGCCATCGGGATAGCCCGATCCGTCACACTTTTCGTGATGATGCCGGATGATGGGAAGCACGAGCCGGAAGGACTTGAGCGGAGCGCAGATGCGCTCTCCAACCACCGGATGCTCGCGCATGATCTTCCATTCCTCTTCCGTAAGCCGGGCAGGCTTCAGCAAAATAGCATCGGGAACGGCAACTTTGCCGATATCGTGGACGGTGCCGGCCCGCCGCAGCGCATTTACATATTCCGGGGGAAAGTGAAGCTGCTCCGCCAGGCGGGATGAATAAGCGGAAAGGCGTTCGCAATGTCCTTCCGTGTAGGCGTCCTTGGCCTCAATGCTGAGGGCCAGGGCGTACAAAACAGATTCCGCCCGTTCCAGTTCGTCGGTGCGATTCTTCAGCTGGATCAGTGAGCGTACACGCGCCAGCAGTTCAACCCGGTCGACCGGGCGAGTCAGGAAGTCGTCGGCGCCGGATTCAATTCCGCGTATGCGGTCCTCGGTGGCCGACAATCCCGTGACCAGGACGACAGGGGTGAAACAAGTGTCCGGATTCTGCTTGATCCGGCGGCAGACCTCGAAGCCGTTCAGACGCGGCATCATTACATCCAGCAGCACCAGGTCGGGCGACAGGTGAGTGAATTTTTCCATGGCCGTTGCGCCGTCCTCGGCATGAATGACCTGATAGCCCTGCATGGCCAGCATTTCTTCAGCCAGAAAACGATTCATCTCATCATCGTCTGCAATCAGAATTGTTGCCGCTGCCGGCCTGGTTGGCTCCAGCATGTCTGCCTCCCTGATTTAATTGACCATAGCAATTACTGCTTACTTCCTGGTTTCCCGAAAATGTTTTCTTTACGAGGGCCATTACCAGGGCTTCTATACCTCGGCCCTTGCAGGCTGCTGCCACGAATCACGGCTAATTTATGTGTTTTGCTTGTAGTTACTTTGCCGCTGCAGGACCTTGCAGGAAAGTTATGTAACAAAACATCTGTTGCAGAGCGGATTCGTTCAAGCATTACAAGCACCTTTCAGCAGGTCCGATCCTGTTTAAAGAATCGACAAGTGCCGCGATTTACAGAAGTATGATGCAACGGGAGCACGAAAACAATTATTTTTTTTACTACAAATAGAGGCGAAATTAGCAAGAGCTAATAAAACAATATCTATTAAATATTCTTCACCTGTTTGTTCTGTGATGATTGACTTTCATTTATCTACAATAAAATAATGATGGAAAGTTATTACTCTGCATTTATGCAATATTGTTTAAGTAGTTATTACGGTATTATCGGGCAAACAGGAGCAACCGTAGAATGCTCGGCCAATGTGGTGTTAAATTCGGACGGCAATTGGAAACGGGTAGTGGCTAATGCTTCTGCTGGTAACAATAGCGACAGATGGCTGCAGATGCACCTCTGGCAAGACACCTTCACAATTACGTAAAGAAAACAGAGTAGCACTGGGCCCAGGTATAACCCATAGCGTCCGCGAGCGGCCCGGGTCAGAAAAGTTGGGCCAAAATCAGATAAAACAGAGGTGCTTTTTTACCGCAAACCAGTCGCGGACGGCTGAATCATGGGATTCCCGCTTCACGTTCCAACAAGACTGCTTTATGCTGCGTGCGAATGCGATACAGGCCGGGTTTGGTTTGCCGCCATGACGATGGCCCTGACGTCGGAGCTGTGGCAGCAGTCAGCGGCCCCGGCAGCCAGAGCTTCTGTCCACATCTTCTCGTCGGCCAGGCGATGAGTACAGACGACGATGGTGCCGGAGAAATCGTGCGTGAGATCACGCACGTCTCCCATGCCTGCCAGTTCAAGATCCACAATGGCAACCTCGGCACGATGCTGGGGAATAGCGCGGCGCAGGTCTTCAAGGTCGCGAGCAACCTTCACCACACGAAAATGATGGTTCAGCGACTGGGCAAGAAACTCCGCATTACTGGAATTCCTGTGGGCGACAACAACGTTGAGCGGCTTCATCAGGCAGCCATCCCTTCAAATGCTGCGGCAAAAGCAGTGCGCTTTTGCCTGGGAAGTTTGTGAATACTGCGGGAAATCCCGCAGGCCTGCGATCGTTTACTTTCTTACTGCCGACGGTTTGTCCACGGCGGGTTCATAGGTTGCCGGTTGTAGTTTGCCGTTTTGCCGGAGAAGGATTTCGACCTTGCCTTCAGCCTCTTCCAGTTCCCTGCGACAGGAAGAAGAAAGAGTTACGCCTTCTTCAAAAAGCTTCAACGCCTGTTCCAGGGGGGCGTTACCTTTTTCAAGCTCATCAACAATCTGCTCCAGGCGCTGGAGACACTCTTCAAATTTAGGCACTCAGTCGAAACTCCAGGCTAATTTTACTCCGGAATTCGCAGGATGCTCATGAATTTTTTGCGGCGACCAGAGCTTTTAGACAAATTTATTGCTTGCAATATTGCCTCGTGTGGTCTTCGAATCAGCTCCGCTACCTGCTGGTAGCCGCCAGGGAATCGGAGTTGATGCCATCGAGGACATCAATTGCCGAGGAATAGCGCCCGAGTGGCGCAGACACCTGCGCGCCCTGCACCAGGCCCCGCACCTGATGAAGCATCTCACGGGCGATCTGGATGCCCTGAGCGCGGGCGGCTTCGGCATTGGCTGCGCGCCCCATGCGTTCCACGATGCTGTCAGGGACTGAAACCCGCAGCTCGTTTTTCATGAACTCGGCATTGCGTACGCTTACCAGAGGCCAGATGCCAGCCAGGACCGGAATACGGCAGTGCTCAATGCGCCGCAAAAAAGTTTCCAGCAGGGCAATGTCAAATACCGGCTGCGTGACGGCGTATTCCGCGCCGGCCTCCACTTTGTATTCAAACCGGCGGATCTCTTCATTGAGGTCGCCAACGCCAGGATTGGCTCCCACGCCGATCACGAATTTGGTCCCGCTGCCGATCGGATTACCGCCGATATCGAGGCCGAAATTCAAGTTGCGCACGATATTGACAAGACCGATGGCGTCCACGTCGAAGACTGCGGTGGCATCAGGATAGTTGCCCAGCTTGGGCGGATCGCCAGTAATACAGATCAGGTTATGAATGCCAGTGCTGTAAGCGCCCAGCAGATCTGACTGCATGCTGAGAACGTTGCGGTCCCGGCAGGTGAAGTGCAGAATGGTTTCAATTTCGGCCTGCTGCTGAATCAAAAGACAGAGCGCCAGATTGCTCATACGGGCCGAGGCGCGCGGACTGTCAGGAATATTGATAGCGTCGATGCCGGCAGCTTTGAGATATTTGGCGCCCTCAAGTTCTTTGCGGAAATCCACGCCTTTGGGCGGAACGATTTCCACCATGGTCGCGAACTCACCCGCAGCCAGTTTCCGGCCCAGGGTTGAGCGCTGGGCCAGGGACGGAGGAGCAATTCCGGATTCGAGCTTGCGTTCCGTTTGCACCTGAAAGCCGCCGTCGCCGCCTTTGATGTTGGCGCTGCGGAGAGCGGACTTCATGGCCCGGATATGGTCCGGCGTGGTACCGCAGCAACCGCCCACCAGATTCACGCCTGCATTCACAAACTTGCGGGCATAGCTGGCCATATATTCCGGCGAGCACAAATATATGTTGCGCCCTTCCACGCTGCGGGGAATGCCGGCATTCGGCTGGGCGGCAAGAGGCCGTTCGGTGTGACGGCGAATGCGCTCAATAGCTTCCAGCATGGCCACCGGACCCACGCTGCAGTTGCAGCCGATCACGTCCACGCCCCACTGGTCGAGCTTGGTGGTAAAGGTCTCCGGGCTGGCGCCGTCAAGACAATTGCCTTCCTCGTCAATAGTCACCTGGGCGACGATAGGCATATCAGGGGCGGCTTCCCGCGCCGCCAAAATCGCCTGGTGAATCTCTTCCAGGTAACCGAAGGTTTCCAGCATGAGCAGATCCACGCCGCCTTCGATCAAAGCAAGAATCTGCTCGCGGAACGACTGGCGCGCCTCTTCCCGCGCCGTCTTGCCCAAAGGCTCAATGCGAATGCCCAGCGGGCCAACCGAGCCGGCAACCAGAACATCTGCCGCCTTTTTTAGCTGAAAGGCATCTGCCGTCTCGCGCGCCAGCTGCGCGCCGCGTAAATTGATCTCATGTACTTTGTCAGCCAGGCCGTAGCGGCCCAGGCGAAATGAGTTGCCGCCGAAAGTGTTGGTCTCAATCACTTCGGCCCCGGAATTCAAATATTCCTGGTGAATGTTCCGGACGAGATCAGGCTGAATCAGGTTGAGTTCGTCGTAGCACTTGTTGATGAAGACACCCTTGGCATAAAACAGCGTTCCCGTGGCGCCATCGCAGAGCACGGGGCCTTGTTTGAGCCGGGTTAGGAAATCCTGTGGCATATTTCAGCATACCGCAACCTGGTTCGAGAGAACAGGACATTTGTTTGCTCTGTTATAATCCTACTTTTCATCCCATGCCATTTATATACAAATCACTGAAGACACACGTCTTGCAAGCCTGCGTTGCCGTGGTTGCGCTTACGCTGGCTGCCTGCGGGTACAATTCCTCCAGCAATAACAACACCACCAAAGTTCAAACGACCGGAATCAAAAAGCGCGTGCTGATCTCCAACCAGCAGGCGGGTTCGGTCACCATCATTGATGCCCAGAAAGATCAGCTTGTCGCCAAAGCTTTCGGTATCACGGGAGCTTCCAAGCTGGTCACTGCATCCGGCCAGACGGTCGTGATGCCCACGAACAGCACCAATATTCAGGTCATCGACAATGCAACCGAACAGAGCACCGTGTCTCTGATTCTTCGTGACCAGCCTTTTGACATAGCGATCAGCGCCACGGACGGCCAGACTGCCTATGCCGCAATGCGAAATGTTGGAGAAATTGCCGTTTTTAATACCACGAACGGGAACCTCTTCAGCATTACCGGAATACAGACGGTCTCGCGTCTGGTGGAAGGACCGAATGAGAAACGGCTGCTGGCCTTTGCCGACAATCCCGTGGGTGGAAACACGTTTTATGTGATCGATACCAGCACGAATATTCGCACCCCCATCAGCAGCCCGCAGCTGGACCAGCCGTTCACAGCGGTATTCGATACAACCGATACCGGCGACAACACTGCCTTCATCCTGAACTGTGGACCGGAATGCGGCGGCACTACGGCGAGCGTGGTCCGAGTTAATTTCTCCAATCCTGCTGCGCCGGTTTTTGGAGCGCCGATTCCGGTGGCTGCCGCGACGGTGGGAGTGCTGAGTGGCAGCAATTTGTTTGTTGCTGGTTCGCCTTCGGCTGGAGCTACAGGCACCGTGCAGACCATCAATACGGGCACCAGCGCGGTATCAGCGGCAACTACCATCACCAATGGCCGTCATCTCAAGATGGTCGTGGCCGGCAATAATCGCCTGTACATTGGCGCTTCCGGATGCACGGCCACGCAGGATTCCGCCACCGGCCTGACAAAAGGCTGCCTCTCGATTCTGAATACCACTTCCGGCGCCGTGGTGATTCCTGAAGTTACTTCCATACGGCAAAATTTTGATGTCACCGGAATTCAGCCCATTTCCGGTCGCACCGTGGTGTATGTCTGCCTGGGCGGCCAGCTGGATATCTTCGATACCACCTCGGATATAGAGATCCAGCCCAATCCGCCCATTGATATCGTGGGCAAAGCGTTTGACGTGGTACTGATCGATCCCTAGTAAATTTGGCCCTAAGCCGTGGCTTGTCGCGTGATTATCTCTGTGGCGTGAGCGTCAGCTCGTGCCTTCTGGACGCCTGCACCGTGGAATCAGAGTACGCCAGGGAAAAAGTCCTGTTGCCGTACCAGGCATCCCACTGGTCCATGTAATAAGGGCTGAATAGCTGCCCTGATTCGCCCAGCACAATGTTGAACGTGGAGCTGTCCAGGCTGGAAAAATCTACGGTCATACGCTCCGAGGGGCCAAAGTGCCTGCCCACCTGCTTCACCGTATAACTTCCGCCAGATTGCGGATGCACTCCTGGCCCGCTCCAGTGCCTTAGCAGAGGAATACTGCCAAAGACCGGATGATTGATCTCAACCGGATATTCCTGACCATATTTCCATGACTTCAGCTCTGCTGGTGCGCCGGCGAGCGCATCTTCCACCGCCTGAGTGAGCAGATCATTGAAGGATGAATATCCAGATGGCAGCCAGCGCTCGGGCTGATTTTGGACGATGGTTTCCAGCGCGACAGGCGATTCCGACCAGTCGTAGTTTACCCAGTCATTGCCCAGCTTGGGCTGAAGGAGCAGCCGCCACAACTCCTGGCGGGCCGCGACCTCAATGGCCGGCGCAGCTGAATCAGCCAGCATGCGGCCATCGAAACCGCGCATGATGTCAGCGGCTTTGCGTGTGCGCTCCGTGGCTTTTGCGCTGTGGTCGATGGCATAAACGAAGTGATCGGCAAAGAAGCGATCGTAGTCCGAGGTAACGTCCGTTTGCAGCGCCAGCATGTCCGCCGGGCTGAATTTTCTGCCGGATTCCAGAACATGGTAGATGCGCTCCACGCGGTACGGCGGATACCACTGCGTGGCCAGCAAATAGGGATAGTCATCGGGTGTGATACGCGAGTTCGCGGTGGCGAGGATTCCCGAAGGCGGATCAAAGACACTGGGCAGTTTGTCGAAAGGCAGATAACCGGTCCAGTCGTGCTGGCCGTCAGCGCCTGAAATCGGCACGGTACCATCACCCGAGGCGCGTACCGGGACGAAGCCCATGGCCTGATATCCGATATGACCGTCGACATCGCCATAGACGACGTTTTGTGACGGAGTGGCAAAATGGGAGAGCGCACCGCGGAACTGCTCCCAGTTCTGTGCCGAGTCCAGATCGAAGAGAGGAATGCTGATGGCGCGAGTGTCATAGATCAGCCATTGCAGCGCAATTTTGCGCGTCTCGCCGGGAAGCAGATCGGAAACAATGGGGCCGTGACGCGTAAGCACAACGTCAAAGGCAACATCCGAACTGTTTTTTACGTGAATAACTTCATGCTGAACTTCAGCTTTCTGCCAGCCTGTGGGCGTCTCGTATTCACCGGCAGAGTTAAAGTTTTCGATCATCAGGTCCTGAACATCAGGATTTAAATTGGTGAATCCCCAGGCGATGCGCTGGTTATGTCCCACAACCACAAAGGGAAGCCCAGGCAGGCTGAATCCTTCCACGTTGAAATCGCCGGAATGCAGTTGAATTTCATACCATGTGCCCGGAACGCGATGCGGAAGATGCATGTCATTGGAGAGCAGCGGTCTTCCGGTGACGGTGTGCGCGCCTGATATCACCCAGTTATTCGATCCAGGGATGCAGGCGGTACAGGTATCGCCTGCACCATTAGCAAAACCATAGGCAGGGTAAGAGATAATTTTGGTTCCGCTTGCCGGGGGAACAGGTTCGTCGGGAGACTGGGCCGAACTTCCTGGTGGGTGGTCGCGCCAGGAATCGGCAGGATATAGGTCGGCCATCAGTTCCGGTGAAAGTTTGGCCCCAATCTTTTCTCTCCAGTACTCCGTCTCGTATTGCGGATTCAGCAACTGGCTCATGCTGATGCCCACCAGCACGGAATCGGCAACCGTCCATGGTTTGGGCTGGTATCCGAGAATGCGGAACTCAAGCGGCAGGTTACTGCGGTGCTGCTCGATATAAGCGTTAACGCCACGGGCATACGCTTCAAAAAAGGCGCGGTCACGTGCCGGAAGCTGTGCGGCCACTCGTTCGGAAACGGCGCGCAGACGGAGAATCCGCTGCTGTTTGTCGATATCCACCCAGGTAAGGGAGCGGCGTGCAGCGCCGGTAAAGCGGGATTTGGCCGGAGCCTGAGGCCTGGTGGCTGGCAGTATCTCCGCCAGTTCGCCGCCGGCGTAGCGCCGCGACATATCCATTTGCCAGAGGCGGTCCTGGGCGGTGATATACCCCTGGGCCGCAAACAAATCTTCCAGGCTGGCGGCTGCGAGGTGTGGGACTCCCTGAGCATCGCGCACCACGTTGACCGGCGCATTCAGCCCAGTGACCCCAATGCGGCCATCCAGTTGTGCCAGAGAAGAGTGGGCAGTCCGGTAGAACCAGCTGCCAATGCCGAGGCAGCCGAAAACCAGCAGCAACACCAGAAAGATCAGGATCTTTGGCAATATGCGTTTTTTGCGCGGCAGCGTGAGGGGAGGAGCAACCGGAGTGACCATATAGTGTGCGATTTTAAGGGATGCGGCGGGCGACTACAAAGCCGGGTAATCCGGAGGCGTTGACGCTTTGGCGGGGAATGTTAGGATGGTATCTGCTAGTTGAAAATGATTTTCAAATTCATTTTCTTCCCAACCGATGCTGCAGAGACGCATTGACGATCACGCACCGCCCACCCGCGAAGCCATGCGCGAGGCCCAGGACATTTTCTTCCGGCACCTCAAGCGCGTTGGTCTTAAGCATACGGAGCAGCGTGACACGATTCTGCGCACCTTTCTGGAAACGCGGGACCATCTTTCCACCGATCAGCTGTTCCGCCTGGTCCGCAAGAAGGACGCGAAAATTGGTTTTACCACCGTCTATCGCACGCTCAAGCTGCTGGCAGAGTGTGGTCTGGCCAGTGAGGTGGCGTTTCATGACGGCGTTGCGCGCTACGAGCACCAGTTTAACCGGCGCAGTCATCACCACATGGTGTGTACTGATTGCGGTTTGTCGGTAGAGTTCTTCTCACCGGAAGTGGGCAAACTGGAAGAGGAGATCGGGCACAGATACCACTTTGAAGTTACGCGGCACACCTTCCAGATTTACGGCATTTGCGAAGATTGCCGCAAAAAGAAGGACAAAAAGCCGGTCTCACTTACTTAATCCTCAAGGTCATTCTCCGCAGCCAGTTCTTTCAGATACTGGCCACCGCAAATTTCTTCCTGGCATCCCAAAGAACTTAAAGACAAGATTGATCAGGAGCACACCATGAAAGCAGTTGTCTTTCGAGGAATTGGGGACATTGGTCTGGAGAATGTTCCCGAGCCCAGAATCCAAAAGCCGAATGACGCGATTGTTCAGCTTACGGCCAGCGCCATTTGCGGAACCGATCTTCATCTAATCCGCGGAACCGTTCCCGGCATGGTACCGGGTACGATTTTAGGGCACGAAGGCGTGGGCGTGGTGCAGGAAGTTGGCACCGCAGTGCGCAACTTCAAAGCTGGTGACCGCGTGGTTATACCTTCCACCATTGCGTGCGGGAACTGTTCCTACTGCAGGGAAGGCTATTATGCGCAGTGCGATAATGCCAATCCCAATGGTACAGAGGCAGGGACGGCATTTTATGGCGGACCACTTTCTTCCGGTCCGTTCAACGGCATGCAGGCAGAGTTCGTGCGGGTACCCTTCGCCAACGTAAACCTGGTCAAGCTGCCGGACGAAGTACTGGATGACCAGGCAATTCTGCTCTCCGACATTTTCCCCACCGGCTATATGGCAGCCGACCTGGCTGATATTGGGCCGGGTAAAACAGTGGCCGTCTTTGGCTGCGGTCCGGTTGGCCAGTTTGCCATTCTAAGCGCCAAACTGCTCAATGCTGGACGTATCTTTGCCATCGACGCAATTCCCAGCCGCCTGAAGATGGCCCAGGACCAGGGTGCTGAGGTGATTCATTTTGAGCGGGAAGATCCCGTTGAAGCGATCAAAGGGTTTACCGGCGGCATTGGGGTGGATCGCGTCCTGGATTGTGTTGGAGTTGATGCGAACCGTCCGCACAACGGCTATGGGATTAAGAGCTTCTTTAGGGGGACTCAGTCCACTCCAGAGAAAAACACCACGCTGCAATCCCGGCCTCGCGGGGACAACTGGCATCCAGGAGACTCCCCCACACAGGCGCTGGACTGGGGCGTGCAGTCGGTGGCCAAGGCGGGAACACTATCGATCGTGGGTGTCTATGGTGACTCGATCAGGAGCTTTCCGATTGGGCAGGCCATGGAAAAGAATCTGTCGCTTAAGACGGGAAACTGCCATCACCGCAAGTACATCCCGCGTTTGCTGCAACTGGTGAGCAGTGGCATTGTCGATCCCGCGAGAGTGCTGACTCAGGTGGAACCTATCGACGATGTGATTGAGGCTTATAAACTCTTTGATCGCCGCACACCGGGATGGGTCAAAGTGATGCTGCAGCCGCAGGTTATTAGCAGAGCAGCCTGAGCGGCAGGGCAGATACAATTCTGCCTGTGACGAAATTGCGCAGATATTCTTCCCAGGACTTTGACACTCTGCTCGAGATCGATCAGAAGTGTTTCGTCCCTGGCATTGCATATTCAGAAGAGGAACTGCGCGGCTTTCTCGATCAGACGCCGGTCATTGCGCTGGTGGGTGAAGACGCCGGCGCGATCACCGGCTTTATTATTGCCGATCATTTCCGCTCGCGCCGCCTGGGGGGCTGGGTTGGACACATCATCACCATTGATGTTCTGCCGGAAGGCCGGCGCAGCAGGCTGGGGACACAGCTGTTATGCGCCGCTGAGGAAGAATTGAAGGCTGTCGGTTGTGGGCATGTTTGGCTTGAGGTTGCCGTGGACAATGCCGCCGCGCTGCGCTTTTACAAAAAGCACGGCTATACCATTTTAAAAACTCTTCCGCGTTATTATCTGGACTCGATTGATGGCTTGTTGATGGGCAAAAAACTGTAAGTCGCAGCATGTTAGAATCGCGATTCGCGTTTCTCTCATGCTTCTGCTCATTACAATTTTTATTTTTGGCGCTCTGCACGGCCTGGGGCCGGACCATCTGGCCGCCATCACTATGTTCGGCAGCCAGGGTGGCCGAGATGCCCACAGGCTGGCCTTCTTTGCTTTGCGTTTTGCGCTGGGACACGCACTGGTGATCGCCATAGCCGGAGTGCTGGCCAAATTTGGCGCTTCTTTGTTGCCGCCGCTGCTCGAAGCCCGCTTCGATATTGCCGGCGGAGTGCTGCTGGTAGCTACCGGACTCTTCCTGATCATTGCCATGGCTCTGGGTAAATTCCGTTTTCATGAGCACTCACATGATCATTCCACGGGAAGCCACAGGCACTGGCATCTTCATTTTCTGCGGCCTCGAAACCACGGGCATACGCATGGCAAGTTCGCCCTGCTGATGGGAGCGTTCTTTGCGCTGGGAGGGTTCCGCGCTCTTTTAACCGTCGCGCCGATTGCTCTGGCTCCGGCCCTGTGGCAGTCCGTACTGCGAATTTCGGTTTTTACGTTAGGGATTATCGTGTCCATGGTCGCCTATGGATTGCTCAGCGGTTCGGCCCTGAACAAACTGGGCGAGGCAACCGGCGCCAGCGCGGCGCTGTGGCATCGTCTCTCCGGCTATGCCGTGGGTGTTTTTTCCGTTGTGGCAGGTTTGCTTACTCTTGGGGAGCACGTGAGATAGTCCATGGCCCGGCCTGATGCTCTCAGAGTTGCGATCGACAGCGGCGGGACCTTCACCGATTGCGTCTGGCTGGAAGACTCAGTTCTTCGCGTACTCAAAGTTTTTTCCACGCCCGTTGATCCTTCACAGGCTATTGCTGAAGCTTTGGAAAAGATTGTTCCGGCAGGGAAGGATGCGATTGTCCTGCACGGAACCACAGTGGGCACCAACGCTCTGCTGCAGCGTAAGGGCGCGCGCGTTGCTTTTGTGACTACCGCGGGCTTTGAAGATTCCATTGAAATTGGCCGCCAGCATCGCCCAAAGCTCTACGACTTCTTCTTTCAAAAAGATCCGCCGCTGGCTGCGCCGGAGATGCGTTTTGGGGTTGACGAGCGTACGGCAGCCAATGGCGAAGTGCTGCGCTGCGCCAGTCCAGAGTCTCTGAAGACTCTGGTGGACCGTATTCAGGAACAGAAGCCCCAGGCCATCGCTCTGTCGCTGCTGTTTTCCTTCGCTAACCCGGAGAACGAGCGGACCGTGGCCCGCGAACTCAGCGGATTGGGTGTCCCGATATCGATTTCTCATCAGATTCTGCCGGAATTTCGCGAGTACGAGCGGGCCAGCACCGTGCTGGTGAATGCGTATCTGCAGCCGGTAATGCAGAGCTATCTGGAGAGGCTGCAGGAACGGGCTGGTCGCGACCGCAATTCCCGCATCTTTGTCATGCAGTCCAGCGGCGGCATTACCGCGCTGGCCACGGCTGCTGACCAGCCAGTCCGTACTGTGCTTTCCGGTCCGGCAGGCGGAGTTGTGGGTGCTTCCGCAGTGGCAAGGCGGAGTCGGGCAGAGCGCATTATCACCTTCGACATGGGCGGAACTTCCACCGACGTTGCGCTGGTTGACGGTAAGCCCACGGCGACCAACGAAGGCGAGGTCGCGGGACTTCCCGTGCGTGTTCCGATTCTGGACATACACACCGTGGGTGCGGGTGGCGGTTCGCTGGCCCGCTTTGACGCTGGTGGGGCCCTCCGCGTGGGGCCGGAATCTGCAGGGGCTGATCCTGGTCCAATTTGTTATGGCAAGGGTGAACGCCCAACCGTGACCGATGCCAACCTGCTTCTTGGTCGGCTGCCCGCCGACCAGTTTCTGGGAGGCAATTTTCAACTGGACCTTCCACGCACGCAAAAGATCGTGGGGCAATGGCTGAAGCAGAATGGCAGCAGGCTCTCCCTTGAGGAATTTGCCGCGGGCGTAGTGCGTGTGGTCAATGCCAGCATGGAAAAGGCCATTCGCGTGGTCTCGATAGAGCGCGGTTACGATCCTCGCGAGTTTTCACTGGTGGCCTTTGGCGGGGCAGGCGCGATGCATGCCTGCGATTTGGCCCAGGCGCTGCGCATTCCTCAGGTGATTGTGCCGGCGTATCCTGGAGCCCTTTCCGCTCTGGGAATTTTGATCAGTGACGTGGTGAAAGACCATTCACGCACCGTACTGTTGCGGGTGCGCGAACTTCCGGCGAAAAAGCTCGCTGCTGTTTATGCGGAGCTGCGGAAGACCATTGGGGACGAACTGAAGAAGGAAGGCTGGCAGGGAAGAGCCGTATTCGAACCAGCCTGCGATTTGCGGTATCGCGGCCAGGGGTATGAACTCAGCCTGCCTTTCGGAAACGACCTGCTGGAGCGTTTTCACGCCGAGCATGAACGCAGATACGGGTACAGCAGCCGCGACCGGGAGATAGAAATCGTCACGGTCCGGCTGCGGGGCAGGGTGGCCTCATCTGAAAAGCTCGCAGCCATGAAGACAGATCAACCTGCGGAAAGCCTGAAAAGCGATGTCGCTCATGTAATGTTTGATGGCAAGAGACTCAAAACAAAGATATTGCCGCGTTCGTCTCTGCGGCCTGGCAAACGTTATCGCGGCCCGGCAATTATTACCGAATACAGCGCAACTACTGTGGTGCCTTCGGGTTTTACTTACCAGGCCGATAAGGCTGATAATCTCCTGGTTGGAATTGGTTGACAAGGCGCTCGCAAGAGCGCCTTTTTTATGGAATTAAGAAAGAGATGCTGCTTCATTTTCTGAACAGCGTCTCTTTTCTTCTGTGTCCCAGATTTATGCGGCTTCGTCTTTTTTGGAGGGTTCGTCCAGTTTCTCCCGATGCTGGCGTTTCTTCATGTCGTCGCTGATGTCGCGGGCTGCGTCTTTCATCCGTCCCACCGCGTTGCGAGCTTTGCCTTTGGCCTGCTCGGCTATGCCTTCCGCTTGCAGTTTTGAGTCCCCAGTCCACTCGCCAGCCTGGCGTTTCATACGCCCCTTGAGGTCCTCCATCTTTCCTTTGACGCGATCTTTATCCATGGTTCGTCTCCCTAAGTAATTTAGTTCCTGCTAAATCGTGGTTCGTCTGCCGCCGATGAGCTGGAAGACCAGTGCGACCAGCGCGAGTACCAGCAGCAGATGGATGAATCCGCCCAGCGTATAGCTGCTGACTACTCCCAGCAGCCACAGCACCAGCAGAACTACAAAAAGTGTCCAAAGCATATCTGCATCCTTAACTCTTAAATTATTAACTCTTCAATAATCTTTAAGCTGTTAAGTTGGAGTGCGCGCAGCCGCGCTGTGGTTGCAAGAAAATCGAGAGTGACTGCGTGAAGAGAGTGGAGCAGAGCAGACAGAACTCTGGCCAAAGTTGAGCAGAGAAAAAGGCGGTCACGCGAAACGCCGTGCGGCCAGCGTGGGATTTTTACCGGATCTGTATCTTTTCGCTGTACATCACACTTACATTGTTGCCGTTGCTGTCCGATGTGATAACTACGCTGACACTCCGGCCTTTTCCCTTGTCTTCACCATTGATCGTTCCGCTCATCTTCGCCTCGGCAGTGGCTGTGGCAGAGGTGGTGAAGCCAGCCGACTTCAGTGCGTGCGAGTAGAAGTCAATTACTTTTTCCGGGGAGTCCTGTGTAGTAAATATAAAAACACTGCTGCTTTTCTCTCTTTCTCTCACGGATGCCATGTTTCCGGATGGCGATCCCGGATAACTCGGTAACCATACGGGAGCGCTGCCGGCGGATGCTCCAAATTGCCTGATGCCCTGATTATTTTTAAATTCCAGAACAGGTGAGCTTTCGCTGCCTGAGATGCTGATGGCGCTGTCATCGCCGCGTTCGTTCTGTATGCCTATTGCTTTCTTTGCCGGGTCGAACTTCATGGTGATGCTCTTGCCGTCTTTTTTATTGCGCACCACGATGGTGCTGGTTGAGTCGTCGCTGGAAACGATCTCCAGATTCTTATTGAACTTGGCCGACAGTTTTACCAGGGCAATATCCGGATTCTTACTGAAATCGGCACTTTGTTGTTTGACCTTCCAGGCAAAGAAAGCCATGGCAATTCCGACCACCAAAATCACCAGAAGGACGGACCCTCCAAGAATCCCGAGGATCCACAAAAAAGCCTTCGATCTTTTAGGTGGTTCAGATGATGTTGCGTCCGGAATCTGCGGATTGGGTGCAGACGGTGTACTGGACATAGAGGCTCTCCTGGGGGCAGATTTGAGAGTACCTGGAATTTGCCTCGCAATTATATATCGGTAAAAAACAGCCGAGTGCAGGTATTTTGCGCAGTAAACACCAGGGCCAGATTTAAGCTGCGCTGTAGATTACCTGCTGCATATCAAAAGCCCACGAATACCGGCTCGGGCGCCAGTCGGACGCCCCATACGTCAAAAACGCGCCGCTGAATTTCATCTTTCAAAGCAAGAATGTCCGCGGCTTTGGCCCCTCCCCGGTTCACGATGGCAAGCGTGTGCTTGCGCGAAATTGCCGCGGCTCCCCGCGCATAACCTTTTTGAAATCCTGCCTGTTCAACCAGCCAGGCCGCACCGAGTTTCACTGTCCCATTCTCACCTGGGTAACGCGGAATTTTTTTGCCTGGAACTCGCTGTTCAGCCAGCTCTTCAATGCGCTGCGCTTCAGCGGGACTTACCAGCGGATTTTTGAAAAATGACCCGGCGCTGCGGCAGTCTTCGTCTCCCTCTACGATCAGCATGGCCTTGGTATGGCGAATGGCGCGAACGGCGTCTCGCGTCTGCAGGAGTGTGGGCGTGCCGGAGAAGCCGGTAAAATGTTTCTTTAAATCTGCATATTCGAGCCTGGGCAAGCCGCCGGGTGTGAGCTTGTATGTAACCTGCAGAACAATGTAGCGACCACGTTCGGTACTGTTGAAGATGCTGGTGCGGTAGGAGAACGCGCATTCGTCCGCGCTCAGCTCCAGGATTTTGCCGGTTGCGATTTCCAAAACCCGCACGCTGGTAATGGTTTCCGAGACTTCCTGTCCATAAGCGCCGACGTTTTGTACAGGAGTGCCGCCGGCTGTTCCGGGAATGCCGCTCAGGCACTCGATTCCGGCGCAGTTTTGGCTGACGGCGAGGGCCACCAGATCATCCCAGTTTTCACCGGCGCCGGCACGAAGCGTCCAGTTGCCCGGTGCTTCGGATCCTTGCATGCCGGGGATAGAGATTTTGAGCACCAGGCCGGGCCATCCCTGATCGGACACCACAATGTTGCTGCCGCCGCCCAGCACAAAAAGCTGCAATTTTTTTTCGGTGGCGAAAGTCACAGCTTCGAGAGCATCAGCCTCGGTACGAGCGTTGATGAAATACCGCGCTGGTCCGCCGGCTTTGAAGGTAGTCAGCGGCGCGAGTGGAATATTTTCCTGAAGCTCAAAATTACCGGTCACGCAACCAATTATTGCATTTTGTCGATTGAGGCAATTTTGATTCGGGGATGTTGATAAAATAGAGCTTTTAGGAGGAATGTTCATGTATCCAGAGATGATGGTCGCGCCGATGCGTCAGGAATTGACTTCGGCCGGTATTGCAGAGGCACGCACCGCGGCAGATGTGGAAAAGGCACTCCAGGAAAAAGGAACAGTCATGGTGGTGGTGAACTCCATCTGCGGATGCGCCGCGGGAAGAATGCGTCCCGGCGTACGCGCCGCCGTCCAGAACACCGTGCGTCCAGACCGCATGATCACCGTATTTGCCGGACAGGACAGAGACGCCACGGAAGCGGCGCGCCGCCACTTCACCGGCTTTCCTCCCTCTTCACCTTCGATCGCGATTTTGCGCGATGGCGAGCTGGTTTACATGATGCAGCGCAGCCAGATCGAACCCAGCACTCCAGCGGACATTGCCGGCGCGCTGAAGCAGGCATTTGAAAAGTATTGCGCGAAAACTACGGTCAGCTAAAACAGCCTAAGCGACTTTGCCCGGTGATTTGGAATACCGGCCCATCAGTTCAGCCTCACCCAGGATGTGGCCGGTAATCGCTTTTTCCAGTATTTCTTTGGTCGCGCCGGGTTGCAGCGGGACCTCGCTATCCAGCGCATACAGGCGAATGTAATAGCGATGCATTCCTGAAGGCGGACACGGCCCCATATAGCCAATACTGCCGCCATCATTTGTCCCTTGCACGCCGCCTGTGACCAGTTTCTCCTGCTTCGGTAAGTTCTCTGCAATGTGATTGGCGCCCGCAGGGATGTTGTACAGGACCCAGTGGGTAAAGCCACCGGCGAGCGGCGCATCCGGATCGTGCATGATCAGGGCGAAGCTTTTAGTGCCTGCCGGAGCACCTGTCCAGGCAAGATTAGGTGAGATGTCATTGCCCTGGCAGGTGAATTTCACAGGTATGCTGCCCTCGGCGGCAAAGGCCTTGCTGGTGAGCTGGAACATTGGCGTCTCCTTTCTTACGGTATGTTTCCCGCTCTGCGCGCCGGGTTGTGCCGGTGTGAGCAGAAGCAGGAACAGAACAGAGAGAAGAACGGGCATGGCGTGACCCCTTACAGCTTCATCTTAGCTGATTATTTGAGAAGATTCGCCGCGTCCTGATCCAAAAGCCACAGGAGCGCTCCAGCTTCCGGCTGTACGCACTGGGCGGGATATTTTTGTTCTGAGTGAGGCGCCAGAATGTCTCTGACTACCGGCGCCTTGCTGCCACCGGAAACCAAAAAAAGCACTTCAGCCGCGTGGTCCAGAACCGGAAGAGTCAAAGTAAGGCGGTATTGCCGGAACTTTTCCACCCAGTTGGCCACAAACCAATGCTGTGTCTCACCCAGAGCTGCGCTGCCGGGAAAAAGGGAAGCGGTGTGACCGTCATCTCCCAGGCCGAGCATGATCAAATCGAAGCTCGGCAATTCACCAGGCTTGAGCTTGAAGTGGATTTGCAGTTGCCGCTCGTATTCCTGGGCCGCTTCGAGGGCGTCCAATTCTGCCCGCACCCGATGTACGTTTTGTGCAGGGATGGGAATTTTGGAGAGCAGAGCTTCATTGGCCATACGGTAATTGCTGTCCGGATGGTCCGGAGGGACGTGGCGCTCGTCACCCCAAAAAATGAAGATCTTGTCCCATGGAAGTTGTGATGAAGCATCCTTCTGCCTTGCAGCAATCACTTCATAAGCCCCGCGAGGCGTGTTTCCACCAGACAGAGCAACGGAGAAATGGCCGCGGGCCGCGATGGCATCCAGCGCGCAGCGCGAAAATTCGCTGGCTGCTGCCTGGTGCAGCGCCTGAACGTCGGGCAGAATTTTGATCTGGCGATTATTCATATAAACCCAATTGAACCGCAGATGCACGCAGGGTACCGCAGATCAGGAAGAGATCACATATAGGACTGGCGCATATTCATTGCCATAACATCACATGATCTGCGTTCATCAGCGTGCATCCGCGGCGACAATCTTTTTTGCGTATGCATGATCGGCTGCGTACCGCGCTGCCCCAATCAAGCCGACTTTGTCGTTGGTGATTACCCTGACCGGAATGCTCTCCAGCAGAGGCTGCATTCTGCCTTTGGTAATGAAAGCCTGGGTGAACTCAGGTCCGTTGAGTCTGGGCAGAATTTTTGCCGCAATCCCTCCACTGATAAAGACGCCTCCGGTGGCCATGAACTTGAGCGCCAGATTGCCGGCTTCTGCGCCGTACACGGCAACAAAGATATCAAGTGTACGCTCACAAATCGGGGCCCTGGCTTCCAGTCCGCAGCGCGAGATCACCGCTGACGGGTCCTGGGCATGGGCCAATTCGTCCTGCAGCCACTGTGGTTCGCTCTCCGTGCCGGAATCGCGCAGGAACTCGTAAATATTCAGCAATCCAGGACCAGAGAGAACGCGCTCCCAGCTTACACGCCCAAATTTCTTCAGCAGATAGCGATGGAGTTCGATTTCTGTTTCATTGCGTGGCGCAAAATCGCAGTGCCCGCCTTCACCGGCGAAGGCATGTCGCCGCTCTCCGTCCCAGAACAGTCCGGCTTCGCCCAGGCCGGTGCCCGCGGCGATCAGGGCGCTGTTTCCGGGTACTTCCGCGCCGTGTTTGATTGAAATGAAGTCCGCGGACTGCAGATCGTGAATTCCGGAGGCATGGGCCTCAAGATCATTGATCACCCACAGCCCAGAAATACTCAGGCTGTGCGAAAGCAGCCCGGCGTCAACCGCCCAGCCGAGATTTACAGGAGCAACATGCCCCTGAAGCACCGGACCGGCGACGCCAATGCATGCCAATGCAGGCTTTTCGGCGGGTTGCAGAAAGAGGGAAATGATTTTATCGAGACTTGTGTAATCGTGGCTGGGATAAGTTGCGTCACGCAGCAGAACAAGCCGGTCGGCATCGTCAGACAGGGCAAACAATGCCAGCCGGGTATGGGTTCCGCCGATATCGCCGGCCAGAATCACTGGGCGATTCTCCGCCAGAAGCGGCCATCGCGGGTAATGAGGTCATCGGCTTCCTGCGGTCCCCACGAGCCTGCGGCGTAATTGGGAAAATTGCGTGCGGGCAGCGCCTTCCATATATCGAGAATGGGGTCCACTACTCCCCAGCCTGCCTCTACCATGTCTGCGCGCTGGAAGAGCGTTTGGTCTCCCATAATGCCGTCATAGAGGAGAACTTCGTATCCAGTATTCGGCTCGGCGCCGAAATAATCCGCGTAATTGAAGCTCATTTCCACCGAGCCTACCTTCATCTGCGCGCCAGGAATCTTGGCGCCGAAGCGAAGAGAGATGCCTTCATCCGGCGCCATGTGAATTACCAGTTGATTGGGCTTCAGGCTGCTGACGGGAGTATCGCGAAACAGCATGAACGGCGCGCGCTTGAATTGTATGGCCACTTCGGTGTGCCGGGTGGCCATACGCTTGCCGGTACGCAGATAGATCGGGACACCGGCCCAGCGCCAGTTATCGATCATCACCTTGAGGGCGATAAAGGTGTCCGTTTTCGAATCCGGGGGAACGCCGGGTTCGGAGCGATAGGCGGGCACATGCTCGCCATTGATTTCGCCCTCTCCATACTGGCCGCGCACGGCATTGTGCAGAACGTCTTCCGCGCTCATGGGCTGAATGGCGTGGAGGATCTTGGATTGTTCGTCATGGACCGCATTCGAACTGAAAGAGATGGGCGCTTCCATGGTGGTGAGAGAGAGAAGCTGAAAAAGATGATTGGGCACCATGTCGCGCAGCGTGCCGGCCATATCGAAGTAGCCGCCTCGTTTTTCCACGCCCACGGTTTCGGCTACGGTGATCTGCAGATGGTCCACGAAATGGTGGTTCCAGATTGGTTCAAAGATGCCGTTACTGAAACGAAAAACCAGTATGTTCTGGACGGTTTCTTTGCCCAGATAATGATCGATTCGAAAGATCTGGTTTTCCGCCAGGACTTTTCTTACCTGCTGGTTCAGCAATTTTGCCGACTCCAGATCGTTGCCAAACGGCTTTTCGAATACCACGCGGCGCCAGCGGCCGTCTTTTTCGGCGGCCAGACCGGAACTGCCCAGGAGATCGCAAATCGTGCCAAAGAAAACGGGGCTGGTGGCCAGATAAAAGAAGTAGTTGCCGTGCGTATTGTGGTTCTTGTCCACCTCGGCCAGGGTTTGGGCCAGTTTGTCATAGACGGCGGGATCGTTGAACTCACCATTGACGTAATAGAGGCGCTGCAGCAGCCAGTCGCGCAGGTCGGAATCGACCTTGCTGGTGGCGAATGTCTGCAGCTGGTCCGACATAATTTTGCGGAACTGCTCCGTGGAGTAATCGTTGCGGGCCACACCCACCACGGCAAATTCGCGCGACAGCAAATTGCTTTTGGCCAGGTTGTAAAGGGCCGGAAAGAGCTTGCGCGAAGTCAGGTCGCCGGTCGCGCCAAAAATGACCATGACACAGGGCCCGGTCTGGCGCGGCTTTGCTGCCATACTCTCTTCCAGTGCTGACAGTTCTTTTTCGATTTGCGGCATGATTTATCTCCGGATCAGGAAGCGCTTTCTTTCTTTTGAGTCAGTTCAATGTGGCCGCCGAATTTCTGGCGCATGGCGCTCAGGAGCTTTTCCGCGAAGGTGTGTTCCTGGCGGGAGCGGAAGCGGGTGAACAGCGCCGCCGACAGCACATCGACCGGCACAGCTTCTTCGAGCGCTGCTGTAATGGTCCAGCGCCCTTCGCCGGAATCCTGAACAAAGCCGGTGTAGCTGGAGAGCGTGGGATTTTCCGCCAGAGCCATCGCGGTAAGATCGAGCAGCCAGGAGGAAACCACGCTGCCACGCCGCCAGACTTCGGCAATGTCGGCGAGGTTGAGCTGATAGCGCAGTTCGGGCTGCAACTGTTCGGAAGCGGCGTTGCGAAAGATGTCAAAGCCTTCAGCGTAGGCCTGCATCAGGCCGTATTCAATTCCGTTATGCACCATCTTTACGAAATGTCCTGCGCCTGACGGGCCGCAGTAGAGATAGCCTTGTTCGGCAGTGCCGCCGGCTTTTTCGCGTCCGGGCGTTCGAGGAATGTCGCCGATTCCGGGCGCGAGGGTTTTAAAGATTGGGTCCAGGCGCTCGACTGCCTCTTTCGGGCCGCCGATCATCATGCAGTAGCCGCGCTCGAGTCCCCAGACGCCGCCACTGGTGCCAACGTCGATGTAATGGATTCCGTGATCTTTCAGCTTTTGCGCGCGGCGGGCGTCGTCTTTGTAATACGAGTTGCCGCCGTCGATGATGGTGTCGCCCGGCTCGAATTTCCGCGCCAGGGCATCGACGGTTTGCTCTGTTGGATCGCCGGCGGGAACCATGATCCACGCGGTGCGGGGCTTTTTCAGTTTGGCGACGAAATCATCCAGTGAAGTGGACGGGCCAGCGCCTTCTTTGGCCAGCTCATCGACGTTTTTCGGGTTGAGGTCGGTGACGATGCACTCGTGACCTCCACGAAGCAGGCGGCGGACCATGTTGCCGCCCATCCTGCCAAGTCCTACCATTCCAAGCTGCATGTGCTTCTTCCTCTCGCAATTTCAGGCGTTAAGATTGCTTTTTTCAGCGGCTTCCGTAATCAGGCAATGGCTTGTTTTACGGCTTTCTCCAGTGCCGCCAGTCCGGCCTTTACATCGGGGCCAAGATGCACGCGCAGGGCACGCCGGTTGCGCTCCGCCAGCACACGGAAATCTCCCAGCGCCTGCGCAGCCTTGACGATGCCGAAGGTGTATTTCTGGCCCGGTACGGGAAGGTCGGCAGCGTCATCACAAGTGATCTGCAGGAAGACGCCAGAGTTCGGGCCGCCCTTGTATGCCTGCCCGGTTGAGTGCAGAAAGCGGGGGCCAAATCCAAGACAGGTGGCGACGCGACTTCGGTCGCGCACGGCGTGGCGAATGCGCTGCAGTGCTTCTTCGTTATCGGAATTCATCTGCAGGTACGCCAGCAGAGCAAAGTAGTCTCCCTGGCCCAATTGGCTGAGATGAGCGCGAAACAGGCCAGCGAGAGAAACGCTGTTGCCCGCAAGCTTCTTAAGATTGGCGGCATTGCGATCGTCGGTATAGAGCTTCAGGCCGCCCTCTTCGTGCATGGGCTGCTCACTGGGCAACTTGCCGGTAGCTTCGTACTGCTCGGTAATTGCGCGCGTGGCGACTTTGCTGGCTTCCACATCCGGCTGGTTGAAGGGGTTGATGCCCAGAATCGAACCGGCGACGGCGGTGGCAATTTCCCAGCGGAAGAATTCCTGGCCAATATCGTACTTGTCAGAAATATTGATGCGAACCACCGGCTGCCCGGCCTTGCGCAGGGCTTCCACCTGGGTATCCTGCGTGGCGTCAAACGCAGTTTCGAGGCGCAGGTACACAAAAACGCGGTCGCTGCCGTAAACATCGGGAGAGCCGAGCTGTTCGCGGTCCACTGGGATCAGGCCTTTGCCCAGCTTGCCCGTGCTTTCGGCGATCAACTGCTCCAGCCACGCGCCCAGATCGTGAATTGCGGGAGATGCAACCAGCGTGACTTTATTGCGCCCTGCATTCCCCAAGGTTCCGAGGATGGCTCCGAGCACGGCGCCGGGGTTGTCCTGTGCGGGAACAGGTGCGGTGCAGGCGTGGACCATCTCTTCAGTCCGATCCAAAAAGCGATTCAGATCGAGCCCCATCACTACTGCAGGAACCAGTCCGAAGTTGGAGAGCGCCGAGTAGCGTCCGCCAATGCTGGGCACGCCAGGAAAGCAGTGCGAGAAGTGGTCGGCCTTAGCCACCTGCTCCATTTTGGAGCCGGGGTCGGTGATGGCAACAAATTGCTTTCCTGCATTTTCCTTGCCCACAGTCTGTTGCGCGCGGTCAAAGAAGTATTGCTTGAAGATGTTTGGCTCCAGCGTGCTGCCTGATTTGCTGGCCACGATGAAGAGCGTTTTGGCGATATCGATGGCCTTTTCCACGGCGCGAATCTGCGCGGGATCGGTTGAATCCAGAACGTGAAGCTCCGGCTGGCCCGATTGTTTGCCGAAGGTCATCTTCAGCACTTCGGGGCAGAGACTCGAGCCTCCCATGCCGAGCAGCAGAGCATGAGCGAAGCCGGAATTAGCGACCATGTTCAATTCCTGCAGATGGGCCACCTGGCTTTCGACTACGCCCAGCCAGCCCAGCCACTTGTCTTCATCGTCATTGGTCCAAAGTGTCTTGTCGCCCTTCCACAAGCGCGCCATCTTGCCGTTGTCCTGCCAGTCTTTGAGCGCTGCGTCCACGGCCTGCTTGAGCGGAGCGGGCAGATCATACGCTACGTTCTGAATTTTCGGCTTTATTTTGCCGGGATCATTTTTTTTTTGCTCCACCGCTGCGAGCAGCTTGGTGAAGGCGTCGGCAAAGAGCTGGATTCCTTCTTCCAGAAGCTTGTCAGTGACCTCGCGCATGCTGATTCCCGCGGTTTCGAGATCGGCCATGGTTTTGTCCGCGGCTGCGAGATCGGCATCTAGCGTGCGTTTTACGAGTCCATGATCGCGGAAAGCATCGAACGTGGCCGGTGGGATGGTGTCCACCGTGTCCGGGCCAATGAGATCTTCCACATACATAACGTCGCGATAGTTGGGGTTCTTGGTACTGGTGCTGGCCCACAGCAGGCGCTGTGTCTGTGCTCCCTTGTCGGCCAGGGCCTTCCAGCGCGGACCGGAGAAGATGCGGCTGTATTTCCAGTAAGCCTGTTTGGCGTTGGCGATGGCCACTTTACCCGGCAGGCTGCGCAGCAGCTGCTCTTCTTTGGGGCTGCTTGCTTTTTCGAGCCGGGCGGTGAGCATGGAATCCACCAGCGAGTCAATGCGGCTGACGAAGAAGCTGGCTACGCTGGCCATGCTGCTGACGTCACCGCCGGATTTTTGCAGCGCTTCCAAACCGTCAATGTAAGCCTCGGCCACTTTTACGTAAGCATCCTGGGAAAAGAGCAGAGTGACGTTGATGTTGATGCCTTCGCCGAGCAACTGGCGTATGGCGGGCAGTCCTTCGGGCGTGCCCGGAATCTTGATCATCACGTTGGGACGTCCGACGGCCTTCCATAGTCGCCGTGCTTCCTCGATGCTGCCCTGAGTGTTGCGGGCGAGGGTGGGCGAGACTTCAAGGCTCACGTAGCCATCGCGCTTTTTCGTGGACTGATAAACGGGCAGCAGAAGATCTGCTGCGTCCTGGATGTCGCGGATGGCGATCTGCTCGTAAATATCTTTGGCGCTTAGATTTTTGGCCTGGAGTTCGGCCAGAATGCCGGCGTAGTCGGTGCTTCCGGCGATGGCCTTTTCAAAAATCGCGGGATTCGAAGTAATGCCGCGCAGGCCGTCTTCCTCAATCAGCCGGCGGAGTTCGCCGCTGGTGATCAGGCTGCGGCGAATATAGTCGAGCCAGATCGACTGGCCCATTTGGCCGAGGAGCAGTAATGGATTCTGCTGCGAGGTTTTGCTTGCTGCGGACTTTTCAACGGTAGTGGTCGGATTCATGATCTCTTCTCCAAAGGTTGCGGCAGGTGGGCATACCGGCGCTCGATTTCCATCACCTTGCCAAGGCGGCGCTGGTGGCGCTCTTCATGGGTAAAGCGAGCGTTCAGAAAGGCGGTGCAAAGCTCTTTGGCCAGCTCCGGGCCAATCACGCGCGCGCCGAGAACCAGCATATTCATATCATCGTGCTCCACGCCCTGATGCGCGGAGTAAGTGTCATGGCAGAGGCCGGCGCGTATGCCGGGGATTTTGTTAGCGGCTACTGATGCGCCCACGCCGCTGCCGCAGATCAGTATGCCCCGGTCGGATTCGTGATTCAGCAGGCGCATGGCAACGGCTTCGGCATAGTCAGGATAGTCCACCGGCTCGGTGCTGTATGTGCCGGCATCGAGAGTCTGATGCCCAAGCTGGCGCAAATGCCCGATCAGCACCTCCTTAAGCTCAAAGCCGGCATGATCGGAGCCGATGGTTATCCGCATGTTATTTTTCCAGGAGCCTGCGTGCCGCCGCTATGACGGCATCCGGGGTGAAGCCGAATTTCTTCTGCACCTCTTTAAGGGGCGCGGAAGCTCCAAACGTCTTCATACCAAGGATAATCCCTTTATGTCCCACGTACTGCGACCAGCCCATGGTGGATGCCTGCTCCACGGAGATGCGAGCGGTGATATCGGAAGGCAGGACGCTCTCGCGATATTCCGCCGGCTGATGCTCGAAGAGTTCCCACGAAGGCATGCTGACTACACGAACTTTGCGCCCTTCGGCGGTGAGCTGCTCATAGACGGAGATGCACAGGGACACCTCGCTGCCCGTGGCCATTAAGATGACTTCCGGCTTGCCGGAGGGCGGATCGGCCAGCACATAGGCGCCTTTTGCCAGGCCGGCAGCCGATGCGTATTTGCCGCGGTCCAGAGTGGGCAGGGCCTGACGGGAGAGAATCAGCGCCACCGGCTCGTGCCGAAGCTGCATAATGACGCGCCACGCCTCGGAGACTTCGTTGGCGTCCGCCGGGCGAAGCACGATGAAGCCAGGCAGAGAGCGCAGGGAAGCGAGCTGTTCGACCGGCTGGTGTGTGGGGCCGTCTTCACCCACTCCAATGGAGTCATGGGTGAAGACGTAAATCACGGGAATTTCCATGAGAGCGGCCAGGCGCATGGGAGGCCGCGAGTAGTCGCTGAAGATGAGGAATCCCGAGCCGAATGTGCGGACCTTACTCAGCGAGAGACCATTCAGGATGGAGCACATGGCGTGCTCGCGAATGCCGAAGTGAAAATTTCTGCCGCCGTACTGGCCGTGTTCAAAATCGCCGGCGCCTTCGAAGGTAAGACGAGTCTTGGTGGAGGGCGCGAGATCGGCGGAGCCACCGATGAGCCACGGGACACTCTTCGCAATGGCATTCAGCACTTTGGCGGATGAATCGCGGCTGGCGAGGCCCTTGGGATCGGCGGGGAAGATGGGGATATCTTTATCCCAGCCTTTCGGCAGTTTGCGGCGCTGCATGAGATAGAGATGCTCGGCCAGGCCGGGATGCTCTTTTTTGTAACGCTCGAACATGGCGTCCCATGCGATGCGCAGCCCCTGGCCGCGCTTGCCGATTCCCTGAGCGAAGTTTTCCCGCACACCATCGGGAACCAGGAATTTTGCGTCTTCCGGCCAGCCATAAGCACGCTTGGCCAGGCGGATCTCTTCCTCGCCCAAAGGCTCACCATGGGCTTCTTTGGTGTCCTGCTTATTAGGTGCTCCGTAGCCGATGTGGCTGTCGACAATGATGAGCGTGGGCCGATCGGAGCTATTGAGGAAGGCTTCGAGCGCGTGTTGCAGAAGCTCCAGATCATTGGCGTCACCCACGCGGGTGACATTCCAGCCATAGCCGGTAAAGCGCGTGGCGATATCTTCAGAGAAGGCGAGATCGGTTTTGCCTTCAATGGTGATGCGGTTGTTATCGTAAATCCAGCACAGATTACTCAGCCGAAGATGCCCGGCGAGCGACGCGGCTTCTCCGGAAACACCTTCCATCATGTCTCCATCACCGCAGATGGCATATACGTTGTAGTTGAACAGTTCGTAGCCGGGCTTATTGAAATACGCCGCCTGCCAGCGCTCCGCAATCGCCATGCCCACGGTATTGCCGACGCCCTGGCCGAGGGGGCCCGTGGTGGTTTCCACGCCGGAGGTCCAGCGATACTCGGGATGCCCGGGGCATTTACTGTCGAGCTGGCGAAAGCGCTTGATATCGTCGAATTTGACCGAGAGTTCACCCAGAGTCTCGTAATTCGGGTCCACAGACTTCACGCCCGTAAGGTGCAGCAGGGAATAAAGCAGCATGGAGGCATGGCCGTTCGAGAGCACAAACCGGTCGCGGTTGGGCCAAATCGGATCTTCCGGATCAAAGCGCAGCAGGCGCTGCCACAGCGTGTAAGCCACGGGCGCGAGGGCCATGGGCGTTCCGGGGTGCCCGGAATTGGCCTGCTGTACCGCATCCATGGAAAGAGTGCGAATTGTATTGATGCTGAGTTGATCCAGACTGCTGTTCATTACCGTCCTTTGCATGGCAGGTTGCAAGGCCATTGATGTAATCGGAACCCACTGAGACATTTTATTCGCCTGGGCAGAGAAATATTCTCTGGCGGATTCCCCTAAAACAAGCCTACAACGGAATGAAGAGACCGCAAACCCCGGCGCAGCATTCCTGGACCATATTTTGTGAAGATGCATTCCGGGGAGTGAATGATCCAAAAAATGGAACGAAGGGCGTTCATTGAGCGGGAAGATTAAAAAAACCGGGAATAGCCGAAGGCAGCTTTTAGTTATTGGAAGAAGAGCTTGCCTCTCCTCGTGCACTCTCAGCGCGGTGGTCTTGGGTCCCACCGCGCTGCTTTTTATACTGACGAAAATTCCAACCAAAAAAGGAAAATCTGAAACGAGCCGGCGAACAGTCCCCCTAAGTCCTGTCCGCCAACCCGAAAGCTTCTCCGTTACTAGATAGTGAAACTAAGGGCGAAATCGTTTCACTATTTTCATTATTTTTTTCACTTTTTTAAGACAGTCCTCATTTGTTGCCGGAGGCGCTGGCCGTGGTGGCTGTGGTCGAGGGCGGGGGAGCGTTCTTTACCCACTTATCGAACCAGCCAGTCATTTCATACAGCACATGCTCCAGGGACTCCCGGGCCAGATAGCCGTGGGCTTCATACGGGAGCTGCACATAGCGAACAATCCCGCCGTTGCCTTTGATGGCCTGGTAAAGCCGCTCGCTCTGGATGGGGAAGGTACCGGGGTTGTCGTCCGCCATGCCGTGAATGAGCAGAATGGGGTGGCTGATTTTGTCGGCGAACATGAAGGGTGAGACCTTCAGGTACATTTCCGGCGCTTCCCACAGCGTGCGCCGCTCGCTCTGGAAGCCAAACGGTGTGAGAGTGCGGTTATAAGCGCCGCTGCGGGCCACTCCGGCGCGGAAAATATCGGAGTGGGCGAGCAGGTTGGCCGTCATAAAGGCCCCGTAGCTGTGTCCACCTACGCCGACCCGGCTGGGATCGGTCACGCCCATCTCCACCGCTTTATCCACGGCGGCTTTGGCGCTCGAGACTACCTGCTCCACGTAGGTGTTGTTCATGGTGTCAGGATCGCCGATGACGGGCATGGTGGCGTTATCGAGAATGGCATAGCCCTGTGTGAGCATGAGCAGGTGGAGATTGCCGATGCCGGTAATGGTGGTAAAACGCCAGGGTGATCCCGAAACCTGGCCGGCCGTACCTGCGTCATTGAATTCCAGGGGATAAGCCCAGACGAGAGTGGGCAGGTGGTCCCCCTGTTTGTAATTGGGTGGCAGATACAGGGTGAAGGAGAGGGGAACGCCATCCGCCCGCTTGTAGGTGACGATCTGTTTGGTTATGCCGCGCAGCTGCGGTGCGGGATCGGGGAAGCTGGTGAGCGTCCGTTTTTCCGGGCTGCCGGCGGTGCGTACAAAATAATTGGGTGGTTCAGACGGACTCTCATGCCGGGTGATGAATGTGCTGCCATCTTTCGCGGTGAGTGCGACCACGGATTCAAAGCTGCCTTCGCTGCACTGGAAGAGGCGCTCTTTTTTGAGCGTTTGCAGGTTGAAGCGGTCGAGGAAGGGAAGTTCGCCTTTGGGCGATGCGCCCGCACCACTCAGAAAGATGAAATCGCCTTCCTGGCGGATGATTGCTTTGCCGTTAGGCAGTGTTTTCAGGAGGGGTGTTCCGGGATCGTTATAGCGGTCGCGCACCGAGCGCTCCCATATCAGACGCGGCGGCTGCCCGCGCTTATTGGCGTCGATGGCGAAGGTGCGGATCCAGCGGCGGTCGCGGTTGTAATCGCTTACCAGGCCGAGGCCATTCTCTCCCCATTCGGAGCTGGCAAAGCGCTGCTCGAGCTTTATGAGCTCCGTGGGCTGGCTGGTGAACGGCGCGGCCAGGGTAAGCAGATGGTCATGCAAGGGAACTTTGGCGCGGGTGTCACCACCGTCGAGCGCCTCGGCCCAGACCAGGGTTGCGGGCTGCGTGGGAATCCATTCCGGCTCGCGCGGGCCGGTGGGCACGCCCTCGATCGGTACGTGCTCTTCCAAAGGCAGGCTAGCCAGCTTGTGTTCGAGCTTGCCCTTGCGGTCCCATATCTCGATTTCTTTGGGAAAGTTTTCGTAAGGCAGCAAATAAGAGTACGGATGATGGAGCTGTACGGCGAGAACATGCTGGCCATCGGGCGAGGGCTGCGCGCTAAGAAAGATTCCCGGCTGGCCGAGGGCGGCATGCCCGGCGTGCGGCGATATCAGCACCAGTTGCGTTTTTGCGTAATAGTCGAACAGGTCTTCGTCGTGGGAGTTTTGCAGAAGATCTTCGTAGGTCGCGGCCGGGGATTTTTTGCCGTCACTCTCCTGAATGACGGGGCCATCCGGAACTTTGGACTCCGCGGGCGGATTGCCCCGGCCTGAGGGAACGGTCTGCACGAGCAGCGTGCGGCCATCGGGCATCCACTGGACCGCGCGGCCCAGAACGGCGTTGACTTTGACGCCTTCAATGCGGCTGGCCGAGCTGGTTTCCACGCTGCCCAGCCACAGCTCAATGCCATTGTCGGTGATATTGGTGAAGGCGAACTGCTTTCCATCCGGCGACCAGTCCAGTGAGCCCAAATAAGCATCGGTGGGCATACCTTTGATCTTTTGCGTTTGGCCGGTTGTGACGCTGGTCAGGCTCAGGCCCACGAAATGCGGCGGGTGATGGCGCCCATTGGTGGCGGGATTGATGCGCAATCCGGCGAGGCGCAGCATGGGCTGCGCGAGATCAGCAATCGGCGGAAAGCTCAGCCGGTCGGCCACCAGCAGCCAGTTTGCATCGGGACTCACCAGCACCAGAGGCGTGGGGCGGGCGCTGAGAATCTGGGAGATAGGCTCCGGCGCTTTCTGATAGCCGTGCAACGCGGCATTGGTTTGGGCGGCTGCCAGATGTGCGAGTGACAGAAGAAGGACGAGAAAAGAGAAAGGCTTTAACCTGCGCATATACGAGTACCTCGGAGGTGCGATCTGGGCGAACCGAGAAGTCTAATGGATTTGGGCCGAAAGAAAGAAGGTTTTTTGCAGCTCCCAGTCAGGAATGCCGTGTTTGCGCCAGCCTGGAGCTTAAGCCGCGCAAAGCCGGACTCTGCAAGCTTGCGGAGGAAACTGACTCTGCGGTCAGGTCGAAAAATAAAATATGCCCCACCGGTGATAAGCAGGGCCGTCTGCTGCCTTATGCGGACAATTCGGGAACCAGCAGGCACTTGCAGATATTCAGCCTGAGTTTTCGATCATCCAACCCGTTGGTACCGCCGTTGATTTTCTTTGTGATTGCCAAAACATCATCCTGGTCGGCAAGGGCATTGAGATTACGCGTGGCCCAAAACCATCCTGCGGAATCGGCGGCCAGATTGGGATCGGTAGCGAGAAGCTTCGGATTGTCGCCGGTTATGAAATCTCTGTTGCGCGCTTTGCCGTATGCCGTGTAATTGTTTCGGCCGGTGATCTGAATCAGGCCGCGACCTTTGAATAGCGGACCATCGCCCGGCTGCGTGTTACCCAAATCGGCACGACCTTCGTATGCGTTGCCGTTTGCAATCTCGGACGTATAGATCATACTTGCGCTCTCATGGCCCAACTGGGCGAGAAAATGGGCCTTGCGCAGCGGGGTATTAATCTGGTTCGCGTCCATGGCCGCCATGAGCGGCTGGATGTATTTGGCCGCCTGTTGAGTAGTTGAGAGCGGCATGACGATCTGTAGTACCGTGGCGTCGAGGGCGCCATTAACAACCGATCGAAGCGACTGGAAAGTGGTGCTCTCCGGTTCAATCACTCCGGACGCTGCGCCTGGAGTGGCAACTGTATTTTGAAAATTCTCGAGAACCGCCTGGCTGCGTTGCCCCAGTTTGCCGTCCTCTATGAGAAAGGAAGCGTCTGGAATGCGCGGCAGGTTGATATTGAGCAGGGCCTGAATGAGCGCAACATCCGCTTCCTGGTTGGGAGCATTCTGGCCAACTGGCTGAGACATAAACATATCTGTACCCTCCGTTTTTCGAAACTCAGGCGCTGCATGGTTTGGATTACAAAGAGTAGTGTCAAAGAACCGCGAATCGTTTCAGACTTTTAGGGTACCTTCTCAAAAAGTAAACAAATATTTGCCTGTTTGGCGGGGAGTTTTGTTTCCGCTGGCGGCATCTGCATTTATTAAAGTTGAACATTTTAATCGAGGCAAAAATGTGGACATTTTAAAAGTGGCTGGACGATGACAAACATTTTGTGTCCATTGACTTTTTCCGGCTTCGCGGTATCATGCGGCGGCTGGAAAGAGGACGCAGTTATTTGAAAAAAAGCCGTTAGCTCCTGGGGATGTTTTTTTTGTCTCACCTTAAGGGTTCACTCCATCGCTTGTGATATCGCTTGTGATGTTTGGGGCTAACCCCTTTAGATCTTGTGATGTGGATCGACCGGGAGGGGGGTACGTTTTGGGGGTACAGACCGGGCGACGCTGACAAAACCCGTTACCGCGGATTGACGCGGATAAAAATCAAAACCCGGACACAGCCGGGGGCGGCTGTGCTACACGAGTGTGGGAGATTGGGTCATGCGGATTGGTGGGATGAGATTTTTGAATGCGTTTTTATTGGTGTTGGTGTGTCTTTGCGGGGCTGGCTGCCTGGCGCAGATTGCCGAGGGAATTCCCCGGGAGTTGGCGCGGCAGCGGGTGTTGCAGATTTCCGATGTCCGGTACGGGCTGCGTTATACCTTGACGCCGCATGCTCCTCGCGTGGCCGGGCATGAGGATGTCAGCTTTCATCTGGCGGCGGCAGGCGATGTGCTGCTGGATTTTCGCGAGGGCGAGGCCGAACATCTGGTGGTGAATGGTTCCGGCCTTGAGGTGAAGGCGGACAGCGGGCACATTGTTTTGCCAGGGAGTGCGCTGCGAGTGGGCGAGAACACGGTCAGCCTGGACTTCGCCGCGCCGGTGGCTCCGGCAGGGAAGGCACTTACCCGGTTTGAGGACAAAGATGATGGCAGCGAGTACATATACACCCTCTTTGTACCTATGGATGCCAGCATGGCCTTTCCCTGCTTTGACCAGCCGGACATGAAGGGGAAGTTCCATTTGGAGATCAGTGCGCCGGATGGCTGGACGGTGATTTCCAATACATATCCGGTGAAGAGTCTGGCCGAGGCCGGGGAGCCGTCGCGGAGACACACCGAGTTTGCCGAGACGCAGCCGATCAGCACATATCTTTTTGCCTTTGCCGCGGGGCCGTTTCGCAAGGTCCACGACACGCCCGGTCTGCCTGGCCTGTATGTGCGCCAATCCAAGGTGCAGCGGGCAGAAGTGGAAGCAGCCGAGGTTCAACAGGTTACCGCCGATGGTATGAAGTATTTGGCGAACTATTTTGCCCAGCCTTTTCCTTTTCCCAAGTATGACCAGGTGTTGATTCCCGGCTTTGCTTATGGCGGCATGGAACATGCCGGGGCGACGTTCCTGCGTGAAGAGTCCATTCTGTTCCGCACCGCGCCCACGCACAGCGACCGGTTGAATCGCGATGTTCTGTTGCTGCACGAGCTCACGCACCAGTGGTTCGGCGATCTGGTGACCATGCGCTGGTTTGACGATCTGTGGCTCAAAGAGGGCTTTGCCCAGTACATGGCTTACTACGCGCTCGATGCGCTCAAGCCCGAGGAACATATATGGAAGCGCTTCTATCAGGCGATCAAGCCGGCGGCTTATGCCATTGACTCGACGCAGGGGACCACGGCCATTTATCAGGACATTCCCAATCTGAAGGATGCGAAGTCGGCGTATGGCGCGATTGTGTATTCCAAGGCCCCGGGCGTTATCCGGCAACTGGGGTTTGTGCTGGGCGGCGATAAGTTTCGTGAAGGGCTGCGGCTGTATCTGAAACAACATGCGTATGGCAATGCCGAATGGAGCGATCTGGTGGGCGCATTTGAGCGGGTATCGGGAAAGCCGCTGCAGGCGTGGGCCGATGCTTACATCAAACGGCGGGGCATGCCGCAGGTGGATGTGGTGAAGGTGTCCTGTGATCATTCGGAGCGAATGCAAAGCCTGGTGCTGCGGCAGCACGATGTTCTGGGCGAGGGCGGTATTTGGCCCGTGACCACGCAGGTTCTGTTGGGACATGCGAATGGCAGGGTAGAGCGGCTGCAGGTCCGGCTGGATTCGGAGACAGCTGATTTTCGGCGGGACGTGCAGGGCGCGGCTTGTCCGGCATACGTCTTCGCCAACGATCAGGATTACGCCTACGGGCGCTTTCTGCTGGATGAGAGCAGCCGCAAGGCGGTGATGGCGAACCTGGGCCGTATTCCGGATGTCTTCGAGCGGACGCTGCTTTGGGGTTCGCTGTGGGATTCGGTGCGCGAGGCTGATCTGGATCCGCGCAGCTATCTCGATTTGTGGCTGCGCGACATTCCGGGCGAAGCGGACGACTCGCTGACCGAGAGCGTTTTAAACCATGCAATCAGCGCGCTGCATCATTATGTAAGCCCCAGCTTCCGGGCCGGGTTTGTGGGCAAGGCCGAAGCCCTGGCCTATGACCAGATGCTCCATGCCGCGAGCAAGGACAAGAGGATCCTCTGGTTTCGCGGGTTCCGCAATCTGGCGGAGACAGAGGCCGCGCGTGGGCATCTTAAAGATATGCTGACCGGCAAGCTGGTTGTCCCCGGCGTGGAGCTGAGGCAGCTGGACCGCTGGAACATGGTGGCTGCGCTGATTCGTCTGAATGATCCGGAGGTTGGGGCCTATCTTGCTGCCGAGCAAAAGCGCGATCCTTCCGGGGAAGGGCAGAAATATGCGTATGTGGCCCAGGCGGCGAATCCGGAGAGCAAAAGCAAGCAGCAGTATTTTGACGACTATCTGCACAAGGCCTCATTGCCGGAAGACTGGGTGGAGCAGAGCCTGGGTGAGTTCAACTCCTGGAACCAGGCCGAGTTGACCGCGCCCTGGCTCAAGCCCGCACTGGACGCTCTGCCGCAGGTGAAGCGCGAGCGCAAGATTTTTTTCATGCTGGCCTGGCTGAATGCCTTCATCGGCGGGCAGCAATCGGCCCAGGCACAACAACAGGTGCATGATTTCCTGAACACAGCGACGCTGGACAAGGACCTGAAGCTCAAGATTCTGCAGGTGGTGGATGAGCTGGACCGGACGGTGAAGATTCGTAACAAGTATCAATAATGAAACAACAATTAAAGGGCATTCAGGCTTTTAGGGCATGGGGCCAAAGCGCATGAAAAAGTCGCATCTTAAGTAACCGATACAGATGGCATTTATCGCGAGGTAGCAGAAGGCAGAGTTGGTATAATCTCAGGGATGTTTAAGTACTCTATCGTCGTTCCGTTTCACAACGAGCAGGAGAGCGTGACCACGCTCTATGACCGTCTGAAAGCGGTCATGGAGTCCACGGGCGCGAGCTTTGAGCTGGTTTTTGTGGACGATGGCAGTCTGGACCGCACCTACAAACTGCTGCGAGAGATCGTGGCCGTAGACAGCCGGGTGACCGTGGTGAAGCTGCGTCGCAATTTCGGCCAGACTTCCGCACTGGCCGCCGGCTTTGCCCATGCACAGGGCGAATACATTATTGCCATGGACGGCGATTTACAGCACGACCCTGACGATATCCCGATATTTATCGAAAAGCTGGAGCAGGGATACGATTTGGTGAGCGGCTGGCGCAAGGAGCGCGTGGACAATTTTGTGATGCGCCGCCTGCCTTCACGCATGGCCAACTGGACCATGTCCAAGCTGAGCGGAGTGCAAATTCACGATTTCGGCACCACCTACAAAGCCTATCGCCGGGAGATCATTCAGCAGCTTCCGCTGTATGGCGAGATGCACCGCTTTATTCCGGCGCTGGCCTCGTGGTATGGGGCCACGATTTGCGAAGTCCCCATTAAGAATATTGTGCGGCCGCAGGGTGAATCGCATTACGGCATTTCGCGCACCTTTCGCGTGTTTTTTGATCTGATTACCATTCGTTTTTTGCTGAAATACATGTACAGGCCGCTGCATTTGTTCGGAAGCGCCGGCATGATTTCACTGGCCAGCGGATCCATGATTGCCGTGTGGCTGATGCTGAGCAAGCTGCTGGGGCAAGGCCCCATTATGGATAAGCATGCTCCGCTGCTGATTTTTTCCGCGGTGCTGATTTTGGCCGGTGTGCAGCTTTTAGCGCTGGGTCTGCTGGGAGATTTGCAGGTGCGCAACTTCCAGGAGCCATCAGCACGGCGCGTGCCCTATACCATTGCCCACGTACTTAAATCCCAAAGCCAGGAACATACGGTAAACGAGTCCCAGGAATGACCCAGGTTACAACACAGACTGAACTGAAAGTAGCCAGACGTATGTCCCGTCTGGGAGCCGAAAACGCCTTTGAAGTTCTGGCCAAAGCACGCAAGCTGGAGGCCCAGGGCAAAGACATTGTCCACCTGGAGATCGGCGAGCCCGATTTCGATACCCCGGCCAACATAGCCGAGGCGGGCATCAAGGCCATCCGCGAAGGATGGACCCATTATTCCCCCTCCGCCGGCCTGCCGGAGATGCGCGAAGTGGTGGCGGAAGAGGTGAGCCGCACGCGTGGTGTGAAATGCACGGCCGACGAAGTGGTAGTTGTCCCCGGAGCTAAGCCCACTATTTTCTACACGATGATGGCGTTGGTGGAAGAAGGGGATGAGGTTGTTTATCCCAACCCTGGCTTTCCGGCGTATGAGTCACTCACGAACTTTTTGGGCGCGAAGCCGGTGCCGATCCATCTGCGCGAAGAGAAAGATTTTCGCTTCGACGTCAACGAATTTGCCGATCTGATTACCGATCGCACCAAGCTGGTGATCCTGAATTCTCCGCACAATCCCACCGGCGGCGTGCTGAGCGAGCAGGACCTGCGCGACATCGCTACTGCGATTGGCGACCGCGACATCATGGTGCTCTCCGATGAAATTTACAGCCAGTTGATTTTTGAGGGCCAGCACCACTCCATTATGTCTCTGCCGGGATGGAAGGACCGCACGATTCTGCTGGATGGGTTCTCAAAGACCTACGCCATGACCGGATGGCGGCTGGGATATGGCGTGATGCGCGCCGACTTGGCAAAGCATTTTTCCCGCCTGATGACCAATTCCAATTCCTGCACGGCCACCTTCACGCAGATTGCAGGAATGGAAGGCCTTCGCGGCGATCAAACGGCCGTCCGCAACATGTGCCAGGAGTTTCAGCGCCGGCGCGACCATGTGGTGGCGCGTCTCAATAACATCCGCGGCTTTAGCTGCCGCTTGCCCAAGGGAGCTTTTTATGTGTTCCCGAACATTAGCAAGACTGGATGGAACTGCGAAGACCTGGCCGAGGCGCTGCTGCAGCAGGCCGGGGTGGCATGCCTTGCCGGGACGGCGTTCGGCGCATTTGGCGATGGCTATCTGCGGCTGAGCACCGCCAACTCGATGGAGAACCTGAATAAAGCCCTTGACCGTATTGAAGGCTGGGCTACGAAGAACCTGTAGCGCGGTTTACGCCTGCGATTTTCACGCGAAATAACATGAACTTAAGTTTGTGTTATTTCGCGTAATTTACATGCAGCCATGGCGGAATGCGTGCACGTACTCAATCCCAACATGAAGCAAAAAAGATTTCGTGTGTTTGCCACGTGCCACATCGGCGATGCGGCGGAAAATTGCCTGCGCGAAAAGAGTTATGATCTCGAAGTTTATCCTGGTCCCGAGGCGCCGCCGAAGTCGCTGATCGTGGAGAAAGCCCGCAGCGGTATCGATGGCCTGATCACCACGCTGCGCGATCCGATTGATGCGGAAGTCTTCGCAGCGGGCCAGGGCAAGTTGAAAGTAGTAGCGCAAATTGCCGTGGGCTTTGACAATATCAATCGCGCCGATGCGAATCGCTTCAGGATTCCATTTACCAACACCGCGAATGTCCTTACCGACGCTACCGCGGAATTCGCCTTCCTGATGATGGGAGCGGTGGCGCGGCGATTGTGGGACAGCGAGAAGCTGGTCCGTGAGAATCAATGGGGATCATGGCATCCGTTTCTTCCGTTTTTGGGCGACGAGGTCGGCGGCAAGACGGTTGCCGTGATCGGAACGGGCAAAATCGGCCAGGCATTCATCAAAAAGTGCGTGGGATTCGAGATGAATTTCCTGTGCTTTGATTCTGCGTTTCAGGACCACACATTCGTGGCCGCGGTTCAGCAGATGATGGATTCAGCCCACGCCAGCGGCCTGTTTCAGGAGAAGCGCTGGATCCGATACGAAACGTTTGAAGGAGCTCTCAGCCAGGCTGACTACGTGAGCCTGCATGTGCCGCTGATTCGCGAGGGCGAATCCAGCGCGCCAACGTATCACCTAATGAACGAGAAGACGCTGCGGCTCATGCGCAAAGACGCATACCTGGTGAACACGTCGCGGGGGCCTGTAGTGGATGAAGCCGCGCTTTACCGGGCGCTTAAGGAAAACTGGATTGCGGGCGCGGCGCTGGACGTTTTTGAGAAAGAGCCGCTTCCGGCGGACTCTCCGCTGCGTGATCCGGCGATTGCAGACCGCTGCCGCCTGTTTCACCACTTCGCCAGCGGAGGCAAGAATACCCGGCTTTCCATGGATCCGGAAAAAGGTATGGCGGGAAGATGCGTGCAGGGGCTGATTGACGTTCTGGAAGGCAACTACGGGGGCGATGTTACGAAGATGCCGTATGTAGTGAACAAGGAAGCATTTCAGAATCAACAGCCCGCATAACTTATCACCATTGCCGAAGTCCGATTCCGCAATTGATTTTCCAACCTCAGGACACCAGCGCCGCAGCCATCGACCGGAAAATTTTGATTCCGTCGGCGGAGCCCAGCAGAGCTTCACTGCAGCGGTCGGGGTGGGGCATCATGCCGAGGACGTTCATTCCTTCATTGCAGATGCCGGCAATATTCTCGAGTGAGCCGTTAGGATTGGCTTCCGGCGTGATCTGGCCCTGGGGCGTAGAGTAGCGGAAGAGGATCCGGTTGTTCTGCTGTAATGTTTTGAGCGTCTGCGGATCGCAGTAGTAATTGCCTTCCATGTGGCCGATGGGAATCTGCAGAACTTCTCCCTGCTTGCATGCACTGGTAAAGGGAGTCGCGGCGTTTTCCACCCGCAGGTTGACCTGTTTGCAGACGTACTTGAGTCCGGCATTGCGCAGCAGCGCGCCGGGAAGCAGACCGGCTTCGCAGAGAATCTGAAAGCCGTTGCAGATGCCGATGACCAGGCCGCCCGATGCGGCAAAGCGCCGGACTTCGTCCATGATGGGCGCGAATTTGGCGATCGCGCCGGTGCGCAGATAGTCGCCATAGGCAAAGCCGCCGGGCACGATGATGGCATCACAATTTTCAAGGTCGTGCGAGTCATGCCAGAGAAACACGGACTTTTCGCCGGTAGCGGTGGCCGCGGCATGGTAACTATCGTGATCGCAATTGGAACCTGGAAAGATGATGACGCCGAATTTCATGTCTTTATTTTAAACGCAGGGGAGGGGGATTTAACCACAGAGGATCACAGAGGAAATCCTGATGCAGGTGTGCATAACCATCAATGGAGCGCGGGTTGGCCGTCTGGGCTTGAAAGTGAGTTGAGAGTTCCTCTGTCGTCCTCGGAAGCATTCATCATGCGATCTGAGCTTTTAACCACAAAGGACACGAAGAATCACAAAGGTATTACGAACCAGGTTTGCGCCCCAGATTGCCATAAACTGCTTCGCGCTGATTGCCATGCGTGACATATTATCCTGATTTCCTCTGTGATCCTCCGTGTCCTCTGTGGTTAACTGGCTTTATGGAGCTTCGCGAGCATATCCACACTGCCGGGTCGGCGCTGAAAAACTGGCTGGTGGCCCAGTGCTGCGAATCGGTGGCGGTGGCGCTGATGTGGCTGATTGGCCTCGAGATTTTGCGCGTGCCCTGGGCCCCGTTGTGGGCGGTGCTTGCGGGTATGTTGCAGTTTGTGCCGCATTTCGGGCCGCCGATTGCCCTGATTTTTCCCGCGCTGGCCGGACTGTTCAGCGCGGACCACATGCGCTTCTTCTATGTGCTGATTTTGTTTGCCGTGGTGATGATGGCCGATGGATTCTTCTTTCAGCCATTCTTCATGAAGCGCAGAGCGAAGGTGCCTTTTTGGGCGTCATTGCTGACGCCGTTTGCGCTGGCCCTGCTGGTTCCGTTTTGGTGGGCCATTTTACTGGGGCCGCCGCTGCTGGCTGTTGGGTATGCATACTGGCACAAACGGATTCCTGCCGAAACGAAGGAGCGCAACTTTTAACATACTGCTGTAATGGGAAGACAGGTATGTCTCAGGCTAACATCAACGAACTTTTCGACCAGACGCTGTTGGGTGATTACGATGATGAAACTCCATGGCAGGCAGTCCATGCCTTGCGGCGCCTGGGAACGCGGGAAATATTTGATCAGGCCGCAAAATGGTGCGAATCAGACAATCCGTTATACAGAGCACGTGGAGCGGATGTACTCGCGCAGTTAGGCCGGACTATCGAGCACCCGCACAATAATTTTCCTGAAGAGTCCTATGCCATCATTACTGAACTCGTACAGCGGGAAACACATCAGCTTCCGCTCAACTCGGCCATTGCCGCCATGGGGCATCTCGAAAACCCTCTCGCGATTCCGCTGATTGCAGGATTTCATACGCACCTGGACGCGGAAATCAGATTTACGGTGGCGTGTGCTCTTGGGTGTTTCCCGAATGATCCGCTCAGCGTTTCAATACTTTTGAAATTAATGCAGGACACAGATGAAGACGTCCGTGACTGGTCCACCTTCGGGCTGGGTGTGCTGGGTGTTTGTGATTCTGCAGCGATTCGCGATGCGCTTATGGAGCGTCTTTCTGACTCCAATGGTGACGTACGGGCAGAAGCCATGGTTGGTTTGGCAATAAGACAAGACCAGAGGGTACTTGCATCCGTGTTAGCGGCACTGCGGGAGCCAGCAACGACAAAATTAGCGGTCGAAGCTGCCTGCTATCTTCTCGGTATGCAGAATGAACGCACGGACTGGAGTGGAGACGATTACGCCAGGGCGCTGCGAGAGAAATTTGCCGTCTGAAGATTTACGTGGTCAGGCGGAGATGATCCCCGCTTGCAGCAGCGCAGCGCGGGCTTCGGCTGCACCCTGGACGCGCACGCTGCGGAAGCCGGCGTTGCAGGCCGCATCCACGTTGAGGAGATTATCGTCGAGGAAAAAGATCGCCTGCGGAGGACAGCCCAGGGTTTTGGCAATGTGGGCAAAGACTTCCGCATCGGGTTTGAGCAGGCCGGTGAGATGGGAAGCGAAGTGATGATCAAAAGCCTGTTCCAGCTCGAACTCCTGCATCATGCGCGTCCAGTGGAGAGCGTTGGTGTTGCTGAGCGTGGCGCGGGTGAAAGAGCCGGGTATGCCGCGCAACATGTCGAGCGTGCCGGGATAAAGGCCCTGCGGCCAGTTGGTAAAGGCGAGCAAAAATTCTTCCGGACTCACGGGGAGCGACATGTCATGAATGATCCGGGCGGAAAACTCTTCCGGAGTGGCGCGTCCGCTTTCAAAGCGCCGCACCACATCGGAGCAGAGCCAGCGCCTCCACATTTCGTCCACGGTCACGCCGGGGCCAAGCCAGCTTTGCATGGTGGAGACGCCGCCGAGCTCCACCAGCACGCCGCCGATATCGAAGAGAACAACCTGAATTTCGTCCGCGATTTTTTGCACGATGGCCCTGATTATAAGCGGTGGGGGAAGCAGAGCGCATTCGGAGCGGTTCGGCGCCATGTTATAATTTTCTTTGTTTCCATGCGTTTAACGCTCGCCGGATTTCTTCCGGCCGCGAAATCCCAGAGCTGAGGTTACATCCATGTCCGGCCACTCAAAATGGGCCACAATTAAACACAAAAAGGGCGCGCTGGACGCCAAGCGCGGCAAGATATTTACCCGTCTCATCAAGGAAATCACCATGGCCGCCAAGAGCGGCGGAGGCGATGCGGATGGCAATCCGCGTTTGCGCACCGCCATTGCCGCCGCCAAGGCTGAGAACATGCCCGCGGACAACATCAAGCGTGCCATCCAGCGGGGTACAGGCGAGCTGCCTGGCGCAACGTACGAAGAAATTTTGTTTGAAGGCTATGGCCCGGGCGGCGTCGCGCTGCTGGTGGACGTGACCACGGACAATCGCAACCGCACGGTGAGCGAGATCCGCCACATGTTCGGCAAGAATGGCGGAAACCTGGGTGAATCCGGGTCGGTTGCCTGGATGTTTCACAAAAAAGGCGAGATCGTGGTCCCGAAAACGGCAGCCAAAGAAGATGACCTGATGGCAATCGTGCTGGAAAACGGCGGCGAAGATCTCAGCGATGGTGGCGACAACTGGGAAATCATCACCGATCCGGGCGCGTATGAGGCTGTACTCGAAGCAGTGAAGAAAGCCGGCCTGGAAGTGGTGCACTCGCAGGTGGGCATGGTGCCGCAGAATTACATCAAGCTGGAAGGCTCCGCAGCCAATCAGATGATCCGTCTGCTGGAAGCGATTGAAGACCATGATGACGTGCAGAACGTCTTTTCCAACTTCGATTTTGATCAGAAACAGCTGGAAGAAGTGGCCGGATAACAGCTTTCCCAAAAAACCGGATAATATTCAAAATCAGGACAATCACATGTATGTGGTTGTCCTGATTTTTGTTTATGGCTAACCCCAGGAAGTTTAAGGTGATGTAGGCTTCAGTTATTCACAGATTAACTGCTGAGCAGTGCGATGAGTTGATAGTGTGGTACAGAGCAATGGCGAGAACTTTTGCTAAAAGGGATATTGCTTCGAGTTGCGGTTGATGGGATGATCCGCGATGTGGGTGAGCACGTGGCGCAGCCAGGCCTCGGGATCAACCGCATTCAGTTTAGCAGTGCCGATCAGACTGTAGATGGCGGCAGCGCGCTCGGCGGCGTTGTTGTCAATCTCATGCGACCTTCATCGCAATAGCGCAGCAGCGCGGTCCAGCGCGCAAGGCGCAAGCGCATAACGCATGGCGCGGCCGCTGAGCCTGTGGCGCAGCTACTGCGGTGGTACGGACAGCATCAACAGTCCTTGTACCTTCTTAAAGTCATCAGTCGCACGATCAAAGGATGCTTCTCTGCGCGCGTCGGAAAATCGAGAGTCCAGCAACAGGAGCTTCTGAATCACAAGGTCTCGCTGGCCGTTTTCGTCGACCATTTCATTAAAGACAGCCCCGTACAACACATACAAATGGGAGTCCCACTCCATCAGGAGTGCGTGCTTCTTCACCAGTGCGGTGATGATCCAATCAGCATTAATGGATTCCTGCGGCAGGTACTCGGCTGTGACCATGATCAGACGGCCATCACTCAACCTGTGTCTTCCCTGTAGTTTGGTACTGAACTCTTTCAGAGCAAGGGGATCTGCCGAACGCACCGTGTCCTCAAGGGCCGAGTTCTTCCCGCAACACACAGCGGGATCATGGAAGATCGTTTCGAGCTCTGCCACAAGCACCGCCATCGAATCCGTGGATTGCGCCGTTCGCACGGGCAGGTCACCCAGCCGCACTTCTCGATTTTGCCAGATTTGTTGGCCACTGGCGTAGCACGAAAGGAGAAGCAGAAAGGCGATACCACAAAGAACACGGTGATCCATCATTGCCGAACCTCCGGCTGTCAGCCTGGTTCATTCTAGTCCAGAGTAATGACGGACAGGCACTCACAGCCGGAGAAGATGGAGGACTGAGTTGAAAGGGTGCTCAGCGAGACTCGGGAGTCGAAGCAGTCCGAATGCAGGAGTGCTCATGGTCGTTCTGGCCATGCATGTTTTGGATACCGGCGCATCAGTTCGCGGCGCACTTGCGGGTACAGGCGCTGCCAGAATCCTGCGAGGTCCGTTGTCGTCTGCACGGGCCGTTGATTGGGAGCGAGAAGATGGATCACCAAAGGAGTCCGATCAATTCCTATCCGCGGCGTGTCCCGCATGCCGAAAAAGTCCTGCAGGGGAGATGCGATCCAGGGAGGTTTGCCGTGCTCGTAGTGGACCCTGGTTTGGCGTCCATTCTGCAAATGGATGCGCAGGGGAGCGATCTCCCGAAGGCGTCTCGCATCCATCTTCTGTTCGAGCATGGGAATGAAGTCCTTCGCCGCGTTTTTTAACTCAGCAAAACTGCGCAGCCCCACGCACAGGGAATGCAATGCCTGCGTGAGGTCAGGCTTCTCGAAGCCTGCAAAGTCCACTCGCGCCAGGAAGTGCTTGAGAGCATCTTCATCAACGAAGCGCGCAAGGCCCGCTTCAAGCGCCTTTCGCGCCAGCAAATCAGCTGCGGCTTCCGGTTCCAGTGTAGCGCCTCGCGATTCCTGAATTACCAGCTCGTCATAGAGCAGTGCGCTCACGGCCTCAACTCGCTCGGTTGCGCGGTTCCATGTCACGCTGGATTGCTCTCGCACACGCTCCGGAAACAGATCAATCAGCCATTCCGGCTCAATGCGCGCCGTCATTCGAACGAGCGGCATAGGTTTCTCTTTGCGGTCTTCGGCATCGATGGTGATCATGAACTCATACGGCGGAGGCTCGCCAGCCAGCTCTGCTGATACCCCCATCGACAGCTGCACTTGATTGCCTGTTCTGCGCCGTGCGACACGATCGGGAAATCCAGTGAGTACGGACATGAGCATCGCGTTGTCGTCATGATGTGACTGTTTAGGAGGCCGGGCCATCCTGCGAAGTTGGGCAACGTGCTGCAGTGATCGAGAATCCTGCTGCGACTCCATGGCGGCAAGAAGATCGTTCTTGTCGCTGCGCGCCCCCGAACCGAGCAGTGCTGCCGCGACACATCCGTCTTCGCCCACGCCGCGCGCCAGGGCCTCGACCAGAATGCGTGACAACCGGGGAGGCAGCGGATATCGAGCCAGCTGCCGTGCCATGCTTCCTGTAGCGCCCAGGCGATCAAGCAGCGATTCGGCATGTTGCATTGCCTCCACGGGGGGCGCCGTCAGCCAGTCAAGGCCATCCAGATGCGGAATCTGCATCGCCCGCAGAGTAAGGCAAAGCTGGGATAAGTCACTCCGCAGGATCTCTGGTGCGGCGTGCTCGGCACGACGGAGGTAATCCTCCTCCGGGTAGAGGCGCAACACGCGGCCAGGCGCTGTGCGTCCTGCACGGCCCGCTCGCTGCGTGGCCGACGCCTTGCTCACTCGTCCGACATGGAGCGTCGGCAATCCAGTCCACGGGGAATAAGTCGCGAAGCGCGCCAGGCCGCTGTCGATAACAGCAGTCACTCCCTCTACTGTCACCGAGCTTTCTGCAACATTCGTGGCAAGAATGAGTTTTCGCTGTGAACCTGGCAGGACCACGCGGTCCTGATCAGCAGGAGGCAGATCGCCATGCAGGGGCAGGACGAGCAACTCAGCCCGGCGCGCAACCGCTTCGCACTCGCGCATGGCTCTGCGGATCTCCGCAGCTCCAGGCAGGAAGACCAGGGTGTGGCCCGAGCTATCCTCTTTGACCAGCAGTTCCACCGCTTTTCTTACCTGCACATGGATTGGCTCTGGCGAGTACGGGAGATGCTTTACGGACAGCTCGAACAGCTTTCCCTCGGACCGCAAAATCGGACATGCTCCAAGATAATGCGCAACGGGATTGGCATCGAGTGTGGCCGACATGACGACGATTCGCAGATCGGGCCGGGTCTGCCGAAGGCGTTTCAGCAATGCCAGCGCCAGATCGCTCTCCAGATGGCGCTCATGGAACTCATCCAGCACAACAGCGTCTACGTCACGAAGGGCTGGATCAGAAAGCAGCCGGCGAGTCATTACGCCCTCCGTGATAAACCGGAGCCGCGTGCGCGGGCCAACGGCTTCTTCAAACCGGACCTGATACCCGGCAGTTTCGCCGACCTGCTCATCAAGCTCCCACGCCACCCGCCGAGCGGCCAGGCGAGCCGCAATCCGGCGCGGTTCGAGGACAACGACTTCGCCTCTCACCAACTCAAGAAGCGCGGGCGGCACACGCGTGGTTTTACCCGCACCCGGCGGCGCTTCGATCACAAGGCTGGGATTGAGTTCCAGAGACGAGACTATGTTCGGCAGGATTGCGTCGATCGGAAGGGGTAATTTACGGCTCACCACTCTCATCGAAACACGCTGTTTCGTTGCCGTCAATTGCACAGCTTCGTCTGCCATTATGGATTCCAATGCATGGAAGTTATTTAGTCTCTGCTGTCTGAAGTAGCGGACCATAGCGTACATCTCCGTCTTGCCAGTTCCGAATCAAACAGGTCAATAAGACGCGCATAATTGCGTCGGAAGGGAGTTCAATGCTTAAGGGTTTCAAGCAGTTTCTGTTCCGTGGCAACGTTATCGACCTTGCGGTAGCCGTAGTTATTGGAGCGGCCTTTGGAAGTGTGGTCACCGCATTTGTGAAGGATCTGTTGACTCCGCTGATCGCTGCAATATTCGGCAAGGCCGATTTTTCGGCTTTGTATATCGAACTAAATGGCAGTCGATTTATGTACGGTGATTTCATTAACGCGGTGGTGGCATTCCTTTTGGTAGCACTGGCGGTTTATTTCTTTGTGGTTGTACCCATGAACGCATACCTTGCCTACCGGAAGCGCGGTGAACTTCCATCTGACCCAACCACGAAGATCTGTCCGGAATGCCTTAGCGAAATTGCAATAGGGGCTCGCAAGTGTGCATTCTGCGCTTCAATTTTGGCCCAGCGGGCTGCTTAATAAGCTGGTGGATCCGAGGACGCAGACCATCCTTGTTCACGAACAGAACAGTGTATTGAGTTCTGTGGGAGCGACCCTGTTTCTTGTGGAGGATTTTTGGGACCAGCCGACGGGAAGTCGAAGGCATTCAGGTGAGTAGCGATCAGCGCACGCAGTTCCTTGAGGAAGTGAACTCGTTATAGAGCCTGGGGGAGAAGCGGAACACCACGACAAAAATATAGATGCGAAAGATGCGGCCCGACGGGTAGGGAAAGAGGGTCTTGGCGGCGAAGCAGGGGCTGCCGACCAATGGGACCTAAGTTGTGCGCCTGGTGGGGTTCTCGACTTATCCACTCGTTTCGCCTGGAAGTGTCCGGCCAAAACGGTTATTTATAAGAATACATCGCCCCCAGGCACCTCGATGTTTGGGACAGGAACAGGCTTTTATCCTGCACACGCTGGGCGGCTTGCATCATTGTTGGGATCTTGCCGCCTGACGCATTACAGTTTTTTGTTCCGGGAATGTGCGAGTCCGGAAAAGTGCTTGTACCCCGTTCTATTCACCGCCTGCCGTTGCAGTTTACCTTGAAATCAGCAGCATCAGCTTCGTTGGCTCTTCAGATTTATTCGCTGGCGTGTTTGGAGAGTGTTGCACAATAGTGCGTTTTCAGTTTTGGCGAGGCAGTCGCCATCGGACGTCGAGTAGCTTTGCGGCCGCTGTGATGCGCCGGTTTCGTTAGTGGCGATAAATGAGGATGCCGCTGGCCGTCTGGAGGGCCAATTCCATGCTGCGCTTAAACCCGCTGATGGCCGCGCTGTTGGGGACATAAATGACGTCCTCAGGCTCTACTCTCATGTCTGGAATACTGGCGGCGAGCATTTTCCTGAGTTGCAGCGGAATGGCTATTTGTCCGTCGGAAGTTTTGCGCACCAGCCTGGCTTTATCCAGCGCGGCATTCGGGGCAAGTCCCTGAGCCAGAGCGATTGCCTTGAGCACAGTCAGGTCCGGATCGACCATGATGATCCCCGTGGGTTTTTGTACGTTCCCCACGACATACATCATGCCTGCTTTCTGGACGATGATAGTGTCGCCCGGCAACACGGGAACGTTGCTCTGGGCCGCGCCTTGTGCGTCATAAGTGAGCTTAACAATTTGCGGTTGCTGTGGCCGATCGCGGTGGGTAATGTAAACTCTGTTTCCTGCTATCTGTGTGGTACCGGACGCAGCAGACAGCGCGTCAAACAGCGTCCGCGAACCCAGGAGCGGGTACACGCCTGGCTTTTGCACTTCGCCCAATACGGATATTCCCTGGGTGGCGTATTCCTTTACGAAGACACTGACCTGCGGATTGTTGAAGTAGCTTCCCTCACTGAGTCGCTTCTGCAAGTCAGATGCAACCTCGCGGGGCGTGGACCCTGCGACCTTTACCGCGCCTATGAGCGGGAGACTCACAGAACCATCGGTTGCCACACGAACTTCATGGTTATAATCCGATGCGCCAAACACGCTCACCAGCAGCAGGTCGCCGCTTCCGAGGCGGATTCCATCGTTACCGCTCGCTCGGGTAAGCAGGGTTGGTTGAGAGGCATCAGGTGTAGATGGGGTTGTGGCGGTTGCATCCGGCGCAGGTTTGCTCCCGGTGCTTTCTGCCGGTGGCAATCCGGCTGGAACCGGCGTTTGCTCCTGGGGAGTGCTCTGTACGGAAGGGACTCCCGCCGGCCAGGCTGTTTGTTGCTGGGGAACGGTGACCTGAGATGCCATAGCACTCGCACACAAAAGTATGAGCGTAAGGACAACAATATGACTGATGACACGATACATGCGACCTCCTCGAATTAAATGGCTCGGCTGACTCGCTGGAAACAAAGGCGAGCAATACTCTTCTGTACGCATTCGGTTTCCGGAACTCCTGTTCCTGATCTCTGATCTAAGAAAGCTTCTTCCTCCACTCAGTACCTGTTGGCCGACACTCCAGGGGGTTCCGTCTATCGTCACCTAACACCAGGACTAGTACGCTCATGACCAACGAGAGATATCCACTCTTGAGCGGACTCGAGCAGCGAGCGTTCCCTCCATCCTGCTCGATGACTTTCCTTTTGATGCCGCTCGGCTAAGTACCGCCACACAGATCGATCGGGACTGTGCGCTCACTGAAGCGTGGCCGCCCGAAAAAGTTCACAAAAACTGGAGTATTTTCAAATGAAGCGATTTCTCGGCTTAATCGCGCTCGTGTGGGCATGTTCACTCTGTTCTCTGGCGCAAACAACCTGTACTCAGGCCCCTCCGGGCTTTTACGTATCGACGAGTGGGAATGACAGCAACAGCGGAACGGCATGCAGTCCGTGGCGGACACTGCAGCATGCGGCCAATACGGCGACTGCAGGAGCCACGGTGCATGTAGCTCCTGGGACATATACCCAGGACGTGCTCACGTTCAACAACAGCGGAACGGCCACGGCGCGCATCAGTTTCATCTCGGACCAGAAGTGGGGAGCGCAGATTCGCAGCAACTCGTCGTACACGGTGCTGCGGATGAACGGCTCATATCTGGATGTCATCGGTTTTGACCTGGCCGGTGACAGCAATAGCTGCCTGGGCATGGCTGACTGGGGATCGAACAACCGGATCGTCAGCAATCACGTGCACAACATTCCCGCGCGAGCTGCGGTGTGCGGCAGCAACGGCGGGGCGGGCATTGACCATGCCAGCTTTACCGGCAGCAACGATGACACTATCGGGAACACGGTGCACGACATTGGCTCCTGGCCCACGCTCGATCAGCGGGTGCACGGGATCTATCATTCGAACCTGGGCGGACACGTGTGGAACAACGTGGTCTACCGCTGCGCCGGCTTCGGGCTGCACTTCTTCCATGCTGCGAGTGCGGTGACCGTGGCCAATAACACGGTGTTCAACAACGTCTATGGCGGAGTCTATATTGATGGCACCTCCAACATGCTGGTCACCAATAACATTGTGGTGAACAACACGGAATGGGGGATCATCGAGGAATACGGGACGATCGGCACGAATGATCGCTATTACAACAACCTGGTGTTTAACAACCCAACGGGCAACATGGCGCTGGCTCCGCAGTCGGTACAGTCGGGAACCATCGTGGCCGATCCGCAGTTTGTGAACTATACCGGCGGGTCGGATGGAAGCTACGCGTTGAAATCCACCAGCCCGGCGCGCGATCACGGAACCAGCAATGGAGCGCCCACCTATGATGCCGATGGCGGCCCCCGCCCCATCGGCCCCGCCTGGGACCTGGGAGAATTTGAGTACGGCACCACGCCTGCAACCTGGCCCTGGTTTCCCCCCGGCTCAGCCCCTGCCCCTGCTCCTGTTACAGTTGCGATCTCGCCAACTTCAGCCGTCCTGCAAGCGGGCGTTACACAGCAGTTCACCGCTACTGTTTCCGGTTCCAGCAACACTGGAGTGGCATGGTCAGTGAACGGCGTTGCAGGAGGCAATTCAACCACAGGCACGATCAACTCGTATGGCTTGTACACCGCTCCCTCATCCGTTCCCACCGGCAGCTCTGTTACGGTAACGGCGGCCAGCGTTGCCAGTCCTACTTCTTCAGCTACAGCAACCGTAAGCATCACTGCGCCCGTCCCTGTCGTTTCAGTTGCGATCTCGCCGACCTCGGCCACGGTTGTAGCTGGAAACACCCAACAATTCACCGGGACAGTAACTGGCGCCACAAACACCGCGATCATCTGGCAGGTAAATGGAAGTCAGGGCGGCAGTGCAGCCACCGGGACTATATCGACCACCGGGTTGTACACTGCGCCGGCATGTCCGCCAGCCGCAGTGACGGTTACTGCCCGCAGCTTCTATGACAGTACAAAATTTGCCAATGCCAGTGTGGCCCTCACGTCCGGGGCCACAGCCGCGGGCTATTACGTATCGACCAGCGGGAGTGACAGCAACAGCGGGACGGCGTGCAGTCCGTGGCGGACACTGCAGCATGCGGCCAATACGGCGACTGCCGGAGCCACGGTGCATGTAGGGCCCGGGACCTATACCCAGGACGCGCTCACGTTCAACAACAGCGGAACGGCCACGGCGCGCATTCGCTTCATCTCGGACCAGAAGTGGGGAGCGCAGATCCGCAGCAACTCGTCTTATACGGTGTTGCAGATGAATGGCTCGTATCTCGATGTGATCGGCTTCGATCTGGCCGGTGACAGCAATAGCTGCCTGGGCATGGCGGACTGGGGATCGAACAACCGCATCATCAGCAATCACGTGCACAACATTCCGGCCCGAGCTGCGGTGTGCGGCAGCAACGGCGGGGCGGGCATTGACCATGCCAGCTTTACCGGCAGCAACGACGACACCATCGGGAACACGGTACACGATATAGGTTCCTGGCCGGTGCTCGATCAGCGCGTACACGGAATCTATCACTCGAACGCGGGTGGACACGTATGGAACAACGTGGTCTACCGCTGTTCCGGCTTCGGGCTGCATTTCTTCCACGCGGCGACGAACGTGACCGTGGCCAACAACACGGTGTTCAATAACGTCTATGGCGGAGTCTATATTGATGGCACTTCCAACATGCTGGTCACCAATAACATTGTGGTGAACAACACGGAATGGGGGATCATCGAAGAATACGGGACGATCGGGACGAATGATCGCTATTACAACAACCTGGTCTTTAACAACCCAACCGGCAACATGGCGCTGGCTCCGCAGTCGGTACAGTCGGGAACCATTGTGGCCGATCCGCAGTTTGTGAACTACACCGGCGGACCGGATGGAGATTACACGCTGAAATCCACCAGTCCAGCGCGCGATACTGGAACCAGCAGCGGGGCGCCCATCTATGACTTCAATGGCGGCCCTCGCCCTGTTAACTCCATCTGGGACCTGGGTGCCTACGAGTTCGGCGCCACGCCCGCAACCTGGCCCTGGAACTGAAGCAATCACAAAGCAACCATTGCAGAGGGCGAGGCGACTCGCCCTCTCTTTTTGTGCCCGCTTCAACAGCGAACCACACTGGACGAATGGATGCCGCGCGTCGCGTTCCGTGTGTCCACCACCAATTGCGCCTGACGCACGATTTCCTGGTAGTCGTAGCTGGAGTGATCGGTCACGATCAGCACACAGTCATAGTCGCCCAGGTTTTCCAAAGATGCGCACCGGAGCTGCAGGTTGTACTTTCGGCCTTTGTCCAGTACGGGGAAAAACGGGTCATGATAGCTGACGGCCGCGCCTTGTGCCTGCAGCAGTTCGATGATCGTCAGGGCTGGGGACTCTCGAAGATCGTCTATGTCCTTTTTGTAAGATACGCCGAGGACGAGCACCCGCGAGCCGTTTACCGGCTTGCTTCTGCTGTTCAAAGCGGCCGCCACCGTTCCCACGACATGCTGTGGCATGGCAGTGTTGATCTCACCGGCGAGTTCGATAAACCGCATTTGGAAATCCCACTGTCGCGCCTTCCAGGAAAGATAGAACGGATCAATGGGTATACAGTGCCCGCCAAGTCCGGGTCCCGGATAAAAAGGCTGGAATCCAAAGGGTTTGGTTGCGGCGGCATCGATAACTTCCCACACATCGATTCCCATTCGCAAACAAAGGAGCTTTAACTCATTTACCAAAGCTATGTTTACGCATCGATAAATATTTTCCAGCAACTTACTCATCTCGGCTACCGCAGGGGTGGAGACTGTAACTACGCGATGAAACAGAGCGGCGTATAACTCATGGGCCAATTCTGTCGCCACGGCATCCACTCCGCCTACAATTTTTGGAACGTCCCTGCGGGCGATGCTGTCATTGCCCGGGTCCTCGCGTTCCGGGGAAAACGCGACAAAGATGCAGTTGTCTGGCAGCTCGCCATTGCGCGCTACCCGGCACTGCGCACGGTTCAGCCGTTCCACTATTGGCACAACCAGTTCCTCCGTGGTGCCAGGATAGGTCGTACTCTCCAGAATTACCAATTGCCCAGGACAAAGATGAGGAGCAAGGGATTCAACGGTTGATCTAACGTAACTCAAGTCTGGTTGCCGATGTTCATCCAAAGGTGTGGGAACACAGATTATGATTGCATCCACGTCAGCGATCCGAGCGAAATCACTGGTGGCGGTGAAGCCTTTGCTCTGCGCCATCTGAATCTCGGTCTTCGGTACGCGGTAGATGTAGGACTCTCCATCGGCCAGCGTTTTTACCTTCTTCCCATCAATATCGAACCCGAGCACCGAAAAGCCCTCTTCGGCAAACAGCAGGGCCAGTGGAAGGCCGACATAGCCCAGACCGATGATGCCAATTCTGGATTTGCGGCACAGGATGCGGTCCAGCAGAGATTGTGCCGGTCCGGTGAGTAGTGCTGATGATGTCATGCGAAATTCCTCCCATAAAAATGAACGGCCATACTTAAAACTGCCTGGCTACTCAGAGTGAAGTCTTCCACCACCCTCGAACACGAAATTGTTGCCGGACAAGATATTGCGCATAGTCACGGAGTTTCGAGAGAAATCGAATGCGTGATTTGCAAAGCCTGACCACTGTGATTTGATGGCACCCGTATTGTTCCTTGTATTTGCCCCCGCCACACCAGTCGAAACACTGGATGCCGCGACTGCGCCAGTATCGAAGTACATGCCACTGCATCGCCTGGTTGGGATAGAAATGAAGAAACTGGCTGGAACTGGCGCTTCCCCAGCCTTGTGCAAAGTTGTTTATGCCATGTGAGATATTGGTAGCGATGCACCTCCCTTCGTTGTCCCGGGCACGGAAAAGGGCCAGATGGCCGGTCGGGTACAGGTATTCGACCAGCTTGCTCACTCTTTCACGCGAATAGGTCGGAGTCAGCCTGTGCTTGCGGAAAACATCCTGCAGTTGATCGTAGTATTCAGCAACAAAGGTATCGTCGCCTGCTGCCTCCTCAATGACCACTCCCAACCCGTCGGCTCTTCGAGTACAGCGTCGATAGTTGCTCGTGAACCCCCGAAAGAGCGCTTCTACTGGCTGAGTAAGATCGAGTTCGTAGCTGTTGTAGCAGCGCTGTTCGAAGCCGCTGCGGATGGCGTCCTCCAGGGTAAACAGACGGTCGACTACCTCAACGTACATGCAGCCGAGATCGTGAAATGCGAATTGCTCGAGTGCCTGCAATGCCTCCCAGCGCGGTACGCCGGGCAGCAGGTTAAATCCCATGTACGTCGTGGTCCATCCTGGAAATGGGCTGCCCAGTATCTTCAGGCCGAACCGCTCGATCAACAGCGAGTGAAAACAGCCAACGAGCGATGAACCGTCGCGAAGCTCGGCAAAAACGGGGGTTGCGTGTTGTGTTTCCGCAATGAAGCGAATCCACTCTTTTGTATGAAACGTGAGGCGGCCGGGGAATTGTTCAAGGCGTTCCCACCACCCGGGACATGGGTTTACCTGATGCAGCTTCAACATGGGAAAATCACAGGTTGATGGGGCCGTCTCCATCTCCGCGAGTCATGTGGATACTCGTGCGGGAACCCTCCAGCGGGTTCAGCCGTGTGGCCAGCATGGGGGACAGCGCCAGAATAAAATTGCTCGGGCCTCTCAGGTACCCGGCGGCAAGCAATGCCTGGCCCCAGGCCGAACTTGCCTGATTGCTTACAATAAGGTCCACTCCTCTTTGTTCCAGAAACGAGCTGCTGCAGCGCACAACCGCGGGGGCGTCTTCGGCATGGGCGAGGCAATCTACGATGGAGCCAACGCGCATGTTGCCGAAATGTTTATGTCCGGACATCTGCGTATCGAGCACCACTGCCCAGCCGAGCAGCTTTCCCTGGCGCGAGACTCGCAAGCGATGAAATCTGCGGTCCGAGGATGGGTACAAGCGGTTGAGCGTGCTGCTGTCCCTTAAGGCAATAAGAGAGTATCTGTCCCTGCATATGCTCCAGAGTTCATCCGCCCAGCCAGCGAACTCATGGCAAAGCTCAACTTGCGCAAGACCGTTATTCCTGGCGGGACGAAACTGCGCCAGTGAGAAAGCCCAGCCGAGGCCCGTATACCGCACCAGGTCCAGCATGATCTGGGCCCTTCTGGATTTCCGCAGATACGCGATATTGGCGAAGAATCGGGAAGGGTTCAGCACCCGGAAGAAGAACGGCACAGGATAAAGTGGCCACTTCATTGCCGCCAGCAGCCTGGCCTGAGGCTCATGAAAGCCCCCCATGCCCAGACCGTAAAGAAGAGGTTGCCTTTGCAGTGCGTCTCGTAAGTTAATTGCCCCGGTTATTCCCCAGGCGCGGTTGACAATCCCTTCCGAGGTGTTGAGTTGCGGCCCGCAGGCGATCCATGTGGTCTCGCCATGGATTGCAAATTGGGTGTGCGTCATCAGATATCCGCCACGAACTTCACCCTGGTCGCAGGTGACAAAGAGCTCCTGATAAGGATTTTCGTTGAGCCTTTTGGTCAAGCGTGGAACGTGAGACTCAGGGAAAGACCAGAATTGTTCACCGCCGGCCCGAAGCCGAAGGTTGAACGCCCGGACCAGCGGTTCCAAATCGTGTGTGTATGGCCTGATCTCCACAAACTTCCAGATTGCGATGCGATTGTGCTGAACCTGTTGCTTTCAGGTTCTACTGGCGCAGTTAAGTTTCATCCAGGCGATGTTCGGCAGCTCATCGCCGTAATTTCAACCCCAGGGTTTGATCCGCACATCCCCAGGCTGGTCCACCCATCCAACTTCGCTCTCCACCCATTGTTTGCGCAGGGCCAGATCTCCATTGCTTCGGCTGACAAAAATATTCGTCAGCCAGTCATTGTCGGCGCGACGCGGGTAATCACGACGATAATGGCTGCCCCGGCTCTCGGTCCGCATGGTTGCGGCGGCGATGATGACCTCGGCCACGTCGAGCAGGTTGCGATGTTCAAAGGCCAGCGCCAAGTCCGCCGGTTCGGCAATTCTGAGCCTGGTACTTAAACGCTCGCGGTCGTCCTCCACATATTGTTTGGCCCGAAGCAGCGCTTCGGCGTCCTTTTCCACCAGAAGTGTCTCCCACATGACCTTCTGCAGTCCGCAACGGAAGTCCATCGGGCGTTGGTCGCCTTGCGATTCGCAAAACACGCGAATCTGCTTCTCTATGGGTTCGAAAATTTGCGGCCCCGTGTTTTTACCGGGCCGGGTCCTCGAGACCTTCGCTGCCTCGACGCCCGCGCGCCAGCCGAACACCTGAGATCCTCCCAGCATGGTCCCGCCCAGCCGGTCAGCGCCCTGCCAGCCGGCTGCTTCTCCAGCGGCAAACAGTCCCGTGATACTGGTTTGTGCGTTTTCATCGATGCGAATACCGCCGTTGCTGGTGTGATGATGGATTTGCACCTGCAACAAGTCATGCTGTACGTCCAGACCTTTGGAGAGCATGAATTTTATGAAGAGCTCGGGCTCAAATCCGCGGCGTGCCCCGGAGAGGTCCAGCAGCACCGCATCATTTCTGGTGCCACGACCGGACATTACCTCGCCTTTGATCGCCCGATCGAGATGCAGGGCCTGATCACGGCAACTCACGGGCCAGTGCGATGCTTTGCTCCGTGAGACCTCCTCCAGAGTCACGTCCTCAGGCAGATAGTTTTGGACGAACGCCTTGCCATCGGCATTCAGCAGCCGGTAGGGCTGTTCCATGTCATACAGCATCACCATGGCCTGCGTCGGCCAGGTTGTGGCCAGTCCCTGCTGCATGAATTCCATGTTGAAAAGATCGGCGCCGGCGCGCAGAGCGATGGCGTAAGCATCGCCTGTGTTTCCTGGAGGGTTGAAGCTGTAGCGGAACAACTGCCCGACGCCGCCAGCGGCCAAAATGACCGCGCCGGCCGCGATCAACAGCGGCTGTCCCTCATCGTCAATGCCCACGGCGCCGATACAACGCCCGTTTTCCACGATCAGGTCGATGATATTGGCGTGCTCAATCACACGGGTGTCTGTGCCTTCAATCACGGCTTTTTGTGTGGCAACAATGCTGTTGGTGCCGCCAGCCTGCGGATTGGCCTCCATGGTTGCCAGCACCTTGCTTTTGAATCGCTGTCCCATTTGCTGGAGTCTCTTGATCGCATCGCCAACTTCGTTGACAAAAATGCGGCACAAGCGCGGGTCGGCCATTCCCAGGCCAGTTTGCATCATGTCGCGGTAGACCAGTTCCGGAGGATTGAAGAAGCCGCCTTCCGGTCCAACCGTGCGGATCGTCCAGTAGTCTCCCAGCGGGTTCGATGTTGCTCCCGCGCCGCGAACTCCAGGAATGCCAAAACGTCCTTTGACCGCGAGCATGGTGCTCGCTCCGTTTTCGTGAGCGCTGATGGTGGAGGCTGTTGCTGCGCCGCCGCCTCCAACGATCAGGACATCGGTCTCAAAAGATTTCATACGGCAATTCCTGTGCTGCTTTGGCTGAAGCTAAAGCTGGCGTGCTTCGAGCAGTTCTGAAAGGTCGATTGAATCAAGCAGCTGTTGTGGCACTCTGTTTTTGTTTACAGGGCGCATGCCATGGAGCGGCAAAGTTGCGTCGATGCCAATTTTTGTGGTGCAACCCTCGGGCGACTCGCAGGACGGGTCAAGTTCTGTGCCGAGACAGCGCCGCTTAATAAAGATGTCTTTATCGGCCCTTGTATGCAGCGCAATCGCTGTTGCCACCTGGCGCAGATCGGAGACATCCACGCCGGCATCCACCACCACCACCTGCTTTACATAAATATCGCTGTCGAGGAGGGCTTTTATGACGCGTTCCGGCTGTGAGTCGTCTTGTTTTTTCACGGCGACAAAAACGGTCAGCGGCACTGAAACCTTCAACGCGGTCGTGGCCGGTACGGCAGCCCGTGCGAGCGTCAACAGCCGGTACTCCATGCCTGGAATGGGAAGCAGCAGGTGCTCCGTGAGGCCGCCCACAATATCCTGGAAAACGGCGTTGTAGCGGCAGGTAAGCGCGTTCACCGTGAAGATGGGGCAGCAGGCCGTACCGGTCGAATATCCGGTGAACTCGCCGAAAGGGCCTTCCTCAACCCGCTTACCGGACGAAACAAAGCCCTCTAATACGAACTGGGCTTCGGCCGGAACGTGGAGATCGTTGGTCACACATTTCACCACCGGTAGCGGTGACCGCTGCAGTCCGCCCACAATGTCGTACTCTTCCGTGTCAGCCGTTCCCGTATACAACGCTCCCAGAGAGCAAGCCGGGTGTACGCCGATAAATGCGGAGATCGGCATAGATTCACCCGCGCTCTCGTACTTGCGATAAATGCGGTCGAGATGTTTCCCTCGCGCCATGAAGATGGTTGTTGTGTTTTCATTCAGGATCATGAGCCGATGAAAGCTGAGGTTCGATTTGCCGGTTTCAGGATCGCGGGCAACGATGATGGCCGCGGTGATGTATGGCCGTGGCGCATCGTCCTCGTGATAGACGAGCTGCGGCAATATTTCGAGGTTTACGTCTTTTCCGATAAAAATCTGTTCCTGCACCGGCCCCTCTCTCTTTAGTTCTGGCTGAATGGGCTGCTCACATGCCTGGGCATAGCGTCCGCGAAGTTCACGAATGGAGCAGCCCAGTGCCAGGGCCAGCCGAAATTGCGTACCGCAGACGTTGCTGACCACCGGAAATGCTGATCGGCCAACATGGTGAAAAACAACTATGGGGAAACGCGCGGCTTGTTCCAGTTTGGTCAGGATCGCGGCAGTTTCGTATTTCGGGCTTACCGCACGATGGATGTCGAGGACATCTCGCGGCCTTTCCCGTCGGACGGCGTCTATGAAAGTGAATAGATCCGGCATACAGCAGTCATGTGCCTTTCGCACAGTTCATCATGCGGCTTTTGCGCGGCGGAGTTCATTGAAATGCGCTACCACACCCCGCCGGTCAATCTTGCCTGACTCAGTTTTGGGCAGGCCCCGGGTGAAGAGAATTTCACGCGGAGCGCGGACAAGGGGCAGGAATTTGAGACAGTGTGTGCGCAGCTCATCTGCGTCGATCGTCGCTCCTGGCTTTAACACCACGCACGCCACGATCTTCTCGCCAAGAATGCGGTCAGGGATGCCAAGCACGGCTGATTCGCGGACGTCCGGATGCATATCGAGAACGCTTTCCACTTCGCGGGGAAAAACACGTTCTCCGGCAGATTTGATGAGGTCTGATTTTCTGCCAGCAAGATACAGGTGCCCGTGATGATCAAACCTGCCAATGTCCCCCGTGTGAAGTCGTCCGAAGGAATCAATTTTCTGGGAGATGGTCTCATCTCCCGAGACATAACCGCACATGATATTAGGCCCGCTGGCAACCACTTCGCCCACGGTCCCGGGTGGCAGCTCCGAACCGTCCTCGGCCAGGATCTGCACTAGTACCCCGGGCAGCGGCCGGCCGCTTGATTCCGGATTGCCGAGGACTTCTAATGGGCCGAGATAGGTGATCCTTGGCGAAGCCTCTGTCTGGCCGTAGGCCACATGGATTTCCACCCCGGGTAATATTCTTGCCAGACTTATCAGCCCGTCCGGATGCATGGCGCCACCCGTGACCAGTACATATCGCAGGTAAGGCAAGGGGATGTTGGCAAGGTTTGTGCGCTCGAGCAGGGTATAGAAGTGATACGGCGTGCCGGAAAAGCCTGTGACCTGATATTTTGCTAATTCGTGTACCACACGTTGCGGGAAATGGAAGCCCTCGGAGAACGCCATAGTGCCGCCAATCATGGCATGAGTCAGCAGTTGCATGCGTCCGTGAATGAAATGCAGAGGAACTACAACCAGAATACTGTCATCGCTGGTCAGGCCCACCCGGCTGTTTGCCGCCGTGATGTTCGTAAGCAGGTTGCGGTGCGACAGCATCACGCCTTTTGGCCGCCCTGTAGTCCCGGATGTGTAAATAATCAAGGCTGCAGAGGAATCCTGCACTGTGGGTAACGTTGCGCTGGAAGGTTCCGAAGCGACGATTTCAGACAGAGAATGGTAACTTCGAATGGTCGAGTTGACAGGAGCCGGGGCCTCCGTCAGCACAATTCCAGGCAATGATTTTGTGCCTGCCCGCAATAACCGCTCATGCTGATGCGCGGAAAGAACAATGGCAGAAGGATTGCACTCCGCCAGAATCTCATCGACCGTTTGAATTCCGGCCAGGCAGGGAACATCGACCACTTGAGCGCCACTGGCAAGAATGCCCCAGAAGAAGATCACCGGCGCCAGCGCATTCTCATGAAGGATGGCAACGCGCGCACCCGGACCTATGCCAAGCTTTTGCAAACGCGTTGCAATCTGCCTGCTCTGCAGGTACAGAGAGCCAAAGCTGATGCTTTGGCCGGGAAAAATGAGAGCAGTCTTTTCCGCAAAGCGCTCTGCCGTTTCAGCAATTAAATTGGATAGCGGCACGGATCACGCCCTTGCTGGCAGGGTATCGCTTACAGCCCGAGCCATACTGCGCTGAACAAACTCCTCTATGTTGCGGAGCGTGGCAAAATTCTCCGGAGTCAATTCCTCATTTTGAACAGTGATGTTATAAGAACTTTCCAGCCAGAGGATCAACTCCAGAATGGCCGTTGAATCCAGATAGCCTTCCGTCCAGAGATTGCAGTCCAGATCAATGTGAGCAACATCGGCTGACAATTGAGTGCGGATGTAGCTGAGAATCTCGCTGGCGATATTCATATTGCTGCTCCTTGAACTTCCTGAGGAATTTGTGGGGCGGCAGCCGCCCAGAAGGCAAGTTTTTTTTCTGCGACTGCGATGCCCAGACCATGCACTCCATACGTCCCTGAATCTTCGACTATGTCCGCCACCAGGAGGCGCCGGTTTTGCCGCTTGCCTTCCAGAAAGTGAAACCCTTCCACCCTCTCACCGAAAATCTCCGAGGCGCGCGACAAAATACCGGTTTCACCCACCAGTGTCCCCAGTTGACAGGTCAGGCCTGAATCTCGTGCCAGCCTGACCAGTTCCAGAGAGGCCAGCAAGCCGCCGCATTTGCCAATGCGGATGTTGAATACATCAGCAGCTCGTGCCTGAATAATGGTGTACGCGTCCGTCAAGCTGCAGAGCGATTCATCCGCGACCACGGCCATTCCGGTCTTTTCACGGACCTTCCGCATGGCATCCAGTTCGTGTGCGGAAACCGGTTGTTCCACGGAGCACACATTCCACTGTCGCATGCGCTGCACCTTGGAAATGGCTTCATCCATGGACCATGCGCCATTGGCGTCAACCCGAATGGGGACGGTTGGGCCAAGAACGGTGTTCACAATCTGCAGACGGCGCAGATCATCCTCTCGGCCAACTTTTACCTTGATGTGGTGTCTTTCAGCGAGACGCAGCAACAGGCAATGTCTTTCGAGCTCTTCCGTGGGAACGTCGAAGCCAATGACTACACCGGCCTCTAATTTCGGCCCGACGGTCTTTCCCAGGACGTCGCCAGCGGCGAAGCCGAAAGTTTTACCGGCCAGATCCAGCACTGCCAGTTCCCAGCCTGCGCGGGTCGCCTGCGAGCGGGAGCCGCAGTGATGCTCCTCGCGCAGCGCTGCCACGACCTGGTCGCTGTTTTCAAAGATCCGTCCACGCCATGATTCCACCAGTTCGGGCAGCTCACGTGAAAGTACTTTGGCAATGGTTCCGCCGCCAAGATACCAGCGCGGCAGGACCTCTCCCCACCCTTTCAAGCCGGAGTCACTGGAGATACACAGAATGACGGTCTCGGTTTTGTCTCGCCAGTGAAGCGCGTGTCCAAAAGGCCTGCGGAAAGGAATCGAAACCCGGTAAACAGTTACATCAGCGATTTGCATGAGACTCGCTCCAGGACTTGAAACTGCTTGTCCCAGTCAAGATCACGGGTCAGGCAGGCTACCTTGATCTGCGCATCGTTCGCTCCTTCACCAATGCGTCGCTGTCGCAGTGAGGCATAACTTCCCGGGCGCAGCAAACACAGCTCCGGGGCGCCCAGTCTGCGTGATGACCTTTTCGAGCGGTACTCAACATTGTGCCGACCCAGATCATCATCGAGCGCCATGAGGAAGCGATTTGAAAGGGGGCTGCTCAAAGGGGCCTCGACTTCAGCCAGCAGAACATAATGTGGATAAGGACGAGCCGCGGGACACAGCGTGAAGGTCCCGAGGACCAGCCCCAGACGGGAAGCCGCCCGGCAAACGGCGTCTGCAACCTGGCTCTCAGTGAGTTTTTCGCCAGTCAAAGAACACGTGTGACCCGCGCGATGCAGGAATTCGAGGACAGGCGTTGAACCAATAAACTCGCTGACCCGTACGATGTCGCCGATGTTATAGCGGTATAGTCCCGCCGAGGTGGTCAGTACCACCGCATAAGTTCTGCCGGTCTCGAGTTCGTGTGCCAGCAGAGTTGGCGGATCATTTTGTTCAGCCAGTTCCTCGGGAATGAACTCATAAAAGTGCGTGTGGATCGGCAGTATCCCGCCACTGACCTCATTGCGAAAAGGAATGGCCAGGATGCCTTCTGAAGCCATTGCCAGGTAATCGCGTTGCGGCATGCCGGTGAGGAAAGCCCCGAGAAGATCAAGATAGGGACGCACCATCGGGCTTCTCCAGCAGACTACAAGCTGCAGATTGGGCCATAGACGGCGCGCGGGAGTAACCTCTGCCCCGCTCAATACCTTTTCCAGCTCCCGAGCGCGTCGTTGATTGCCCCTGAAGTGTGCGGCTATGTACTCCTCCACCTCGCGGGGCGCGGTGATGTCCCCGGACAGACCTCCACGGCCGATGTCATCGATAAGACGTTGCGCGTTGCGGTGAATGACCTCAGATAACAGCAGGAGTGTGCTGGGATTTAGGGTCATCAATACGGTAACTTCTGTCTCGAGCATGATGCGAGCAATCGCATAGTAACGTGCTTCGGGGTCCGTGATATCCGTGATGGCGCGAGGAAATGGGGAGTGGACGTTTCCGCCCACGCCTCGCCAGCATGCATTCCAGAAAGAGCTCTCTGAACCGCACAGCAGCCCGCCTGTAGTGCGCTGCTCGTGCCCGGTATCACTGAAATTGAAAATCAGGCTGCCCTGGGACACGCCGGGATACGCTTCGCGAACGAGATTCCAGAAGATCTGGAAAGCGCGCGATTTGTCACGGACAAAGCTCGGGGTTACGGGGACATATTTGGGCGCTGCCATCGAACCGCTGGTCATGAAAAATCGGCGCACTGGCTCGGATGTTAAGATGCCGGCTTCTCCCTGCACCATGCGTTCGATATCGCCGCGTAAATCTTCATAGACACACAGCGAAACGGCCCGCTGGAAATCAGAGATTGATCGAATGGACGAGAAGCCATGCTTCCTGCCAAATTCACAGCTCGCATTCGCCGGCACTATGCGTTGCAGCAGGATTTCACGCTGCGCTGTCCTGGAGTCGGCAAACGATCGCAAAAAGCCCTGTACGGCGGAGTTGATGAAGCCGGTGTTCATACTACATTCCGATGGACTGGAACCAGGATACCCTGGTGCGCCAGCCAGTGTTTAATGTTGCTTGCTATTTCCTGCGGTGCTTCAAACTGCATTCCATGGTTGCAGGGCAATGTTGCTGCAGTCACGGCAGCGCCGCGGAGCTTCTGAAATCTCGCCAGTGTTGTTTTGTTATCCACGGCCTGATCACGAGCAGCCAACAAGAGCAGCACCGGGTGCGTAAGTTGCGCCAGCCGGGCAGCGGCAACCAGCTGCATCTGCCGTGAAACCTGAATAAATCGGGGTGTAAACTCACGCACCGCCAGAACATCCTGGGCGATAAATTCTCGGAATTGGGGAATATCGGTAAACATTTCATCTTTCACTGGACTTCGCAACAAGTGTGGAGGCGAGTCCGTGTTCTGGAGCGCTTCCATGTCGTCCTGCAGCGCGCGTTTGATGCGCGCGGATGGAAACAGCCCAGGCGCCAGCAGCACGAGGCCTTTGAATTTACTGCCAAACTCCAGCGCAGCATTTACGGCAAGTACGGCTCCCCAGCACCATCCAGCCAGGTACAACGGGACACCGCTCTCCTCGTGGTCGATGATCCTGCGGAGATCGGACAGCAAGACCTGCCGGGACGGCGCGTCACCACGGTCACGCTGGTTCAATCCGGAACCGCGGCGGTCGGCGCCCACCACAGTGATCTGTAGTGCTGCCAGCATTTTCGCGAGTTCGCGAAACCATCCCGAGTGACTCATCATGCCGTGCACCAGCACCAGTGTGGCCACCGGCAGGCCTTTTGCAGGCCATACCCTGAACTGCAGTTGATAGCCGTCTTCAGCTTCAACAGTCCTGATCAATTCGGCGGATGTGATCACGCCAGGTGGCATGGGAATGAAACCGGTTAGGTTAATGCGGTTACGGTTACGCGGTGACGACTCCGCCGCACTGGTTCAGTGCTTGCCCGGTGATGCCGGCGGCATCTTCTGAACTGAGAAACAACGCCAGCGCGGCCACTTCTTTTGGACTGATCAAACGGCGTTGCGGGTGATGGGCCACAACCTTGCTGAGGTACTCCTGTCCATTGTTGCCGAACATGGCAGCTCTGGCATCCATGGCCTCGCGCATCATCGCGGTATCCACGTGCCATGGGCAGATAGCGTTCACGGTGATCCCCAGGCGCGCAACTTCCAGGGCGATAGATTTAGTGAAGCCAATTACCGCAGCCTTCGTCGCTGAATAGGCGCTGTTGTGCGCCGCTCCCACGACTCCGGCAATCGAAGCAATATTAACGATGCGTCCTGATTTGGCTCGAATCATCGCTGGAAGAACAGCCTTGGTGCAGTAGTACACCGCGAACACATTCGTCTCGAACATCGCCTTCCAGCGTGCGTCATTGGAGAGAACCAGGCTGGAGATATAGTTTGTTCCGGCATTGTTGATCAGGATGTCGATTTTTCCCAATCGCGCCAGCGTTGTATCGACCAGGGCGTGCACGGCGGATGGATCACTGACGTCGGTGGGAACAGTAACCGCATTGCCGCCATTCGAAGTCACAATCCGGGCCACTTCCTGGAGCTGCGCCTCATCGCGCGAAGCCAGCACAACAGTAGCGCCAGCCTGGGCCAATGCGAGAGCAATCTCCCGTCCAATACCCCGGCTGCCCCCTGTCACGATTGCGGCTTTGCCCTTAAGCGCGGAGTTCATCAATATTCACTTTTGTGCTTGCTTACGCGGAAGCTGTTTGTCAGTAAGGCCAAACTGGCGTGCCGGAGCCTGACTGGTAAGGGCCAATGTCAGGCTTGGCCTGCGGCCTGGCATGTCCATCGAAATCGATCGGTGGAGCGCCGGTTTGTGTTCCCGCTCCGATTGCCGGGCTTGCGCCGGAGAGATGGTAATCGCCGGAACCGTCATTGATGTAACGAAGCAGTTTGGGATCAGAGTTTATGGTGGCCACATCATGCACGTTCTGTAATGCGATTCCCCTTCGATTGCCCCACACGATATTGTTGGAATACAGATTGTTCATTCCAGTCTGGCCAGATTCCACGATGGCCCAGCCTGCGCCCCACGTGCCATTTTCGAGGACAATGTTGTTTGTTACTACCATGCCATCGGCTGTGACTCCTCCAGGAGCATCGCCAGCGCCCACGGTGATTCCCCCGTCGCCGTTATGGAATACCAGATTATTGGCCACTACGACATTCACAGGTGCATGCCACAAGTGAATGCCGTAACCCTGGTTATTGAAGGCCATGTTGTTCCAGACGTGTCCACGCAGATTCGAGTGGTAGATCCCGTGTACGCGTGGGCACGCGACATTCACGTCTCCAATGTTGTGCACCAGATTGCCGATGGTGTCATTGTCATGGGCTGCATAGTTCCCGTGATCGATTCCCGCGCCGCCGTCAGCACTGCATTTGGCCGGAATGTCATGCACGTGGTTGCCGATAATTCTGACGAAAGAGCCAAGGTTGAGAATTCCAAGATTTCCGTCTCCGCTGATGTCGAAACCCTCGATGTCCACGTAATCTCCGCGGTTTTCCCAGGCTGTATAAGCCGATGCAGCAACAATCTTTGCACCCCACTTCACATCGGAAATGAATCGGATGTGCGCCGAGGATGTACCTGAAACCACCGTCGTCACCGCCGATGAGTACAAGCCTGGTGCGACATGGACCGTATCGCCTGGAGCGACCTGGCCTGCTGCGTGCTGAATCGTTGCCCAGGGATGGCTCGCACCGCCATCTCCGCTGTCCGTACCTGCTGCAGAAACATACCAATCACGGCCCGCTCCTGCGGCGGATGAGGAAGACGCTGGTGGTGGCGTCGGTTCCGGCGCCTGGCCGCACGACCAAATCAATCCAACAAAAACCGCGGCAATGCTTGCAAGTACAAAAGCAATCCCCGGAGAGACCGATCCGCCCTGCCGGCGCTGGCTGCAGAAATATGACCTGGCATCGTGCTGTATGCGCATCGATCCATCACGCGATAGAGTCCTTCTGTTCATTTTGCCAATCTCGAAATCACTCAGGCCGCGTATTCCACGGCGAACTCCTGTGACCAGCGGATAACGTTGAGCCAGCGCCAGACGCGGTTATCAAAACTCTGCCGACCTGCAAGGATGGCCTCCCATTCGCGGTGCATGACTCTGAGATCAAAAAAGGGCATCGCAGCGGCAGTCTCGCTGTTCAATGTGTCCTTCACCCAGCCATTCATGTTGCACAACCATTCACGTTCCGGGGTCGCGAAACCTATCTTGTCCCTGCGGTCAAGAATCGGCTGGGGCACAATGCCACGCATTGCGTGCCGGAATACAGCCTTCGACGTTCCATCCAGCGCCACAATGTATTCCTCCGGCAACGACAGGACAAACTCTGCAAGTTGTGGCGTAAGGAACGGCACGCGGCTTTCTATGGAAAATGCCATCGAATTGCGGTCTTCATAGCGCAGCAGGTGCGGAAGGCTCGTTTCCGTCATGGTCCGCAGCAACGCAGAACGCAGCACATGTGGTCCGGCGCAGTAAGTTGTATGGGCCGTCTCCCCGCCATTTTCGCGGAACCATGCTGTGTTGACCCAGCGTGGCGTGAATTCTTTGGCTATCAGCGCGCGCAGAGGCTTTTGCCACTCCCTGGGCAGAAGATAGTCCGCGCTGCACAGCAGCAACGGCACGATTCCACTGTCAGGAAACTTTGCCGCGCTGCGCAACAGCTGTAAAGCGTCGAGGAAACGGTGCTGTCGCGCCAGGGAAGCAAATTGTGCGCCGATATAATAACGATATCCGCCGAGAAGCTCATCTGCCCCCTGTCCATCGAGCATTACTTTAATTCCGGCTTCACTCGCCAGTCGAAAAACTCGATGTTGCGCGTAGATCGTAGTACTGCCAAACGGCTCTTCCTGTGCTCTGAGGAGAACGTCGAGATCGTTTGCCAGATCACGGGACTTAGTGTGCACCTTATGTACGTGAGGGGCGACAGCCTTGGCCACCATGTCAATCCAGCGTTCTTCATTCAGCCGGGGATCATCGGCGATGTAGCTGAACGTGTGGATATCAAGCTGTGGAGCGACTTTTCTCATGCAGGCTACGATTGCCGATGAGTCAATGCCTCCGGAAAGAGCGGCCCCTATGGGTACGTCGCTGCGAAGGTGCAGCTGAATGCTTTCAAGGAACAACTCGCGTAATCTTTGGGCAGCTTCTTCGAAAGACGCACCTGACTGAGTGATTTGCGGTTTCCAGTAACAAACCGGTTCGGCCAAACCTGGATCGTCGAGTGACACTTCCACATAATGTGCTGCGGGCAGCTGGTGAATGCCGGAAAGCAAAGTAGTGTCGCCCTGATCGGAAAGGCCGTGGCGAAGGTAAAGCAGCAGCGCAGGCGAATTGACCCGCCTTTTGGTGGAATTGAGGTCCAGCAGCGCTTTGATCTCCGAGGCAAATGCGAACTGTTCCTTCGAAGCCGAATAGTACAGCGGTTTGATTCCAAAAAAATCGCGCGCGAGGAATAGTGTCCTTCGCTGACGATCAAAAATCGCGAAGGCGAACATTCCCACGAAGCGGCGCATTGCATCCGCGCCCCATTCCACATAAGCCAGCAGCAATACTTCTGTATCTGTGTGTGTATGGAATTGGTGTCCAAGGCGCTCTAACTCACTGCGCAGCTCTAAATAGTTATAGATCTCTCCGTTGTATACGACACTGTAACGTCCCCCGGCAGCGTGCATGGGCTGCCAGCCGCGGTTTGAGAGATCAAGGATGGAAAGCCGCCGATGCATCAGCATGAGATCGCAATCCTCAACGTCCGGGACTAATTCACGGCCGGTTTGCACCGAGCCGTGTGCGTAGACAAGCCACCCCAGATCGTCGGGGCCGCGATGGCGCAAACGTTCCAGTACTTTGGCCGCACGACCCGGGCAAACTCGACGTGAGCCGGAGATCATTCCTGCAATGCCACACATGGCTAGCTCTTTGCCCCCTCTGTTGACGAATCAGGTCTGGCTCTAAGGACAATCCGCAGCAGGACCAGGTAATAGACGATGTAACAAAAAATGCCTACCAGAGTAATGCCCCAAACCGTGTGGACCAGGGTGAGCTTCTGATACCAGGCGACACCGAATACCAGCAGAATGCCGGTCATCAGCGTCAGATCGTAAATTAGCTTGGATTTTTGTCCACGCAGAACAAACACCAGCCTGCTGAGTGGATTCACGATCATCTGCGCCAGTAAAAGAGGAGCGGTAATTCCCGCAAGTGTGCCGGCAGTGGCCCAGGGTTTACCGAAAACGAGTGCGAACAGCCGGTCGCCGGCAAAAAAAAGTATGAGTGCAGGGCCCAACCCAAGCAGGAACATCCCAGCGCTGGTGCGTGCGAATAGTCCAGGTATTTGTCCGGGCTTTTCTCGCGCGCAAACAGCCAGGCGGCTATGGAAGGTATCGGCAACACTGGTTGCTATGAGCACAAGGGGTACCGCAAGCACCCTCTGCATCAAAGCGAATTGACCGCCGAGTGCTGTCCCATAGAGCTGTACCAGTAAGGGAAGAGGAAGATTGGAGGCCAGTGTGTCTATAAGAGACGAGGGCAGCGAATAGATTGCCAGACTGCGATTCTCGGCCAACGCGCTCACCATTTCGTTCCGATGGGCCCTGGCCGCAGCACTCTGCAAAGCAGGCCAGGCGTCCCGAAAGAGTGATCCCACGCCAGCTCCCCTGCCGATCATTTCTCCAAAGAGCAATCCTGCGGGGCCAATGCTGAAGAGTCCTAAAACAACCTGGGAGACCGAGCGTATTGCCTGCTGGATGATCGTTGTCCTGGCAATTATTTCAAAGTGCTCCTGCCGGATTTCCCAATAGCGCAGATTAGAGAAGACGCCGATGAGGAGAAGCGTCACGATCATGAGTGGAATGGAATAGCCTGGCAGAACTCCATATCCCAGCCAGTGAAAATGCACTACTATATAAAGGACAATGCCGCAAAGAGCACAGACTGGAGCACTCAGCAGCATGGAAGCCCAGGTCAGCCGTACTGCTTTCTCCTGATTGGCGGCAGAGACAATCCCAAGTTCATAACTAAGTGATGTCGCGACGGCGGCGACAGTTACAAAGCTCATAAATAGTCCCAGCACTCCCAGGTCAGCGGGAGAATAGAGTCGGGTAAGCACGGGCGCCAGCGCTATACCCAGGGATTGCGCCAGGGCCGTTCCCAGGCTCAGAGTTGCTACATTGCGCGCGAACCTCCACCTGGCCGCCCATTGGGCAGTCTGCAGGAAAAATCCCACACGAACATCGTTCGTCCGGACGGGAATGGTGGGTTCAGCCACTGGCATGGGAACTTCTCTCTGGAAATTTAGAACTCGAAGATCAATGAGCGTGGACGTTTACCGCGGCGTGATGAAGGTCCGGAGGGTGGGCGGCAACTGAGCTGTAAAAAGCAAGCAGCTTGCGTTCCTCCAGAAGCCAGTTGAAGTGCTGTTCAACCGCAGCGCGCCCCCGCCTTCCCATAGCCTCAGCTTCATCATCGTGGGTGAGCAGGTACGAGATGGCATTTGCAATCGATCTGGGATCAAGCGGATCAACCAAAATGCCGCAGCCAAAGGATTCAATGATCCCGCGCCAGAGAGGAAAGTCTGACGCGATAATGGGAATGCCGGCCGCCATATATTCGAACATTTTGACCGGCTGGGAAGTCAAAAAATTCTGCTCGGGGTGAAGCACAATCAAGCCGGCGCGCACGCATCCCAGCAGCTCGGCGATGTCGTCCCGACCCAGTAATCCGTGCCACACAACATTTCCCCATTCCGGCCCGCCGCTGACTTCACGCATCAGCACCGGGTTGGAGAACCAGCCGGCCAGTTCCAGTTTGGCGCCCAGCTCCCGAACCTGCGGCACGGCAGCCAGCAACTCGCGAATGCCTCGCTCCTCAGTGATACCGCCGATATACGTAACTGATACCCTGCGCTCTGACCAGCTTCGTCCTGCCACGGGAACCAATTCATTTGCCTCTGGAAAGTTGTTGACGACTTCTGTATGGGCATTCATGGTCCTGAAACGTTCCGCTATAGCGGGTGTTGCCGCGATCAGACCGGTCATACCTCGCGCTGCCGTATTCTCCAGCGATTCAACAATCGCCCTGAGAAGCGGCCGAAGTACCCGGGGAATGTAATGTTTATACAGAACGGTCCTTGGCAGGTCTTCATGAATATCGTAAATAACCCGTTTGCGAAGGGCGCGCAGCAACAAGGCCAGGGGTAACAGTTCCGGATCATGAATGTGATAGATGTCCGCCTTTAGCCGAACTGCCTCACGGCCTATCGCCAGCCCCTTCATAGTCATCCGGTGCAGCCGACCGCGCTGTGGGCCAATTCCGATAATCTGGACTCCATCGGAGTAGCTGTCCGCCGAGTCAGTGGTTAACTCGAAGACTTCATATCCGGCACGGGCCAATGATCTGCATTCCTTATAGAAAATGCGGACGTCATTGCTGCTGTGCGCTGATGTGACGTGGAGGACGCGGTTTTTTGTGCATGGCGGACGTGAATCAGGTGTCCGCATTCCATATGCGGGGTGGTCATTCGACGGACCAATGCGCATCATCTTCGCCGCTGCATGGGCCAGGTGTTCCCTCATCCATCGCCGCTCCATCGCTGCGATCTCACCCGGGGGGATCGACAGGGAACCACGCTGGTCGCGGAGAAAGTCCAGGAGAGGTGAAACCGGCACGAACCAGCCATCCTTTCGCGCCAGCCGGCGCAGAAGCTCTTCAACGCGCTGGTCCACGCAGCCATTGGTGCTGAACCCGGATGCAAAGTGCGTGTACACAATGCACACTCCACCTTCCGCTTCCAGCCGGTCCTGATTCGCCTCACTTAGCAGTTTGCAGAATGTCGCCTTGTCACTGCCGTCCGCGCTGCTGAACCAGGCATTCACCAGAGGCTTGCTGGGATCGTAATAGGGCATACCTGGATTGACTCGCTGCGTATTGATTTCGCTAAAAACCAGATTGCGCACATAATCAATGCGTTTTTTGCATAAGTCGCCCCAAAAGTGTTCCGAGCCTTCAACGTGTCCTTCAAAGGTCCGCGAACGCGTAAAGCTGGCAGCTAAACCATACAGGCCTGACGCGATGGTGGAGAAGCGCGCGGCGCCCCAATATACGTTGTCCCGATTGCTGCAGTGATTGGCATGGACGCGCGGATAGTGTCCTACCAGCCTGCGAAACTCTTCCAGACCCCATTCGATTTCCCGGCGAGTTGAGTCTGTATTGCGCACGTTGTGCAGCGCGATTTCAAATCCCCGATCTTTTAGCCTCAGAACGAAGTCGCAGTACTGCGGATCCTGAAGACTGGCGCCTGTAAACCGGGCCCCAGGAGCGCTCGCCAGCGACCACACCGATTTGGTTGTGTGCATGCCGAGCTCTTCCAGCAGACGATAAACAGGAGCAACATTTTCCACTGTGCTAAGGTCGGTATCGTCAAGAATGGAAAACGCAAACTTCTTGTTATTGGGGAATCTGTTCATCAGTCCTCTGGAAAGCGCCTTACTGTGCTGCAAAGGTGCAGGCATGCGTTACAGATTTACTCTTTGGCCACACTCAAACCGCATTGCCGTGCTGTTTGAATGTTTTATTCCGGATGGAATGGGGTAGCGCTCATGTTCGTCCATCGCTGCCGGCATCAGGTACATGAGTAACATCGCCAGCCCGATGCCGTGGGTAAGCAGCGAGGTCAGCAGGCCTGAATTCGCCACAGCAAAAGCCGGAAGAGCAATTACGAGTGCCGTGACATAGCGGTCGCGTCCAGCCGAACCTGAATCATAGAGCCACAAAACCAGCGCAAGCAGTAATGTGAAACAAACGATTCCGGCATAGCCGAAATTTGCATAGGCATCGGCCCAGAAATTGGCGTTGGCGGACATCCCGGTATCGTGGTAATAGACAAAACCGATCAGATTCGGGGGGCCGAGTGCGTAAGGATAGTCCACGAACGGTTTGAAGATGCTGTGGCCAAGCAGCGCCTTCGGATGAGTAGAAAAGAACTCGTAGTAATAGCCAGTCAGAAGCCCCGGAGTTCCTGTCATGCGTTCCTGGATGAGCCCTGCAAGTGTTCGAGAATACCCGAAGAACTCCAGCGCAGCTGCGCCAGAGAAGATTGTGGTCCAGGTCAGGACCAGTCGCGTTCCAAACGGTTTGCGGTACTGCATGGCCCAGAGGAGGTAAAGCAAAAAGGCGGCCGAGAACAGCACGTCGCGGAAGCCGGCGATTGAGTAAATGGCAAATTGTCCTGCCAGCCCGGCAAGAGCCAATGAGATGCGCCGGGACGTGAATCCCATCGCCATCAGCAGCGGATTGATCACGTACATCTGCCAGCAAACCGCATAGGCAACCAGAGGAGAAGTATTGTGGAGCGTTTCCTCGAATTGCGATCTGACGGTGTAAACCTCTGCCAGTGCTATATATCGGAAATGCAGCCCGAATGCGGTGATGATCAGTGCATAAAAGATTGCGCTCAGCAGGCCGAGCATAACCGTGAACTCATAGCTTTTGAGGTGCACGCGCGGCAACGGCAGCAATGGCAACCGATAAATCATTCCCACCAAAGCGAGCATGGCCACGATGCAGGCGGCAAATAATAGTGGCCCTCTGGAGTGGTCCTGCAGTGCATAGATTGGCACCAGGCATACAGGGACCACCACCAGCAGATAAAGGAGCCAGTAAAGTATCTGCGACGGACGCTTCAGCCCTACAGGCATCCATAACGAGGGCAGGATGGCGAGCACTGCTCCACATGCCGCGCGTGCCGGCGTGGCCAGAGATTGAAATCCTGCGTAACGCCAGACCGGTACGATTACAGAGTTGTACACGAGCACGAAGACGGCCACGTAGAAAGTGCAACTCAATATGATGACTGCCCGTGAGCCGAATACAGTACCGAACTCGGAACGCGAGCTTGCGGCCATTGCAGATGATGCCATTATGTAACTCAGGCGGCCACGGACCCCAATTGCGCATGGGTGGCTGCTTTGAGAACTTTGCGGATTGCGTGCCCAGTGTCGAGCATGTCACTGCGCACAAGCGTGGGATGCACCAGGAACATCAAACTGGTTTCGCCTAATTCCTGGGCGACGAGAAGACGCTCGCGCGGCCTGGCTACGAGAGGAAATGCTTTCTCCAGATAGATCTCACTGCAACTGCCGCTGAAGCAGGGAATTCCTTCAGCGCGCAGGGCCGCCGCCACTCGGTCCCGGTTCCAGTCATCACGCAGGCGCCGAGGCAGCAGGAAGGCGTAGTACTTGTAATAAGCATGTTCCACTTCAGGCGGAGGCACGGTCAGTCTCAGCCCGGTGACACCGCTGATTTCCCGCGTAAGGGCGTCGGCGTTGGCGCGCCGTGCTGTTACTCTGTTGTCCAATTCCCGCAACTGTACCCGGCCGATGGCCGCCTGCATCTCTGTCATGCGTCCGTTGGTTCCGAAACTGTCATGCACCCAGCGGAACTCCGTTAATGACGTCCTCGGATTCATTGCGTCGTAGCTCTTGCCGTGGTCTTTATAGCTCCACGCTGCTTTAAAGATGGCTGGATCGCTGGTAGTAATCATGCCGCCTTCGCCGCCGGTCGACATAATCTTGTCCTGGCAGAATGAGAAAGCGCCGGCATCGCCCAGAGAGCCGACTTTACGTCCTTTGTATGCGGCTCCGTGTGCCTGTGCGCAATCCTCCAGCACCTTGAGTTTGTGTTCACGCGCGAGTTCCAGAATGGGATCCATATCGCACGGCCAGCCAGCGAGATGGACCGCTATGATGGCGCGAGTGCGTGGAGAGAGTACCTGTTGAATGGAAGCAGCGGTAAGGTTCTGGCTCTCACGGTCCGCGTCAGCCATTACAGGAGTGGCGCCGCACATCACGACCGCACTCGCTGATGCAATAAAAGTGCGCGATGGCGTGATTACTTCGTCGCCCGGGCCGATTCCCATGGCCTTCAGAGCCGCTTCAAGGGCTATGGTCCCGTTCGATACAGCGATTGCGTATCGGCAACCGGTATACGCCGCAAACTCCTTTTCAAACTGAATCCCTTCTTCGCCTGTCCAGTAATTCACTTTTCCCGAGCGCAACACGGCAGCGGCGGCTTCGAGTTCCTCGGCGCTGAACTCAGGCCACGGAGCGAATGGCCGCTCTCTGACCGGGACGCCAGCGTTGATCGCCAGTTCAGCGTTCTGATTTTCCGTAATCACAGGAAACCCTTCTCGGCTCCGCACGGTGGCGTTCTGCCGGACTCAGTACCGCCAGCAACGTCAGCCAGAGAATATGCAAGTCCATGGCAAAAGAGCGATGCTGCACATAGTGCAGACCCAAACGAACTTTTTCCGGGCGAATCAGCTCGTGATAGGCACGATGCGGGTCCGTGCTGCCGCGCAGAATCTCATCTTCGTCGCGAAATCGGATGGAGGCCCAATCCGTAATGCCGGGGCGAACCAGCAGCAGATTCTTTTCTTCAGTGGTGTAGCAAATTACTTCATCCATGACTTCGGGGCGCGGCCCTACGATGCCCATTTCACCCTTCAGCACGTTCAGCAGTTGCGGCAATTCGTCCAGCTTATATTTGCGCAAAAAGTGCCCTGCCCGTGTGATTCGTGGATCATTGGCTGGTGTCTCGGCTCCGCCGATTTGTTCGGCATCAACGACCATGGTGCGCAACTTCCAGATGCGGAAGGGCCGCCCCAAACGTCCTGCGCGCACGCCCCGATAAAACACCGGCCCGGCGGAATCGAAAATGATCCATATCGCGCAAGCTGCCAGCAACGGCGAGATCAACAGAAGTCCACAGAAGGAAACGACAATGTCAAAGAGTCTTTTCATTGCCCCTTGCCTCGCTCGAGTGCCGGAGCGGCCCCGTGGTACTGATTAGTTTCAGGCGTGCTGGTTTGCGCACGGCGTGCCACAAGCCCGCAAGTGTGCCCATTCCGTAGCAAACATGGAAGGGGAAAGCAAAAAAAGGAAGCAAAATTCTGGACAGAAATCCGGCTGTGCCTGACTGGCTGGAGCCGAAGTAAAAGCCGGTGAGGAGATACACGAGTATGCTCACCGCAATCAACGCCCATATCGCGGGGAAAAAGATTGCCATAAGACCTGATCCCGCCAGAAACAACACGAGGAAGACCGGTGCGAAGCGGCGCAGAGAGAATGACTGCGGATTTTTCACCGCGGCAAGGTACTGCCACTTGCCATCCAAAAAAGCTTTGCGCCAGAGTGCCGGAAAAGTCGGCACCGGATAGTAGTGAGTGAGCAATTCAGGAGTTTGGTAAATGCGTCTGCCCGCGTGACGGATGCGCGCGTGCAGCTCGGTATCCTGGGCGCGAACCAAATATTCGTTATACCTGCCGCAATGATCAAAGACTTCTTTCCGGTACGCTCCATACGGGACTGTATCGACCCAGCCTTCCTGCAGCCCTGTCCGGAAAGCTGCGTTGCCAACCCCGAAGCGGCTGCTGAGGATTGCGGCGATCATTCCGGGAGCAAATCCGCCGCCCCGGGCCGCTGTGAGCAAAGGACCACCCACGACATCGGCCCCGGTTTTATCCAGATATTTCAGGCACGTCTCCAGATAGTGTGCGGGATAGCTGGTATGCGCGCCGGCCACGACGATGACCGGTGAAGCGGCACGATGCAGGCCGATATTCATTCCGGCAGGCATGATGCGGGAGGGATTTTTGAGGACGATCAAATTGGATGCTTCTGCCCGAAGTCCGCGCACGATTGCCATGGAATCATCCTCAGACATTCCATCCACAACGATGATCTCGTACTGTGAGGGCGGAAGGGTCTGCGACAACAAGGAATGAAGACAGGGCAAGATCGTTTTCGCCTCATTGCGCACAGGCACGATTACGGAGACTGATGGCATGGCAAAGTTGTGGTTCCACTCTCAAGCCGCAATGGGCTGCTCTGCAGGTCCGCTGTATTCCGCCGGGGCTTCCAGTTCGCGGCAGATGCCGTTCTCATGAGAGTAATGGCGGCCGCAATCAGGGCAGGTTGCATCCGGAGCAAAGCGGGGCAGACGGCTCCCGCAGTAGCATATCCAGCCAACTCGCCGCGCCGGGACACCCATCACCAGAGCGTAGTCGGGGACATCGCGCGTTACCACGGCGCCAGCCGCGACAAAGCAGTATTCACCGAGGGTCACTCCGCAAACCACGGTCGCGTTCGCTCCGATCGAGGCGCCGCGCTTCACCAGAGTGCGGCGGTATTCATGCTTGCGATTGATATGGCTGCGCGGGTTGATGACATTGGTGAAAACCATGGAAGGCCCGCAGAATACGTCGTCCTGCAGTTCCACCCCGGTGTAGATGGAAACATTGTTCTGGATCTTTACGTTGTCTCCGATTTTGACCCCGGGAGATATGACCACGTTCTGCCCGATATTGCAGCGTGCGCCGATTTTAGCTCCCTCCATAATGTGCGAGAAGTGCCAGATTTTTGTGTCGCGCCCGATCTCGCACCCGAAGTCAATCACCGCGCTGGAGTGTGTGGAATATGAAGGCCCAGCGCCATTGAGCTCGACAGGACTGCCTCCACTGCGCAATGACCGCTCACAGGCATCGAGCACCTCCAATACCTGCAGGGCGCTGGCAGCGTCTGTGCGTGGTTTACGCTTTTCCCGGATGCATTCCAGAAAGTGCTCGCACTCACGCTGCAGAGGCTCATCCTTCGGAATAGGCACCATTTGCCCATCTTCTCGGTGTGCAACCGGCATGCGGTCGACCCAGTCAATACGATGCGAATACAACACCAGCTTGCGTTCGGGCTCCACATCGTCAAAGACCGCCATCTTTTTCCCGCCGACAATCGTCAGCTTTTGCTCTTTGAAAGGATGCAGCCAGCTCACGAAAATGTGGACATTGGCCCCGCTGGCAAATTGACAGGTGCTCAGTGTGGTGTCCGCGACGCGTGAATCTACATAAGTGCCACCCTGGCTGGAGACCCGTGTGGGCATCTCTTCCAGCAGATACAGCACCGCGGAGATGTCGTGCGGAGCAAAACTCCACAGTATGTTTTCCTCGGCGCGCAGCTTGCCCAGATTGAGTCTGGAGGAATAAATGTATTTGATTCTCCCCAGTTCTCCCGCCGAAATCAGCTCTTTCAGTTTAAGAATTGCAGGGTGATACTGCAGGATGTGGCCGACCATGAGGACTCGCGAGCGCGAGTCTGCAATCTCAGCCAGATGCCGCCCTTCTGTCAGCCGCAGCGCCAATGGCTTCTCGACCAAAACATGCTTGCCCGCCTCCAGTGCCTGCCTGACCAGTTGATAGTGTTGGACCGCCGGCGCTGCGATGGCCACACCATCTACTTCAGGATCTGCCAGGACTTCCGCAATGCTGGAACTCGTCTGCACGCCATATTGTTCACGAACGGTATCGAGGACCTGCGAGCGCACGTCACACACACAACGCAAAGCGCCTGTTTTGTGAAACGTGCGCACAACATTTTTGCCCCAGTAACCACAGCCGATGACAGCGATATTCGGACGGTCCATAGGTTATTTCTCCTTCTGCGCACTTACGGAAACATGGTCAAAGAAACGAGCGACCGCACTGACGATTACCTGCTGCTGGTCCTCGGTGAGTTCCGGATAGACTGGAAGAGACAGTACTTCACGAGCAACGGCTTCTGCATGAGGAAGGCTGTCTTCTTTGTAGTCGAGATAACCAAATGCGGGCTGGAGATGCAGCGGATATGGATAATAAATCTCAGTTGGGACCCTTTCGCGCTGCAGGTGTTCACGTAAGGGATCGCGCTCGGCACAGCGGACCGTGAACTGGTTATAGACATGGCGCATTCCGCCTGGCTCGCCTGGCAACACCAGGCGGTTTGCGGCCATGGAATTTGCAAACAGCCTGTGATAGCGCTCCGCATTGCGACGTCGCTGTTCTGTCCAGTCGTTCAGGTGGCGCAGCTTGACTCTCAAAATCGCGGCTTGCAGCGCATCAAGGCGGCTGTTGACGCCGAGAATCTCGTATTGGTACTTATGCCGACTGCCGTGGACGCGCAGGAGCCGCAGCCGGTCCACGTGAGCCGGATCGTTGGTGGCGATCATGCCGCCATCGCCGGCTCCGCCCAGGTTTTTTGAAGGAAAGAAACTGAAGCAACCCATCGCGCCGATTGTCCCCGCCTTCCGTCCCTGATATACGGCGCCAATGGCCTGGGCTGCGTCTTCGATAACGGTAATTCCACGGCGCTCTGCCACATCCATCACGGATTCCATTTCGGCAGGAAGACCAAAAAGGTGGACGGGGATAATGGCCCGGGTCCGGGAGGTAATTGCCCGGGCCACGCTTTGCGGATCAAGGTTGTAAGATTGCGGATCAATGTCAGCGAAAACCGGGGTTGCTCCCGCCCGTACGATTGCGCTTGCGGTGGCGACAAAGGTAAATGGTGTGGTGATTACTTCGTCCCCAGGCTTGATTCCCGCCGCCATAAGGGCCAGAATCAGGGCGTCAGTTCCGGATGCGCAAGCCACGGCGAAACGGCAGCCCAGGTAATCGGCTATTTCCTCTTCCAGTTGCTCTACCTCGGGTCCGAGCACACAACGCTGGGTGTCTAACACCTTTGTTACAGCTTGCATTACCTCATCGCGAATTTGCTCAAACTGCAGTGGCAGATCGAGGAACTGCAGCGGCGCCGCCTTTTCCTGATGCTCAACTGCTGAATTCAGTACTGCTTCAGTTGTCACTTCTGCTCCTTTTTGAATGGAAATTTCAAGCGTAGAGAATTGCGGCCTGCAGAGAAGAAACTCGCTCTTATACCTGGTAAGTTAAGCGGCAATGTCGCTGAAAGGAACTTCCAGGCTGGCCCGAGAACGCCGGTAACGTGACAGGGAATCCTGCCGGTCAACGTCGCAAAGCGCCAGAATTTCTTCGCTGGGAGAGTATTCGGGAACCAGCGAGATCAGGGTTTGTACTAAACCGTGTACGTTTCTTGATTCCACAAGAGTTGAGAGTTCATCCAGCCAGCCACGCATCTGGAGGAAATCAACCTTGCCATCCTGCAGCACGCGGAGGATCTTTTCATGAGTCGTTGCCGCCAGGTCTTCGGCTTGAAGCCACAATTCTTCCACCAGTTTCTCGCCTGGGCGCAGGCCGGTGTAAACGATCCTGATCTCCTTGCCGGTCTCACAGCCAGCGAGCCGGATCACGTTTCTGGCCAGGTCATCTATCCTGACGTCCTTTCCCATATCCAGGATGAAAATCTCGCCACCTTGCCCCATAGTCGATGCCTGGAGCACCAACTGGACGGCCTCAGGAATGAGCATGAAGTATCGTTTAGCGTCCGGGTGAGTTACTGTGACCGGCCCGCCATTCCGGATTTGCTCTTCAAATATGGGCAGCACACTGCCGTTACTGCCGAGGACGTTGCCGAAGCGCACTGCTACAAAGCGCGTGCGCTCATGCTGGAGCCCGAGGATAATCAGCTCGGCGATTCTCTTGGTCACTCCCATGATGTTGGTTGGTTTTACGGCTTTGTCGGTGGAGATCATCACAAAATCCTTCACCTCGAATTGCCGTGCCACCAGCGCCACGTTGTATGTGCCAAAGATGTTATTGGTTACAGCCTGGAAGCAATTTGCCTCCATCATGGGAACGTGTTTGTAGGCGGCGGCGTGAAACACGGAATGGGGCCGGTGGGCCGCAAACACTTCCCGCAGCAGACCTACGTCGAGAATATCGCCGACCACTGGAACGTAGTGCAGCATGGGGCAGTTGCGGCGAAGTTCACAACAAAGACGGAACAGATCGTTTTCCGACCGTTCCAGCAATACCACCTTTTCCGGATGAAACTGGGAAACCTGACGGGTGAGTTCGGAGCCAATGGAACCTCCGGCCCCCGTAATCAGTACTGACTCGCCCTGCAGCTTTTTCTGAATGTTGCCGAGATCCAGACGAACGGGTGCTCGACCCAGCAGGTCTTCCAGCCGGACCTGCCTTATTTGACTGATACGTGATTGCCCCTCAATGCGCTTTCCAACCCCATTGAGTATCCTGAATTCCACTTTGGACTGCGAGCACTTGCTAATGATCTCGTCAATCTTTGTACCTTCGGCAGATGGAATTGCGATCAAAACGCACTTCACGCCATGTTCCGCCACCAATGTGGTGATGTCATTGGTCGTGCCCAGTACCCGCATCCCGTGAATCCTTACACCCAGCTTAGTGATGTCGTCATCGACGAACCCGATCGGTTTATAATCCAGGTCCGGATTTTGCTTCAATTCCCGCACGATAGTGCTGCCGGCGACCCCGGCTCCCACCACGAGAGTTTCCTTTCGGGCAACACAGGTCTGCAGGGTTTCGGTATAAGCGCGAACAAGAAACCTGGCTCCTCCAATGGAGAAGATTGTAAGTACCAGATCAATGAGAACGACCGATCTGGGATATCCCGGCTGGGGCCAAAATCCAAACCACAGGGCCGTGAATATTAATGTGGCGCTGATCACGCTTGCCTTGGTTATGTCCACCAGATCGCTCATTCCTGCATATCTCCACCATCCCTGCAGGAGTCCATAGCTGCGAAAAATCGCCAGCTTGATGACCAATACCACTGGCAGTGATACGAAGAACACTGTTCGTGATGTGGCATCTACAGAGAAGTCCAGTCTCAGAACAAAGGCAGTGTAATAAGTCACCGTGATCAGCAAGGCCTGAAAGGCGACGATCAGTACCTTGCGCCGATACAAAAAAGGCTGCATAAGGCGAGTTCCATTGTTCATGTGGCGTTCAGTCTGTGTATCCGGGAAGACGTCCCGTGAAGGTTAATTGCGTTTATAGGGATAGTAGTAGTAGTCCTGATTCGGAAAATTATGGGCGTTGAGCACGGCCTTGATAATTCGCGGCGATCTGACCTCACACAGCAATTCCATGCTGCGAGCCATCACGGGGCCGGGGGTAATTCCAGAGCGGGTCACAAAAATGATACCGTCAGTCATCGTTGACAGTGCGCGTCCTTCGGCATAGGGAATGAGTGGGGACGAATCGATGACAATGAAGTCAAATTGCTCACGCAGCAATTCCATGACCGACTTCATTGCCGTGCCGGCGACCAGGTGTGCGCGCTCGTCACTGGCCTTTCCCCCGGGCAGGACCATTAGGTTTGGCGAGTCCGGCACCATTACCAGGGCGTCTGCTAAAGGGACAGAACCAAGCAGCACGTCTCCCAGACCTGTGTCAGAACGCACGCCGCAAGCGGCTGCTACGCAGGGGCGGCGAAGGTCGGCGTCTACCAGGCAGGTTTTCTGGTACTGCGATAAAGCCAGCGCCAGATTTACCGCCACTGTTGTCTTGCCTTCGCCGGGCAACGAGGAAGTGACCAATACAGCCTGTGGCTGCTCCTCTTTGGGCAGAACAATGTTCGTGTGGAGTGCGCGCACTGCCTCCGATTCAGGTGAATGCGGACGATCAACCAAAAACTTCGCTGGCCCCGCCTTTAATTTCCTCCAGTGGAATCCATTGCCGGCAAATTCAGGAATCAAGGAAACAGAGAGAATGCCGGTCCAGTCGCGAATGTCCTGTGGAGTGCGCAGCGGGTGATCTGCTTTTTCCCGCAGGAATGCAAGCATGATTCCGCCGATAAGTCCGGCCACAAGACCAAACCCCAAATAACGGAGGCGCTGAGGACGCGTGGGCTGGTCCAGAATGCGGGCCAAATCCACTATACGAATGTTGCTGGACTGTGATGCCGCCGCGATACCTGCTTCTTCAATTCGGCCCAGCAGAGTGTTGTACAAAGAAGCCTGAGCCTGCGCCTGCTTACTGAGGATGTTATATTGCGCCATGTCACTGATGGTTTTGCTGGCTTCTTTCTTTTGCGCGGCCATCAGCCTTTCGCGCGCGCGCGCGGCGTCATAGGTGATGCGCAGCTGGTCGAGCGCTTCCTTCCTTTGCAGGCTGAGCTGTTTTTCCAGTTCAGCCACCTGGTTCTGCAGCTTTTTCGTGTTCGGGTGGTTGGTCCCGTAAATAACCATGTTCTGTGAGAGTTGAGCACGCACTTCCGCCAGGTTCTGCGTGAGCTTCTGCACCACAGGGTTTTCGCGCACCTGAGGCAGAGAATCAACTCCTCCCTCGCGGGACTTCTGAAGGTATGACTCAAGCTGAATGCGTTCTGACTGGATCTGCGTCGTCTGTCGATTCAGATCCGTCATAAGATCGCCAAATGTGTTTCTTTCTCCGTCGATGTCGGCGACCCCAGTCTGTTTCTGGAAAGCCGCAAGATCACGGTTGGATTGTTCTGCTTTGGCGCGAACATCATTGAGCTGGTCCTGCAGCCATGCCCGGGAACTGGCAATTGCGTCATGCTTCATCTTCACCGTGCGGTCCATGAAAGTTTGCATGAGCGTATTGGTAACGTCAGCAGCGAGCTGGGGCTCATGAGCAGTCACGCTGACCTTAATGATGTGGCTATTGGGATCGTGCTGGACTTTCAGGCGTGTGCGGAAGGTGCGCAGGGCGGCATTCTCCGCGGCCGTAAGGCTGAGCGCATTTGCGGGGACTGCAGCGGGTGGGACCTTTGCATTAAAGTCAGGGTTGTGGTCGAGGCCCAGCTTGCGAATGACTACAACGGCCAGATCGTCGGTTTGCAGGTTCTGCGCCTGGGTCTCAAGGTATTGCGTTTCGTTCAGAGAATTTACGTTGGCCTGCATGGTAAACGTTTCAGATCCGGGGGGATCGATCTCAAGCTGGCCGGAAGGCTGATACTCGGGCTTGATCCAGAACGCAAACAAAGCAGCAGAGCCCACGACCATGGCGGCAAACAACGTTGCAATCCGCCATCTTTTTCGAACAACTGCCAGCGCTTTCACCCAATCGGATTCTCGCGTGCCTGCCCCTCCGGCCAGGCTGGCGGGAGTTTGCGATTCGGTGATCGCTGGCGGACGCAAGAACTCAGAGTGGACCTCCCGGCGCGGAGCTTTGGCGATACTTTTCGATCGCTCTGCCTTTCGCAATAACTCGAAGTCTCTACTCATAGGCCTGACCTTTTTGAAGAATGTAGGTGCAAGATCGTTTTTCGGTGATCACATGTCATCTCTTCATCTCAGAATCCAGTTTGAAAGTGAACCGTACCCGCGTTACCGCAGGAGTCTGAAACTGATTCTCGGAATAAGGCGGATACTGCCATTGCCGTGCTGCTTCTTCCGCGGCGTCGCCCAGCAGAGAATTGCCACTGATGGTTTGTACCTTCTGCACCTTTCCATTCGAATCGACCTGCAATTCGAGCAGCACATCTCCCTCAATGTGTCTCAATTCCGCCAGCTTCGGATATTTCGGTGACACAGTCCGGATCGGCTGCCGAAGAAAGATTTGCTCTTTTCTGATCGGTTGTTTTACCGTTGTGGGCCCTCTCATTGCCGTCTGCGCGCTTAACTGAGGCGCCGGCACGAAAGTGGGACTGGTCACAACGGGTAATCTCAGATTGTCAGGGATACTGGAGATGTTCGGGGCAGCGGGTGGGGCTGCGTCAATTGCATTAGCAGGCTGTTGGCGAATCTTTGATGGGAGCAGACTTTGCTGCAGAGCAGGAATCACTGGTGCGTGGGTTTTGTTCGCGATTTCAGCTTTGTTACTGCCTTTGTTGCTGCCCATGAGGTGATGGCCTGGATTTGATTCCCCATCTGTATTTTGTGAATCGAGCATCTCGGAAGGTGAAGAAGCCGGTTTCTGGTTCTGGGCGGCGACAGCGACCGGGGCACCCACAGCCGACCTCGCCATCGGGGCACGAGATTGGTTGCCTAGCTGATATCCCCATAAGCCCAATGAAATTACTATGAGACCGACAAGGACCAGGGTGGAAGGGTCATTCTTAAATCCTTTGGATTTCAATCGGAGAGTTTCAGCGACGGCAGCGTGCTGGGGAGAGTTGCGCCGCGTCCTATCGGTTTCAGATATGTATTCTTCCTTCCGGTGGGCTTCCGGAATGGCTTTGGCCTGCGCTGGCGAAGATGGCGCTTGCTGGACGTAGTCCACTACAGCGGACATTACAGCCGGCTGCAACGGTATTTTATTTTTCGTTGCCGCTTCCGGCACATCTGGAGTCGATATTTTTGGGGCGAGAGGTGTATGTTTTTCTTCTGCAATGATGGGTGCAGGGAATGAGCCTGGGCCAGGCGGATTGTTGGTTCTCGGGAACTGGCCCACGGTGTTCCAATTCACCGTACCGGAGTGTGACAAATCCAGATCTCTGGCAGCCTGGCGCACCAGCATACCGCTGACACGGCGCTCGCCAAGGGCATAAGCGAGCGAAAGTGAGCGATAGCAGATGGAATTTACGACTCTTGGAACGCCCTCACTCTGATCCGCTACCTCAGCGAGCGCTTCCTGGGAGAAAAGACTTTCAGCCACTCTGCATTCCGCAACTCTCAGACGGAAAAGTATGTAGTCCTTCACTTCTTCAGGGGGCAAGGGGGCCAGCCGGCAGACGGTCGTGATTCGCTGGGCCAACTGCGAAAGTTCAGGCGTAAGCAGCGTCTCACCCAGCCGTGCGGAGCCGGCCAGGATGATATGCAGGAGCTTGGCCCGGGCAGTTTCAAAATCAGAAAGCAAGCGAATCGCTTCCAGGGACGAGTGGTGCAGATTTTGCCCCTCGTCAATAAAGATAAGCACCTTTCGTCCCGCCTGGGCTTCGTTGACCAGCATTTCCTTTAACCGCTGGTGCAGCAGGACTTCGTCATTCATCACAGGCAACTCAAGCTCCGAAGCGAGATAGCGGAGCAGTTCATATCGCTTGCACTGTGTCTGAAAAATAAACGCTGTGCGCGCAGAATCGCGGTATTGCGACAATAGCTGAAACAGCAGGGTGGTCTTTCCCATCCCAGGATCTCCGAGAAGGACGGTAAAGCCCAGGTTCGACTCGATCGATTGAATCATCGACTGCAAGGCAGCAAGGTGCATCCGGGAGGAGTAGAGGAATTCTGGATTCGGCGTAACGCCAAAGGGTGACTCGCGAAAACCAAAGTACTGCAGAAGCCCTTCGCTCCGCTCCCTGGCGTTTCGGAAGCCCGGAAGAGGTATTGGGCCGAGCACCGGGCCGTTGCCTGTAGAAATCGGACACATATCGAGCACACCGCGCTTGAAATCAAACCTTTAGCGCAAGGCTTCCACGTCTGTGGCATCGAGAGATATCGCCACAGAGCGGGCCATCCATTCGAACGAAATAATTACCTGTACTCTGTTCTTTACCTCAACCACAATGCCTTCCAGCCCTGCCAGGGGGCCAGCCGTAACCCGAACCCGCCTGCCAGAGTGAAGATATACATGAGGTTCAGCCCTGCCTAAAGCCATTGCTTGTTTAAGAGATTCGATCTGGGGCTCCGGGACCACCGCCGGGGAATTATTAAAGGAAACCAATGAAACAATGCCCGGCATTCCCAGGATGTGGACACGATCCTGGAGAGCGAAGTGAACAAAAACATAGGACGGGAATAGCGGTAAAAGAACCTCGGCACGGCGCTGTTTCCAGCGACGCTGCACGTGGTACAAGGGAAGAAAAGCCGTTACACCACGCTGCCCACAGTGGTCCGCAACAGATTTTTCATGACGGGTGCGGGTGTACACGACATACCAGAATTGTTCATGCAACTGCTTAGGGAGATAAGTGGCGTTTTTAGCATTAAGCATTTCTAATTTCACGCTTGCAGCGATACTGGCGCTCTCTCCATGGCTTCGCCTATCCCAACTACATTGAGAGTCTCTGTATCCAGAGTTCGCTGCACAGGCTTCCACCAACAGCAGTAGCCTGCTTCTTTTCAAAAAAATCGTAACCCGTGGTCAAATTAGCCGCAAGGAGTAGCTTGCTGTGTTCTGAATGAGAAGAAAGTCTCCAGTTAAAGATGCGCGTTCAGGCGGGGGCAGTAGAGAGGAATGGTTCTCAGGAGCGTTGGCATTAAGCCGGATCCCCGTGTCCCAGGGGGCTTCATGGCGATCAGGCCGATGTGTTGAAGTACATGCAATTTAAAGTTATGTGGTCGCGTGCAACTCCATGGCATGGCGTGCATCTTTCTGCAAGAACGTTTAAGCAAGTTAAACAAACTTATATAGACATGTCTCATGAACGGCTCTTTTTTCCTCGGCGCGTTTGACCCAGGGACAAGTCTGCAAAAAGCAAGCCAGGTACAGATCGTTCATTTTCAGAAATGGGGCCACCCGGCATCGCGCGGGGAGAGAAGTGTGGGCCATTGGGAAGAGCGTAATACCTGATGTTTGATCGGGGAGATGATGGTTTGTAATGGAGCCATCGTGTTCCCACCACGAACGCAGCATCAGTCTCGACGTTGCCACACGTGCTCCAGCCGAGCACCCGCCGGACGACCCAGGAAGGAGGGATGCACGAGCAGGTCCGGCCCGGACCAGGACAACGCAAGCGTAACTAATACTTCAATTAATAAGTGCAAGAGGGACAAGTCTGTTCGCCTGCAAACCGATCTTTGCAGGAAGCAAGTGAGCAAAATATTGCAAGTGTGTCGACGTGTATTCAGCAGGAGTATTTATGAGAAGTCGCGTAGAGACCGCCGCGAGTGATCGCCCGGAAAAGACGCACGAAACAGGGCACACATCTTCCAACTCTGGCGAACATGGGAAAAATACAGATCGAATATCCAGCCGTGATCAAAGAATATCTGTTGTCGTAAGTGATGCCAGCTTTATGACTTCCGAATTGCTGGCCCAGGCACTGAGCCGGGTGAAGACACTCAACATTCTAAAATGTGCCGTTAACTTCGGAGAAACTCTTAAGGCCATCGTGGAGAATGCTCCGGATATTGCAGTTGTGAGCACACATCTGGCCGATGGTCCCTACAGGGGATTGGAAGTGGTCCGTCAGGCGCGCCAGTTCTCCGTGAAAACGCGGTGTGTACTGTTGATGGATGACTCAGACCACGCGATCGTCACGGACGCATTCCGGGCAGGTGCACGCGGTGTTTTCAAACGGTCTGCCTCCATGCAGCTCTTGGGAAGATGCATTGCCGCCGTGCACAGCGGGCAGATATGGGCGAGCAGCGCCGACCTGCAGCAGGTGTTCGGAGCACTCGAAATGGCCATCCCTTTCCGATGCGTCAATTCCCTGGGCGAGGCACTGCTTACGAAACGCGAACAGGAGATCGTGCCACTAGTCGCGCAAGGTCTCACGAATAACGAGATTTCATTACGCCTGAGCGTGAGCGAGCACACAATTAAAAATCATTTGTTCCGCGTCTATGAAAAACTCGGCATTTCGAGCCGTGTCGAACTGATTCTTTACGCGGTCTCTGATCGTGAAGCTGCGTGACGTTTTTAAAGCGTGTGCGCATCGTTGCCGGGAAACATGGTCACGAAGAGTTCTGCCTGGCCGCCCAGACTATAACTGCAAAACGCGCGTACGGTGCGCCATCAAAAATAAGGGCGGGACAATCGAGTTCTCGGCTGTCCCGCCCAGTATGATTTACAGGCCGTTCTCATCGGCGGAGGGGCCGTACAGCGCCGGGACCGGAATATCATTCAGACGCAGATAGACGCCCAGCTGGGCGCGATGATGAATCAGGTGGTTCATCACGAAGCTCCTCATGCAGACGATGCGGGGAACGGTGAAGATCGTCTGCTCGTTCTTCAGCAGCGACCAGGGTTTGCTCCACGCGGCATCATCAGCGGCAGAGATGGCCTTTTGCGCCTCCGCCACGTTCCGGTCGAAGCACTCCATAAGCTCCTGGGACGACCTCGGGATAAAGGGCGTATAGGCAGGGCCGCCGGGAGGGTCGATGTCCAGCGCATCCGTGCTCATGGTAATCGTCCCCCAGTGGGGCAGATCGGCCACGTGTCCGGCCAGCCAGCCCATGGCGCCGGATTTATCGTGGGGCTTCCACGCGAATTTTGCCTCCGGAACGCGCTCCAAAGTTTTGCGCGTGCCGGCCATTTCCTGAGTGAATTCGTATAAAAATACCTGGCCGATAGACATGGATTGCTCTCCTCTGTTCGAAAAAATGAAGGGCGTCAGCAACTTTAAATGAACCTCGCAGGATCGTCGAGTGTCACATCCTGAGAATCGACTATCCCAGTTGCTTCTTAAGCTCATGCAGCAGATTCATGGCCTCAAGCGGCGTGAGGTTGTTGAGGTCAGCATCTTTCAGCTGATCCACAATTTTTTGCGAGAGCGGCGTGAACATGGTCAACTGCATGGTCTGTTCCGTTTCTCGCGTGCCAGTTGCTGGTGTGCTTAATGAAAGATGCGCGCTGGCCTGTTGCTCCGCGTTCTCGTGCTCGTGCAGCACCTCGCGGGCGCGCCGCGTGACCTCGGGCGGCAGTCCGGCAAGGCGGGCGACCTCGATGCCGTAGCTCTTGTCCGCCGCACCGGGCTCGACTTTGCGCAGAAAGACGATTCCGCCGGCGTTCTCCTTCACCGATACGTGAAAGTTCTTCACGCCTTCCAGGCTTTCGAGATCGGTGAGCTCGTGGTAGTGGGTGGCAAACAGTGTCTTGGATTTACAGGCGGAATGCAGGTATTCGACCACCGCCCATGCGATGGCCAGGCCGTCATAGGTGGCGGTGCCGCGGCCGATTTCGTCCAGCAGGATCAGCGAGCGCGGCGTGGCGGTATTCAGAATCGCGGCGGTCTCGGTCATCTCTACCATGAACGTGGAGCGGCCTCGGGCCAGGTTGTCACTGGCGCCGATGCGGGTAAAGATCCTATCGACAACGGGCAGGCGCGCCGAGCGCGCCGGTACAAACGAGCCCATCTGGGCCATCAGCACAATCAGAGCGGTTTGCCGCAGATACGTGGACTTGCCGCCCATGTTGGGTCCGGTGATCAGCAGAATGGAGTGTGTGGCGGCGTTGAGATAAAGATCGTTGGGCACAAAGCGGTCGTTTCCGGCAAGCTCAATGTGATCGAGCACCGGATGGCGGCCCTCCATGATTTCCAGATCGCCGGACTGGTCAAACTGCGGACGGCAATAGCCGCGATTTTGCGCGATGAACGCCAGCGCGGTGAGCACGTCTGTCTCGGCCAGAGCCAGTGAGGTCTGCCGGATGCGCCGGGCTTCGGCGGCGATGGCGGCGCGCAATTCGGTGAACAGCCGCCGCTCGATCTCCACGATCTTCTCCTGCGCGTCCAGCACTTTGGCTTCGTATTCCTTGAGCTCCGGCGTGGTGAAGCGCTCGGCATTCACCAGGGTCTGCTTGCGCTCGTAGTCGGTGGGGGCGTGGTGCAGGTTGGCCTTGCTGATTTCAATGTAGTAGCCGAAGACCGAATTAAACTTTACCTTCAGCGAGTGGATGCCGGTGCGCTCGCGCTCCCGCTCTTCAATCTGCGCAATGTACTGCTTGCTGTTGCGGCTGAGATTGCGCAGCTCGTCGAGTTCGCCGTCGATGCCTGGCTGGATCACGCCGCCATCGGCCAGCGTGAGCGGCGGTTCGGGAACTATGGTGGTCTCGATGCGGCTCCGCAGATCGGCAAGGTCATCGAGCAGCAGATATAGTTCGGCCAGCCGCGCGGAGTGCAGCCGGTTCAGGGCCGCTTTGATCAGCGGAATGCGGCTGAAGCTGGAGCAGAGTGCCAGCAGATCGCGGGGATTGGCATTTTCGAGCGTCACCCGGCTGAGCAGGCGTTCGATATCGAGCACGCCTTCCATGGCCCGCCGCAGCTCTTCCCGTGCGATAAAGTCTTTAACTCCCGCTTCCACGGCATCCAGGCGGTGGCCGATTTCTTCTTCGTGAATCGAAGGCCGCAGCAACCACGAGCGCAGCAGGCGCTTGCCCATGGGCGTGAGCGTGGCATCAAGCGCGCGAAACAGCGTGACTTCATGGCCGGTATTGGCGAACAGCGGCTCCACCAGTTCAAGGTTGCGCACCGTCACGGCATCGAGCACCAGGCATTGCTGGCGATCATAAAAGCCGATGCGGTCCACATGGTCGAGCGTGCCGCGCTGCGTGGAGCGGACATAATGCAGAATGGCGCCCGCCGCCGTAGCTGCTGCCGGCCTGCCTTCGAGGCCAAAGCCTTCGAGCGAGAGCACGCCAAACTGATTTTCGAGCAGGGGAACGGCGTAGTCCGGGGCAAACACCCAGTCTTCCAGCGGAGTCTCGGTAAAGCGCGGGCGGTCGCCGCCGGTGGGCAAAGATGAAGGCGCTTTTTCCGTGGGAGCGCGATCAAACAGCGGCAGCCCGGAAGGGTAGAGCACTTCACGCGGACGCAGCTGCTGCAGCTCATCCAGAATGCGGCGTTCGGCGTCTTCCCCGCGAAACTCGGTGGCGCGAAACTCGCCGGTGGAAAGGTCCAGGGCCGCGAGGCCAGCCGCTCCTGAAACCCGCGCCAGGGCCGCCAGAAAATTGTTTTCCTCCGAACCCATGTTCGCATCGAGCGCCGTCCCTGGCGTGAGCACCCGGGTGACCTCGCGCCGCACCAGTTTTTTCGCGACTTTGGGATCTTCCATCTGCTCGCAGATCGCGACCTTAAACCCCTTACGCAGCAGCTTCGAGAGATAATTTTCCGCCGCATGATACGGCACGCCGCACATGGGAATGGCCTGGTCTTTTTCCTTGTTGCGCGAGGTCAGCGTGATCTGCAGTTCGCGGGCCGCAATCACCGCGTCTTCAAAGAAAAGCTCGTAAAAATCGCCCAGACGAAAAAAGAGCAGGGCAGTAGGATGCTGCTTCTTGATCGCGGCATATTGCCGCATTAAAGGTGTCGAGGGTTCGGTCATCGGAAACTGCGCGAGCTGTGAGCGGATTATATCGCAGGCGAAAGGCGCGATCACCTGCAGGGTGTGTGGAAACTGCTTCGATGCTTGGACAGAGCCAGCACCGAAATGCTGCAGATTGCTGCTGCAAATACAATTTTAGGCCAGTGTCAGGGCCTTGACTCTGGCAGAAAATTTTCGAGCTTCTTGCAGTTGAACCAAAAAGCACTTTTTGTTGAATATGGAAAAGTCGTCTTTGATGCTTTACATTTTTGATACACCTTGCCAGCAACGGTGGGGAGAGCTGAGGATTGTCGTTCTCAATCGCATCCCGTCTTGTCGACATGCGATGATATTCAGCAAAGGAGTCGGCATGGCCTTAAGAAAATTTCAGATCAATGACCGGGTTAAAGGGAAAGAAGAAGCACCAGCGTCATTCAGAGAACGTACAGGCATCATTGTTGATTTCAAAGGGAAGGGCGAATATGGTGTTCGGTTCGATGATGCCACCGAAGTCACTGAATATGTCAATTCAAATTGGATTGCGTACGATGAGAGTTAAGCTACGCCGTAGCGCTTGCTTTAGCCGTACCAAACGACGATACAAATGTGTTCAGAGAATTCAGGAACAGCGTCAGCCGTTCAGGGTTTGAGAGCTGAAATTCTTCCCAAAGCCCGCTCGCGCTTTTGAATGTTACTGAGCCATAAAGCGCAATTGGGATCTGATAATTGTCTGCGAAACGGCGGTCGCGGCTGCCGTCTTTGTTGGCTTTAGCCCATGTCTGACCGACAACTTTTGAATCGCTGGGCACGCCCTCTTCCTCTTGAAATCGCACTGCGATAGCATTGCCGTCTACGTCATGGTAGTCGATCACGGAAAATGCTTCCTTTGCAGCGCGATACAGAATAAATCCTGGATATAAATATAGATCACCGCCTTTGGCATTCCGTAAGTGAGGAACTTTTTGTTCCCACTGAATCAGGTCGCAACTATCGAGAGCGAATGTTACACGCTGTCGGTCTATTCTCCTGGTCGCCGTGGTGCGCTCGTGGAATTGGTCTGTTGCTTGATGACTTTTTATGTCCCAAATTGCTGAGCACTCGCATAGCCGGGCGAAGTCATCACGCATTCGGAAGTACGGTTCTGCCTGTTCCTTCTCAATGTCAACGTGGGTTGCGACGGTCGTAAGTCGGAGCTGTTCCTCAAGCTCTGCAACTTGTGCAGTTGCAGTCTCATATTCACTCTTGCGCTGTGCAAATGCACCTTTAAAAAGGCGTTTAAATATAAAACCACGTTCCCATGATTGGTATCGTGTTGACGCACGTATCTTTTTGTGGCGCACGGAATCAAGTTGCTGGCTGATGTCCTTGCGTTCCTCAAACGTCATTTGCATCAAACTTTTCAATTCCTTAAGACTGTCACTGGTGAGAAGCTCTGTACTGGCACTCCTTATCTCTTCGAGTGGCGCTGAGTTTATAGTTGCCGGATAGTGTTGAGCGGGAGTTGTTTCCTGTCCATCTGGATTGGAAGACGGAACGTGACTATCGGTACTGTGTGTTGCAAAGTCAAAATGTTCGCGGTAAGAAATACCGGTACCAGGTATAGAACTAGTGCCTGTTAAACCATGTGGCCCAACATTCACAGTGAGCGGCCCACTACTGATACTTGCACTTAAACCAGTGCGAGAAAGATTCAACTTTAAACCAGGTATAATCTTAAAAGATTGCCTAAAATGCCAACCCATTGGAGACTACCTCGAGATTGAAGATCGAAGAAGAGCAAATCATACTTAAGAAGACAATCAAAAGTCCATAAATTAATGGAAAGATTTGTGCAATGCAATTTTGCGACAGTGTATATTCAGTGTGGTAGAGAGGTGAAATCACCAGATGAAATGCTTCCTTGACACTATGCTGTTTGGTAAATTGCTGATTGCAGTAGATCGCAAAAAGCTGCCGCCCGAGGTTCTTGCAGCAACATTCTTAAGTCCGATCACGGCTCTCGAAAGCGCACAACATCGGGGCAAGTTGCGAATTATGCGCAAAAATTCAAATTACTTGCGCCCCTTGCAGAATAAATTTGTGCGAGATCCAGAAAGCTTCGAGCGCTTTAAGGAGTCTCTTGCGACTAAGGAGCCTGAGCATTTTCGAGGGGAATTGGATGCCCTGCATGTCCAGTGTGTGATGCACGACTTTTTTTGGAATTTCATCTCTCTCGATATGGTAAAATGCAGCCGACTACTATAGCAGGGTCGCAGAGATTTACTTCGGACGTTCGAGATTCGATGCAACTGGTAATGTCTCAGGAAATACCATTTGTTACGAGCGATATTGATCTTCAAAAAAAGTCGTCCTCATTGCTTCGTTGTCATGTTATCCATTCAGATGCCGACCTGAACTGTATTATGGCGACTGTCCGATTTCTTGACTTAGGCTGGGTGACTGCGGATAAGGTCGGTATAGCATCGTGATCTGAGGAGATGTCGAAGCCGTTCGAAAGTGAAAATTAGTATCTGGCTGGCAATCAGCAGTAAATATGAACGGTGCAGGCAACAAAAGCCCAACTGCCGTTTTTTGCCAATATTTGCTTGATTTGTTCGCTCTTTGTTTGCTATACTTAGTATTTGTCGCCGCACCCGGAGTTTTCCGGTTGCGGCTTTCGTGTTTTTGGGCAGTGATCCCCTGTGATATCGCTTGTGATGTTTTGAGCTAACCCCTTTAGATCTTGTGATGGGGATCGACCAGGAGGGGGGGAGGCAGATTTAAAAACAGGGGCTTACCGCGGATTTACGCGGATGGACGCGGATTAAGACAAACTCCGCCATAGCCGGGGGCGCCTCCACCCCATCCCGCGCAGGACCGGCGCGCGATGGGGGCCCCGGGCTGTGCTACATGTGTCTGGGCGACTAAAACGTTTTGGGCTTTGCCGCTCATTGCCGCAGGTCAAACTGGCTGGTCTCTGGTTAGTATGGAAGAGCAGGAACGAAGACCGAACTGATGAAATCACTGGCACAACTTACACCGCTGTATCGGGAGCTTGGGAAAGAGACGGGGTTTGTCCACCGGCGCGAGGGGAATCTTGCTCGCTGGAGTTATGGCCAGGTGGCCGAGCTGGCGTCTCGTTTTGCGCGCGAGCTGGAGGGCCGGGGCATTGGCCGGGGCGAGCGGGTGATGATCTGGGGCGACAACTGCGCGGAGTGGGTGGCTGTATTTCTGGGCTGCATGCTGCGCGGGGTGGTGGCCGTCCCCATGGACAGGATTGCGGCGCACGATTTTGCCCGGCGCGTGGCGGACGATGTGGACTCGAGACTCGTCGTCTGCTCACGGGCGCTGGCGGGTTGCGGGGGAGAGCGTCCGCATGTGGAACTGGAGGGATTGAGTGATGCGCTGGCGCATCTTTCATCCGCGCCGTACACTTCGGCGGAGCTCTCGCGGGACGATACCGCGCAGATTGTTTTTACCTCCGGCACCACGGCGGAGCCTCGCGGCGTGGTGCTCACGCACGGCAACCTGCTGGCCAGCGTGGACCCAATCGAGCGCGAGATCCCCAAGTATCGAAAGTACGAGCGGATCTTTCATCCCATACGCTTTGTGAACATGCTGCCGCTGAGCCATGTGTTTGGGCAGTTTCTGGGAATGTTCATTCCGCCGCTGATTGGCGGCACGGTGATTTTTCAGGACACGCTGAAGCCCAACGAGATTATCGCCACCATACGGCGCGAGCGCGTCTCAGTGCTGGTGGCGGTGCCGCGCGTGGTGGAGTCAGTGCGGCGGAAACTGGAACACGATCTTCCTGCGCTGAGCAAGCAACTGGAAAACGCCGAAGGGCACTTTCTCAAGCGCTGGTGGCGCTTTCGCAAAGTGCATCGCCAGTTGGGCTGGAAGTTCTGGGCCATTATTTCCGGCGGCGCGGCGCTCGACCAGGATACCGAAGAGTTCTGGCGGCGGCTGGGCTATGTGGTGATTCAGGGATACGGCCTTACGGAGACCAGTTCTCTTATCAGCCTGAACCATCCGTTTAAGGTGGGGCGGCGCTCGATTGGCAAGGTGCTGCCGGGGCGGGAGATGAAGCTTGATCCGGAGAGCGGAGAGATTCTGGTGCGCGGGGCGAATGTGGCCCGGCAATACTGGCAGGGAAAAGAGCTGAAGCCGGTGTCGGGAGAAGAAGGCTGGTTTCGCACCGGCGATCTGGGCGCCATGGATGCGGAGGGCAATCTTTACTTTAAGGGGCGGAGCAAGAATGTGATCGTGACGCCGGCGGGGCTGAAGATTTATCCCGAAGATCTGGAGCAGGCGCTGCGCAAACAGCCGGAGGTGCGCGACTGCGTGGTGTTTCCGGTGGCGCGCGGCGGAAATTCCGAGGCCTGCGCCGCCCTGCTGATGAACAACGGCGCGCCGGCCAAAGCCACGGTGGCGCGGGCCAACGATTCGCTGGCCGACTTCCAGAGGATTCGCTCGTGGTTTGTGTGGCCGGAGGCGGATTTTCCGCGAACGTCCACGCAGAAGCCTAAGATGAACCTGATTCGCGAGGCGGCAGAGGCGCAGCTGGGAGTCACGAGCGCGGCGGAGAGCGCACCGCCAGAGCCTGTCGTTGCGAATAGGAGCGCCAGCGCCGCCACGAGTTCGGGGCCAGAGGCCAGCGAATCGCGCTACCCCTACTCACGCTGGGCGCAGAGCTGGCCGGTGCGGATGGTCCGGACGCTGGTGTTTCATGCGATCACGCTGCCGTACATCCTGATCATGGCGCGGCCCAAAATTACCGGGCGCGAAAAACTCAAAGGTGTCCGCGGCCCGGTGCTGATTGCGTGCAACCACATCACCAAGATCGACGTAGGTTTTATTTTGATGGCGTTGCCATTGCGGCTGAGAGCGCGGCTGGCCGTGGCCATGGCGGGCGAGATGCTGCGGGCCATGCGCCATCCCCCACGCACGTGGCCTTTGCCGCGCCGCCTGTGGGAGCAGTTGCAGTACATGCTGGTGTCAGCGCTGTTCAATGTGTTTTCTTTGCCGCAGCGCGCCCGCTACCGCGAGAGCTTTCAGTTTGCCTCGGAAACGGTGAAGCGCGGCTACAGTGTGCTGGTTTTCCCGGAAGGCAAGCGTACGGAGACCGGCGAGCTCCAGGAATTTCGCAGCGGCATTGGCCGGTTGTCGTCGCAGTTGGAGCTGCCCGTGGTCCCCATGCGCATTGACGGCCTGTTCGCGCTCAAGCAGCAGAAGAAGCATTATGCCAGTCCGGGAGCGATTCAGGTGCGGGTAGGAGAGCCGGTCCGCTTTGCCGTCAGCCAGGATGCCCAGGAGATCGCGAATGAACTGCAGAAGATTGTGGCAAGTCTTTAATCACCGCGCGGAAATTCGGTCCGGAGAACGGGATGCACAATTTCATAATTTGATAACACGACCCTAACGGGTTATTAACAAGTCTTTACTAGGATGCCCTGTTTGCTTCTGACAAGTTCTTTTGGAGGGAAGTATGGCATCCCGCAAGTTTTTGCTTTCGTTTCTTTTCCTTATGCTGGCCGTGAACACAGTGGCGCTATCCGTGGACGCGCAGCAGCGCAAGGCCACGATTTCCGGCTCTGTCACCGATAAGGACCAGGCCATCCTGCCTGGGGCCATTGTGGAGCTGCAGCCGGGCGGCCAAAAAATCGCGTCCGACAGTAAAGGGCGATTCGTGATTCCCGATCTGGCGCCGGGAACTTACAAGCTGCAGATTTCCTATGTTGGCTTCACTGCGTTTTCAGCCGACATTACGCTGGAGCCGGGCCAGGTGAAGAATGTAGATGTGCTGCTGGAGCCGGGGAAGCAAAATCAGGTGGTAGAGGTGAGTGGCGAGCGGCAGTTTGGCGAAGTGGAGGCCCTCAACCGGGAGCGCACCGCCGATAACATTTTGGAGGTGCTGCCCAGCGAGGTAATCACCAGCCTGCCGAACACCAATGTTGCTGACGCCGTAGGCCGCATGGCCAGCGTATCGCTGGAGCGCGATGAGGGTGAAGGCAAGTATGTGCAGATTCGCGGCACCGAGCCGCGCCTGAGCAATGTAACCGTGGATGGAGTGCATTTGCCATCGCCTGAGAATGTGCGCAACGTAAAGCTCGATGCCATTCCGTCCGACCTGGTGGAATCGGTGGAGCTGAGCAAGACGCTCTCCGCCAATCAGGAGGGCGATGCTATCGGCGGATCGGTGAACCTGGTGACCAGGAGCGCACAGGACAAGCCTTATGTAAGCGTTTCCGGCATGGGTGGCTTTACTCCCATCGCCGGCGGACGCAATCTTTATCAGTCCGATATCACGGTGGGAAACCGCTTCCTCGAGAACAAAAAACTGGGAATTCTGGTCGGCGGAGGTTATGACTGGAACGCGCGCGGCATTGACGATGTGGAGCCCAGCGTGGGCGTGAACCCCCTCACGGGAGGTGGGACATTCAATGGCGTGAATGGCTACGACCAGCGGGAATACTGGTATCGCCGGACGCGGTTTGGATTCGGTGGCACGCTCGATTACAAACTGGGTGACTGGTCGACTGCTTATATTCGCGGGCTCTTTTCCCAGTTCAAGGACAACGGCGAGGACTGGATTTATTCACCATCGGTAGGCTCCTTTAACAGCTCGACTCTGACCAATGCTGATGGAAGCTCCAGTTTTTCTCATGTGACGCGCAAACCGGGCCAGCGGCTCTTCAGCACCAGCGCCGGCGCGCACCAGACGTTCGGCAAAACACTGCTGAATTACGAGGTCGCCTTTTCCCAGGCACGCTTTACCGGGTTCTTTCCCAGCTCCAATTTTCAGCCTTTGAGCACCAGCACGCTGAACGGCGGTGTGCAGTATGCATTGAATTCCAGCAATCCGTTTACGCCAGTGCTTACCGCGCTGAATGCCAATATCTTTGATCCAACGCAGTACGCCCTCTCCCGGCTAACACGCGGAGACGACCACACCTTTGAGCGTGACGTGACGGGATCGGCCTCAGTCGCGCACAGCTACAACGCCGGGCCGTATTTCAGCACTTTTGAAATGGGATTCAAGGTCCGCGATGCGCATAAATCCGAACTCAATACGCAGCAGACTCTTTTTGCTACCGACCAAAACGCGCTGCTGAGCAACTTCCTGGGTACCTTTACCAATCCCAATTACTACTTTGGGGCGTATCCGCACTTTGGGCCGACGAGCAATTACAGCAAGATTGTGAGCTTCGTGAATGCCAACCCGGCGCTGTTTGTGAACGATCCTCTGGCAGATGCTACCCAAACACTCCCCGCCGATTTCAATGTGGATGAACGGGTGATTGCCGGCTATGTGCAGAACACCATCAATTTCGGTGGCCGTTTCCGTCTGCAGGCGGGAGTGCGGATTGAAAGTACACAAGGGGCCTTCCTCGCGAACCAGGTGCAGACGCAGCAAAATACCGATCCCAACAGTCCGTTCAACGGTCTTAGGGAAGTTATAAATGTCGCGCCGGTAACCGGCAGCCAGGACTACATCAATGTGCTGCCTAGCGTGCAATTCCAAACCCGCTTCAGCAATGACACAATCCTGAGACTGGGCTACGGAATCGGCATTGCCCGTCCGAACTTCGGCGATCTGCCACCCCACGAAAGCGTGGATGTGAGCAATCCCACCAAACCGCGAATCAGCGTGGGTAATTCTGCTCTGCAGCCGACCCATGCGCAGAACTTCGATGTGACCCTCGAGCATTATCTGAAGCCCTTCGGTGTGATCGAGGCCGGTTTCTTTTACAAGGCGCTGACGAACCCCATCTTTGCCGCACAGACTACAGTAGTAGGCGGTCAATTTAATGGCTTTCTGCAGAACCAGCCGATTAACGGACCGAACGCCCACATCACGGGCGTTGAACTAGCCTGGCAGCAGCGGCTGGCATTTCTGCCCGGCATGCTCAATGGGTCTGGAGTAAGGGCCAACTATAGCTGGACTGGCTCGCAGGCTTCGTTCCCGGCCACGGCTTTCGGCGGTCGAACCGACCACCCGGCTCTGCAACGCCAGGCTCCCAACAACTGGAACTTCGACTACACCTATGACAAGAAGGACTTTTCGGCGCGCATGGGCCTGACCCATAATGATGCCAACATTTTCTTCTACAACTTCCAGCAGGGCGCCGACGGTGGAATCAAGGGACCGAATGGCGACGTTTATCTCTATCCACACACGCAGGTGGACTTGCAGGCCAGCTACTGGCTGCCGCATGGCCACGGACTTCAGCTAAGGAAACTCTGATTAAGAACATTTGGATAGCAGAGGGGATCAACCTGGTAGAGTGAAGTTGCAGGAGCTTACCCGAAGATGAAGCAGAGGACCCTGGCGATGACAACTGGATTCGAGCGGTACGGAAAGAAGACGAAG
>DASSEH010000360.1:0-1197 GCA_035695325.1 Candidatus Angelobacter sp.
GCTCAATCGCCTGGACCGGCGCGACCGGACCGCATTGGTAGAGCAAATTGCTGGCGGCAAGGCGTTGCCCAATGAGGTCATTGCGCAGATCGCCGGCGGTTGTGTCAGCTTTCGCGCCTGTTGATCGACGACGTTTCGGCCATCCTGCCTCGCGCTCAGGCCGTCTCCAGGATGCCGAGCGCTATCGCGGCTCTGCGCATGTGCTGCCAACGCCGCGTTGCCGCGGGAACACGTTGGCGCATGCGGGACCTGCAGCGCAGGAAGTTTCGGAGCTCGTCGTGGCCGCGGCAATACCGCCTCGCCGATCCAGTGCTCTTCAATCCAAGCATCGGTCGACATCGGCCCTTGATGCCGCGGTGATCCTGCTCAAGTCGGTTGTTCAGATAGCGACTTGTCCGATGCCGCACATGGCGGCCGAGTTCTGTCCGGATTGCCCTGGGATAGGCATCGTGGCCGTCCGTGGTGACCCGATCCGGGGTTACGCCGGTCACCGCCTTTGCCGATCGAAAGAAGGCCTTGGCGGCGGCAAGGTCGCGGTGCTCACTCAGCATCACGTCGACCAGGGCGCCAGCGCGATCGATCGCGCGATACAGATACCGCCAACCACCACGCACCCGAATGTATGTCTCGTCGACGTACCAGCTTCGGCCGACTTTGCCTTTTCGTCGCCGACGCAGGTTTTCACCCAATGCCGGGGTAAGTTTGGCTTCCCAATCACGGACGGCCTCATAGCTGAAGACGAGCCCGCGGATCAGGAACATTTCGGCCAGATCCCGTAGGCTGAGCTTGTAGCGAAGCCGCCAGAGCACCACGAGAGCAATGACATCACTCGGGTATTGGGCTCGGTTCAGGAGGCCGGCGCTGCGCTCGTTGAACTGCTTGCCGCAGTCACCGCAGCGGAACCGGCGATAGCCTTGCGCCGTGCGCTCAGACCGATGCCTGACGGCCGTTGATCGACATGCCGGGCACCGCATCCCGCTTCATCCCCCTAAAACGAGCAGCAACGTACCCCACGACGACTGGTATCCGCCAGCTGGCGCAAGTGCTGACAGAACCCACCGCCGCACCTGTAAGATAGGTTGAGGCTGTGGTCGGGGTCGACCCCGGCGCCTTGGCCGGTGAGACCCACAATGTAGTCCTTGCGCATGACCTTGGGGAGCCAGTTGGTGGTGTCGATCGTTTCGAGCTCGCCGTCGA
>DASSEH010000361.1:0-2008 GCA_035695325.1 Candidatus Angelobacter sp.
AGCGACGACCATCGTCGCCATCGTCAGCGATCCGAAAGCCTTCAGATCGGGACGCGACTTTGCAGCATGGATCGGACTGGTTCCGCGCCAGGATTCAACTGGAGGCAAGCAGAAGCTTGGCCACATCTCCAAGCAGGGGGATCGCTACTTGCGGCGCATCCTGGTTGTGGGTGCGCACGCCGTCCTGCGGCGCGCGCGACAGCAGCCTGAGAAGTATCCCTGGCTCACCGCCCTGCTGGCGCGGCGGCCGTTCAAGGTCGTGGCGGTGGCGCTCGCCAACAAGATGGCGCGTATTGCTTGGGCGCTGCTGGCCAAGGGCGAAACCTATCGAGCGCCGCAGCTCGCGGCAGCCGTCTAGTGGGCTTTACGATGGGGAGGATGGGGTAACCAGTGCGTTCTCGAATTGCAGGGGTGATGACGACGTTGATGCGAAACGGTCGAGACCGTCGATCGGGAGAACCCGCTTCGTGCCACGCGATTGATAAGCGCGTGCTTTTGATAGGGACCCGATCAGCGGATTACATCAGGGCCAGCAGCCATAGCGGCTGCATCCAAAGGCCGAATACATGGCTGCACCCGAACGCTTCGCTGAAATGTCAGATTCCTCTTGCACCGCGGGCGCCGTCCATACATGGCACTTTTGTATGGACCGGCCGTGCGTTGCAAGCTGGATTTGACGATCTGGAGAGGATTGGTCTTGCGCTTCTGTATCCGGCCCTTGCTTGGAGCTGCATCGCTCCCGGCCATCATGGATATCCGCGCGCACCCGATCTCATTCTCGGATAGGCCCTTGAAGGCCGCTAGTGCCACCAGATTACGGATGCGACGGCGAGACCGTTTCTCCATCTCCTAAATCCAACTCGCAGACCTCGGCAGGTATCTTTCAGCTTTGTTTGGCGGCGCCAGGGATCAGCCCCTAGGCTGAACCAGAGCGCCTACGTTGTTTTCGGCTCGACGCGTGCTTCGTAGCTGCGACCCTGCGCCAACACCGTCCAGGTGATCCGCGCCAGCTTATTGGCGAGGGCGGTTGCCAGGACGTTATGGTGTAAGCGTTGTGCTGCGGCTGTAAGCCACGGGCCAAAGCTGTGCTTCATCCAGTTTGCCGGCCTGAGCAAAATAACGCGGGCACCTTGCATGAAGAGCGTCCGCAGATAGCGATTGCCACGTTTAGTGATGCGGCCAAGGATGGTACGATCACCCGTGGACATCTGCTTCGGTATCAGGCCGAGCCACGCCGCAAAGTCGCGCCCCTTTGCAAAGGCAGTGCCGTTGCCGATCGCAGCCACCATTGCACTTGCAATGATCGGGCCGACACCCGGAACGGTCATCAATTGGCGGCAACTCTCGCTGCCCTGCGCCAGAACCTCGATCTCTGCGGTAATGTGTTCGATACGCTCATCCAGACGCCGCCAATCGCCACTGAGGTCCTCGATGATCCTGATCATACGGGGGGACAATACGTCGCTGCGCTTGGCCAGTATGGCCGGAAGCTGTTGGCGGAGGAAGCGAAGCCCCTGACGTATCGCAATGCCGTGCTCCAAAAGGAAACTGCGGATCTGATTGATCACGGCTGTTCGTTGGCCGACCAGGCGGGATCGCACCCGGTGCAGTGCTTGCAGATCAAGTTGATCGTCGGTCTTCACCGGAACGCAGCGTGTGGACGGCCGCTGAACAGCTTCCGCGATCGCGTGGGCATCTCTGAAGTCGTTCTTGTGGCCTTGCCGGAACGGCTTGGCATAAGCGGGCGGTACCTGCTTTACGTCATGACCGAGCGCACTTAGCTCGCGAGCCACATAGTGCGTCGCCATGCCAGCTTCGATTCCGATCAGGCACTGCGGCACATTGGCGAGCCGGACTGTGATCCGGGCGCGAGCGACCTTTTCCCGCAAAACGATTGCCCCCTTATCGTCGAGGCCGATCAAATGCAGGGTATTCTTGCCAGTATCGATGCCAATCGTGTGTGCGACTGTAGCGGCTGTCTTATGGGACATGGCGATGTGCTCCTCGT